>NZ_CAAAIW010000022.1 GCF_900640115.1 Legionella yabuuchiae
TTTTCGCGCTCAGTTGCTTCTAATTTTCTCTTCATGTGCGCATTTGATCATACTAGATCCATGATTTCAATATTTTTTTTCGGATTTTGATTTCCGATGGGTATATACCCGTAATCTTTCAAAATGCGTGATTTATGCTTTTTCTTTTTCGCCCTGCCGCATTTTAAAAAACTCGCAAGGGGATGAGCCATTACTCGCTTTTTAAAATGCGGCAGGACAAAAAATAAAGGCGCCTAAAAACACGCATTTTGAAAGATTACGGGTATATACCCGTGATCGTTTAACATGCGTGATTTATGCGTTTTCTTTTTCGCCCTGCCGCATTTTAAAAAACTCACAATGGGATGAGCCATTACGCGACAGCGACTATATAAACTCAGTGCAATTCTCATTCAACTGGCAGTAATGAGCACAGTAATTACTTCTTAGTTTCGCTCAAAGGAGCATCAAAATGATTAAAATCAAAAGTAATAAGCCAATACCACCGGTAGGATAATAACCCCATCGTCGGCTATAGGGCCATGCGGGTAGTACTGCAATTAAAATAAGAATCAATAGGATTAAAAAAAGAAGGTCCATGATATTTCCTTATCATTAATATCCCTGTAATTAATATATAGAACATTTGGCCATTTTTTACGAACTTTCCCGGGCAAATCAAGTTCATATTGAAAGCAAATTGATCGCTCTTTGCGGGGTATGGTAGACTCCGCAAAATTCTTTCAGGAGATAGGTAAGATGACAGTGGTATCGATTTGGAGTTGGTTTACTGCACCCAATGTTCCTATTCCAACGGATGAACGTTCACGAGAAAATGCGATTAAGTTTCTTATGAATTCTGCAAAAAAAGCAGAGTAACAACAAAACGTTAAAGAAGCATTAAATACCTATGTAGAAGCACTTTCTCTTATTTCCAAAGAGAACCCAGAGCATTTTTCGCCTTATATTATTTCCTGTCGTCAACGTTTCTTAACGTTATTATCTACCCATTTGGATTCATTTAGCGCCGAGGAATTATGTGACTATCGTCAGCGCCTTTTTCCACTTTCCAATCAATTGCGAAAGGTTATTTTACATCATAAACAAAAAAGACAATCCAACTACGCGGGGTTGCAATCTTTAATCCATCTTTATAAAAAGCCGTTAAATCTTGTTTTAAATTGTGGCATAGGAGCCTTATTAGTTGGCTTAGGGTTTATTCCTTATTGACTGTTATGTACGTATTCATTAATTGTTGCAGATATTACGCTCACGTCGCTTTGCTTAATGATAAGTCTAGTGTCCCCTGCCGTTGGGGCTACGTTGTTAAGTGCCTTATCCCCGCTGCTTTATTTTGCTTATGTGGGCGCTATCAATGTGATGGCAGGATTTGGTGCGGGTCTTGCGCTAGCGTCTTGTGTTTTCTTACCTTTAGCGGCACTAGCGATGGGAGTAGGCTTGGCAGCTTGGCTCATTGCTGACTATTATGCGCCTGAACCTACATTAGAATTTTCCAGTCAAAATCATAAGTGTTTATATCACGGGTTATTTCTCCAAGCTTACTTGGGCGAGGAAGACTCACTGGATAGGATTTCACAGTTTGAGCAGTTATTGATAGATGATTACCAATCGCAACATAAGGAAGAAATTGAATTTGTTCTTCAATTGTTCGACCCTTCATTTGCCCAAGGAGTTTATGAAGTAGTTACAGAGCCTAGTGCTCAACAAATGAGTATGTAACTTATCACAGTAATTGAGAACCAATGTATTGAATAGGATTTTTTCATGCGTAGGACTTGTGAATGATTTTAATTGCACTAGACTAATGAGTCATTTCAGGAAAAATAACGATATGGAACTTCAATGCTTGAATTTCTTGCGTTTGATATCATCATCATTAGCTTTTTACTTGAATTTTTAGATATTTATGCCGGTATGGGATTTGGAATGATCACACCGGTATTAATCCTTTTGGGGTATCCACCCTTGGAAATTATTCCCCCTGTTTTGCTCTTGTCATGTTTATTTGGCTTATCGGCTGCTTTTTTTCATCATTGGTTTGAAAACGTTTCTTTCAGAGATCCCCTGATTCTTAAAATTGTCGGCACTACGATTCTGTTAGGTTTTTTTGGAATTGTTGTGGGGGTTGGAATGGCTGTTTTTATGCCGGTTAAGTTACTGGAATTATACATTGCGGTATTAATTGTTCTTCTTGGAGTTGTCGTCATTCTTCGCAGAGCTCCGATTCGGTTTTCCTGGTCAAGACTGGGCTTTGTGAGTCTCGTAGCAGGCTTTAATAAAGGGATGTCTGGGGGTGGGTATGGTCCTATTTTAACCAGTGGACAAATATTATCTGGGATCTTAAACAAACAATCGGTAAGCATTACCGCCTTGGCGGAAGGCGTGGTCAGTTTGGTTGGTTTTTCAACTTATTTATTGCTTTCAACCGTTCAAATCAATTGGACGTTGGCAATCTCTATGTTGATAGGCGGCGGTTTTGCCGTTTTACCAGCGACCTATGTGGTAAAAATAAGCCATGTATATCATTTAAAAATGGTTATCGGATTAACCAGCATTATCTTGGGGATGGCCATGTTAATTCAAAAGCTGGTTTAACTTATGGATGATGCTCAATACGAACTAACCTATCATTTTTGAAATACAAACTAACATTGCGAACTTCGCTTGCGATGTTCCCTTTTCGCCAAGTATAAGCATAATCCCAGCGGTCGTTATTAAAAACAGGACTTAATAGACTAGTTCCCATTAAGATGGCTGCGTCTTGCTTGCTCATACCAATGTTTAAACGTTCTAGTTTCGATTCCGGCAGCAGATTTCCTTGTTGCACAGGGCGTCGCTGAAAATCATAAGAAGCGCAGCTAGAAAGCACTAGAAAAGAAGTTAGTAAGATGAGAATGTTTCTTATTCGCATTTTTTTGCCTGTTTGGTAAAATTCGGCCATAATACCATGCAATTTTGAGAAATTCATCCTAAGCGTTATCGAGGGGGCACGGTGGAAGAAAGTCAGCAGCTTAAAGAAGCTGGATTAAAAATTACAATGCCGCGGTTGAAAGTACTGCAAATCCTTGAGCAATATCGCGATCATCATGTGAGTGCGGAAGACGTCTACAAAGCCTTGTTAGACATGGGGGAAGATGTTGGTTTGGCGACCGTCTATCGCGTTTTAAGTCAATTTGAAAGCGCAGGGCTTGTGAATCGTCATAATTTTGAAGGCGGTTACTCAGTGTATGAGTTAAGTCAAGGTGAACATCATGATCATCTGGTTTGCGTCAAATGTGGGCGCGTTGAAGAGTTTGTCGATGAAATTATTGAACAACGACAAGCCATGATCGCGGAACGTGCTCAATTTAAAATGACCGATCATGCACTTAATATTTATGGATTATGCGCCGATTGCCAGAAAAAATAAGTTAAGCTTCTAATTTAGCGGGGAGCGATTGAGCTTGTTTGATCCAGCTTTCGACATTAGGCTCACCGGGTAGTGCACGAACTAATTGCGCCTGTTCATTTTGCTCCTGCATGAGCATCAATAATTTTTCAGGCTTATATAAAGCCAAGTCTTGTACAGAGCTTACTCCACAATGAATCAAAAGCTCGGCATATTCTTCCCCAATGCCATTAATTCTTGATAAATCAGCTTGTTGAGTCCATTTGAGGATGAGTTTGGAGTTTATCCCAGTTTCTTTAGCCAATTGCTGGCGCTCATTGGGTTGGCCGCAGGCTTCAAGTAATTGATCTTGGTCTTCAATGCCAGCGTCATGTAGCAATGCGATAAATTTTACACCGATTCCTTCCATTTGCGATAACTTACACATCTTCGCTCCATCAAATTACCTAGGCGCTGTATTAAGTATACACTCGATTAGCGTCGTTTTGTTCTAAAAACAAACAATTTTATTTAAAAATGCATTAGCAGGTTAAAAGCCCTTGCTAGCGAGGTTATCCTATTTGGTGTTGTAACAAGAGTTATATAATCTCCAATAATTGACCTAAACTGTCGCTTAACGTCGAATAGAGGGCTTGGATAGAATCTTTATCGCCTACCAGTGCCTGATTACATTCTACTTCTATTCCTAGATAATCGTGTTCTGAATGTTTTTTGCGCAGCGCCGCTGTAAATCCATCACTTGAGCCAGTATAAGGGTAATTTAATCGGATGCGATAAGGTGGAGCATGCTTGAGCATTAAATTTTGCCAAATGCGGCACACTTCTTTTTCTCCATGTCGCCTTGAGTCATACAATAAAGCGATGGCAGCCTTGCGGGTAACCCCAGCTAGCTCGGGGGTAAAGGTGTGAATGGACAAGTGTAATACTTGTTTACCATCATCAATATGACGCTGTATGGTGCCAGTGACTTGATCGCGATAAGGGTGGTAATAAGTTTCGATAATTTGTTTTTTTTGCTCTTTTGTCAGGGGCTTAGTGAACTCTGAAAAACAGTTGGGATGAGTTAAGCTGCGATTACAATCAATCAACAAGCGGGTAATGGTGGTATTGGAACAGTCGCAATCAAACACGGAATGAAGATGATTTGCGATCCCTAAAGCGCCTATATCCCAGGCTCGATGCGTTTCTAAGATTTCTTCATGACCTGCAAAAAGATGTTGGTAAGGTTCGGGAACCTCATGACCTCCATGCTCACAGCTTAAGACCAAAACAGTGGGTTTCATTTAATTTTACCTGCTTTCTATCGTTATGAGTGTTTCCTAGGCGCTGAACATCTTATTTTCAATTAGGCAATGGCCCAACTGGCGATAGACCTGTGTTAATGTTTCTTGATTAACGTTCATTTGACAGGCGCGTAACATTCGCTCACTAAGATTACCATGGCTTAAAATATGTTCTAATGCAAGTTGACTGCTTAAGTCGAGCTCTGTACTGACACGCTCGATGAGCATCGACCAGACCTCGCTTAAATTCATCCTTCGACGAGGCAATTGCCATTGTTCTAATAATTGTAAGTCATCAACTTGAACGGATAACCCATGTTTTAGCGCAGCATCATATACCGATTTTAAGGGTTGGCTTGAGTATGGTTTTTCCAAATAAAGGTCTGAATTTTGATGCCAGTATTTAAGAATAGCATGTATAGCGTGTGCAATGGCTATATCTGCATCAACGCATTCCTGGGAGTCAATGATGCGAATTTCAACACACATGCTTTCAAATTTAGCAATTGCGCCCCTTGAGTTCAACCATTCGTATTGTAAAATTCCCTTAGGATCAAACGATCGGATATCTTCATACATCGGTTTTAAGATTTCCGCTTCATATTGCGCTTTTGAAGTTATGAATTCTGGAATGATGTCGCCGCTGATGGAAGGAATACGGCGTTGATTACGGCCATAAAAATCAAGCCTGGAATCAAGCAGCCCTGTGGGTTTGCCATCCAGAAAAGGGGTGCTGGCCGCTAATGCCGGGATTATGGGTAACAAGAGACGAACGGCATTGTGTAACTCGGCAAATTCTTCATCGTTAGAAAATGGCAGGTTGACATGCATGCTTTGTAAGTTTGCCCAGCCGTGACCTTGGCAATTAAATATCTCATCATATTGTTGATAAATGCTTTTATCCCCATGAGGCCAGCGGTGGGTTTCTAATAACGGATCCATCCAAGGGTGCGCCCCTGTGGGCAAAAATTGCAAATTTAATTCTTGAAGACGGGGCTGTAGCTCTAAAATCGTTTGTTGAAAATGCCTTGCAATGGGTTGGGAGGGGGCTTTAGGGCCATGATTTTTTAATTCAAGCACATGCATTACCAATTCATTGCTGGCAGCAATCTCGCCTAAAGGCACTTCATTGACTAATTCGCCGGCCAGCATATGAAGAATGACATCACTTTTGGGCTGAACGGCCAAGGTATCTCGGTCGACAAGCATGTATTCAATTTCGATGCCTAACACTGAAAAAATAGGATAACTAGACATAACCATGTTTCCTGCGGATGCGTTGTAAAAATACACTCATGATCTTTTGATATAAAGCTTCACCCATGACTTGATCTTCGACGCCAAAATCAATGTTTGGGTTATCATTGACCTCAATCACATAGTGCTTGTCTTTAACGCTTTTGATATCGACACCATATAAGCTGTCACCAATCAATTTGGTGGCTTTCAACGCGGTTTTGATTACCCCTTCAGGAACTTTGTCCAGTGGGATGGTATCAAACCCGCCTTCGATTTCTTCAACGGTGGAATTCCAATTATAAATCTGCCAATGATCTTTAGCCATATAGTATCGACAAGCATATAAAGGCTGATTATCCAAGACGCCGATTCGCCAATCAAATTTGGTCGGAATAAAGGGTTGGATCAAAATAAGATCGGAGGTTTTTAAAAATTGGGCCAGCGATTTTTGCAGTGATTTTTCATCTTCAATTTTAATAACACCATGAGAGAACGCGCTGTCTGGTTTTTTCAAAACGCAGGGGAACTTGATTGTAGGTAGTTCGGTATCGTATTTGCTGATGAATAATGTGTCAGGGGTTAATATTTGATGACTGCGCATCAGCTCTGCCAGATAAACTTTGTTGGTGCATTTGACAATAGATTGTGGGTCATCAATGACCACCAGATTTTCCTGCGCCGCGCGGCGGGCAAAGCGATAGGTATAGTGATCAACTGCGGTGGTGGCTCGAATGAAGAGCGCGTCATATTCGGCAATTGATTTGCTGTCATTTTTGTCAATTAGATCGATATTGAGCCCCATCGACTCTCCAATGCTGGCAAAGGCTTCGATTGCTTTTTGATTCGAGGGTGCATTTTCCTCGGTAGGATCCACTAGAATTGCCAAATCATGATAACGTTGTTTTCTTCGCCATTGATGAAAACGTTTCTTCGCAAAATAGGCTTCTGCGCATTCACGCATGAACTCATAATGATTGGGTGGTACGTCAGCCATGGATAAGGGGGTGACCTTTTTGATGCACCAGTGCTTTTTCTTTTCTAATTCAAATCGAATTAAGGGCAACGGAAACAGGCCATGTAACTTTTTGGCTAAGGCTGAGTGGCGCTTTGCCATGTTTTGCCCAAAATATAGGCTAAAGATAAATTCTTGGGCTTTAATATTTTGCAAGCTATGCTGAATTTCTTCGTCAATTTCTTGTGAAATTTGTTTGCTGAGACTGGTGTTTAATACATCTTGAATATTCAATACTGAGGGAATGGTTTTATGATCACGCGCATGCGCTAATAAGGATACATAATAACCAATCGTTTGATAGTTATACGACTTGCAAAGATTAATAATCCGCATCGACTTATTTTGGTAATACGCTTCATTGGATAAATAATCAAAAGCATGAACAACTGGAGTGGATGGCCCCATGAATTCCCAGCTCTGAGGATCATCAGTTACCAACACGGTCTGCATAATTTTTATCACCTTTGGGTTGGATTATGAGTAAATTTGCATCATAGGTTAAAACGCCAAGCATAATCGCATTGATTAGGCGATTACTACTGACTTTGTAATAATTATTATGGGAGAGAGGATTTTCTCGATGTGGATCGGCCACAATGATGTGGCGCTTGCTCTCATCATATCCACAAAGCACAACAAAATGGCCGCAGGGGGTTCCACGCACGTCATCATAGTGCGCCACGCCGTCTGTGGTATAGATTTCTCGTGGACTGCGATACAAATAAGTTGCGCTCAATCCGGTTAAGATGGGGATGTTCTGCGAAAAATAGTCTTTAAGCAAATTAACATTAATGGTTGTGAATCGAACCGTTCCGCCCATTTCCAAAAATTGTTGATACGCAATACTGGATTGAATAATATCTTTATCCCACTTATGTTTCATTTGCGCATCAAGCTTTGAGATTAGGATATCGCTTGGTACTTCGTCATTTTTAAACCAGGTTGGGTCAAATATATCTAAATTATTAATGTAGATCGTGGTTTCAAACCCTTTGGCTAAGGCATGCTTGCCCAGCAAAGGAGCGAGTGTCCCGCCTGATAACGAGCGCTCAACATCGACAATCACTTGTTCTAGGCTTATTTTTAGGCCCAGATATTGATAAATCGCATGTAAGCAGGTTGGTCCACAGGTTTCATCGTCAGGTTGTGTGTTAATTTTAAGATTAATCATGAGTTAGCATTCGCAATAGCGGTTAGTACGAGAAATTGGCGCACCACACTTACATTATTTTAAGTTAGAATGCCTGATAGGGTTTGTCAATTGCCGAATTGGTTTAGGTAAGTCTCTTGGTGACAGTTTTCTTGTCACGGACAGACTTGGCATAGACTCCCGTGTTTTCTTCTAAATAACCTTTAAAGAAAGTTCAAGTACAAAATGAGCGACTTCTTGAGCCTGCTCGGGATGATCATAGTGTGTATAGGCCGTCACCTTGATGGGCTTATTGATTCGTTCGCCCGATTGTTTGGATGCTTCAATCATCGATTTGACCGTGTCGCCCATCGTACTAACAAAATAAACATCCGATTCCGGGCGACTTAAAAAATTGGCTTGGAACGATTTAAACACCAGGGACGCTTTGACCTTTGCGGATTCCGCATGATAAAACCCGTGCAATCCTCCTGCAATGTCAGCGCCAACAGCCAACGCGCCGAAGTACATCGAATTAAGATGGTTTTTAGTTCGCCTGGTTAGAGGAAGCTTAACAACAATTTCTGTATGGGATAAATGAACTAATCGGGGCCTGGTATACCCTATCATGGGGACTTTAAAACGTCCAAAAACCCACACGAACAATTTAAATCGTGTTAGAGCCTTCACGCTTTATTCTCATTGGGATCATCAACCCGTAAGTTTGAAATAATTTTTTTAACCCCTTTAATGGCGCTAACGCGTTTTAAAATGGCCGCAATAGATTTATCACTTTTAACCGTGCCGGTTAAGGTAACAACGCCATTGTCAGTGGACGCATTGATGCCAACTAAGGGAATGGACTCATCATCCAGTACTTTCGCTTTAAGGACCGCTGTTTCCACTTTGGCTGTAATATATGCATCGGCAAACGCCGTATTGACGCGCTTGATATCTAAGTTTTCCGTGTCCACACTGTTGACGCCTTTCGTCGATTTAGCGATGCGCAAAGCCGAAACAAATGCATTTTTGTTTTTTACATGGCCGCTTAACGTTACGACGCCATTATCCGTGGAAACGGAAAGCTTCAATGGATTAAGGTTTTTACTTTTTGTAAATTGCGCGGTAATTTTCGTGGTAATGACCGCATCGCTAATCTCCTGCTCAAGCTGTTTTATATTGCTGAGCTCAGCCGCTTGCACCTGGGATACCACAAGGACAAGTATTGAAGCTAGAACGAAAGATAGAAATTGCCGCATGATTCAGCTCTATAAGTTACAGTTGAGTTCTAGTATAACATTGACCATGAAATTACTGCCAGACCATTCACAGAGATAGTCGGTGTCGCAAAATAGCGCTTTTACAAAAAAGTCGTAGTTAACTATTTTCTCCAACGGTTGAAGTGATTTTATTTTAATCTTTTATGCTATAATTTACCCAAATAGAGTTGGAGTTATAGCTATGCCAACACAAACCGAGGAACTTTTATATAGGAATGCGGTGAAATGGATTCATGAACATCCCCATGACACACGCATTTCAGAAGAGATAAAACAAGCTTTTTTGAGTTTTAATACCTTGCCACAAGAGAATAAAGTCCAGCTACTCATTGCGTTAAGCAAACTATTAGAAACGGCACGATTACCCATGGAGATTGAACAGTGGTTGTTATCTGACTTCGATGCGCTACCTGATGAACTGCTTTTGGAAATTGGGTCTCATTTAAAAAATGACTCCGATATGAACAATTTAGTGAGGGTGTCAAAAAGAATGTATTCTCTTTTCCAACCAACACGCCTATTAGATAAATTCCTGCAACGAGTCGCTTATGGAGAGCAGGATAAGGCGGAGCAGCTGTTTACAGTCGTATACTTAGGAAAAGTAGAAAAGATACAAGAAGCCTTACTGCATCAAGGAAGATTTACCGATTATTCTGGTCGAACCTTCAAATGTTCCGCTTATGAATACGCCTATTGGGCGAAAGATACCCATATGTGTCGGATGCTAGAACGTTATATGGATGATGCGACCAAAGCAGAAATGTTAGCACGTGTTAATAAAATAGAACACACAGGACTTTCGTATACCCAACACGGTGTTGCCTATTGCACGCCTCATTTTGATTTTACGCCATTGATACAAGCCCTTCAATTTTACGTTGATAACTATGATGCATGGTCTGTTGTAAAGAACTGGGCTGCATTGAAAGCTGCTTGGATGGAGGTAGGTAAAGCGCAGCGCGATGTGCCTGCTCATGTCGCCCAGGAATACTGCCATCCAGACCGGGCGTTTGACCCATTGCCCTCGTTCAATGTGGATAGAGAAGATATCCCTAAAGACACCCTGCCTCGTAGATTAACTTTTTGGAGTAGCTCGAGTCCGCTAACAGCTAGTAGGAAGTCCTGGTATCCGCTGGCGGCCTCTAATTCTGATCATGGTTTCGATTTTGCGGTAGTACGCGCGTCGGGGTGGAGGGCGGGGCAGTGGGATGATGGTGCGCAGGCGTATCAGGTCGGGGACGGACCGCCGCCGTATGAACTACCGCTTGCCGTGTCGGATTTGGCGGCTATAACCCGCCTCGATGAAGTGAGAACCGTCGAACTCACGCAGTCGCGTGAACATTTAAACCCGCCGCCAATGTCGCAGAGTATGAGCGTTTGATTGCAGCCCGTTCGAGTAGAGATGCGGCGAAGAGAATTGCTGCAACTATACTTGACCGAGCTGCAATCAAACGCCCGTGCTATGCGACATTGCTGGCGGGTTTAAATGTTCACGCGACTGCGTGAGTTCGATGGTTCTTACTTCATTGAGGCGGATAATGGCTTCTAAATCCGGAATGGCGATCCCGCCTCCAACGTGCGTAGGCGCCACGGAGCGCGCCCGCATGCCCTCGCCGCGTATTAATGCAAAATCGAAACCAAGGCTAGAATTAGAAGCCGTTAGAGGAAACCAAGAATGATGATCACGCCCAGTTACCCAGCTGTAAAAAGTTAACACTCGCGGTAATGTTGCTTCGTTGAACTCAGGCCGCGGGTCAAACGAGCGGTCTCGTCGACAATATTCTTGAGCTACGTGAGCAGGAACATTGCGCTGCGCTTTACCGACGTCTAACCAAGCCGTACGAATGGCACCCGTATTATTAGCGGCATACCATTCCTCATAGTTATCAACGTAAGATTGAAGTGCTTGTATCAATGGGGTGAAATCAAAATGAGGCGTGCAATAGGCAGTACCGTCTTGAGTATACGAAAGTCCTGTGTGTTCTATTTCATTAACACGTTCTAGCATGGAAGCTTTGGTAGCATCATCCATATAACGCTCAAGCATGCGACACATATAGGTATCTTTTGCCCAATAGGCGTATTCATAAGCGGAACAATTGAAGGTTCGACCAGAATAATCGGTAAATCTTCCTTGATGCAGGAGGGCCTCTTGTTTCTTTCCCTCATTATCTCGATATACCTCTGTAAATAATGCCTCTACCTTATCCTGCTCGCCATAGGCCACACGTTGCAGGAATTTATCCAACAGCCGCTTTGGTCGTTGGAACAGTGTATTCATTCTCTTTGAGACGCTTTCTAGACTCCTTATATCTGATTTATTTAAATAGTTTTTAATTTCCAAAAGCATATCATCAGGTAGCGCATCCAAATCAAAGGACAGATAAGGCAATGATTGTTTAATCTCTTCAGGTAAACCAGTGGTTTTTAGTAAGGCAGTTATCAGCTCGACTTTATTCTTGGGCGGCAATTTATTAAAATGTAAAAAAGCTCGTTTTATATTCTCTGAAATGCGAGTGTCTTGGGGATGGTCATGAACCCATTTCACGGCATTTTTATACAAAGACTCATCGGCTTGAGTTGGCATTGCTATACTCTAAATTTATTAGTAAAAATTATAGCATAAAAGGTCAAAATAAAATCACACCAGGGGTTCTACTAATATCATTGCAAGGTCATATTTATAGTAGGAATAATAAATTGACCTTCGGCATTTGCAATCACCAATACCGTGAAGTCAATGGTTAAATCCAATTCGGGAATACGGATAAGTTGATGGACTCGCCAATAAGGAATTCCTGCAAAGAAATTACTTTTACTGACCACTCCTGAATCGACAATGCTAGCAGGGCCTATCGCTTGAGGGTGTAAAACGAGTTTATTGGCGTTGACATCTTGAACGTAATTTTGCAAAAAATCGCCTAAAGCATTCCAAGCGTTATAGCTATAATTCGGACGCATGCGCTTATGCACGGCGTCATTGTTGGTGTAATCAAGAGCTAAAGTATCGATTAATGTTTTCTGCGTCCAAGAGGTTACGCCGGGATTATTTGCATAACTTAGAGAAGAACATAACAGAGGAACAACGAGAAACAAACTTAAAATTGTTCTGCGGCTCATCATTTAATCCTTAAATTGTATAAACTATTATGTTTAAAGGGTGCTTCATTGTTTGTTTAATTAGTATAGCAGAGATATAATCTGTTTTTTTTTAAGTCAGGACGAGTCATTTAGAATGATTAGTATTAAAGGGGTAAGAACGCATAATTTGAAGAATCTAACGATCGACTTGCCTCGCGATAAATTGATTGTGATCACGGGTCTTTCGGGTTCTGGAAAATCTTCCCTGGCGTTTGATACGTTATATGCTGAGGGTCAGCGACGCTATGTGGAATCGCTTTCCGCTTATGCTCGCCAATTTTTATCCATGATGGAAAAACCGGATGTGGATTCAATTGAGGGACTTTCGCCGGCGATTTCCATTGAACAAAAAGCAACTTCTCACAACCCACGCTCGACGGTTGGAACCATTACTGAAATTTATGATTATCTTCGTCTTTTGTACGCGCGTGTTGGCGACCCGCGTTGCCCCACTCATGGTGGTAGCTTAAATGCCCAAACCATCAGCCAAATGGTGGATCAGGTGTTAGCGTTGCCCGAAGAAAGTAAAGCGATGATTTTAGCCCCGGTGGTCCGTGAACGGAAAGGGGAGTTTGTGCAATTATTTCAGCAACTTCAAGCCAAAGGATATGTGCGTGCGAGGATTGATGGCGATTTGTATGAACTGGATGAGCCACCCAAGCTTGAGCTTAGAAAAAAACACACCATTGAAGTCGTCGTTGACCGCTTTAAAGTTAGGCGCGATTTATCACAGCGTTTAAGTGAATCGTTTGAAAATGCGTTAAACCTTGCCGATGGACTGGCTGTGGTGGCCGCGGTGGATGGGACGTTTGATGATTTGGTGTTTTCATCGAAATTTGCCTGTTCTGAGTGTGGGTATAGTTTAAGCGAGCTTGAACCGCGATTGTTCTCGTTCAATAACCCTATGGGGGCGTGCCCATCTTGTGATGGTTTAGGCGTTGATCAGTTTTTTGACCCACAACGGGTGGTTCATGATGAAACGATAAGCCTCGCAGAGGGGGCGGTTAGGGGCTGGGATCAGCGAACCACCTATTATTTCACCATGCTTGAATCCTTGGCCAAACATTACGACTTTTCAGTCAATACCGCTTTTTGTGACTTGCCAGAGTCCATTCGCAATTTGGTTCTGTATGGTAGCGGTAAGGATGTGATCGAATTTAATTATCAACGTCCTCGTGGTGGCTTTGTTCTAAAAAAACATGTTTTTGAAGGCATTATCCCGAACATGCAACGAAGGTATCGGGATTCAGATTCGAGCATGGTTCGCGAAGAGATGGCTAAATATTTATCCTCACGCCCGTGTCAATCTTGTCATGGCTCACGTTTAAGAATCGAGGCGCGAAATGTGTTTATTGCGGATAAAAATTTGTCGGAAGTAACGGCTTATTCCATTGAACAAACGTATGAGTTTTTTAAACACTTAACCCTTCCAGGCAGCCGTGGAGAAATCGCTGAAAAAATCAATAAAGAAATTGTTGAGCGATTAGGATTTTTGGTTAATGTTGGCTTGGATTATTTAACTTTAGCTCGTAGTGCCGACACGCTTTCTGGTGGTGAGGCACAACGAATTCGACTGGCCAGTCAAATTGGTTCAGGGTTAGTCGGGGTGATGTATATTTTAGATGAGCCGTCCATCGGATTGCATCAACGCGACAATGATAGACTGCTCAAAACATTAACGAGACTTCGTGATTTAGGAAACACCGTTATTGTCGTGGAGCATGATGAAGATGCTATTCGTACGGCGGACTTTGTTCTGGATATCGGTCCCGGAGCTGGTGTTCATGGTGGCGAAGTGGTGGCTTCTGGTACACCCAGCGAAATCCTGAATCAGGAGCGTTCTCTGACCGCCCAATATTTATCTGGGAAACTTCGTATTGAAGTCCCAGAGCAGCGTGTCACGATAGACCCTGAGCATGTGATTCAGCTCAGCGGTGTGACTTGTAATAATTTGAATCAGATTGACGTCACTATTCCTCTTGGGGTTATGACATGCATCACGGGCGTCTCTGGTTCAGGAAAATCAAGTCTCATCAACGACACCTTATATCCTTTAGCCGCGAATCAGTTGAATCGCGCCAGTATGCAAATCGTTGGCGAAGTACGCGAAATCACCGGGTTAGGATTGTGCGATAAAGTGATTGATATTGATCAAAGTCCGATTGGGCGAACGCCCCGCTCAAATCCCGCCACTTACACAGGAATTTTTACGCCCATCCGTGAGCTCTTTGCCAATACACCTGAGGCAAGAGCGCGAGGATATCAACCGGGTCGTTTTAGTTTTAATGTTCGAGGGGGACGTTGCGAGGCGTGTCAGGGCGATGGATTAATCAAAGTAGAAATGCATTTTTTACCCGATATTTACGTGACCTGTGATGTCTGCAAAGGGAAGCGATATAATCGTGAAACGCTGGACATTCATTATAAAGGTAAAACGATTCACGAAGTGTTGCAAATGACGGTTGAAGAGGCGCGCGAGTTTTTTGATGCCATCCCAATTGTCGCGCGCAAATGCCAAACTTTAATCGACGTTGGCTTGTCTTATATATCATTGGGTCAAAGTGCCACCACCTTATCAGGAGGTGAGGCGCAGCGCATCAAACTCGCCCGTGAATTATCCAAACGCGGTACCGGGAGCACGTTGTATATTTTAGATGAGCCCACCACTGGATTGCATTTTCATGACACAAAACAACTGTTAACAGTATTAACTAGGTTACGTGATCAGGGGAATACTATTTTGATTATTGAACACAACCTCGATGTGATCAAAACGGCGGATTGGATTATTGACTTAGGTCCTGAAGGGGGAGATAAAGGGGGGGAAATTATCGCCACCGGCACGCCTGAGCAAGTAGCGTCTTGCACTCAGTCGTACACAGGCCAGTTTTTAAAACCTTTATTGGGCAAACGCGATGAGCAACGATAACTTTCGCCGCTTTCTTGAGAAAAGAGATATTTACAAATCTCATTTGTTTGCATTTTCAATACTTTAAGGTTATTACTTAATCATAGAACTATAAAGGAAAACAGATCATGAGCACATTTTTAATCGCTTTGTTAGTTATTGTGGTTCTTATATTTTTCTGGATCATTGGTGTCTATAACAAACTGATTTCTTTAATTGAAGCCATTAACAACAACAAACGCCAGATTGATATTCAGCTGGATCGCCGGTTTAAAGTGTTTCAGTCTTTAATTGAATCCGTTAAAAAGTACATGGATTACGAAAAAACCACATTAAAAGATGTGGTCAAACTACGTAATCAAGCCGAAGCGGCCAAAGAGGCCGGGAATGAAAAAGAACGGATTGCTGCCGAAGAGGGGATCTCACGCATCGCTTCTGGTTTAAATGTGGTTTTTGAACAATATCCAGATCTAAAAGCCAGCCAGAATGTGATTCAGCTGCAAGAGGAAATTGTCAATACGGAAAATAAATTGTCGTACGCGAAGCAGGCTTATAATGACAGTCTGGAACGATACA
Source organism: Legionella yabuuchiae (assembly GCF_900640115.1). GTDB lineage: Bacteria > Pseudomonadota > Gammaproteobacteria > Legionellales > Legionellaceae > Legionella_A > Legionella_A yabuuchiae. The sequence goes on from NZ_CAAAIW010000022.1 coordinate 15,960, forward strand.
ATGCTAAGAAAAAATCTTTTTTTGAATCCATGGTGGTCGGTATTTTCCCTTCTAAGTTGGATAAAGACTTTACTTATTGGTCGTTGCCAGAAGATCAAATTCAGGCTAGAGAAGATTATACCGTAAAACTATAACTCAGCAGGTTATATAATGGGTTTGTCGGATTATCATGCGACCACGGCGGATTGGCGGGAGCAGCTTCGAAAGAACGAACGTAAAACACGTTATGTGATTTTGACGTTTTTGGCTATTTACATTGGGGTAGGTTTAGTTGCAGATATTTTTATTCTGCAATCCTATTATCCTAAAGCCACGATTAGTCAGTGTTTTTTTGCATTAATTACATTTCAATTTGTTCCTTACGCCACGCTTATTATGGCCGGAATCGGCGCCCTGTCTCTCTTAATTACCTATTCCATGTATGATCGCATTATGTTGTTAGGAACCGATTCGCGCGAAATTACCCCAGAAACCGCTACTACATTGAAAGAAAAGCAACTGTATAATGTGGTCGAGGAAATGAAAGTTTCTGCGGGACTTCGGTATATGCCTAAAGTGTATCTGATTGAAGCCAATTATATGAACGCCTTTGCAAGCGGGTATAGTGAGAAGTCCGCAATGGTGGCTATTACTCGTGGGCTTATGGAAAAGTTGGACCGGGCTGAGATGCAAGCAGTCATGGCACATGAACTAAGCCACATTCGTCATCATGATATTAAATTGACCTTAATGGTGGCTGTATTAAGTAATATTTTATTAATTGTAATCGATGTCTTGTTTTATTCAGTGATTTTTAATCGTAATGGTAGACGCCAGGATAATCGCTTAATGATGGTGATTATTGCGCTAAGGTATATCTTACCGCTCATTACCGTCGTTTTGGCTTTATTTTTAAGTCGCACTCGCGAATTGATGGCGGATTCTGGTTCGGTTGAATTAATGCGTGATAATGAGCCCATGGCTCGAGCATTAATTAAAATTAATGAAGATCACCAAAATCATGCTGAAGAATATGCAAAGGCGTACGGCCAAACCCCACATGAGCAAATTCGGCAAGCCTCGTATTTGTTTGATCCCTCAAACCTTGATCCAGTAAAGTCTTTCAATAACGCGTTTTCAACCCATCCAAGTCTTGATCAGCGTTTAAAAGCGATTGGTTTTATAAAAAAATAATCGCCGCATTAGAATTTATTGCAAATTCGTAAAGCGAGACGAAAATGAGGATTAGACTTTGACAATACGGTCGAGTCCATATAAGACCCTAAGTTCTTAACACAAACTTTGCAAAAAGTAGGCTGTTTTCACTGGAATCACAGCCACAGATCCACTATCATTAACATCAGATAGACAGTAAGAAATTGAACAGCCAACACAATCAATTTGGAAGCCAGACAGAGAATGTGGTGTGCAAGCTTAGCTAGACTAAGAAGCCAAAAGCATTCCGGAGGCATCCACCTAGACTTCTAGGACTGTTTCAATTCTGCTGTCTATTGTTTTAATCTCGAATACCTACCCCTTTTTTCAACAGCACTAAGTTCAATAACGTCAACATTACAATCATAGTTAAAATGATGCCTAACGATATCAAGAGATTAATTTCTTGCGTGCCGATCATAACCGTGCGTAGTGCGTTAACCATGTAAAAGATAGGATTTAAATACGTTATCTTCTGCCAAAAGGGAGGCAACATGCTGACCCCATAAAAGACCCCACCTAGGTAAGTTAATGGGGCCAGGAAAAATGTGGGGACAATAGCCACATCATCAAAATTGCGTGCTAGCATGGCATTGGTGAAACCAGCTAAAGAAAATAATGAGGAAACTAACACGACTACCAGCAAGGTTAAAGGAAGATGATAAAAATCAATGTCAACAAAGAAAAATGAAACACTATAAACTAACAGTGCTACGATAACCCCACGCAATACTCCTCCTAGGGTAAATCCAAATAACAGCAAGCTATAGTGCATCGGGCTAATGAGCATCTCTTCAATATTTTTTTGAAATCGAATGCTAAAGAGAGAATTAGAAACATTGGCGTAAGAATTGGTAATGACCGCCATCATAATCAGCCCCGGCGCTATAAAGAGCGAATAACTAACCGCTTCAATTGGGCCAATGCGATCACCGATGACTTCTCCAAAGATTAAAAAATACAATAAGGTCGTGATGACCGGCGGTAAAAAAACTTGTGATGCGATGCGAAACATGCGTACTGTTTCACGTCTTACCAAGGTGTATAACGCTATGACTTGTTTATTGATGTTCATGTTTGATTAGATCCAAAAATAATTCTTCCAATCGATTGGTTTTATTTCGCATGCTGCGTATTTTAAGACTATGTTTGGACAACACCGCAAACACATCGTTTAAGGAATAGCGATTATCGATGCGCAGTTCAAACGAATTGTCATCGAGCTTGAGTGCGTCGAAAGGTGCGAGATTAGGTAGTTGGGTTATCGGCTCTACGGTATTCAACACGAAGGTTTGATGATGGAGGCTTTGTAATAGAGCATTCATTGACGTATTGGCGATAATTTCTCCTTTTGCAATAATGGCAATGTTTTTACACAATTGCTCCGCTTCTTCAAGATAATGCGTGGTTAAAATAATGGTTGTGCCACGAGCATTGGTGTGCTTGAGAAAGTCCCACATACTTCGGCGAATTTCAATATCCACCCCAGCGGTTGGCTCATCTAAAATCAAAACACTAGGTTGATGAACCAACGCACGAGCGATCATTAATCGTCGTTTCATGCCTCCTGATAAATGACGAACTATAGACCGTCTTTTTTCCCATAATCCCAATTGATGAAGAAGCGATTCAGCCCTGGGTTTCGCATCGGGCCTTGGAATACCGTAGTAACCGGCTTGATTGAGTAGAATTTGTTCGCAGGTTTCAAAAATATTTAAGTTAAATTCCTGAGGCACTAAGCCTAAACAAGATTTCGCTTGCACGGTTTGGGCATCGAGATCATACCCCTTAATCCGAATGGTACCAGCCGTTTTTGTTAGTAAGGTGGCAATTAAACCAATGGTCGTTGATTTTCCAGCACCATTTGCACCTAGTAAGGCGAAAAAATCCCCAGCCTTGACGGTTAAATCGATTCCTTTTAACGCATCTACGCCATTGGCATAGGTTTTATAAAGCTGGCGTATTTCCAAGGCGTTAGCGACATCTTGTTGAGCATTCATCGGCAAACATTCTCTTATGAGTGCAAAAAATAGCGTTTTTAAATCATTCATTTTGCGGCTGAATACTCTGAATAGCAAGCCCAAAGTAGCCCGTTTGCTCGCAAACGGGGGGCATCTTAAAATCTGGCTAGATCTAACCGATTAATTTGGGATAATATACTCTAGGAAAGTCCTCTATTAATGGAATAAACATGCAGCAAGCTTCTTCGTCAGTGAAAGTGGTCGGCTCCAATGGCCATGTTTTGCCTTGTCAGACGATTCAAATCTTACATTTAGGGTTAAATGCTAGATATACCCTAATCTTAACTGGCGTCACTCATTCTCCCTTGGATATTCGCCACTTTCAGTTTGCTTCGGCTCATGTGCTTGACTCATCATCGGTTTATCATGGTGAGTTGTTAAGCTTAGAGCAAGATGTGGTTTGTCGTGGGGAGGCGCGCTTTAAGTTGCAATTAGGATGTTCGCTTCATCGTTTAAGTCAATCGGCGCATCATGCGTTATTTATCGATCAAACTCCTGTTGAAATTCTAAAAGCCATTTGTAAAACCAATCATCTTAACGCCACATTTGCTGTACAAGGACTTGAACAGCGACTGCCATATCTTGCTCAAGGAGAAGTGAGTGATTATGATTTTTTACGGCAGGTTTGCATGAGTCACGGTATTGTTTTTTATTACCGCCATGAACAAAATGAAGCAAAATTACATTTTACCAATAGCAACTATCAAGAGCAGCATCATGATCTCATCTTTAATCCAGGCAATGGCTTGGTGAATCGGCATAATGCCATCACTTCACTGCGTTATTGGCAAGTGAGCCTCCCTGAAACAATAAGTTTTAAGGGCAGTCAGGAAGGAAACCCAGATACGGTGTTTAAGCACCAAACGCAGAACCAGACTTCCATTCCTGGATCTGGAGCGCTTCATTTAGTGCATCCTACGCGGTTTGAGAATCAAGAAGCGTGTGAGGGTTATGCAAAACGATTACAGCAGCAGCTTGATTGGCAACGAGAATGGGTGAACATTGAGGTAACTGGTCTAAATTTACAGGCCGGTGATTGTTTAACCCTATCAAATCATCCTGATTTAACCGTTAATCGCTCCTTTCGCATTCTGGATGTGTGTGCTAGTTTAGATGGTACCAAGACAGAAGTCGCACACCCCGCCAAATCAACCGCTTATCTAATCTCGTTGGAACACAAATACCTCTTGCCAGAGCCTGATACCGTGATGTCCTGGCAGCATAAGCTTCACGGGGAGCCGCCTCAAGGGCTGATGTCAGACATGGAGGTGGCATCGCCCTCGCTGTCGCTTGCCATAATTCATGGAGACGATGCTCGAACCCCTTATTTAGATGAGCAAGGTCGATACTGTGTTAAACGGTTGCTAGAAGTTACACAGGAAAGAGAGGTGAGCCATTCTGTTCGTCAGTTGCAGCCTGTTTCGGGATTTAACTCTGGGATGCATTTTCCTTTGACGCCCGGAACGAGGGTGGTTCTTGCGCATCTTTATAATCAACTGGATAAGCCCATTATTATGGGCGTGTTACCTGATGCGAAACAACTTTCTCCGGTCACACAAGCGAACCGTGAACAATCCATCATTCATAACGCCCGAGGCGCGGCCCTCGCGTTTGTGGATACAGAATATACTCAGCATTGCGCACTTTATACTGAGAATAAAAAACACGGATTGTTTTTCAATAAAGAGGGCGAAATCGAATCTATTCTTGCCAAAAGTCTTGGCTCAACGGATTTGAAATCTGCTAAAGCAATGGCCATACATACAGGAACAGATTTAACCCTGCACAGTGAAGTCGCTCACTTTAAAGCGGATAACGATATGAGCTTTACCGCCATTAAGATGTTTTTCTTTAATGCAGAACAGATCTCGTGCAAGGCAAGTCAGGATTGGTTGGCGCAATCCACTCAAGGCATTGCTGCGTTAGGTGGCACGCGGTCGTTAACCTTTATTAGTCAAGAAATGGCGATCGAAGCTAACGGAATTAGATTTGGCGCTAACACTTGCACAGTTACAGCAGGACATCAGTTAACCTTAAAATCACAGAATCAACTTGAAGTGAGCTGCAAAGCCAGCAAGCTTACTCTCTCCGACGCTATCATTCAATTTCAGGCCCCTCAGATCATTTTTAATGCCCAAAGCATTCTCAAAAACCAAGGAATTGAAGCGTTAGTTTTGAGTAGATTTGGCGCACTAGAATTGTAATTTAAAAGTATTGCGGCCCATAGCGTCCTGCGGGTATGCAGGGCGCATCGATATATTCACCATTCACAGTCAAAATCATATTAATATTTGCGCGTTGATAACGAGCGATGAGTTCATACTGAGGTTTTGTTACATATAGCGGGATATTTCCACAATACACTAGCGAGTGCGCCCCAGATTTTGGTTTAACCTGGACCGGAATATCGCATTCCCAGCGAAAACGGGTAATATCACAACTGGCAAAAGCGGTTTCTATGGGGAATAAGGCTAGCACTAGGATAATGCCCTTCATGTTCATATCCGCTCCAAAGTATTCTTGTTATTTGTGTTAAGTGTCGTCCATAATCGTGAATTCTTTAGGGTTTTATCTTTTGTGAAGTGGATTGCGTATAGTTCATCCGTAAACGGTTTCATAAAGTCGAGGAAAGTTTTCTGATGTTATGTGCTTAAAACAGTTTCCCTTCATGTTTTAATAACGCGAGCTTATACGCTAGGGCTTCTTGGCGACCCATGTAGCCGCCAACATTTGCTTTACCTATTACACGGTGACAAGGAATGAATAAGGTTAGAGGGTTTTTCTTACAGGCTTGGCCAATCGCTCTTGGGCTAGTTTGCAATTTATGCGCTAACTCGCCATAGGTAAGGGTTCTTCCAGAAGGAATGACTAATAAACTGTTCCATACCTGTTTTTGATAACTCGTTCCTTGAGGTTTCAGACGCAATTGAAACCGATAGTTTGGATTTTTAAAATAGCGCGAAAGCTCCGATACAATCTGTTGGGTATAGGTTGTCGAAAGTCCATCGATTTGATGTATTGCGAATAACGCTCCATTTTCAGGCTGTGGATTGCCTGACATAATGGCATCGCAAAAGTAAGATTGATGAATATGTTGCTCATCGTGAATAACATTCAATACGCCAACAGGGGTATTAAACTTAGACCCGATGAGCTTTGTGGTCATTTGTCTTTTTTAGCGGCTAACTTTTCTTTAATGCGCGCTGCACGACCTTCCAGATTACGCAAGTAATAGAGTTTGGCACGACGAACGTCTCCACGGCGCTTCACCGTAATGCTCGCCACAACAGGGCTGTAAGTTTGGAATACACGCTCTACCCCAACATTGTGAGATATTTTACGAACGGTAAACGCAGAGTTTAAACCGCGATTGCGCTTAGCGATAACAACGCCTTCAAACGCCTGCAAACGCTCGCGGCTGCCCTCTTTCACCTTCACTTGCACGAGCACAGTATCGCCTGGGTTAAACTCAGGAATTTCTTTGCCTTGCATCTGTTCAGCATTGAGTTGATCAATAATATTTGTCATGGTCACTCCTAAAATCGGTGTCACTTATGGCTTCAAATGAATCCTTCAGAATTCACCGTGTTCGCTTAAAAATTCATCAAGTAACGCTTGATCCGTCGTACTTAATTGCAACTTATTTAACAAATCTGGCCGTTTAAGCCATGTTTTTCCTAACGCCTGTTTTCGTCGCCAGCGCTCAATATCGCGATGGTGTCCGCTTAATAAGACCTCCGGCACAGACATGTCTTGAATCTCGGCGGGCCTTGTGTAGTGCGGATAATCCAACAGCCCATTCATAAAAGAGTCTTGTGCTGCTGACTCATCATGCCCCAGACTTCCTGGTAACAAGCGGATAATGGCATCGATATATACCATTGCGGCCAGTTCGCCGCCGCTTAAAACAAAATCTCCGAGCGACCACTCTTCGTCTACGTGTTGAGTAATGATGCGCTCATCAATTCCTTCGTAACGTCCAGCAATAAACAGTAAAGACTCTTGGCGCTCAGCAATCTGATTTAAGTCTTGCTGCGTTATGGTCTTCCCCTGCGGACTTAAGTAAATCGTCCGACCATTCTCCGGAAGCATTGTACGAGCATGGCGTATGGTTTTATCCAACGGCTCATACATCATAACCATTCCAGGACCACCACCGTATGGCTTATCATCCACTTGACGATACGGCTTGCTGGCCCGGTCTCTTGGATTCCAGCATTCAATTTTAACCAGGCCTTGCTCAATGGCTCTGCCGGTAATTCCATACCGCAGACATGAAAACATGTCTGGCAGTACGCTGATGATGCCAAAGTGCATCATCGCTTAAAAATCCTCATCCCAATCCACCGTAATGGTGCGGTTTCCCTCATCCACATTTAGGATGACGCGTTCCGGTAAATAGGGAATCAAGTGTCTTTTTTGACCGACTACAACCAACACATCATTTGAGCCGGTCGCTATCATTTCAGTCACCTGGCCTAGGTTCTCGCCTTGACGAGTAACCACATTAAGTCCAATTAACTGATGCCAGTAGTACTCTCCTGGCCCAAGTTTTGGCAAGGCTTCGCCTCTGACGCCAATATCAACATTGGTTAATGAAGCCACTTGCTCTCGCTCTGTATATCCTTCAACCCGTGCCAAAATGTATTTGCTATGCATTTCAAGTTGGGTGAGTGATAAAGGCTGCCATTGCTCATTGATGAATCCATGCCACTCGGTGTATCGTAATATATTTTCACGAGGGTCAGTAAATGAGTTGACCGTAATCAACCCTTTAATCCCGTGAGGACGCCCAAAACGTCCAACAATCACCCAATCGTTGGCTTGATTCATTTTATTATGCGGCTGTACGATTCTCTTTAGCGGCTTCTTTAACTAAAGAGTTAACGCGGTCAGATAGCTTGGCGCCGTTTTTTATCCACTGGTCTAATTTTTCAAGCTCAAGATGAAGCTTAACTTCAGCTCCGCGAGCCACTGGGTTGTAATAACCAATGCGTTCAATGTAGTTACTGTCACGACGTCTGCGGCTGTCAGTAACAACGATGTGATAAAAAGGGCGCTTCTTAGCCCCTGCTCGTGATAAACGTATAACGACCATTATTTTCCTCTGCTTTTATAGAGTGGTTACGTAAAAATGCCGTGTATTGTACGAAAATTAACTCGGTATTGGAAGTGTAAATCTTACTTTTTCTTGCTACGAGTTATTTTTTACTGTCAGCGGCTCATTTAAATTCATCCGGAAACATTCCTTTCATTCCTGGCATATTTCCTAACCCACGCATCATTTGCTTCATGGCACCAGGTTTGGTAAATTTTTTCATCATTTTTTGCATTTGAGTAAATTGTTTTAATAAGCGATTTACATCTTGAATTTGGGTGCCAGATCCCATCGCAATGCGTTTTTTTCTCGAACCAATGATAAGCTTGGGGATCCGTCGTTCCTTCATCGTCATCGAATTAATAATGGCAATTGTTTGAGCAAGGGCTTTTTCATTGGCTTGCGCGGCTACTTGCTGGGGCAATTGGCTCATGCCCGGAAGTTTGCTCATGAGGCCTGCTACCCCGCCCATATTATTCATTTGCAGGAGTTGATTTTTAAAATCTTCTAAATCAAACCCTTTCCCCTTTTTAATTTTTTTCGCTAATTTTTCGCTGGCCGCTTTATCCGTTTTGCGTTGAACGTCTTCAATTAACGATAAAATATCTCCCATTCCAAGAATTCGAGAGGCCACACGCTCAGGATGAAACGGCTCCAGGGCATCAATTTTCTCACCGCTTCCCATAAATTTAATAGGCTGGCCGGTGATATAACGCACCGATAAAGCAGCACCACCTCTAGCATCGCCATCGATTTTAGTTAAGATAACCCCCGTTAAGGGTAAGGCATCATTGAACGCTTGGGCTGTAATCGCTGCGTCTTGCCCGGTCATACTATCCACGACGAATAGGGTTTCAACGGGATCGACCGTTTTATGTAATGATTTGATTTCAGTCATCATCTCATCATCAATATGCAGTCTTCCTGCAGTATCAATTAAGAGCACATCGATGTATTGTTTTTTAGCCGCTTCCAACGCTTTTTTAGCGATTTCTACGGGATTTTCATGGGTTTGTGCCGGGAAAAAGGCCACATCCAACTGTTGAGCGAGCAATTGTAATTGATGAATCGCAGCCGGACGATAGACGTCTGTGCTGACCATCATGACTTTTTTCTTTTCCGTATCCTTAAGGTAGCGTGCTAATTTTGCAGTACTTGTGGTTTTACCGGAACCTTGTAATCCGGCCATTAAAAAAACGGCAGGAGGCTGAGTTTTAAAATCCAACTCCGCTTTGGTATCTCCCATGATGTGGGTCAGTTCATCGTTGACAATTTTAACCAGCGCTTGATCGGGCTTTAAGCTGGTCATGACTTCCTGACCTAACGCTTTTTGCTTAACGTCTTCAATAAACTGTTTAATCACCGGTAAAGCGACATCCGCTTCAATTAAAGACAAGCGAACCTCACGAAGCGCTTGCTGCATATTCTCTTCGGTTAAACGTCCTTGTCCGCTTAGGTTTTTAAACGTTCTGGTTAAGCGTTCTGTCAAATTCTCAAACATATTCTCTCTCGTAAGCTAGTAACGAAAAAATGGATCGGCTTATACTTCGCGTAATCATAGTGTGCGAAGTATACCATAGAGTCTTCGGAAATCCGATTTGGTTTTAAGTTGCGCTATTGGATACGTTACTCTGTTCAATGAGGCGAAAGAACTCTATTGGTAGTATAGGATATTATGCACTGAGATAATGCTTAGGGGCGTTACGCCCCTAAGCAAAATAATTTAATTCATTAAGACCCTAGCGATAACATCCAACGCCGTCATACCCAATGACTTCACAATATTTATAAACGTTCTTATCTAGCTGATACATTTGGTATCCAGAAAAAGCATAGATTGTCCCATCCTTATCCTGTTTTACGTAAGGCTGAGGTGACGTTGGGCCTAAGGTTTTAATATTACTCACTAAAATCCACGGGCTTGATATGGTTAAACTGTCCATTTTTTGAATGCCTGGCGCGGATAATAACTCATCAAAGTGTGCGGAAGCCGCTTTTACTGCATGCTCAGCATCAAGAATCCCATGCCCACAAGGCATTTCACCAACGCAAGACAGTTTAGGATTATTCGACTCTCCAAATTCATGCGTGGTTGCATAAAGAATTTGCTCGACTCGTTGGGGAGGAATGCGATCATTGCTGGCGGCATAAATCAATCCAGCTACCCCCGCAACATGAGGCGAAGCCATACTGGTGCCTTGGTAAAAATCAAAACCAGAACCTCTATACCCCTTGCCAGGTTTAACGGTTGAAAGAATTCCATCTTCTGGGTGATGGCTGCTTAAATCACCACCTGGTGCGGCTAAAGTTACCGAGGGACCATAGTTTGAATAATAGGCGCGTAAACCTTGTGGGCCAGTTGCTGCCACCTTAATGGTGCCGTTACAAACCGCAGGCGCATTGAAATGCTCCCATCGATCGTCGTTGCCGGCGGCGGCCACTAGCACTGCCCCTTGTTGGCGAACATAAAAAATCGCCTCTTGTAACGCCTCATCGCAATGATCAATTTCTTTGCCAGGTCGTTCATCGACCCCAAAACTCATATTCAATACCTTGGCCGGATGTGGGTTATCAGGCACGCCAGGAATATGATCGCCAACAGCCCAACGCATGGCATTCACGACGGCGCTTTCATAAAACATCCCAGATTCATCGGGTATTTTGGCGGTAAGAATTTTTAAATTGGGGCCAACGCCTTTAATGATATCGCCATATCCGGCAATGGTTCCAGACACGTGTGTTCCATGGTAGGACTTGGTTTCATCCAATAAATTGTCATTATTACCCGCAAAATTCCAGCCAAAAATTTCGCCTGTTGCTGTTTTTAATAAGTTATCCGTTAGACTTGGGTGATCTTCGATCCCGGTGTCTAATACAGCCACAACCACTGAAGGGGTTGAATAACCATCCGTATAACTCCAAGCACCATCGTTCTTTCCAGGAGCGGATTCCAGCATGATGCCGCCAGGTCGAGCAAATTCATCCCATTGAATCTCATGCGATAACTGCGGTGCGATGGGCTCTTCGGGTAAGGCAGGCATCGGTTTGAAATACCCTTTGCGGTCTTCCACAGCATAAAGCACATTAGGATCTTGTTTGAGACGATTTAGAACTAAAGTCACAGCGTCTTCTGATTTTATAGGACGCAGCTTTTTTAAAGGTTCAGCATCTAAGGTGAGCGCATAGGCACCACCGGCCATGGGTTGAAGCGCTTTAATAGGAAACTCTGCTGCTGTTGCCGATTGAGTTTGGGTAAGTGCCCTTAAGGTCTTTGGATTTTTATATTTAACAATGACTCGAACGGAATCCACTTCGCCAGCAAAACCGCTTTGAGTCAGAGACAAAAGGCTCAGCGCCAAAATGCTAGAGGTAATACGCATCGTAAACACTCCTTTTCAATATCACTCGCTGTAGAACCACTCAGTATGTAGGATAAAACACAATTGAACAAGGGGCACCTATATGCGCAAAAAAACAACCCAATTGCAAGCAATGGTTCAATGTGTTTTAATGATGCGCTTTTAGTGGGTACGAATGAGCGCTATACACGAATCAAATAAGGTAAATTATGAAGACTTTAGATAAAAAATTAGAAAAATCAAAAGAATCAAAAGAATTAAAAGAGCTAATACGAACGATGGAGAGTAGCATTAGTTCCGCTAAACAATGTAGTCAAATTAAAAATTATGATCAAGCAATAGCTATTTTAAAAACTGCTAAAGAGAAATACCTTGAGATTTTGAGCAAATTAAAATATCAAGGGGGTAATTATGGGGTTGATGTCTTGAAGGCTCAAGCTAGTTGTTTATTTAAAAAAATCAATAAAGAGTATATTCCAAAATATGAAAAACAAAAAGAAAAGCTAGAAGCGCAAAAAGCGCAAGTGGTGAATGTAATTGGTCAGGCTTTTAACAAATTGAGCGCTGAGTTAAATAGCTTATCCGCTAATCGTCAGTATGATGCTAAATTCCAACCGGCTGTTATGGAGATTACCCAGAATTTAGCGGAACACATAGAAAGATTTAAAACAAGCACTATGGAAAAAGAGCAGTTGATTGCCGCTTGTCACAGTACTATTGAAAATCAAAAAAATGTCTTAGCTCAAGAACCAAGATTGAGTGTGTTGTTTCTAAATTTCTTAAAGCAAATTGGTAATGCGTTACTTAGGATTGCAACGTTTGGAACAAAACAGTCCTTTTTCAAGCCAGAGCAGCCTGAAGCGTTGAAAGCGATTGATACGTTTGAAAACACGATTCGTGCTGAAGAAGTGATTTATGTTGAAGATACTGCTTCAGATGCAGCATTTAACAAAAATGAAGTTGCTACATCCTCCAGTACGTTTAATTAAGTCAACCCTTTCGAAATATCTTTGTGCACGTCTGCTCCCGCGGTAATTGCCGCGGGAGATTTGAGGGATGTGGCGATTCATACGCCCCCTAGCCTTCATAATCATTTTCAGGGTTATTAATACGCCGATGGTGGCCTGGTCCATCGGGCGCCCAAAGGCGAATGAGTTGCTTGGTTGTTTCATCGAAGCGATAAACGATGATGCCAGAACCATGGCCAATGTTTTTCCCACGACCCACCGTGGTTTGCCCCATCACTAATATCTTGGCTTTGGGGGCGGTAGCGATGGTGTTGGCGTTGTAAGCCAAACTAAAGGTATGGGGTTGCGGGTTTTTGCCCAAATCTAGAAACTCTAGAATCTTTGGCGAGGACACGTGATACAAAATTCCATAATTCACGGAATTAATAAAGCGGATGAAGTGCCCTTGTTCATCGATGAACTTCACAGCCACAGAACGTGGGCCATTGGCCCAAGGATGAGACTCAAAGTCTTTTGGAAGTCGTTTGCTTTGTTTGATCTGCTCTGCGACCTCTTGCATGCATTTTTGATTTCCTTCGCAGTTTATGTCGGGATAAGCGGGTTGCTCTAGTTCAAACAATTGTTTTCCGTTTTTAGTATCCCAGAGATTAGTAAAAGTGCTTTCATCCACCGCAACTATATACTTTGTATCTGGGCTTATATCCGACAAGGTAACTCCTTCGTTGCCGACAAATTTTTTTATTGGCTTGCCACGATTGAGATCCCACAAAACGATCCCTCCCAATAAAGAATGATCGATAGATTTAGGAATTTCATGGTCGACATCCGTTTCCATAAAGCCCACGTTTACTGGATAAGTATCGAAACGGTTACCGTTGCCTGAGCTTAACAAATAAGGATCGGATAACGTTAGTCGTAGAAGTTGCGCCGTTGCGGTTTCTTTTACACGATCAGGTCGGATTATTTTTTCTTCATTATTAATAAACTGGTGCAATTCCCAATTGATTTTAGACGCGATGTAATTGGTTAAGTCATGATTCATTATGTGCCCATACACTTGGAACCCTGGGTTAAATGATTTAATCACATGGCCTTGTACATCTTGCACGAACACCTCGTTGGTCTTCGCCTGTTGCCATAAAAAGATGTGGCTGTCGGGGATAAAAAACGGGCTATAAATGTTGCACGTTCGATTCAGGATGGTTTTGGTTTGCGTTGCCACGTCCCAAAGAATCAAATAACGGCCGTAGTGCCCTGAAATCACATAGCGGCCATCAGAAGACACCGAGATCATTGTAGGGCCGCTATAGGTGGATTTACGCTCTAAAAACAAATTCCAAAAAAATACGATGAGTACGATTATGCAAGCCACAATAATTTTTACCGCTTTGCGGCTATTTGGGTTTAAGGCGATAGGTTCCAAAAGCTTTAATTCCTTTTTCAGAGTTAATAATCCATTCCTGATAAACTTCTGTCATAACTTTGGGACTAGGGATTTTCATATCGGAATGACACCAAATGGATGGTGTAGTATCTTGATTTTTCAACTTTCCAGCTTTTCGCAATTGAGCAATAAACTTATTTTTACGATCCGGCCCCTCATACCCCAAAGCAGGCCTAGCCCTCACACCCGTCAACAACAGCGCAGTTTGAAGTAGGGTAAAGGTATGCTTAAACCGCTCCACATGCATTTCCAAAAATCGGGTGATGCCATCTAAAAATCCTTCTTCCGTATACCGTTGTTCATCGTAGCGTTTAATCATATCGTATAATGCCAGCATCATGGCTTCAAAAGAACGTAATTTGGAAGTCAGAACATACCCGCTTTTTTCAAGAACGGAAAGCGAGTCAAAGCGTTCTTTAAGCAGTGCGTGTACTTTGATGATTCCGTCTCTAACTTGCTGACGATAGGAGGGACTCAGCACATCCGCGTGATGTGACTTAAGCAGTTCATATTGCTCATCTAACGTTGGCGCACACATCAGCCATGGCCCGTCTTGTTCGATTTTGAACATTGGGTTTTTAGCTCGCCAGCGGTTCCAATATTGGCGAGCAACATCGCGGTTAAACAACCTAGACGCTGGAGTATCAAACCAGTTGGCCACAAGATAAAGGCTCTTTAACCCAAGCGCTTCGATAAGAAGCGCGTATAAAAGTTCATCCTGTGGTTTACGCGCCCATACTTCTTTTAAAGAGACGCCTTCTGGCTGATCATCTTGCCGCAATAGCGGACCAAGGATGTTATCATTTTGAGAATGCAGCACGGTGAATAAAGACGCTCCTTTGTGTGCATAAGGGCAATACCAGGGATTTTTTTCCTGTGCCTTGGCGATTGAGACGGGATTTGGGGGGGCATTGCCAACATCGCGGTCGGATAAGGCATCATTTGGGATTGCCGCTTGCCAAAATATCGCGTGATCAACCAATGATTTACCCGATTCACCTAATTGTTCAAGCGCGTGTAGTAACACGCCATTACCTTGGGAATGGGCGATGACGTGTAATTTCAAAGCGGGGATACTGGTTTTAAGTGACTCAAACACGTTCGCCACAATAGGCCCCATTCGCACCGACTCATAAACCGCTTTGATGTAATCCGAAGACGATGCTGGTTTTCCTGGCCATACAATGAACAAGCAACGAGTGAACTTCTGATAATGAACCCCATCAAAGCCCGCCGCACGATTTAAATTATGTTCAAAACGAATGATCCATTCACAAACGCCTTTGCCATTCTCTAAGGATTCTTCGAGTAACGGTGCATTTTGGTCTTGAAATTGGCGTTTAAAGAAATCTTTATCGCGATAAACGGTTGCATCCACCGGACTAAGTTCTAGCTCTTGTTTTAGCTGCTGAACCACTAAATTAGGCGGCATGCCTGTTGTAACCATGTATTCATGCATACGCTCAACATGTTTGTGAAAATGGCCAAACTCCACATTATACCCATGAATAAAAACCGTTAAATTGTTACCGTTGGCTTTGATGTAGTTGATTTCATCTTCAGACAACTGAATTCTTGCCTGGGGTGATTCTGAGCGAAATGAGACCTTGCCTCCCTCGAGAACCGCTTGGCGCAAATCAAAGATAATCGGAGGCATTAACTTTGCCAGTGTTATCGTTGTAGTTGACTGGGGTGAAACCTCAAAGGTTTGCTGAGGTAAGGGCAGGGTAAACTCTTCGCTGAGTAGCTCCTGATAGCGCCCTTGTTCTTTAAGCCTGACTTGATTGCGATAACCGATGGGTAGGAGATCGATCACCGTCGGATCTTGATAGAATCGTGATTCATCAAAGCGCGGACATTGCGAATGCGCTCTTACACAACTCGGTAAACTGCGAGTTAGGGTTAAAATCGCGTGTTTTTCTAAGTAGGGCCTTTCTTTATCTTGAATAATCGTCATGGTGGCTTGATTTAAAAGCACCAGCGCGTTGGAATAGAATTGCCCTTGCACATCACCAACGTCAATACGGACATATAACGGCTCCGTTGCCTCATGCTGAGATTTGGCTAAAAGGGACTTTAAAGGGTATGGAATGCGCAACACCGCCGTTCCGGGTGACTTAAGATATTGCTCTTCGTGAAGGTACAACGCCTTATCTCCGAGGGTAAAATGGAGTTGATCAAGCTCTTTTCCTGATAGTTCAACAAGCTTTGGATTTAAGGGCAACGTCTTAAGCGATTTGGGATGATGGTAGCTCACGATGGTCGCCGTTCCCTGCTCATTGCCAACGAACCCTTTTACATTGACTTCGATGTAAGCGATGTCATCACTGCGATAAAAGGCGTGTTCCCAATTTGGTGGGTATATGACTTTCGCTCGATTGAACTTAAATTGCCTTACTGGAGATAATGGCATTGAGTCCGGAAAGGGGGGTGTAATTAAGGGAGGAACTTGTGTTGACGTATCTGCAACAGGAGCGCTTAAAATCGGAGTCCCTGCAAATTGGATGCCATTGCCATGCATAATAATGCCTGCGTTTGAGAGCTGTATGCCGGTATTCGATGTGGTTAGATAAAGCGCATCACTGGCGTTTAGTTCTAAATCATCGGCTTCTAAAACAAGATCGCCGTTTGGTAATTCAAGTTGCAAGAGGCTTCCGCTCGTATTTAAGACAATATCGCCTTGGCTGTCTAATTGAATCGTTTCAGCGCTAAGTTCTAGATTGCGCTGGGATTCAAAGGATATGGTTTGAGCGTTCAGTTGATACGATTCAGCTTGCAAGTGGATATCTTTAGCGGCGAACTCAATCGTTTGTTTGGCGTGCGCGTCTAAGTTTTGGCCAATAGTTGCCGTTATTTCCTGTGATTGAAGGATCTGATTCGCTTTGGACTGAAGCGCTATTGAACCGCGTTCAGAGGCTAACAAGATGTGTTGATGATCATCGCGTGGCGAGATCATCACTAAGCGGTTTCGATTCGATGCGTTGGCGAGCGTTATAGTTTCTTTTCCAATCTGATCTTTAAACTCCAGGTACTGCCCCCAGGCCGTTTTTATTAGACTACTCCATTGGTTATCAGTCGTCACCGGCGCATGATTAAGGCCATTGGATGGACTATTTTGCAAAATCGGTTGATTAAAATCGTTGTGCAAGTACATGACTAATACTTCAGCCTGATTTTGCAAAGGGAAATGCATGCCTATAGGATGGTGAACGCCACTGCCACCATAGGGCGATAGTCGCATGGTGCGTTGAATCGGTTTTGCATTCGGATCATCGCAGTGAATGTGTGTGTAGTATTGATATTGACCGAGATTATCCAATCCTGGCAAATCATCCTCGCTGTGAATTACGGCCGTATGAATGATTTGGCCGGCATTTTGTGTTTTGACAACCGGACGAGGCTGAGTATGTTTAGGGATAAATTGCAGTCGATTAGAATATACCCCATCGGAAAAGTCATGCTCAACCGCTAACAGTAAGAAGCCGCTCTCTTTTATCCAAGCAGGTAACTGATGAATGGAAAACACATGCCCGCATAAAACGCCTGGATTTTGAGTTCTGGCCGAAAATAGCGTTTCATTCATGACTAACCGCTCAAAATGATATAAGGCCGCGTGTTGCAGATGTTCCAATGATTGGGCTCCAAAGCCCAGGACGTTAACCCTGGCATGGCCATTACCCGCTTGAGCGTTTAAGACGCGGTCTGGGTTTTGGCGATCATAATCACGATATTGTACTCGCGCCGAACTTGGCGTTTGACACAGTTGTAATTGATCTAAAGCATCGATCGTTAATGCGGTTAATCCATCCTCTTCCGCTAGAATAAAAGAGGCTGGACTCCAGGGATGAAGATACCAGCGATCGTTAAACGTTAACGTTTCTTGTTCACTTTGGATATTAGACCAAAAATAAGACACTCCTTCTCGCGCTAAAACGCGATGAAAAAAAGCAAAATCTGTTTCTTCTTGGGCTTGAACCCAGTGCGGATAAATTCTGGAATCGCTTTGTAGCGTTTCTTGAAATAAGAGTTGCGATTTTTGATAGCCATGTTGCAGTAAAATTTGCGTGGCAATCTCTTTTGCCGTTAATTCTCTATAAACTCGTGGCCGGCCAGATAAGTTTAATAACGCGAGTTGAGGATGAATTTCTAATTCAACCATTAGGGAATTCTTATTGTATGGATTAAGCACTCGATGATGAGTGATGATGCCTGGAATGATACGAGAGGTAGGCCAGTCCGTATCTCGATTGGATAACTGATGGTGCGATAGCTCAAGCTGACAGCGTTGACCAAGCACTTCTTCTGCCATCATCAGAGCATCATTGTTCAAGCGAAGCTTAAATGAATAGGACTCATTCATCGCTTCTTTGCCAGAAAAGGATAAAATAGGGTATTGCTGATGTTCTAGTGTGAGTGATGCAATTAACCCAGCACCGGAAGTTGGTTTCATGGTCTTCCTTGAGTGTCCCTTCTTGTTCCAGCGGTGATTTTTGATTGTTTTTTAGAGGATGTCAATAATCGGAGGTGTCTTTTCCAGAACAAATGAATGTCTGATTCCCGATCCCAAATCCGACCCTTGCAGAGGTTTCAAGCTATGGTAAGCTAGTTTGAATTATGAACGAAAGGATATGCAGTGCAAACCTCTTTAATTACTCTCTTTGTAATCTTGTTGGCATTAATTTTCATTTCAGGTTTTTTCTCAGGCTCTGAGATTGGCATGATGTCTTTAAATCGATATCGTTTAAGGCATTTAGTCAAACAAAACAATAAAAGCGCTATTAGAGTCAATCAACTTCTCTCGCGACCAGATCGTTTACTTAGCGTTATTTTGATTGGCAACACCGTTGCAAATATTGTGGCCTCCATGATTGCTACTCTAATAGCACAACGCCTTTACGGCGATGCTGGGGTTGCCATAGCTGCGATTTTTTTGACATTAATCATCTTAGTCATTTCAGAGATGACGCCTAAAACCTTGGCTGCGCTTTATCCTCAGCAAGTGGCTTTTGCCTGCTCCTTGCCATTAATGATTCTCCAAAAAGTATTTTCACCTTTAGTACGATTAACCAGTTGGATTGCAAATGGAATTTTACGCTTATGTGGTATTTCCATTGATCGCGCGCAAAAGGAAGCCCTTTCAGGAGAAGAGCTTCGTTCGGTCGTTCATGAAGCCGGTGGACTTATGCCTACTGAACATAAGAGCATGTTAATTAGTTTGCTTGATCTGGAACAAGCCCGCGTCGAAGACATTATGGTGCCCAAATCAGAAATTGTAGGCATTGATTTGGATCAACCCTGGCATGAGTTACTAGAACAATTAGAAACGGTTCAACATACTCGGCTGCCTTTATATCGTGGCACAATTGATAACCTAGTTGGGTTGGTGCATTTACGAAGTGTGCTCAATTTGATGCTGGAAGAGCAGTTGGACATGGAGAATTTACTAAACATTGCTGAACCCCCTTATTTTATTCCAGAAGCGACCCCCTTAAACGTCCAAATTTTAAATTTTCGCAAAATGAAGCGGCGCAGTTGTTTTGTTGTGGATGAATATGGCGATTTGCAAGGGCTCGCCACCATGGAAGACATTTTAGAGGAAGTGGTGGGTGAATTCACCACGGATATCGCCGCATTGAGCAAGGATATAACATTACAAGAAGATGGTTCCGTGATTGTCGATGCGAGCATTACGGTTCGAAACTTAAATCGCTTACAAAGTTGGAACTTCCCTTCCTTAGGCCCTCGCACATTAAGTGGGGTCATTATTGAATATTTAGGGTATATTCCACCAGCCGATTGTTGCTTGCGGATCGAACAATATCAAATTGAAATCTTAAAGGTTGGTGAAAATACCATTAAAAGTGTACGCATGATTAAAAATAGCAAAAGTCGCTAACGGCCAGGCTTTGGTGGCCAATGATTGAGCTGATGTTTTTCTTTCGGCGTTGGTTTCGGCGTAGGCTTTGGAGTATGTTGTTGCTGATGATCGAGTACTTTTTCCCAATGCTTTGCAATTCTCGCTTTGACATCATCAATCGCACCGGCATAAGAATGCAATTGACCGTGCAAAACCACCGCTGTTCCACGACCCAAGGAAGGTTTTCCCATCCAATTATTGGCATTATCCAGAATACGGTTTGCCGTTTCCACACCTAAGGCTTCGCTTAATAACTCGGGGTTTAATCGTTGTTCTTTGACCAACCGACTCAAAAAGACTTCAAAAGGCACATAAGGGGCGGGTTTTGTCAGCGTGGGCGTTGTTTTACGTCTTGCCATGATTTCCTCCAGGGGTTATTTAAATTTTAGCGCAAGTGACGAGCTTAGCAAATAGGTATATCCTATCCGTTAGAGGTTGCGTTAACAGGGAGTAGCTGACATGGACACGCTGAACTTAAATTGGCTTGTCAGTGATTTAAATCGTCAAAAAGCGCAAAAGCGCTTTGATATTAAACAACTCGAATGCCAGCTTCGGCTTTTACTGACTTCTGAAGCTCCTAGCAGGGAAGTTGCAATGCTTTGCGACCATCTTTCGAAACACTACGCTGAATTTTTGCTGTTAAGCGAGGGATCGAGCCGAGATATGAACGTCCAGAATCCCCTGTTGCCGATGACATGGCAGGATCTCTTGGCGGATATTCAAAAACTCAGCGCCCGTTTTTTTGGACCGATTAAGTCTTCTACAGAACAATTGTTGGCTTCACAACTACAACAAAAGTATCAACACTGCTCGGATTTAATTTTAAAAAAAGATTCTCATTCTTCAACGGCGGTTCACAATAGATCAAACATTCCCTTGATGCCCGTTATAGCAGCCAAAAAACGTGATGAATGGCTGCAGGCCTTAGTTCATTTTGCCAATGAACAAGCCGGGGTAAATCGACCGGAACTTTTAGGGCAATTAAACACTGTAAACGATAGTCAACTAAGAGCGTTATCTGAAGTGTTTGCTAAGCAAGAATTTATTGATTTAATCAATGCCATTTTGTTTTATAAGTTACATCCTGAAGATTTATTTCCACAGGGAATTCATCCTGAAAAATTGGTTTCGGTGAAAACAAGATTAACGTTATTATATGATTTTATTGAATCCTTTTATCACACCATATCCCAGGTTCTGATCCACAAAGGATTTCCCAGTCATCAAGACTACCTAGTTCACGATGATTTACTTCCGCATGGCATTGAAATTAAAGCCGATGAGCACTGTCGTGAGCTTATCTTAAATGCGGTTAAATCATGGAAGATAAACGCCACGAGGATTGATCCCAAAGTCAGCTTAAATCAATTGCATGAAATTTTTCGTGCTTATAAGTTTTGGTTCAATCCCAATCGTTTAATAGATGCGATTATGAATTTGGAATTTAAACTGGCTAAACAGTACTCAGAGCAACCTCCCATTGATTCTTTATATCAATACATTGTGCATTTGTATCAAAGCATGTCCACCACAGAATGCTTGGATCTATATGGTTATTTTAGCAATAAGGACAGCAATTATTTTATATGGACTCTAATTTTGGTTAAACAAGGGGGGCAATTTGAATGGCTTCCTGAGTTAAAACCAAGCCAATATGCTGCGGTTCTTCGCGTTTATGAGGCAATAAGTTGTGTCATGAATGCCTTAAGAGAGGTGCTTGAGGAGCGTCATATTAAAACACAATCTTTTAAGCATGACGCACTTCCTTCTAAACCGCTGACCCCGGGTAGAAGAAATCGCGAAGCGCTGCTGCGAATTATAACCCTCTATGGCAGTGAAGAGATTAAGCCAAATCGTCAGATCGAACAATTGTTTAAACAATTAGAATCCATTTCCTAAACGGCGCGTTAAGCGGAGAAGTCTACGGTGGTATTTAAATGCCAGTTGTAGTTATAGGTGTTGACTTCTTTAATCTTGCTTAATTGCTGGCGCAATGATTGATTGGCAAATTGTGTTAAGTGATTAATAATATCTTTTTCCGTGCCTCCAAAATCCTCTGAAAACCAATCGTATAATTTAGAAACAATGAGTTTTCCATCAATGACTTGTACGCCACGGAGCGAATTAATGTACTCGATGGCCGCTTGATTGAGTTGCTTATCGAGCGTTGCGCTTTGAAAGGCGTATTTGCTAATGTTAGCAGCGCCGATACTGCCGTTATTTAATACATAATGAGTGCGTGGATCGTTCCAAATGGGGCGAATAATCCGATTATGAATGTCTTCTAAGGACATTTGGATGCCCTCAATAGTAATCAGATTGGCTCCCCATGGGCCAATGCTAAACAGTCCAGGAGAAATATTAATTTCCTGGATGCTTTCAACTGGGTAGTAGCTGGCAATGGTTTGCACCGTTAAGGCATTATACAAATTAATCCAATACGCCAGTTGTTCCTGGCGATTATAATCACCAATCTTAATTGCAGACATGTGAGTAATGTACTGCTTCAAAAGCATTCGATCTTCTTCATTCATATTAGGATAATCAATTAAATTAATACCCTCGCTATTCGTGATTACATGCTGATTAAGAAAGGTTTGCCATTCCTCATGAGAAATCACGTTGTTTGACATGGGGCTTGTAATTTCCCATTTTGGCCAAAGATTTTTATTAAATGAAGCAATCGCCGCGTGGCTTATTAAGAGACAGCCAATTAGAAAACTTAATTTAAGTTTAACATTCACTGTATTTCTCACGTTAGGCAGGTTAGCTTCGCGCGGTTACGAAGGGCGCTACCAATGGTATTACTGTCTAAATACTCAAGTTCTCCGCCAGACGGAATACCGTGGGCCAACTGACTGATATTCACGGCATGAGGACGAAGCAATTCCTGAATAAAATGGGCGGTGGTTTGCCCTTCTATCGAAGGGCTTAATGCCAATATCACCTCTTTTATAGGTTCTTTGACAATTAAGGCCTCAAGCTTGGGTAACCCTATATCTTCCGGACCAATGCCATCCAACGGAGATATTTTATTCATCAACACAAAATAATAACCGCTATAGACACAGCATTGTTCAATGGCTGAGACATCAGCTGGACTTTCAACAATGCACAACGTTGATGAATCACGCTTAAGGTTCTGGCAAAGGCTGCAGAACTCAGAAGCCGTATAATTGTTGCAACGGATGCAATTTCTAATATTCTGCATAGCATCGTCTAAGCACATCGCCAAATGCCGCCCTTTCTGACGGTGGTGTTGCAACAAATGAAATGCCATGCGTTGAGCCGATTTTGGACCGACGCCCGGCAAGCACCGTAGCGCCTCAATCAGACGAGATAATGCATCCATAGACACTTATTCTTTGTCGCCGGTTTTGTCGCCTTGCATTAAATCTGTTGGAATATTTAACCCAGCCGTTAATTGACTAATTTTTTCCTTAGAGGCTTTTTCAACTTTTCGAACCGCATCATTAAACGCCGCCAAGACTAAATCTTCAACCATTTCGACTTCTTCTAAAATAGAGGGGTTAATTTTGACTTCCACGGGCTCGTGACGGCCATTCATTTTAATCTTGACCATTCCGCCACCGGATTCGCCGGTTACAATTAATTGACTTAATTGTTGTTGCGCTTCTTGCATGCGCTGTTGCATTTTTTGCGCTTCTTTCATTAGGTTGTTTAAATTTTGGTTAATATCCATGTTGATCCTCGTATGGTTTATTTGAATCGTTTATGCATCGTTTCCGCACTCAAAAACATTTCAGCATCTTATCATCATTACGTTACATGGCCAAATAATGCCCATGAACGCGATGTGTATTTATGTATTATAGGTCATCTATTAACGATGAAATAGAATCTTGAACCAATTCTCCAGAAAATTCTTGCTGCAAGGTTTGGAAAAAGGGGTCATTGCGTAAGGCTTGTTCTGCATGATTTCTTTGTTCTTCTTGCACTATTTTTTTCTTCTGGGCAGGGGATTGGGCCACATTATCGCCCGAGTTTAGCTTTAATTTTACAGGCTCTTTATAATACTCGCTTAATCCTTTCTCGATTCGGCGGATGACCGTTGGGGTAAACAGAGAAAGATGCCCGTTTGCGATTTTAAACACCACAAGACCACCATCTTTTTTAAGAAATTCAGCGTGTTCGGCGGCGCTTAACGCCAAACCCGTTAGTTTCAGCTGACCAAGGATAAATGACCAACTTATGGGCTCGTCAACAGGTTGATCGTTTGCAACCGGCGTATTACCAGCATGAGAAACAAGGTTAGGCTCCTGATCCTTTGGCTTTGGAGCTGGGGTCATTGATGCTGTCTCTTCATTCGATGGGACATGGAGCCGATTGCTTTGCTTAGGCTCGAATTCTTCACTCGATGACTTAGGTTGCTCTGGTGCGGACTTGGTCGTTGGATTGGATTCATGAGCCAACATGGGGCGTTTCTCTGATACAGCCGGCTGAAAAGCATGCATGCGTAATAGAGTCATCTCAAAGCCAATGGCGGGGGTTGGGGCTAAATGAATTTCCTCGAGTCCTTTTAAGGCAATTTGATAAAACAAATGCGCATCTTCGGCCGAAATGGTTTGACTAAGCGCTACAAGTTCTTGGCTAGGTGAACGTAACGGATGATGGCTTGCCAATTGTTGCGTCATCGAGATTTGATGCAGCGTTTCCATCATTTCGGTAAGCACATAATGAAAATTGCCGCCTTCAGTAGAGATTTGTTGACTGATGGTGACAATTTGAGGTAAATCCATACCCGCTAAGGATTGTAATAGAGGAAGTGCGTAGTTTTGTCGGGTATACCCTAAGATGCTTTTAACATCATCGGCTTGAATGGCTTTATCGCTGCAGGCGATGACCTGATCCAAAAGGCTTAATGCATCACGCATGCTGCCTTGTGCGGCTTTGGCCAATATTGCAATGGCTTCTTCATCAAAGGCGAGCTGCTCTTCATTTAATATGTATCGTAACTGCTTGGCAATTAATTCAGTTTGGATAGGTTTAAGGTGAAACTGGAGGCAGCGTGATAAAACCGTAATGGGTAACTTTTGAGGATCGGTGGTGGCTAATAAAAATTTCACATGCAGAGGCGGCTCTTCTAGGGTTTTCAGCAACGCATTAAAGCTATGCTGGGAGAGCATGTGCACTTCGTCAATAAGATAAATTTTATAGCGACCGTTCGTTGGTGAATATTGTACGTTTTCAAGCACCTCGCGCGTATCTTCAACGCGAGTTTTCGATGCGCCATCAATTTCAATTAAGTCTATAAAGCGGCCTTGCTCGATTGAAAGACAGGCATCGCAGCTAAGACAGGGGTCTGCGGTAGGGCCTTGTTCACAATTTAAGGATTTTGCAAGCAGACGGGCAACGCTCGTTTTCCCTACGCCCCGTGTTCCTGTAAAAAGATATGCGTGATGCACGCGCTGTGCAGTCAGCGATTTGATCAGTGCCTTGTTGACATGCTCTTGGCCAACCAGTTGACAAAACTTACGTGGTCGCCATTTACGTGCTAACGCAATATAGCTCATAAGGGCATTCACTAGTTAGGGCGGCGGCTCTAAAAGCCTTGCCTCGCGCCCGAATCAATCGCTACCGCTGCTCCCTTCCGGGCCTGACGGGGTTCACGATCTATCGTCGCGAGGGGACCAATAGAACCACCATAATCGAAGAGCGAAGATTAACAAACTTCGAGCAGAATAGCTAGAGGCTGCTGATAATTCCTTTGTGCATCCATGACGAGACATCCTGATAAAAAATAATTCGTTGCAAGATCACGGTATAAATTAATTCTGGCTAAGTGCTAAACTCCTGATACTAGTAGAGGCTTCTATTTCTGGTGTAAGAGGTTGATTAGTGAGTTGCTCTAATTGTTCAGTTAAAGTAGCTTGAAGAGTCTTGTAGGTCTCTGCGGGGCGATTAGCACATTTTACAGCTAAATAAGGATTACCAAAGTAGGGGGCCTTCGTGGAGTTCATTTGATAATCAATCCGCGAACCAGTTAGGCGACACAAAGATTCTGCAAACTGAACGGCATTCTCTGTGAGATCAGCAACCCTAGTCGCATCAGGCAACAAGGATTCCAACTCTTTGGCAACTAGATTAAAGCAATACTCTTTTGAAGAACAGCATCGAATTAGGTCGCAAGTATGTGCTAAGTGAAACAATTTTGTGTAAAAAACCGGCTTAGTCAACTCCGTAACGCCTGTAATTGTTTGAAAATCGAACGCTCTTGCGATGGTATCTACGAGATTTTCCTCATAACCAAGTTCGAGGGCGATCTGGCTAAAAATAGCAGCGGATCTTGGGCTATAACTCGGATCGCCTGTCCATCCTAGCTCGTTGGTACGGCCTGAGCGAAATAAAAAAGCAGCCAATGCCAAGCCACTTAATTCTTGAGAAGTTAAATCAATTAATTGAGATCTTGGAGGTTGATTAAAATGTTTCGTCAATGCATAAAAATAGTATATTAGGACATTGCTTCGTAAAGCATGGGTTGTACCATGATTAGTATGAAACGCAATCTGACCGCGGCGTTCCTCATAGTCGAGCGGTGCATCTGCATAAGGAGTTTCAATTAAATCCTGTGATAATTCCTCATATAAAGAAGCGCTATCAATGCTTGGATTTTCCCAGTATCGAATATATGAATCAAGCGGGCGATAAGCATAGACTAAATGATTATGTTCAATTGATGAGGACAGCTCATCGCTGAGCTGAATCTTTTTTTTCTGGCCCACTTCTAATAAGTTCGAGATTTGCTCACGTTCGAAATCATCCAAATGAAAGCAAAACGTCTTATTAGGAGTAAATTCGGTAATATTAATCGATAGATTTTTTAAATAATTTATTACAGCATCACTTAAGGAAGACAGCTCAGAGGATTTAATATAACGATATTGATTGCCGTAGGATAACTTATAAACATTCCGATCATGATATACCCTCTCACCATTCCTTTGATAGGGCTCAATCGCGATTAAAAACTCTTTCTTCATGCAGTCTCCAGACTTGTGTTGTCATTGTATTGCCAAGTTATTGTACTATATTTGTACAAAAAAAAGCAAGTTTTTATCCCATCCCATTATATCGCTAGAAGCTTCCAAAAGATTCCATGCTGAAAGTCAGCCATTTGATGCGACTATTTTTTTCATAAGTTGCACGAACACTGACGTCATTAATACTATCTTAAGCGAGATGCTCTATAATAGAACTACAATGTAGATATAAACTATCGCACACCGGTGGAATATAAGATGGATATAGCTACCATAGAAAAACACTTGCACGATATAGAAGCACTTGTAAGCAATTATCAACGCATGGAACCAGGCCCTGAAGCATCTCTATTTTTAAACAAGATAGAAAGGCTCAAAGCAAACTTAGACAGCTTGGCGCTCGATGATACAGCAATAAAACAACAAGGAAAAAACACTCGCCAATTAATAAAATCCATTGAATCACGCATGTTTTCTGTGCTTATTTCTAAACTTGATAGCGGTTTACAAATAACCAATCTTAAGAATAAGAAATTCATTGAACAGATTGCTATCGATATGAAAGAATACCGAACCGCACTTGAATCATCCAAGCCTAACGCTTTTCTTCCGATAGATATCATGACCACACTACTTAACAGTTATCATGATAGCTTTTACCAGCAACTCACGACGCCACGTGCAATGATCAATATCCCTGAAGTCGCCGAAGAGGCCCCGGTCCGAAAAAAAAGAAAGGCCCGCATGGTTAAGATCAAAACGTTTGATGAGGTTCTTGAGGAACTTGAAAAACAAAGCGAACAACTTAGGAATAAAGTAAAGGCGCAACAAGACAAATTAAAGTTAGTTTATGATAAAGCATGTCATACTCCACTGTCTGATGAAGACAAACAAGACCTATTGATTGCGAAAAATAGAAGCTCAATTATTGCCTGCATAAATACGCTGGAGGAATTAAAAAGGGAAAGAAAATTATTAAATGCCAAGCGTATCGTCTGCCGGTTTCAATGGGCTGGCTCCGCGCTTAACCAATTAAATACCAAGCAGCGGAAGCAGATAATTCTGGCGCTTACCATTATCGGCGCTCTAAAGCCTGGCATTGAACCGGACGCATTAACGCAAGAGCACCTGGATTTACTGAATATAAAAGGGGCTGAATTGCAAAAAAAACAATTTTATCCACAAATGATTCAGCAGGTTATTGAGTACGATAAAGGCTATTTAGAAAAATTAATGTCATTTGAAACGGTAATCAGCGAGGCAACCAGTCAAATATTAGAGCGACAAAACGAACGGGATAATCCTAAAATACAAACCGACCTTGATAATAAAATAAGTGATTTAAATGCTACGTTCTATCTTTCAATACAATCGTTACCAATAGACAGTGACCCTGCTGTTAAGCCATTACTGACCAAACACCAGGCAATATTTGCAAAAATAGCACCCTTATTAAGCGCGCAAAAAACCGCAACCGATGGGTTGCGGCTAATCCCACAGCAAGCCGAACGAATTGCCAGGCAAATAGCAATCAATCAACAACTGATAAAGACTTTAAAACCAATAGAAGACCAACTAGTCACTAGTTTAGAAGCACTAACATCTGCACGAAAAGAAGCTATTGAGAAAAGAAAAATCCAGGCCACTGAAGCAAAAGCTATGCTCAATATAAAGGTAATCCAGGCTTTGGAGCAAATTAAATGTTTACATACAAAATATTCTCTTCACCCTGATTTCAAAGCAGCTGTAAAAACAGCTAAACCAATTATAACAACCATGTTTGAAACGATTAATCGATTGCCTATTGATAAGCCAATGAACACAATCACAAGACTACAAACTGAAGAAAAAAATCTACAGTTGGCAATGGAGCCCATATTGGACGTATTGTTAAAGGAAATCATACGTCTTCAAAACCTTATAATTCAGTTAAAAGAAGAAAAGACTCTTAAAGACGTAGATGGATTTAGCGTTCAGGAAATTAAGGTGATAGAAGATAAGTTGCTCGCAATAGATACTGAGACTATAAAAAATTTCAAGCCTTTGGATGAATTCAATCGCATTAATGAAGAGTTAGAAAGCATAACTGCTGCTCTTAAAGAGAAGAAGGGGATTGCTGAAAGCCTGAAGCTAGATATTCAAGAGCGATCAGGTTCTGAAGCGGTTAAGGCAATTAAGAAGATGATTGAAAAAATCGAAGTCGAACAACAATCTATCCAGAAAAAAAATCCAACTGATCCACGTCTTTATATATTTTCCGACATTCAAACGGGCTTAAGGCAGCAGTTAACCCCTTATCTCCAGTTAAAAACAGACATCAACACTTTTATTACTCAATCGATAAATACAATAAATAACAACCTTTCCCCAAATAGTCTAAAGAAATTAACAGACGCGGTTGCCAACCCCTTTATTAAATTTATTCGTCGCTTATTGCAACCCATTAATCAACTAATCCAGCGAATGAAAAACAACCCTTATCGATCGAATTTTTTTGCTAAGCCCACGGAACGCAGTATTGCCCAGGCAGCCAACGAGGCATTAAATAAACTGAAAAAAACCCTGGATGTCTGTGAGTCGCAGCACCAGCCCCCTATTCCCCCTTATCAAAAGACTTGATCCCTAAAACTCAATCGCGATTAAAAACTCTTTCTTCATGCAGTCTCCAGACTTGTGTTGTCATTGTATTGCCAATCGACTGTACTATATTTTCACAAAAGAAGACAAGTTTTTATCAACTATCTATAAATTTGACTGATTGGTCATAGCCGCTTCATTCTTAATGAGGCAGCTATAAATAAAGAAAGCAGTGAATGTCTCAAGGCAGGATAGATGCATCAGTAGAATTTGGTGAAAAATTTGCAACCGATGAGCTAGAATCTGCTGAAGAATCATGTGCTAAAAAGCCTATCTTCCTCATCGCTTGTGCGGCACTAAAGCTAATAACATTGCTGGATTGACTTTGCTCAATTTTTATTGCATCGAAGATATCTTGATCTTGTTTTCTTAGATCAGGCCGCCCTATATTAAATTGGCTTTGCCAAAGCCCTTCATTGACTACCATATCCGTTATAAAAGCGCGCTTTAAATCCTCATGCAAAAAAGGTTTCAAGGTCGTTTTATAAAATATGTCGCCAAATAATTCTGCACAATTTGGACGAAAATCAGGTTCAAACATAGTATCAATTGCTGGAGGAAAGGAATAAATCAATTCACCATCAACTAAAATATCATCAACTGGTCGACTAGAGGGGGTAAGTTGATTATGAGGATGGTTTCTAGCAATCGAGACTAAACGCCACCTAGCCCTTGCTACATTTTCTGACATTGATATTTCTCTCATCGCATGATAAACATCATGGATAGCACCTGCAAAAGCTGTTTCTGAAGGGTGTCCATCAATTGTTGTCCTAAATCTTCCAGAATCATTTCTATACCTTTGAAGAGGATCTGTTTCTGGCATATACATCGCAAATGCAATATTTCCAGAAGCTTTTAAGTCTGCGTAATGTTTTGGTTCAATATAACCGTAAGTAGGTATTAACTTTATTGGTTTTCGACCTAAAGCCCATGCTTTAGCTTTAAGTGCTGACTGAAACATGCTAAAGCTAGGAACAAGCATAATGTTTTCTGTTTGAAACCCATCTTTCGAATTAACTACCCATTCTAAAGCACGCATGCATTTCAGCGCTTTTTGTATCTTTGTGATAATACTGGAATAACAACCTTCATCGGGAGCGATTAGAACGCTAAACCATTGTTCTGAAACAGGAGCATCATCCATTTCTTGGCAAAAAATACGCCATTCTGAGTCAGTGAAATTAAAAAATCGCTGCATTAATGGTTTTTGCATTTGAACTGGCAAGCCAGAAATAACTGTTACACCTTCTGGTAACACCATGTTGTATCGAAGTTTCTTAACAGAAGTAGGCATTCCTCTTGGATTGTTTATTGCAAATATGTTAGTCGTTCTAGCTACTTCGCCGTTGGCATCTACAAACTTGTGGATTAAATATACTAATGGGTTCGTATATAAAGTATGGATAGCTGAATCTAATACATGCAATGTTGCCAATTGTCCCGCTGTTATTTTATTAAGTTTCAAATTTTTTAAAGCAGCTAAAAATAAATCTCTTGATTTATCTTGATCTAATACATCCTGTTCATTACGAGACAGTTGCTCGCATAATAGCTCAGCAAGTTTAATAATTTTCTCGTAGCTCAGTTCTTCAATAATTTTATCATGTTCCTCTTTTGGTAGAGAGTGAGTTAATACGTCATAATGATTAATTTCTGAAGCCGAAGTCGCTTGAGGATTGGTGGAGACCAACATTTCTGAGGGGTTTTCTTGAAATTTTATTTGACTGCTGAGCATAACGCAAACCTTCTAAGCTTCTTTTAGGCCTCATATTGTATATAATGTGCATTTTTTGTCAACTATTTGTTCCCAACACTGTTTGTCCCCAAGAGTTTTTATCAACTCTGATCAGGGAAAAATCATACTCTGAGTCAATAATGTGTTATGCGTCAAAAAATGAACAGCTACTTACGCTATTAAGTATATACCCGTAATCTTTCAAAATGCGTGATTTATGCTTTTTCTTTTTCGCCCTGCCGCATTTTAAAAAACTCGCAAGGGAATGAGGCATTACTCGCCTTTTAAAATGCGGCAGAACAAAAAATAAAGGCGCCTAAAAACACGCATTTTGAAAGATTACGGGTATATTTGATGGTACGATCTTGTCTGTTAAGTCTATTTTTTGTAACCATTTGAATTGAATTCAGTACTAGACGGTTCTGGTTCAGAGGATTGTTCTTGCCGCGGTTTGAAGGAAAACATACTGTTTCTTCCTAATGCATTGCTTAGACGATCAGAGGTAACTTCTTCACGTGCTGGTTGGATGTCTTTTTTTAACGGAGCTTCTAGGCTCTGGCCTAATGTTAATTTTGCAAGGGTTTGAATTGACTTTATAAATTGATCATGTACCTCGCTGGTCATGTTGACATGATTATGGACAATCAATTGACTAGCAATTTCAGGATCTAACAATTTTGGAACCAAGAGTCTTACTTGCAAAGTATTAGAATTTAAGGGCAAATCATCTTTTGTTTTTAGCCTGGTCAATGTGGACAATGCATCAGGATTGTGTTCATCAACTTTTCCATTCATTTTGGAAATATACGCAATATCATTAACCAACGTATTTGGAATGACATATTGATAGATTACTCCTTGTTCGCCATAAAGCGGATCAGCTACAACTTCTTCAAATTGCTTATACAATGCTTTTCTTTTCGCAGGTTGCCCGACTAACAGCTCTTTTTGATCCAACATATCATACAAAAGAGTGTCAAAATCGAATTCCAAAACAGAACTATCACCGAAAAAATAATCCACCGTGGACTCTTCTGATGAAAAATCGGTATTATGCCAAAGCGTAGGGTTACAAGAGAGAAGATGCCAGGATAAATAGGGGGAGTTATCATAAGAATTGCTGACTGCGGTCTGTATTTTTTTGATATCCGTAATCGTGCGCTTCCTGGGAAAGGAACTCGAAGTTCTGATCCATGCGATACCGTTCTCTTCTGATAACGCTCGGAAAAATAAATCCAAAGCGTAATTAACCTTACGAGTGGCATGATAGACAGCAGTGTGAGTGTCGATATAGTGAGTTTCTTGTTCAACACAAGCTTGAGTAGGAATACATTGAATTTGCTCTGGCTCCCAACCGTCTTTAGGTATGCACTGAGTTCCATCCACTTCATGACCATAGATCCTGAGTTGACCATCTAGTCGATAGGTATGTTCCTCAGAGTCTAACCACAATTGAGTAGGTGATTGTAAGGGTGTCGTTCCATTTTTCATAACGTTAAACCAGTAAGCGTTCATTTATAAGTGTTATTATAGAAGAAGAAAATTAACTAATGATTAACATGGCAAGACCTGACCTGACCTGGCTGGCGTTTAACGTTAAGAACAAGCTGATTTGAAAGATCACGGGTATAACGCCTATGCAGTGCTGGTAATTTATATTCGCATTCGATATAATTCAAAAATTAACCATGTTGCGCATTATTTATCGCAAAAATAAGCGTTACCCATTCTTTATATTGACCAGAGATTTTTTGGAGTAATTGTGCCTTTCCATGAGAATTCTAGCATCATAGATATAATAGCCGCCTTGGAATTTAGCATTATCGCGCAGCAGCATAATGTCACACCTCTCTATGATCCTGCTTTAATGTCCTCAATGAACGCGCAATGCTTGTCAAATTTACTTTCGTGTCTAAATCAATATGTACCCTATTCTAATGAGAGTGTTTCTTTTTATGAACAGGCTATCAATAGTAATTTAGACATAAAAAGAATTGAGCCTTTGTTAAAAATATTATCCCGCTTGGGAATCTCTTTTGAAGCGCCTCTATCGCCGAATCAGATTCGTGAAAGCGAGCTTTATCATTTTATTTATAGGGATCTTGAGTCGGCTCAAAAATTCTGTATGGGCATAGATTCTGCTTTACCTAAAGTTGCGGCATGGAAGCTTAAGCCGTTTTTATTAGAATTTTTTTACCTATTCCCTCTTTCCCGTGAAATGCTTCCTGTTTATCAGCTGGTGATTCAAACTATTTTAACTAAACCTGATCTACCCGCTACAATGTCATTAATACGTGCTTTACGAGAGACTGCGCCCTATAATGCACAGACTGAATCATTCTATGTTCAGGGTTTATTAAATCATTTACATTTAGGAACCGTTCATAATCTTAATATTCTCAAAAAAGCAGGCATAGTCTATTCAATAGAAACAAAAGCGTTCTTTGAGCAGATCGTTAAACTTCTATTTCCAACACGTTATACTTCTGACTGCTTAAGTGAGTTATTTACATTATTCAATGAGTGTGGGTTTCCTCACATTACATTAAACAATTCTTTATATGTCAAAGCCATTTATTCCTCAATTTATCATCCGATGCCAGAGGGTCAGATTTTAAATAACACATTCAACCGAATAAACGGAATGGGTCTTAATCTAGAGCAGCGTCGGAAGTTGATTTTTTTAATCCTAACCGTTGGATTTTATCCTGCTCTTCCAGAGGATCTAGAAGTGCTTTCCCAAGAGGGTTTCACTTACAGTGATGAAACTCATAGTTTTTACAAAACGCTGTTTGATATTAGAGGATCTGCTTCTTTCAATGTTTTGGAAACGATACGGATATTAAAAAAAATCATGCCTTATAATGCAACTAATGAATTATTTTATTCTCATGGCTTACGCCATCATAGGCAGGCAGGTAAGTTTTCCAAAATATTTAAACAAGCTCATCAACATGGGTTTTCCTTTACTCAGCCAGAACATCAGTTTTTATATTTTGCAGCAATGAAAAGCCAGGCTTCACTTAATGATTTAGGTAAATCATGGCGCATTATTAAAGAAATAGGTCCAATTATTCCAGATAGAAATAATTTTTACGCCCAGTTACTTATTTTAGCCGAGAATACTCCGGCAATATTTAAGCAGCTTAGAGCATTAGGATGTTTGTATGGTGAGGAACAACATTCAATATATTATAATGTTCTGATTCAAACTAGTTATACAGTGATTTCTTCTGGTGCATCTAGCTCGATTAGTAAAAGTCTGCCATTGCTTAAGGCCATGAATCAAATGCAGTGTTTTTACTCAGAGGAAACAAAGCCTATATATAAGCTTTTGGGTCAGAACGATAATACGGATTATATTATTTCTTTAGCAGAATCAGGCTTCCAATATACGCCAGAAACCCATGCGTTTTTTTATTCAGTATTGATAGAAGAAACTAAAAACTATGATGACAAAATAATTTTTAAAGAATTGCTCACAAGAGGCTTTCCTTATTCTGAAGAAAATCAAACATTATACGCCGTTGCTTTTGAACTGGATACCAATCACGCGTATCGTCGTGAGTCATTCTTGGATATGCTCTCTGCCTTTTCTCCATTTCAATCGAAAAAAACGCCCGAGTTATTCGCTTTTTTAATGCATTACCCTGATGTGTTCCTTTCCTATGGCTTTGATTTAAATGAAGACACCCATATTCAATTTCTTGAAGCACATGGAGTAACAATAAGTTCCTCTACCTCAATACCGACTTTTTCAGAACTTCTATCTAAGCAGGTTCAAAGGGCATTAAGTGAGCGCCCGGAATTAAGTCTCGGTAATCACACAACGCAACGATTAATTACAGAAGTGTTCAGCCTTAAGGTGACCCCTTCCCTAAACCAACTTTTGTTTCTAAATAGCATCCATACCTATAAACAATCGGTCTTCATGTCTAACGGACCATTGATATATAACCAGTCCACAAGACGCTTAGAGGAATTGATTGTTGCCGTTGCAGAAAATCCGCAGTTATTTCAGTTTACGTACAATAAACAATTAAAAGAATATATTCTTTCCGAGCTTGATACTACTTCAAAGATTAAACAGGAAATTAATCTAAGCCTTTTATTGAAAAATGCAAACTTGACGCAGTTAATGACTTCTGCTGCAAAAGCTAATCCTTTGCTCGTTAAGTTAAGTGCGTTGCTTGATGACCTAATCAAAAAAAATCAAATCAATCTTCCAGAAACTTTAACCCCCGAGGGTGCCATAAAACACTTGCCTGAAATTTTTAAGAAAGCAATTTGGATTTATTCAGAGGGTTACTATCTTGATATTAATCGATTGTTCAGGGGTGATGAATTATCAGGAGACGCCTCTCATAACCTTGAGAAAGACACTCTGAAACTTTCTTTTTTGGTTGGGATTTTAGCGGCTTATGCATTAAATATGCTCCCTGTTATTATTCATCAAGAAGGCGTATTAAAAAGAGAAAAAAAGATTATTAAAAAGCTTAATCAGTTGGATGTTCCTTTGCAAAGGATAAACTATCAGACTTATGAAGCACTGTTAAGGCAAGGGCGCTTAAAAAAAATTATTTCTGAAAAGGAATATCAGCTGATGATTGATCACTATTATGAATTAATTCCTCTTTTCACTGATCAGAAGTTTACGTTATATCGCGGTGAACATTATGAAGATGATAATAAAAAAGGGAATGTTATCGCCTATCGAACAATGGGTGTCACAAAATTATCATCACTAACGAGTACCAGCCATATTCCTGTTTCAGAATTTTTTTATTCAGAGGGAGAAAATCTATATATTTTTTATGAAAATTCTCCTCAATACCCAAGCATACGCTCACTTTCAAATAACGAAGAAGAAAATGAGGTCATTTTACCTGCAGGTCTGCAAGTGATGTATTTACAAGAAGAACAAGGTCTAGTTGCTCGCATCATATCAAGTCCTGATTACGATCACGATGAATATTGGTCACAGCATGCTCTGCGTTTTGCGTATTTAAATCATTTAAACAGGCCCTATAAGGATGAAATAGACTTCATTATGCTTGATGAAACAGAGATTCATCGACCGGTCCATGGCTTGGCGCATACCCAACGCGTAATGAGTTATATCCCTTTGGTGATCGATTATTTCGCAATGCATGCAGATAATGAGGAGTTCCGAATTTATTGCCAGTTTATTCGGAACACTGAAGTGGCGCAAATGATAAAAATTTCTGCCGCATTTAGTGTGAGTGGCCGAGAAAGCGAAGTGTCTTTTAAAGATGATCCTGTGAAATATGAAGAATATAGAAGGATTTCTTGCGTTAACTTCTTAAATTATGCTGCATTATTTCCAGAAAGTTGCCCGCCGGCATCATTGACATGGATGGGTGAAATTATTCAGTACATGGGAAACCCTGAGTACTCCGCCACAATAAATACAAGAGAGAGTCTGCCAATACGTCAGACCTTGTATTCTTATTATATTTTATCGATGGCGCATAAATTAGATTTGCTGAGGTGCTATGATAGTGATCAAGTAATACGAGCATTTGACAATTATGAACAATTAGTTCGAAGGAGCGACTTACAAAAGCTTCATTTTGGACAATTGCTGCGTTATGCGTTGGGGTTAATCGGCAAACATGGCGATAAACGGCTTTGTACTATGAACGAAAACAATCAATGGGTTGATGATGAGACGGAATACAACGAACCATTTTCGTTAGTGAGTCGCTCACCCAAGGATGCAGAATATTTCACTGCTATGATAAGAAAACCTATTCTTTTTGATGGTTGTCCCCAGGAAACTGATGATGAAGACGTTTTGGCCAAATCCACGCAAACTACATCGGCGAAACGAAGCTCTGTTACAACTGAAATCGAAGATAGACTACCATCCAAAACACCTCGTTTATTTCAGCCAATTTTTGAGGCCAAAAGAAAAGCAACGGAGGCGTCGAAAGAGAGCGGCCCATCCCTCCGCGGCGGCTAAAAAACCAATACTGTTAAAACCAACACACTTGCGCTGTACAAATATTGTGCTATTATTAAATTTGTCTGCGGTACGGACAAATTGCTCTAAGTAGTAACAGAGATAATTCATGATGTTCAA
>NZ_CAAAIW010000023.1 GCF_900640115.1 Legionella yabuuchiae
CAACATATTATCCTATTAACTCCTGTGAAAAAAGAAAAAGGACAAAACTTTCTTG
Organism: Legionella yabuuchiae; assembly: GCF_900640115.1. GTDB lineage: Bacteria > Pseudomonadota > Gammaproteobacteria > Legionellales > Legionellaceae > Legionella_A > Legionella_A yabuuchiae. Next base: position 56 of record NZ_CAAAIW010000023.1, read on the forward strand.
ATGCAGCAGACCAATGGTTATCAACAGCAATTTCGCAAGTACGCCAACCTGTCGAATCACTGTTTAATTGGGTTAACGAGAAACCCGGTATCCAAATCGCAAGTAAAGTTAGATCTTATCAAGGTTTGATAGTGCATGTTTTTGGAAAATTAGCCGCAGCTTTATTTCTCATGCGGCAACGATTAAATTTTTTAGCTTAATTTTTAAGTTTTGGATTGGCATTCTACTTTGGTCTTGTTCTACCATTCCTTTTATCAACAGGATCGCTGTACCGTACAGAGCAACAGGATGAAGAAGCCGGAATTTTTCACATGAGGATGTTGTCTTGCGTATTATTTAATCATTTCCAACATGAATTAGAAAAATTATGCTAAAATAACAACCTTTGATTCTGTTTAGCATGTAAAACTTTTTAATGAATGATGAGGAGTGTTTGATGGCGATCGTTGCAAAGCGTACTATTATGTCATTGTTTTCTGATAATGATGATGTGTATAGTCATCAAGTAAGAATTGTATTAGCCGAAAAAGGCGTTAATGTTGAAATTTTAACTGCCAAGCAGACAGAGGCCCCCAGTGATTTATTAGCAGTAAATCCTTATGGAACGGTTCCTACGTTGATCGATCGAGAATTGGTGTTGTATGAAGCTCGTATCATCATGGAGTATCTTGATGAACGTTTCCCGCATCCGCCGTTACTTCCAGTGTATCCTGTTGCGCGCGCTGAAACCCGGAAAATGATGCATCGCATCGAACAAGATTGGTATTCACTGTTACAGCGCATTTATCAAAACGATGATGCAAACCAGGCTCGCCAACACTTACAAAACAGCCTAGTCAATCTAGAGCCTGTATTCGCTGACAAGCCCTATTTCTTAAGCGAAGAGTTTTCACTCCTAGATTGCGCGTTGGCACCTTTATTATGGCGTTTGCCAGGGTTAAACGTTGAAATCCCAGAAAAAGCTACGGGCTTACATGAGTACATGCAACGATTATTTGCGCGAGAGTGTTTTAAAACCAGTTTAACGGAAGCTGAGAGGCAGCTAAGGGCGGCGTAATGACAAAAAAAATGACCTCAAGCAAACCTTATCTTATTCGCGGTCTTTATGACTGGATAGTAGACAATAATCTGACCCCTTATCTTTTAGTGAATGCCGAATCCCAGGGGGTTCAAGTTCCACAAGAGCATGTCGTGGATGGAAAAATCGTTCTTAATATTTCACCACAAGCGTGTCGAGGTCTGCATTTAGACAATGATCGAATTGTGTTTACCACACGTTTCTCAGGTCAGACCTTCCAAATTTCATTAACACCAGGGGCAGTATTGGCGATTTATGCACAGGAAAATGGTCGAGGGATGGAGTTTGAAGAGGAAGAAGACAGCTTGCCGCCACCAACGACGCCTACTCCTGAAAAAAGCGGACGAAAACCGACATTAAAATTGGTAAAATAATCCTAGAAAAAGCAGTTGAGTCTATAGCTTGCGTAGTCGGACTTAACTGCTTTTTCTAGAAAGAGATGAGTTCCTAAATTTTTCCAGGGAGCTAAATGAATGCCAAAGGATATTGCGCTCTATCAAACAAGCCAAATTAGACAGCTTGAGCATCAGGCGATTCATGAGCTTGGAATTCAGGAAAGCGAATTAATGGCGCGCGCGGGTTATTCAGCCTACCTCACCATGCGCAAATTTTATAATCAAGTCCGCCAAATTGCTGTATTCTGCGGTGGCGGCAATAATGGAGGCGACGGCTATGTCCTGGCACGTTTGGCTGCCGAGGAAGGTTTGGCTGTAGTCGTCTACCATGACAAACCCATTGATGAACTCCCCCCTACAGCAGCTGAAGCGGCGCAACGTGCAATAGCAACAGGTGTGCAATGTCTTCCCTTTGAAGAAGCCCTGGATGGGGATGCGGAGCTAATCGTTGATGCCTTGTTAGGAATTGGGTTAGAAGGCGCGGTGCATGGCGCAATCAAGCACGTCATTGAAATCATTAATGACAGTGAATTGCCGGTCATCGCGCTGGATATTCCCTCAGGAATTAACGCAGACACCGGCATGAAGCTTGGAACCTCTGTGCGAGCGGACATCACAACAACGTTTATTGGGGCAAAGGTAGGATTGTATACGGCGGATGGCCCGGATCATTGCGGTGAAATAATTTGTCATGATTTAGAATTAGAAAAAACGGATCAGACGATTCTTCCAGCTGCTTATTTATTGGAGCAGCAACAGCTGTGTCAATTCATGCCCGCTCGTAAAAAAAACTCACATAAGGGAACGTATGGGCATGTGCTAGTCATTGGAGGAGCTCGAGGAATGCCTGGTGCTTCTTGGCTTGCTGCAATGGCTGCTTTAAGAGTGGGTGCAGGAATGGTTTCCATAGCCACTTATCCTGAGCATGCAAAGCAAGCTTTGGCTGGGTTGCCCGAAGCCATGGTTTATGGCGTTGCCGATGAGAACGACTTAAAGCCCTTATTATCGAAGGCGACTGTTTGTGTGCTTGGGCCCGGATTGGGCGAAGACGTTTGGGCAGAGGGACTATTTACAGCAGCAATTGCTGCCCAATTGCCTTTAGTGATAGACGCATCTGGATTAAGATTATTGGCTCGCAATCAACAGCATGATGATAACTGGATTTTAACCCCACATCCTGGTGAAGCAGCCGATTTATTAGGATGCGATCCGGCAACCATCCAAAGCGATCGCCTCAAAGCTGCGCGATCTATTCAAGCGCAATATGGGGGCAGTGTGATTATAAAAGGGGTTGGAACCGTTATTGATTCTGGCGAGAATGAGGTGCATATTTGCCCCGCAGGAAATCCTGGTATGGCCACCGCTGGAATGGGCGATGTGTTAAGCGGAGTTATAGGAGGACTGTTGGCGCAAGGGCTATCCTTAGCAGAAGCGGCCAATCTTGGCGTTTGGCTGCATGCAAAAGCAGGTGATGATGCAGCGGTTAAATATGGAGAACGCGGCTTGATTGCAAGCGACTTAATGCCTTTTTTACGTTACCGAATAAATACGATTGGATGATTGACAGAAAAACTATGAGCAAAGCGTTAACTTTTGAACTTCCCTCAGAAGAAGATACAATCAGATTAGCTAAGCAATTTGCAAGCGTTCTACGAGTGCCAGCGATATTAACCTTTCAAGGACACATAGGCGCAGGAAAAACTACGTTTATTCGCGCGATGCTTAAAACGCTCGGAGTCGGCTCAACCGTTAAGAGCCCAACGTTTTCAATCGTGGAAACGTATCTTTTAGACGCCCTACAAATTCATCATTTTGATTTGTATCGTATACAAGACGAAGCCGAATTAGAGTATATTGGGTTTAGAGATTATTTTTCGAGTCAATCTGTGTGCTGCATTGAGTGGCCTGAGCATGGAAAGCATTTTTTAGAGGGCGTGGATATCGAGTTTGCGTTGATGACCCATGGTGGAGGGCGAAGGTTATGCATAATCGCGAAAAGCCCTCTTGGAGTTGAAATGTTGTCTTGTTTGGAAGTGGCATAATGAGAAAGGCAATTTTCAAAATCGTAGCCAGTTTTATATTAATTGGTCACGTTGCTGTTGCCGCAGAATTACGTTCTCTGGATATTGAAGAAGAGGGCACAATTACCAAATTAACCTTCAATTTATCTGGCCCCTTCGCTTACAAAGCATTTCTTTTATCGAATCCATCTCGAGCTGTGATTGATCTTGAGCACACCACCACATCCGTCAACTTCTCTAAATTAGGCTCAAAAAGCGCTTTGGTGAAAGCCATTCGAGATGGGCGGCCAAAACACGACACATTAAGAGTGGTCTTGGATTTAAATGATCCGGCTTCGCTTGCAGCAGATAAAGCGAAACATACATTAAGTATCAATTTAAGCGCTAAGCAAAATCGCTCAACCAAACAAAAGACAAACGTCCAACTAAACGCTTCTAAAACTCCAGTGATGGTCAGTCGCAGTCCATCCCGCGCTTTAAGAGATGTGGTCGTGATCATTGACCCAGGTCATGGTGGAAAAGATCCTGGCGCTATTGGCCCAAGGCATCATTTGGAAAAGAACGTGGTGTTAGCTATCGGGTTGAAGTTGAAAAACATTATCGACAAACAACCAGGTATGCGTGCGGTATTAACTCGTAATGGTGATTACTATGTCGGGCTTCGCGAACGTTTAGACATTGCTAGAAAATATGATGGAGATATTTTTATCTCTATCCACGCCGATGCGTTTAAAAACCGCAACTCAAACGGAGCTTCTGTGTTCGCTCTTTCTCAAACTGGAGCAACCAGTGAGGCTGCAAGATGGTTAGCTGAAAAAGAAAACTATTCCGAATTGGGTGGTGTTAATCTTTCGGAGTTAGACGATGATAACGGGGTAATTCGCTCGGTACTTATTGACTTATCGCAAACCGCAACGATTGGCGCAAGCTTAAACATGGGCGAGCGAGTTCTGCACGCCATGGATAATATTACAAACTTACATCACCAAGACGTTGAACAAGCAAGATTTGTCGTATTGAAATCACCAGATATTCCATCAATTCTGATTGAAACGGGATTTATCTCAAATCCTAGAGAAGAGAAAAATCTAACATCATCTTCCTATCAATCCAAGTTATCCTATGCCATTTTTCAAGGTGTAAAGCAGTATTTCTTTGACCATCCGCCCCATGGCACCTATATAGAAGCTCAGGCCAGAACCAATAAGCATATTGTCAGCAAGGGAGAAACATTGGGTGGAATCGCTGCAAAATACAGTACTACGATACAGAAGCTGAAAGAACTAAACCATTTGAACAATGCTCGTATCGTAATTGGTCAGAGTCTGATTGTACCTAATCCTGTGTCATGAGAATTCAAACCTTACCACCAGAACTTGCAAATCAGATTGCGGCCGGCGAAGTTATCGAACGACCGGCTTCCGTTGTCAAAGAATTGTTGGAAAATGCATTCGATGCCGGAGCGCAAACCATCCACATCGCAATCGATGGTGGCGGTGTGAATCGTATTAAAATAAGCGATGATGGCCAAGGAATATGCCCAGAAGATCTACCCTTGGCAATTGCAGCGCATGCGACTAGTAAAATCCGTAGTCTTAATGATTTATATCAAATTAAAAGTATGGGATTTCGAGGAGAGGCGCTGGCAAGTATTGCATCGATTGCAAGACTATCCATTAGCTCAAGAGCGCTTGGCGAAGACCATGCCACTTTATTGCAATTAACCCCTGCTGGACCAATACTCTCACCAACGGCTCGTACTCCAGGGACAACGGTTGATGTTCAAGATTTATTTTATAACGCCCCTGTGCGAAAAAAATTTTTAAAGACAGAAAAAACGGAGTTTCAAGTCATAGAGGCATTGGTAAGACGTTTTGCTATGTGTCGCTCAGATTTGGCAATTAGTCTCATGCATAATGGTCGACAAATACTAGCCCTTCCAGCAGCACGTTGTGAGAAAACAAAATTGCTACGTATTAAAAAATTACTGGGAAAATCATTTCTCGAAGAGGCAGTGTACATCGAGGTAAAACGATCTGGCATGGAGCTCTCAGGCTGGCTTGGCGGAAAATCCTATCATCGGAGTCAAAATGATAAGCAATGGATTTATGTGAATCACCGAATGGTTAAAGATAAGCTCTTAAATCATGCCATAAAACAAAGCTACGAACCCTACTTGCCCCCTGGACGATTTTCAGGATGTTTGTTGTATTTAGGGATAGCTCCGCAAGAAGTTGATGTCAATGTTCATCCAACGAAACATGAAGTGCGATTTCAACAGCCACGATTGGTTCATGATTTAATCGTCTCACAAATCGATGAAGCATTAGGTGGTCAGCAACAGTCTTCAAACCCAAAGTTCCCTCTAATGCCAAAGCTTAAGCAACCGTTATCTATTCGGGAACCGAATTTCAGCCAGCGTTTGCACATGAATGAACAGCAGCACTACGCAGATCATTCATTGGCTGTGTTAAACTCCGATTTTGCGATTATAATTCATCCGGAGGGTTCATTTTTGGTTGATGTATCGAAACTCTATCAGCTTGGAATGGAACAACATATTAAAAAAGAACAGGGTCTTTTAGGTAAGCGCCCCTTATTAGTTCCAGTCCGATTTCCTGCCGGCAATCAGGCTGAGGATCTTATCAGGTATTATCAAGAAGTGTTATCCAGTCTTGGTATCGACATCGACATGATTGCTCAAGACCAATTAATCATTCGAACTATCCCTAAACTGCTTCCGCAACTGGATATTCATGGTTTTATGAACACATTAAAAAACCAAACCAAGCTAGATAGGGAAGGTGTGTTGCGTTTAATGATCGCTTGTCATACCCTTAAAACAGAAATGTTAAGTTCTGAAGAGCGGGATCAATTGTTTGATTTTTTTGAGGCAGCACGCACACAAGCGCCCAATTTAAAACCTGTTTATAAACAGTTAGATGAAACGGCCTGTCGTGAGTTACTCTATGGTTAATTTAGCAGTGTGTTTAATGGGGCCGACGGCCTCTGGAAAAACCGATCTTGCTTGTCAATTGGTAGAAACATTCCCTTTTGAAATTATTAGCGTTGATTCAGCGATGATTTATAGAGGAATGGATATTGGAACAGCAAAGCCCACGCAAGAACACTTAGCACGCGCACCGCATCATTTAATTGATGTATTAGATCCAATTGAAAGTTACTCAGCCGCATATTTTTGTCGTGACGCAGAACAGCTTTGTAAAGAAATACACAGTCGGGGAAAGATCCCACTGCTGGTTGGCGGCACGATGATGTATTTTAATGCGCTTCAAAAAGGTATTGCAACACTACCAGAGGCGAATGAATCATTAAGAGCGCAATTATTACAGCAAGGAAGTACATTAGGATGGCCAGCGTTGCATAATAGACTTCTTAGCGTAGATCCAGTAGCCGCTGCTCGTATCCATCCCCATGATTCTCAACGTATTCAGCGCGCATTAGAAGTGTATGAACTCACCGGAAAACCTCTTTCAGAACTCGTTCATCAAACGGCCGAACCGTCCAAAGAGCGTTTTATTAACTTGCTGTTAATGCCTGACGAGCGGTCCTGGCTCCATGAGCGAATTGCGCTTCGGTTTGAACAAATGCTCGATCAGGGCTTTTTGGACGAAGTCAAAACGCTTTTACAACAATGGCCCTTGAATTTATCTCATCCAGCGATGAAAAGTGTTGGTTATCGTCAGGCTTTATTATATTTGCAGGACGAGATTGACTATGAAACATTCATTGCAACCGGGATTGCCGCGACTAGACAACTTGCAAAACGTCAGTTGACTTGGCTGAGGCATTGGTCCAATGGTCAGCAATTTACTGCTGAAAATCCACTCATTTGTCGAGAAGTCATGGCCAGAATCAGCAAAATCCTGGATAATAAATTCCGCAAGATTAAGGAGTAAACAATGAAGAAACAAGACAAAAAACCAGCCTGTGCCCAGACCACTTATTTTATAACTAATAAGGATATCCCTTTAAGTTGTCCAACTGAAAATATGGAGCTTTGGAATGCACATCCTAAAGTGTATTTACCCATTGAAGAAACAGGTGTTGAGGTTTGCCCTTATTGTGGCGCACGTTATGAACTAAAAGATGAAAAAGAAGAATAAGAATGATTAAATCGATTTGCATCGTTCGCCTATCTGCTTTAGGCGATGTATTAATGCTTGTGCCATTAGTGCGTACTTTGCAAGCCGCAATTCCTGATGCCAAGCTCACTTGGATTATTTCACGACCTGCCTACGATTTGGTGGAGGGAATGTCAGGCGTTGAATTTATTGTCATTGATAAACCCAAAAATATTCGTGATTACTGGCGTTTTGCTCAATTGATGCGTAAACGTCAATTTGATGTGCTGCTTGCTGCTCAAGCCAGTCTTCGCGCTAACTTATTATTTCCGTTTATCCGCTCAAAGCGTAAAATTGGGTATGATAAGGCGCGAGCTAAGGACGCGCATCAATGGTTTATTAATGAACAAATTGCCCCTGGTCAAGATCATACGTTAGAAGGATTTTTAAAATTTGCGCTCGCCTTGGGTGTTAAGCAAAAACAGCTCACTTGGGATTTACCCATTGGCGAAGCTGAGCGAGCATTTGCAATTAGACAACTACCTGAACACAATACTGAGCCTTTAGTGTTATTAAATCCAGCAGCGAGTAAGGCCGAACGCAGTTGGGCAGTGGAGCGGTATATTGCGTTGATTCAACACTTAAAAACCCACTGGCAAGCTCGGGTGGTTCTAACCGGTGGCCCGGGAGACTATGACCAACAACTCGCAGCCGTAATTTTAAAGGCCATTTCTGTGGATGGAAATTTAATAGGGAAAACTCGCCCTAAGCAGCTACTGGCAGTAATTAAGCAGGCGGATCTAATGATTTGTCCTGATACAGGGCCGTCGCACATGGCTGCTGCAGTAGGAACACCCGTTATCGCATTGCATGCCGTGACCAGTGCGAACGTATCTGGCCCGTATCCTTATCGTCATCTTGCTGTTGATTACTATGATGAGGCTGTTAAAACAGTTTTGAAGAAAAATTCCGAAACCGATTGTTGGGGTACGCAGGTTCATGGTGACACTACTATGAATTTGGTACCGCTTGAATCGGTCATAGCTCGAGCTAATCAAGTCTTAACCGAATTAAAATTTCAGCCAGTCGCTGCCTCTCTGGAGAGTCAAAAGAAACAAAATTTTATACCCTGTACTTTGTAAAAATACGCACCGAACATTGTCGTTTTTGCGACCCCAGATCATCTGGCGTTGTTGCCTAAATGTTCCACCTTTCCCCCTCTCCGCACGAAGTGTCAGGGAGAGGGTTAGGATTAGAGGGATGATTTAATCTCAGTTCGATAGAATTTCGACTTGAAATTAACTTCCGGGTTGCGCCTCCGTTTCGGTTGAAGGGAAGGAAGGCTGTGCTGATTTTAAATTCGTCATCAAAAGTAAACTATTGTTCAATAATAGTCGTTCTTCTTGTTGGCGATTTAAATACATTTGATAATTAATTTCCGCTAGCAAAATGGCAATCTCCTTTTGAACGGTCGCAGGAGAGGCGGTATTAATTTTATTGAGCCACTGAGTATCTCCAGTACCAGAAGGATTATAAAGCCTCCATGTGGCCATGGAAAATTCACTCAAAGCCTGACTAGTCATTCTTGGATTATTCGCATCGCCTTGGTTCTGAGGTAAGCGTTTTCCAAGAATATAATAAAGATTGCTTAAAGGAATAGATAGTTGTGATGCATAGGATTGCAGCGAGACTAAATAATTATTTAAAGAGGCTTGAGCCGTTAGTTGTTGCTGCTCCGGGGGGGGCTTCACGCCTGAAGCGGTAGCTATCTCATAGAGTTTTTGATATTCACTTTGTGAAGGAAGTTCTATTGGCACAATCCCCGTGGCAAACCGGACAAAGTTTGCAGCTGCTTGCGCTTGGTTTTGGGCCGTTAATCCTTGATTTTGTTGCGACACAGCGGCATCTGATGAAGTTGTGCCTTGCTGCGCGGATTGCGTGGAATACAACAATGGAGCCAATAGCGTATTTCCATTTAATTGCGGTAGAACGTTTTTTAATTGATCATAAGTATAATATCCAACGCTTGGTGGTTGTCCTACCACATTTTTAGAGACTAATCCCTTACAAAGTGGCGGAGGCGATTTGGCTGTGCAATATGAGATATCGGGTGTGGTTAAGAGATTAAGCACATTTTGGCTAACTGGATCTTGCTGATTCGGCTCTTGATCAAGCGCGGGATTAATATAAATGCTTTTACCTAGCCCCCCGGTAGTTTGACTAAATACTAGATTAGCAAAGACATTTAATTGGCTATATCCCTCGGTTGCGGGAGGAGTAAACGATGAATACGCAGCAGAGATTGCATTCACTGGAATTGAGCCGAGCAGCGTGTTAAAGGCATAGCTTTGTAGCACTTGAGCTAGAGGTGCATTTACTAGTTGAGAATAAGGGGTTGGCGTTTGTTTGGATCCCAAATCATAACCCAGATAAATTCCAAGATTTTGAACATACTGAACTAATTTTTGCATGGAATCCGCAAAGGGATTATCGGGATTATATTGAATATCATATTGTGCTGAAACAGGGAGATTCATACTTAATAACAATCCAGCTACGAATCCTTTTGTTTTTAACTTTATCATTATTCTTCCCCTTCTAAAGCGCGTGCAACGAGTTTAAGACGATACTCTGAAAAGACACGCGATAATAATCGTAACCGTTCAAAAATAATATTCCGCTTAAGAAAGACGCCTGCCGGATCATTGCTGGACAGACTAGATTCTTCGGCATGAATAAGGACTTTTGAAGCGCTGCCAGGATGGACTGAATCGATTGCCTGTAAAATTCTGAGCCCGCGTCCAGATTTTATATTGCCAACTAGACGGATAAATTTATCTTCCTGACCTAATGCATTTAAATCAACAGATTCAATTGCATCTAGCTCTGTCCCTAATTGTTCAATGGCGCTTTCAAGCTCGGGATTGCCATCCAGCGTCCAATCCTCAACACTTTCTAGGAAGGTGACGACCCGGTAGATCATTGGATCAATGAACTCATGCCAATATTTGGCCGAAGCTTCATGACTAAGATTAGGCATATTTTACTCTTTTTTTACTATTTAAGCCCATTGAAAGTTGAGCATTGCTAGTTTGATGACTATTATAATATAGTATAGAAATGAAATGTCTATGTGAATAACTGACTAAAATATATGAAAAAAAAATCCTTTAAGCGAACCAGAAATTTAATAAAACGCATCTTTAATGTCAGAGCGTGGTCTGACTGGGATCGCATGAAAAATTTCACGGATTATTTAGTGAAAGGGTTCAAGCGTATTTTTATCCCAAACTCGACCGAAAAGGTGGAATCTTTTGACGCGGTGAAGACTAAAATGAATTTATCGGATGAAGATTTGTTGATTCGGCAAAAATCGTTATTACGCTTAAGTATTATGATGGTCGTAGTCTCTACCTTAATTATGATGTATTCGTTGTACCATTTGTTTCTCTTAAACATCGCAGCGTTCTTGTTAAGTTTTGTGGTTTCGATGCTGGCATTGATGCTGGCGTTCAGATATCACTATTGGCATTATCTTATTAAAGAACGAAAGCTTAATTGCTCCCTTAATGAGTGGTATAGGCAAGGCCTATTAGGCGAGAAACCATGAACAAAATTATCTTGGCAATTGGTCTAATCATTTTACCTGCTTTGGGTTTAGCTGCAGATAGCTCTTTAGCGTTTACGCCTCCAGCAACGGATTATTCCATTATATTTCTGAGCAATATTTTTGGGGTGGTCGATGGCGTTTTGCATGGCACTGGTAGCCAGATTATGGGCGCTATGTTTGGCGTATTCAATGCCGCGGTTCTAGCATTGGGTGGCATTATCATCATGTATACCCTTTTAGTATCTACGATGAATACCGCTCATGAGGGTCAATTTTTAGGCCAAAAATGGTCTTCAATATGGGTTCCTGTGCGAACGACGTTTGGATTGGCGTTATTAATTCCGAAAGCTTCCGGTTACTGCCTAATGCAAATTTTTGTCATGTGGATTGTGGTTCAAGGCGTTGGAGCCGCTGATAAAATATGGGGGGCGGCTTTAAGCTATCTCAATCAGGGAGGCTCAATCATTATTGCTCAAGAGGATCCGACTAAAGCATTAACGGCAGCAGGGGGCTCTGGGATTGCAGATGGTGCCCAAACCATTTTAGCAGGACAAGTTTGTATGCTAGGACTGGAAAAACAATTACGAAATTATCGGGAATATTATCTTCGTCAGAAACAAAATAAAACAGGCCCTTGCTATGGAACCGTTTCAGATAACATGCAAGTGATTTGCAATACCTCCGTCCCCAGTTTTCTTGACTCAGTCAACATTTTAAATGTTCGCATGCAAGATGATCAAAATCAGAGAGCCGCTTATGAAGTTCCGATGCCAAACTTTGATAGCACATCACCTTATCAACCGTTAAATGGTATCTGTGGCACCATCAACTGGAGTCGCAAAGTAGTGGGTAAAGACGCCAGTACTATCGCAGGTGGGGATGTTGGAACGCTTGAGATGTCTCGAGCCATTGCAATTCAGCAAATGTTCGTAGATTTAGCCTCCATAGCCCAAGTTATGGTCAATAACAATCCAGAACTCTCCGATCAAACTCCAGCGGATCAGACTCAAACCAATTATTCTGAGGTGGCTGAACAAAATTTTGGTGTCGCAGTGAGTGCTTCTGGTGCGGCGGCCTGTGGTATCCAACAGAATGCTCCTGGTTCTGGTCCAAGTAATAATTCTTCATGGTTTCAACAGGGCGGTAACATGGCCAATGCAACCTGTCATGTCTGGAATCAGGCGCCTGGCGCAAAAAACCCCCCTCTGTTTACAGGCACTGAATTTAGAGGAGCGATTTCCGATTATGATGCCGTTATGCGGCCTTTGTTGACGCTTGAAAATGAAGCACAAAATAAATCCTCAGCGGAAGCTAGTAGAGCGTTTATTCAAAGCGCTAACGCCCAAGGTTGGCTTATGGCTGGAAGCTATTTCTTTGATCTGGTCTTGTTAAATCAACAAGCCCTGGAAGCTTCAAAAGATGCCTTTGATTCCAATACTGGCCTAAATAAAAGCTCGTTTGATGTGAGCCAGCTCACTAAACTGTTTACAAGCACAGGATGCGATACAACCAATCAATACAGTCTTTTATGCACTTGGTTAAATCAAGATAAATCCAGTGTTGAGCCTATCACCACATTAATTTCCGGGGGAGGGGGTGGTGTTCCCAATATAAGTCCACCTACAAATTTATCTCGCGTCACTAATCCTGTGACTAGCACGGCTTCATCAACGGTGTATGGGTTTACCACAAACCAAATTTTAATTCAGCCGCCACAGCAAGCGGGCCAAAATCGAGTCCAGTTTGCAGACATGATGCATGTGAAAGCGGATACTAGCGCCTATGCCTTACCTTCTGCAGACTTCCCTTGCGGTAAAGTGAAAATCTTATTTTTCAGTTTCTGCCTTGGAGAGCTCATTGGCGATGTGGTGTATAATGCGATCATTGTCCCAGTTTATAACGCCTTTCTAGGATGGGTTAACGCCATTATTGAGCAACTTATTTTCACCTTTTTGCTTTTACCGTTAGAAGGCATCTCGGCTATTTTTAGACAAGGTGTAGAGATCATTAGTACACCAGGAATTAACCCAATCGTCGCTCTGGCTCAAATGGGAACCTATTATATCAACTTTGCCGGCACGCTTTTCATACTGATGTTAGAGTTATCAATCGTATCCGCTATCATCCCTTGGTTTGGAGTCGTTGTCTTTGTGATAATGGTGTTTAGCGGGCCTTTGCTTCTAGCATGGTTAGGAATTATGGTGTCAGTAGGGTTTATTACGGCGTATTATGTCCCAATCTTACCTTATATGATCTTTACTTTCGCAACGATAGCTTGGTTGATTGCTGTGATAGAGGCGATGGTCGCCGCGCCAATCGTCGCACTCGGGGTAACTCACCCAGAAGGCCATGAGGCGTTTGGTAAAGGTGAGCAAGCGATTATGATTCTCATGAACGTCTTTTTAAGGCCTTCAATGATGATCATTGGTTATATCGCCGCAATTTCATTATCGTATGTCGGGGTCTGGATATTAAACGCTGGGTTTGATCATGCGATTGCCTTTATCCAGCCGCCAGGCACGTCATCGGGTGCTGGAATAGAAAAGCCTTCTATCCCCGGAGCTGATATTGCAGACCGTTTGGCAAGCAGTTTTACACATAGTTCAGCCGTTCAAACGAGTGCTGGTAACGTTGCAGGCGGGTACATAGGCTGGGCGGGTGTGTTCGCCTACTTTTTCTCTATTTTAATGTACACGATGATGTATCTAACTATCGTGCAGCGTTCATTTACGTTGATTACGTATCTTCCTGATAAAGTCTTACGTTGGATTGGCGGTGCCCCTGAAACGATTGGTTCTGAAGCGGCTCAATGGGGTGAGGAAGCCAAAGGTAAAGTGGAAGGTGCAGCAAAAGAAACTTCAGGGGCTCAAGCGGCTACGCAAGCTCAGTTGCAAGGGAAGGCTCAAGAACTTATTGAAAAAGGTAAAAAAGGTGCTAGCAAACCAGACGTTAAAGCAACAGGCGGTAAGGGAGCTGAAAGTACACCTAGTGGCGGTGGCGATGAGGGGTCATCTGGTGGTGGAGCTGGTGGTGGTGGAGCTACGCCTCCTGCAGAGCCAATGCCTTAGGTATAGTCGTCATTAATGGTTGAAACCATTAATGACGCAATTTTTCAATGATGATATTCTTTCGTACCAGCGATTATTAATTTATACATGCGTTCGCTAATAATGCCCTCTTCAAATTTGCGTTTGGCATCCACGGTCATAAGCTGGCCCCGCTCACGTACCAATTTACGTGTCATGTTGGTGACTTCATTAGGATTGCCTTCTAATAGAATATCGCGGGTTTCTTCATCAAAGACCAAATATTCTCGCAGTGCTACGCGTTTTCCATCTACCGTAGGTACTAATTTTTGCCAGATACAAAGACGAATGGTCTCTAAAATATCAATGGTTCGACCTAAGCGCTCTTCTCCAGAAAACGAGGTAACCAAACGTCGCATGGTTTCTGCGACCCCAGAAGTGTGTAACGTTGTATAAACTGGATGGCCGGTTAAAGCGGCCTCCAGGGCCGCGCTAATGGTTTCAGCATCACGACATTCCCCCACCATAATTAGGCGTGGTTTGCGGCGCAACGCATTTCGCACACCATCGGCAAAAGATGGGATGTGGCGTGGAATTTCAGATTGGCTGACGACCGCTGAAATAGTTTCAATTTCATCGTAAACGAATTCGATAGGGGCTTCATAGGTTAAAACCTTACGGTTTGATTCTTCTTTTTCAATTAAGTCGCGAATGATTGAAGCTAATAAGGTTGATTTACCGGAACCAGTCGCGCCAGTAATGAAGATGATTCCCTCCTGCGGTTCAATGGCCTCAATGATATTTTGCGGTAATTCCATGGACTCAAGTCTGGGGGGAGTTGTAGGAATGGTACGTAAGGTAATTTGAATCGCATCATGGCCTTCAACTAAACAGGCCGTACCGTTAACACGATAGCGAAAACGAACGCCACGATTGGGTCGAAATTCATAGTGCGTATCAATGTCGGTGCCCGATAGTAATTGCGTGGTGGCATTGGGTCCGTAGATGGCGTTAATTAAATCGCCGACTTCGGTATTGGATAAAGGGCGCTTTGTGATTTTAACAAGCCGACCATACACTTCAGCAAAAATCGGCTCACTCGTTTGAATGGTAATATCCGAGGCATTTAACGATTCTGCATGTTCCAGCATCCGATCCATAAAGACGGGTGTAAAACGGGTCGGTTCATCAGGCATGATATTAATATGATCACTTTCTGCCATATAACGAAACTCCTATAAAAACTTATAGCATTAGAATACTTGTAAAACACAATGATAAGGGATAAATCATCTGGCTAAGGCGCGCAATATATACATATCATTGGTGAACATAGGTTAGAGAGTATAAAACTTAGTATTTATTAACATCAGGTAGCCAGAGTGGGGCGAAGCGAAATCCAGGATCTGAGCGTTATAGAATCTATAATCCTGGATTTCGCGGCACTCCATCCAGGCTACCATGTACTGCGGCTTTAATTACTCTCTTCCCCAGGATAGGGATCACTTCGCTATATTGATTGGCGCAATTACTGGTTGCCAGGCTTTACTCGTTACTTTAATTTTAGCCGAATTAACCAGTTTTTCCATTTTCTTAAACTGTTCTAAAGCGTTATCATCTTTGGTTACTGCAGCACGCCATTCATTACTGTTAGTATTCAAAGCAGGAAGGGCTGCAATACGAAGAACTCGATCATCGATATGAATTTCAGACGCATCGCCTGTAACGCCAAGATCCGTATGAGATACAAAAGGCGCGGATATCATATTCATAGCCAATAATTTACGATATAGGATCATGCCGTTAAAATCTTCTTTAATGCGCGCTAAGCTTTCTTCTAAAATAACATTGGCTTGGTCAACGCCATTTTTCCAACCTTTTTCGACGCACTCAATCCATACGGCTCTTTCTTCTTTGGTTTTAGGCAATAAAGTCACGTTGGGATAATCCGGTTTTTTATAATCCATCCATAAGTATTGACGCCAATTAGGAGGGGTAGTTATAAATCTTGCTTGTTTTGCAACTTTGTAAGTGCGGTCAGAAATGCGGATTGTGCCAGGATCGGCAAGATTTAATGTATTTCGACCCTCAAGCAACACTGGGGGCAATATATTGTGAGGAAGTACTAGCGAATTAAAATCGAAAATAGCATCGAGATTTCTAGTTTCTTTTACAAGTTCTTCATCGATAAACTTGGCACGCCAGGCAAGTCCGGATTGAGCGCCAAGGCTTAGTGCTGTTTCTCGAATAGCCATTTCCCGGATTTTTCCGGTTGAAGTATCACCTTGATTTGCTCCACCGTTGCCCATTGCTTGTAAGCCTGCAAGGGATCCAGTATCCCCAACTCTCCCTGTGTTTGAATGGCAGGATACAAGCAAGGCGCTAAGTATGAGTGGAATGCTACGAATAAAGTTTGGCATAGCGTAATTCAACGACCTGACTGTTAGGGTAAACATGGATGTAGGCTTTATCTCCAGCCTGATAATCAATATCGCGGAGAATTTCCGCTAAGCTCTCATCTTTAACGTTCATGCTAATTAATACGGGAATAGCGGGTTCTTTTCCAAGTATCCGCAGGCGATAATGCGCGGATTTAGCAATTCGCTCTGTTATTTCGGCAATAGGACCTGACCAATCAACGGATGCGCGAGCTTGCAAATTATAAGCATTTGGAATGGTTAAGACATTATCTTTGGCTGGAGGTCGAATGTCCTTCTCAACTCGTGCCATTTCCAACATGGAACGACTAACGGAATTAGCTGCCTCAGCAAGTTTGATCGTTGCGTCATCACTAGGCTCATTAAATGGAGGCTTTTTTAACATAACACGGTTATGGCAGCTAGCGAGCAGCAAAGTTGTCAAGAGAATGATGACAATCCGATGATTCATCTTAAATTTTTTATTAACATTAGATTAGTATTGATTGAAACAGGAGGCTGACCCCTTGTCAAGCATTACCTGCTCTTAATTTAATTTCTGATAGAGACCATAAAAAACCTGGCCACTTTGTTTTAATTTTAATTTTTTCCAATACAGAGGATTTAGTTCAATTTCTTGTGGTGATTCGATGTACACATAACCTGTAGGAACAAGCACATTTTTATGTTCCAGCGCCTGGATTAAGGGAAGATAATTCTGAGCGAAAGGGGGGTCCAAAAATATAATATCAAATTGTTCCTGGGTTTCCTTTAAATACCGATAGGCATCCCCTTTAATAATGGTTATCCCTGAAGGTTCAAATGCTTTCGCTTCGTTTAAAAGATGACTATAGGCTTTGCTTGATTCCTCAACCATGACCACTTTAGCTGCACCGCGTGAGTGTGCTTCAAAACCAAGCGCCCCGCTTCCAGCAAACGCATCAAGACATCGGGATCCTCGAATGATGGACATAAGCCAATTGAACAAGGTTTCTCGCACCCTATCCGGGGTGGGACGCAAACCAGTGATGGCTGGAAAATGAATTTTTTTTCCGCGATATTGTCCTCCAATAATTCGAATCACTTGTTTCACCGTTGCCCCACAGTAACTTGTAACAACTTGCTGGAAGACAATGTAGAGTTAAACGCAGATTTTATTTCAGATTGAGTAACCGCATTCACTCGTTCAATGTAGGTATCTAAATAATCTTCTGGTAAATTATAAAAGGCTATTTTGAGAAGCATATCTGCAATGCTACTATTGCTTGCAATGGCCAGAGGAAAGCTGCCAATTAAATACTGTTTGGCTTCGGTTATCTCTTTGGGATTTGGACCATGTTGAACAAAATTTGTAAGCACTTTTCGTGTGATATCAATGGCTGTATTGGCTTGATTAGCTTTCGTAGCTAGGCTTATCAAAAAGGGGCCAACACCGGCTAAAGGTAAAAATTGGCTATGAACCCCATAACTAAGGCCGCGCTTTTCTCGAACCTCTATAGCCAGTTGTGATACCAAACTGCCACCGCCTAAAATATAATTTCCTACCACTAAGGGGAAATAGTCTTTATTGTGATGCGTGATGCCAAGTTGTCCAAGCCGAATTATAGTTTGCGAAGAGGGAAAGGGAACTTCGACATTCATGTCTTCACTGAGTGGTAAAGCTCTTATAATACTAGGGGGTGAAGCCCCTTTCTGAAGGCCTTGAGTAAGTTTCTCAGCAATTGCTTTAGCTTGGTCAGGTTGGATCGCTCCCACCAGGACAACGGTGGCATTTTGGCCCACAAAATGAGTTCTATAAAAATTACGAACGTCTTTTAAGGCTATCTGTTCCACGGTTTCAGTGGTTCCAAGCACTGGATGAGCATAAGGATGATCTTGATAGAGAACTCTAAAAAAAGCTTGATTAGCCACTTCATTGGGAGACTCTAATGCTTGGTTGATGGCCATTAATTGTTGACTTTTTTCACGATCAAACGCGGGAGCTAAAAAATCTGGTTTGGCAATAATTTTGGCAAAAATGTCTGTTGCACTGTTCAATGCGGTGGCTTCGCTGAGCGTTTTGAGATCCAATACGACCATATCTCTTGTGCTTTCAGTGTGATATTGGGCGCCGGTTGCCTCCAGTAGCTCAGCAATGGTGCTCGCATCTTTGCCATCATTACCTTGATTTAACAAATCCGTTGTAAGGGCACTTAGACCAAATTGATCGCCATCATAAGCTGAGCCTGCTGCAAATGCGACTTTAATGTTCAGCATGGGGACTTCCATGGCTTGATAAAAAACAACGTTGGCCCCATTGCTTGTCTTCCAACTCATTGGCTTTAAGGAGCTAGCAGCTATGGCTGTAGGCATTAGTAAGAATAAGCTGCAGAATGCGACTATACCTATTTTCCCTATAGATGCTGATTTTTCCGTGAAATGATTTTTGTGGCCGCGGGATTTTAAAAAACGGATAATAGCTTGCTCTATTGGAAGTGTTTTAAAATCGTGAATGCGCGAAAAGCAAGAGCGAAAATTCAGTATCGTTAGATAGAATGGGTACAATAGTCTCATCATTATCCTTATTGTTCTTGACTCGTTAAACCTTTGCGTAATCTAGCAGTAATACGTTCAATCTTCGGTTTGATCAAGTTGAGGTTACATTGAATTATCAGGAATTAATTTAGCCTCCGTCAGATTTTTTTCCTGGAAATACTTTTTAGCAACCGCTTGAATTTGCTCAGGTGTGACACGATTAATGCGTTCGATATATTGTTCTGCCGTTTTCCAACCAAGTCCAATTGTTTCGAGAAGACCGATTTCCATTGCCTGACCAAAAATAGAGTCGCGCTCAAATACTTTTTGAGCGATGATTTGTGTTTTGATTCGTTGCAATTCTTTATTTGACACTGTTTTCTGCTGCAGTTGTTGAAGTTCAGTTAACATATCTGATTTCAAGTCATCTAGGCTATGGCCTTGGCTAGGCGTTCCATACAAAACAAATTGTGTCTCATAGCGTGAATAGAGGTTGTAAATCACATCAGTAACGCTAGCTACGTGTTTTCCTCGTACTAACTGTCGGCTAAAGCGTCCACTATCTCCGGCATCTAAAATCCCCGCCATGACTTCAAGTGCATAGGGTTCATAAGAATTGTCTCCTATAGATTTCACGGTTGGAACAGTATATCCAAGCATGAGCATAGGAACTTGAGCTGGTGCTCTTACAATAACTTCTTTTTTTCCTAGAGTTGGTGGTTCAATCTGGGCTTTACGTTTTGGTAAGGTGATTGGTTTCAGGTGCCCAAAGTATTTTTTTGCCAATTCATAAACTTCAGTTGGTTTTACATCCCCCACCACAATCAATGTGGCATTATTAGGTGCATAATATTTGGCATACCAATCACGGGCATCTTCAACCGTCATTTGTTCAAGATCACTCATCCAACCAATGACGGGGTGATGGTAAGGAGAGGCCAGATGAGCTGCCGATAAAAATCGTTCGTAAGTGAGTGCTTGAGGGTTATCATCCGTTCTTAGGCGACGTTCTTCTTGAATCACCTTTATTTCCTTATCAAATTCTTCTTTATCTAACAGTAAGTTTTGCATCCGATCCGCTTCCAGTTCAAAACTGGTCGCAAGATGAGGGGCTGCAATTTTTTCAAAATAAGCAGTATAGTCTGTATTGGTGAATGCATTTTCTTGTCCACCTAAAGAAGAAATGGTTTTGGAAAAAACACCTAAAGGATATTTCTCCGTCCCTTTAAACATTAAATGCTCAAGGGCATGAGAGACGCCAGTAATACCGCCTTTTTCATCCGCCGATCCAACATCGTACCAAATCATTGAGACGACTACCGGTGCGCGATGGTCTTCTTTCACCACAACTTTTAAACCATTGTCCAGTGTAAAATCTTGTGTTTTACTGTAGGTTAGGGGGGTTAGTAGCGTTAATAGAACCATTAACACAACTCGCATGATTACACCTCAACTAAAAAAAAGTGATAGAATTCCACATTTCACCTAATTTGTATACCTATGATTAAATGGTTTAAGCGAAATCAAGACGACAAAGAAACGAAGACATCCGAGACCTCTTCGGTAAAGCCTGAAGAGGGAAGCGCTTCATCAGTTCCAATTATAGCAGAGGAACCGGCTATAACGCCGCCACTGGAAAGAAAAGGAATATTCGGTCGCTTTAAAGCGGGGTTGACTAAAACAAGGCATCATCTTGGGGATGGGATCGGCCGGCTTTTATTAGGCAAAAAAGAAATCGATGCGGATTTGCTCGATGATCTCGAAACCATGTTATTGACCGCCGATGTAGGGATTGAAACCACCCAAGCTATTATTGAGAAGTTGAGTGATGGGCTTGCTCGAAAACAATTAGCCGATGGTGACGCGGTATTTGCTGCACTTAAAGTACATTTGCAGACGGTTCTTATGCGTTCCTCAGAACCTTTGACGCTTAAAGCAGAAGAGGAAGGACCATTTGTTATTCTGATGGTGGGCGTTAATGGCGCAGGCAAAACCACTACTATTGGCAAATTAGCTAAACAATTTCAACAACAAGGGAAAAAAGTGATGTTGGCTGCGGGGGATACCTTTCGAGCGGCAGCCATTGAGCAATTGGAAGCTTGGGGAGAGCGTAATAAAATACCAGTGATTGCCCAACATTCAGGCGCGGATAGCGCCTCTGTTGTCTATGATGCGTTGCAAGCGGCAAAAGCGAGGAACTATGATGTATTAATTGCTGATACCGCGGGGCGGTTGCATACGCAACAGAACCTTATGGATGAGCTAAAAAAAATAAAGCGGGTTTTAACTAAATTAGACCCCAATGCCCCCCATGAGACGATGTTGGTTTTAGACGCAACGATTGGACAGAATGCTCTTAACCAAGCTCGGCAATTTAAAGAAGCCGTTGGCGTTACAGGGATTGCTATAACTAAGTTAGACGGCACAGCCAAAGGGGGAATTTTATTTGCTATTGCTAATGAATTAGATATACCATTTCGTTATATAGGGATTGGTGAAGGAATTGATGATTTACGTCCTTTCGATGCGGCGTATTTTGTTGATGCAATTTTCAATGATGATCGAATTTAACCAAGTCTGTAAACGATATCCAGGTGGCTTTGAGGCCCTCAATGAAGTCAACTTTTGTTTAGAGAAAGGAGAAATGGCCTTTTTAACGGGGCATTCAGGTGCAGGCAAAAGTACTTTGCTTAAACTCATTGCTATGCTGGAGAAGCCGACTTCGGGTCAGATTATTATTAATGGGACAAGACTTAACCAGATAAAAAAACGCGATATTGCTGGGTTTCGTAGCACCCTTGGGATAACGTTCCAATCCCCTCATCTTTTAAATGACCGCAGCGTTTTTGAAAATGTTGCCCTACCGCTTAAGATACAAGGTGTTCACCCGCACAAACTGACAAAGCGCGTTCACGCGGCATTAGATATGGTCGGCTTACTGAGCAAAGGCAAGTTGTTGCCCATTCATCTGTCTGGCGGTGAACAACAGCGCGTAGGAATTGCACGCGCCGTGGTCCATAAGCCTCAACTCGTATTGGCGGATGAACCCACCGGAAATCTAGATCCAAGTTTATCGTCTGAAGTGATGAACATTTTTGAAGAGTTTAATCAGGTTGGCGTAAGTGTACTTATCGCAACGCATGATCTGGCTTTGATCGCTGGAATGAAGCATCGTATTTTGATGTTAAGAGGTGGCCGCTTATGTTAAGTGTATTACGTACTTATCTAGCACATCATGTGCAAGCTGCGATAAGTAGCATGAACACCATGTTGCAAAAGCCCTTAGCGACCATAATGACAATTATTGTTATCGCAATTACCTTATCGCTACCGGCTTTATTTTGGGTATTTACAGCCAACCTTGAGCAGCTCACCAGTAATTGGAAACAAAGTGGGCACATCTCTTTGTACTTGACGCCGTCCTTATCCGAACTTAAGCAAACAGCTGTTCTTACTGAAGTTCGTTCCATAAAAGGTGTTGGTCAAGCAACGCTCAAAACACCTAAAGAAGGTATGACTGAGTTGCAGCGCCAAGAAGGTATGGCGGATATTATGAGTTATTTACCTGAAAATCCTTTACCCGCAGTCATTGAGATTATCCCTGCGATTAGTATCGATAAACCTAGCGAGATTGAAGCCTTATATCAGCAACTTAAAGCGCTTTCACACGTTGATCAGGCAAAACTCGATATGCAATGGGTAAATCGTCTCCACGCAATCTTGGATTTTGCTACGAATATCGTGCATGGGTTAATGATTTTACTGGCTTTGGCTGTGATTTTAATTATTGGTAATACACTTCGTCTTGCAATTCAAAGCCGGCATGAAGAAATACAAGTTTTAAAATTAATTGGAGCTACCGATTCATTTATTGTTCGCCCCTTTTTATATTCTGGGCTTTGGTACGGGTTGGCCGGAGCTGTTGTGGCTGTATTGCTCGTCAATATCTTTCTCTTAAGCCTCGTTATGGCTGCCAATAATCTGGCCGCAGCTTATCAGATGCATTATCCTTTGGCAGGACTGACGTTCGCTCAAATCTTGCTACTCATTCTTGCAGCGACTATACTTGGCTGGCTTGGTGCAAGGCTGTCGGTTAAACGCCAGCTTGCATCTATTGAGCCTTATTACTGATAGTATTATAATATACCCAATCATTATTTCGACAGATAAAAAAGAAGAAATAAGTTTTATATGAAAGTATGGCTTTATCTAGAGGAATGAACATGAGTCTTCAGTTGCATCTTTCAACCGCAAATTTCCCGTTAGGTAGTCTTGACGCTTATATCCATCGCGTAAATCAAATCCCAATGTTGACCGCAGAGGAAGAAATTGATTGTGCAAAGCGGTTTCATGACGAAGGTGACTTAGAAAGCGCACGTCGTTTAGTACTTGCGCATTTACGCTATGTCGTACGTGTTGCACGAGGGTATTTGGGTTATGGATTACCTCTGGGCGATCTCATTCAGGAAGGAAATGTTGGGTTGATGAAAGCGGTAAAGCGCTTTGATCCATCCATCGGCGTTCGTCTGGTTTCGTTTGCAGTGCATTGGATTCGAGCCGAGATTCATGAATTCGTTATTCAAAATTGGCGTATTGTTAAGGTCGCAACAACCAAAGCGCAGCGTAAGTTATTTTTTAATATGCGACAAATGAAAAAGCGCTTAGGCTGGATGACTAGTGAAGAAGTGGATGCTGTGGCTCAAGACCTTGGCGTATCCCGTGAAGATGTTTTGGTGATGGAAGAGCGTCTAAATGCTATGGACGCTTCATTTGATTTTTCCGATTCGGATGAAGATGACAACGGTAGTTACAAATCAGTTCCCGCTCGCTTTTTACATGATAATGGCAGTGATCCGGCGTATGTTCTCGAACAAGAAGATAGCAGCACCCAAAGCCATGAAAAGCTTCATTTAGCCTTAGAGCGTCTGGATGAGCGTAGCCAAGATATTTTACAGCAGCGCTGGTTGTCTAATGAAAAAGCCGTTACGCTGCATGCCTTGGCTGATAAATATGGAGTATCGGCTGAACGAGTCAGACAGTTGGAAAAAAATGCAATGAAAAAGTTACGTCAGTATATGGAAGAAGTGGCTTAGCTAAAGAGAGACGCTCTTAAATCTCATGGATCTTGCTGTTCTCGTACCGGTCGGTCCCCTTGAGTGACCTTGCATCTGTGTTATCAATGTCGGTCACTCAAGGGGTGATAAGCTACGGTAGTTAGCCTTATCAATACAGAGTATAACCTTACTGTAATTTACTTCGCAATTCTTCCCTTGTTTTCTCATCAACGAACGCAGATTCGATAGCCATTAATGTGATCTGATTGATCTGATCGTCACTATAACCATAAGCTTCTTGAACAAGTCGATATTCGCGCGCTAGGTTCGTGGTAAAAAACGGGGGATCGTCTGAGTTGATGCTAATGTTTAACCCAGCTTCGTATAATTTAGGAAAGGGATGCTCACTAAGATTTTTAAATAGTCCCAACTTAATATTGCTGGATGGACAAAGCTCTAAAGCAATGCCGCGATCTTTAACCATAGCCATGGTTTCCGGTGAATTAATCACTTGCACGCCATGCCCAATGCGTTTTATTGGTAATGTTTCCATCGCTTCAACCATACCACTGGCTGGTGCAAACTCACCGGCATGAGCGGTACATTCGAGTCCAGCATCGGAGGCAATTTGATATGCTTTGCTAAACAGCCCTGGAGGGAAGTTAATTTCATCACCGCCCAATCCAAAACCAGTAGCACAAGGCACGGAGTGGCGAGCAGCATTCTGTGCGACGCGCTCAGCAGATTCGGCCCCAAAATGTCTTACCGCGGTAATAATAATTCGTCCAACAATATCAAAGTCTGCTTTTGAATCATCCACGGCTTTTTGAATTGCTTGTAAATGTTCTATGGAAGGAATGCCACTTGCTTTTTCCGCGTGATCCGGTGAGTACATCATCTCTACATAAATAGCGCCACCCTCAGCGCAAGAACGTAAATAATCATAAGTGATGTCATAATAATCTTGCGGCCGTTTAATGAGATCGGCAACAACATCATAGACCTGTAAAAAGTGAAGAAAGTCACGGGATAAATAACTTGTTCCATCTTCAGAAATTAAATCCTCAGGTAAAGGAAGATTATTGCGCTGAGCTAAGGTTCGTGCAAGGTTAGGTGATATAGTTCCTTCTAAGTGAACGTGCAATTCTGCTTTTTTTAATGACATTTTGCCCTCTTTATTTAAATCATGAATGGCAACTTTAATGAAAACCTTATAAAATTACCAGTAGGTTTAACTTGTTTAAATGGAAACAATATGAGTGTACAAGATATTGATAAATCCTACGTCAGTCCCATTGATAAATTTTTATATAAATACGATGCGACGCATGAGAAAACCCAATCGCAGCTAAAAGAAATCAAGAAGCATGAGCGCATAGCGAATCTGCGTGATAATCCTGAAGCTGGCAAACAGCAAGATCAAATTTGGCAAGATTTTTAGTTAACCAAACGCTGCATGGATGATTTTATAGGAAAGTATCGTTAAAAGGGATGCAGCAGGTAAGGTTAATATCCATGAGGTGAAAATATTGCGAATAACCAACAGGTTTAAAGCACCAATACCTCGTGCGAGACCAACCCCCAAAACTGCACCAACCAGTGTTTGTGTGGCAGAAACGGGGATCCCAATGGACGTTGCAATCACAACCGTTGTAGCCGCTGCGAGCGTTGCGGCAAACGCTCGGCTTGGGGTCAGTGCAGTGATGGAGCTACCTACGGTTTCAATCACTTTACGTCCATACATCAATAAACCAGTGACAACCCCAACACAACCTAACAAGATAATCCACGCTGGATAATCGGTGGCTTCAAACGGTTGATTGGCATCAAGAACCAGAGAGTGAATAATTGTTAAAGGACCTACGGCCAGGGAAACATCATTAGCACCATGGGCAAAAACCATGGCGCAGGCTGTAAGAGCCATTAATACTGCAAAATATTTTTCGACTTGTAGAAAACGCTCGCGCCGTCTTAAATTAGGGCGTTCTGGAATTCGGCGAATAAAAATTAAACCAATTGCGGTTAAGACAATGCTTGTTACTAATGTTACTGCAATATCTTGCTTAAGATTTAACCGAATATCGAAATGATTGAGTCCTTTAAAGACAGTAATAAACGACAAAACCGTTCCAATTAAGAATAAATAAACTGGAATAAAGCGTTTTGCTTTGGCTAAAGGGTCGCTTTTAACGAAAATAGATTGCTGAATACTAATAAATAAGGCATAAGCTGTGGTTCCAGCGATCAAGGGCGACGTCACCCACCCGATGGCAATATGAGAGACTTGGTGCCAATGTATCGCGTTTTTCCCGAGTACAATTCCACCAAAACCAACCATAGAGCCGACCAATGCATTGGTAATTGATACAGGCAAGCCATAGTAGCTGGCAAGGTTCATCCAGATGGTGCAAGCCAGTAATACGCTTAACATGCCCTGAATCAAAATATAGGGATGAGTCACTAACTCGCTGGTGTTAATGATGCCATCGCGCATGGTTTCGGTCACGCCGGTTCCGCCTAAAAAAGCACCGGCAAATTCGAAGATCACAGCGATTAACATGGCTTGTTTAACCGTTACGGCCTTAGATCCCATCGTCGTGCTCATGACGTTCGCTAAATCATTGGCCCCAACGCCCCAGGTCATAAAGAAACAAAGAAAGATTGCGAGTATTACGTATATTAGTGTTAAATCCATAGAGAACTTACCGGGCAATAAGAATTTGCAGGCGACCACCTACAGTTTGAGCATGGTCGGCTAAGTCACCAATCCATTGGACTAATTTGTAAAGGAAAACAATTTCAATAGCAGGCAAATCCTTTTCCAGCTCAAAAATGCGATGACGAATGTCTGCTAACTTATCATCACTGTCGTGCTCTATTTCATCGAGAGTTACGATCATTTCTTCAACAATTTTTACTTCACTACCACGAAAACCAGTTTCAAGAAGTTCATCCAATTCGTTAATGGCTTTACAAGCTTGTTTTGCGGCATCTAGTGAGCGATTTAAAAAGGGCATGAAGAGGTTAGAAAGCGCTTTTGGAAGTTGCATTTGTCGGCTAATAATAAGTCCTGCAATATCCTCGGCTTTATTGGCGATACGATCTTGAGCGCTTAACAGCTCAAGAAGATCTGTGCGTGAAACGGGTAGAAAAAGGCCTGTTGGTAAATGTAAGCGAAGATCACGCTTAATCAAATCGGCTTCTTTTTCAACTTTTGAAATTTTATCGCGAATAATGAGCGCTTCATCCCAGTTATTATTCAATACAGCTTCAAAAAATGGAGACAGCTGTTTCGCACAAAGATACACTTTGCGCATATGCTGCTCAATAGGCCGAATTGGGGATGGGCCAAACATGTTAAAAATGCGGCTCATGATTCACACGGTCTCGCTGAAAATGTGGCTAATTATATCCAAAAAAATACAGTAACGAAATGTTTTGCAAGTTTTTTTGTCATGTACAGAGAGTTTTTTTATAAAAAATAGTACCGCACAGAGAAAAAATAGGTGGAATGCCTTGGATTAGAACTTAATATCCTGAATAACGGAGTGTTTTGAAAAAACTTGACATCGTGTTGGTAGACCAAAACAATATAACCGTGATCGTTCGAAATGGGTGATTTATGCTTTTTCTTTTTCGCCCTACCGTATTTTAAAAAACTCGCAAGGGCATAAGCCGTTACTCGCTTTTTAAAATACGGCAGCACAAAAAATAAAGGCGCGTAAAAACACGCGTTTTGAACGATCACGGGTATATACCCACTCCACCTGAAGATACTGGATTTTCGCTATCGCTGACATAAAAATCAAATCGCGAAAAAACCAGTATCTTCAGGTGGAATGGGTACATTCGAAATTTACTAACTGAGGATGTGTGATGCGTATTGCCAGTATTAGAGGGCGTGAAATTTTAGATTCAAGAGGCAATCCTACTGTAGAAGCCGATGTATTGTTAGATAATGGGGTGATGGCGCGGGCAAGCGTTCCTTCCGGAGCTTCTACCGGAAGCCGAGAAGCTTGTGAGCTACGAGACAAAGACTCGGCTCGTTATGCTGGTAAGGGTGTTCTTAAAGCCGTTCAAAATATTAATGAAGCAATCAATCATGCCTTAGAAGGATTTGCTGTCGATAACCAGACTAAAATTGATGCTCGTTTATGCGAATTAGATGGCACTGAAAATAAATCTAAGTTAGGGGCTAACGCCATTCTGGCCGTTTCTTTAGCATGCGCTAAAGCACATGCTAAAGTGACGAATACCCCTTTATTCCAATCTTTAAATGATCATGAAGCGATGTCTATGCCCGTGCCTATGATGAATGTATTAAATGGTGGTGCGCATGCAGATAATAATATCGATATTCAAGAATTTATGATTATGCCTGTCGGAGCTTCTGATTTTCCTACCGCCTTACAAATGGGTACAGAAATTTTTCATGTATTAAAATCCGTGCTTAAACAGCAAGGGTTAAACACAGCGATTGGTGATGAAGGCGGATTCGCGCCTAATTTAAAGTCCAATCATCAAGCCTTAGATATGCTTGTGGACGCTGTCCAAAAAGCAGGGTTTCGACTAGGGGAAGATGTGTTTTTTGCGTTAGATGTTGCAGCCTCAGAATTATACCGCCATGGGAAATATGAGCTTAGCTCGGAACAAAAGGTATATAGCAGTGAAGACATGATCCAATATTATGCGGACTTATTAAAACAATATCCCATTGTCAGTATTGAAGATGGTTTGGATGAAAATGATTGGGATGGTTGGAAAACACTGACCGCTGAATTGGGTTCAAA
This sequence comes from Legionella yabuuchiae, assembly GCF_900640115.1. Taxonomy (GTDB): domain Bacteria; phylum Pseudomonadota; class Gammaproteobacteria; order Legionellales; family Legionellaceae; genus Legionella_A; species Legionella_A yabuuchiae. Next base: position 29,046 of record NZ_CAAAIW010000023.1, read on the forward strand.
AGTTCAGCTAGTTGGGGATGATTTGTTCGTAACCAACCCAAGCATCTTGAAAAGAGGGATTGCCGAAAAAACTGCCAATGCAATTTTAATCAAACTTAACCAAATTGGAACATTAACTGAGACCAGACAAGCAATTAAGCTTGCACATGAACATGATTATCGCTGTGTCATGTCCCACCGCTCAGGTGAAACCGAAGAAGTATTTATCGCCGATCTCGCGGTTGCTACCGGATGTGGGCAAATTAAAACCGGTTCTCTTTGTAGAACGGATCGTGTCGCAAAATACAACGAGCTTTTGCGCATTAATGAAATGGCAAAATTACCTTATGCTGGAAAAGCAGCACTTGGCATTTAACGCCCGAAATTTTTGCTAGAAGCAAAAAGGTGATAAATTGAGTCTAAATAAGTGAGCCATCAAGGCTATTGTCATGCGATATAGTGCAAATTTAGACCCGTTTATCAAAAGATATACCCGTGATCGTTCAAAATGCGAGTTTTTATAAAATGCGGCAGGGCAAAAAAGAAATAGCATAAATCACGCATTTTGAACGATCACGGGAATATTGCCTATTAGGCCTTACTCAAGATACTTCAAAATGCGATATTTTGGCGATATCTTTTTTTCTTAAAGCTTAAGTAAAAAAGGCATCAACATAAAAGTCGCATTTAAAGTTTCTTGAGTAGATACATTGAGAGTCATATTATGCGGATATTCATAAGCTGCTTGCTCTTGGTTCTGTTTGGGTTACAGTATAAACTATGGTTGGGTGACGGGAGCATTGTTCAATGGAAAGCGCTAGAACAGCAAGTGGCTCACCAGAAAGAAGAGAATAAAAAACTCACCGCTCGTAATCGGGCTTTAGAAGCCGATGTGGTGGAATTAAAATCTGGCGATCAAGCCCTCGAGGAACGTGCTCGCTATGAATTAGGTATGATCAAAGAAACTGAGGATTATTACCACTTCGTAGATTAAACGGGTATAAGCGTCATGTTTAGATTGATTGGCTGTTGTTCCCATAAACTTACCACATAGCCACCATTTCCTGAGCCGGTTGGTTTTACGGCGATGGCGCCGGCTTCCTTCAGCATTCGCATATGTTGAATCAGATTATCACTGACTAATCCCCAGGCTTTAAAGCAATCACTGGCCAAATTGATTGCATTTGCTAATCTATTGAGGGCGTCGGAAGAGGACTGGTTTAACGCGGCTTTAGCCTCAATGACAGCCTGATTCATTTGCTCGTCAATTGCTATGGCTTGCAGAGGATTTTCTTTTAATAAGATGTCTACTTGAGTAATGCAGTGAGAAGTAATTCCAATTTGATCCGATGAGGATAAAAACCATGTAGGTTTCCAGTCTTGATTAATAGGCGTTGTATGAGCGTTTCTAAAATACAACCCCGAGTCAGCAGCAACTCCCGCGATGTCCAAACCACTGCTTTTTCCATGAAATAGATTTTCTAGTTGCTTTGCAAAGCTTTGCCAAGAATAATTGCCGAGCAACCCCCGGGATTCAAACCATCGAGTCATTGCGACACAGAGGGCTGCAGACGCGCCCATACCTACGCCAATGGGTATATTATTGTGAATGGCAAAATGTCCGGATAAATGATTAATAGACTTGCCTAAAATCTGCATCCCATGTTCAAGAACGCTCCAAAATAGCAAGTGCATATCTTCGCCGTTGCTGCCATTAAAATCAGCGCTTAAATTCTCTGATGTCGCTTTATAATGTAACGTTAATTGTTTTTCTTTAATCGGAAACACCAATGCACCGAATCCTCGCAGTACCGCGTGTTCGCCTGCAAGAATCCACTTTCCATGTGTGGTTGTTTTAAAATCAGATGAGATCATAGTTGCCTAACAAATACTTTTTCTTAAACTGGTTGGCCAGTTCTTCTTGGTCAGGGCGATATAATAAATGAATATTGGGGCCGGCGTCCATGGTGACAATAGGACCATCCCCGACATTTTGCCAAAGCCCTTGAAGCAGTTTTAAAGCTTGATTGGATTGTTCGGTCATATAAGAAAAAGGAGATATGCAAGTGGTGAACAATTTATGCATATCATGAAATTCACGCCAGCAGACTTGATAAGCACTTTTCCAATCTTCGTTTTCAAATGCTGCTAATAATGCTTTTAGATTGTATTCTGCTTGTTCAGCGCGAGTAGGGTATAACTTGCTGGTATGAATTCGCATATGCGCTTCACTCGAAGAGATTTTTTTTTCATCATGACTAATCACAATCACTTGATGTATAAGATTTTTATAGGGTAATTCAATGGCTTCTACAGTGTCCTCTCGCCATAAGGCCCAGGGTGAAAAAAAAGAGCGGCATGAGGAGCCTGAGCCCAATCGACTTAAATGCGCCTGCTCTTCAATCGGTGGTATAGGTTTGTGGGTCAGCTCACTGAGGGCAAGAACAGCACATTTTGTTAACGCAGCAAAACTCGAAGCAGAGCTTGCCAGTCCGCTACTGTGGGGAAAGTTGTTGCTGGAGCGAACTCTAAATGCGCCGTCGTAATTAAAATAGGCTTTTAATCGTGTAAGGTGATCTAAAAAACGTTGCTGTGCGGTTTTACTGAGTTCAAAAGGTTTCGCGCCAGGAATGGTTAACGGAGCCCAATCGTCTTTGTGGCCAGGTTTTGTTTCTAGTTCAACGCTACTTAATAATTTATTTAAGGTATAAGAAAGAGACGCATTGATAGGAAGATTTCGCTTATCGTCTTTCTTTCCCATATATTTAATTAACGCAATATTGGATGGGGCTTGGGCGAACCATTGCATGGGAGAATGCTCCTTATAAATGCATAAACTACAAAAGTGATAGACTTGAGCTGGCCACTTTTATAAAAGTGGGCAATAATGAGTCTAAGCTTCCGCACGTAGCTCAGATCATGCGGACAACATTAGTGCGTCACAGTATTGTCTAATGGCCTGGCGAATCATTCCATAAAATCTTATGCAATTGTAGCTGAAAACGGACATTAATTTGATCGCCCACAATCCAGTCGGCTAAAATTTTAGGTTCTAATTGCCCCCAGCTCGGGGAAAAAAGAATCTGTGCTTTTTGTTGTAATTGATGCGTTTCAATGATGGTTAATGCCCATTGATAGTCTTCACGGCTGCATAAAACGAACTTAATTTGATCCGTTTTTTTTAAATGATCCAGGTTTGTATACAAATTCTTTTCACATTCACCAGAGTCTGGCGTTTTTAGATCCATAACTACCATGACGCGTTTATCCACAGGTGAAATATCTCTTGCTCCGCTCGTTTCTAAAGAGACAAAATATCCCTTATCACAGAGCTCAGTCATTAAATCAAAACATCCAGGTTGGGCGAGAGGTTCGCCACCAGTAATGCAAACATTTAAGCAATTGTATTCAGCGATGCGGCCCAAAATTTCATCATAAGAAATAACACGGCCACCGTTGAATGCATAAGCGGTATCGCAATATTGACAACGAAGAGGACAGCCCGTTAATCTCACGAACACGGTGGGCAACCCGGAGGTCGTGGATTCTCCTTGTAAGGAGTAAAATATTTCTGTAATTCTTAATTGATTATTCGAACGAGCCATTGTGTTTTTACCGTCTAAAGTTGCCCTCCATGCATCGAAATTTAGTAATTAGGTCCCCAACGCATTTAATTTTGCAGTTGCCAGCTGTGCTGTGTTTGTATCGGGATAATTTTTAATCACATCACGCAGGCGCTGGCGAGCTTCTTCTTTTTTACCGCTGGCGGCCAGTGCATAACCACTTTTCAACAAGCTGGCAGCCGCTTTACTCGAAGAAGGATAATGTTGTAAAACCGCATCAAAATGTTGGATCGCTTCTGGGTAGTTTTTCTTGACTAAGTATAGCTCACCTAGCCAATATTCCGCATTAGGTTTATAGCCACTTTGAGGGTACTGATTAACAAACGTTTTCATAGCACTTAGCGCGTCATCGTATTTTTTGTTCTTAACCAATTCATAAGCAGCAAGATAGCTAATTTGTTCATTAGCAGGGTTAGTTTTTGCAGCGGCATTCAAAGGCGCTAACGTTGCAGTTGTGCTCGAAGATGATGGCTTAAGGGCTTCGGTTTTAATAGGTTCCTGAAGTGTCATCGGTTGATTTTGCTTGCCGGAAATGCTTGAGTTATTGCTCAAACGGGCGTCAAGATCTTTATAAAAAGCCAGTTGTTGTTGCTGAAGTAATTTTAAATCATGAGCCTGTACCTCTAACTGACCACGAAGCTCCTGCACCTCTTGTTGCAAGTGCTGGACTTTATCGAGAAGAAGCGCATTCTTTTGAGTACTAGAAGTTTCATAATCATCATAGGCCATGGGAAGATCATCAGCGCTGGGAGCTGTAGCTTTGGCTATAGGTGTTTCATCAATCAACTCCGCATTAAATTCAGGTTCTTCTACAGCGAGCGGTGCCATGTCATTGAAGGCATAGTCGCGCTCCAAAGGGGCATCAGGCCGATCAAACTCGGCCTGATGGTCGTCCAACATCGCGTAATTTTCACTTTCATCCACTACGGGTACTTCAGAAAATCCGCTGCAGGGCAACAGCACAGCAAAACATAGTGTTAGAAAAAAGCGATGAATTTTTATCATTGGGTTGCCTCATAGATTAGTTCAACTCGTCGATTTTGACGTCTTGACGCTTCATCATGGCCAGAACTAACGGGACGTTCTTTGCCATAACTTACAACTCTAACTTGATTGCGATTAACGCCTGCCATGCGAATAAGATCTGCAACTGTGTTTGCGCGTCGCTCTCCAAGAGCTATGTTATACTCTCGACTGCCACGTTCGTCAGTATGGCCGGCCAGCAATATTCTGGCGCCGGGATGGTTTTTTAAATACTCAGCCTGGGCATTTACAGAAGGCACGTATTTAGAAGCCAAGGTGCTATTGTCGTAAGCAAATAGATAAACCTGATTGTGAGGTGCCCGAGTAGTATAAGATTCCCCTTCTTCTTGGCCTGCAAAGCGGCTGTTTAATTGACCTAGCCCGTTAGCCGCCAAACCGCCATCATCTTCTCCACCCATTCCAGTACTTCCAGGGCTTTTCGAGCAAGAGGCAAGCAAAATAATACTTGCTGCTAATAACCCAGTTTTTAATACAGCTCGGATACGCATTCTGATCTCCTTGAAATCTTAGGCAATTGATTTATCCAAGATAATGCGGTTAAGCACTACTATGCAAGCTAAAGGCACAATATCTTCAGCACCCTTAACTTGTTCGCTACCTACTCAACTGCTTTTTCTAGGATTATAAGTTTAAAATAAGACCCACAATAACATCGACCTATCAGCACAACGCTTGTGGCGGCTCATTGTACATTTTTTTTTTACTTTCTGCTATTAGGGAACCTTCCCTAGACCGCGGTCACGATTAATGGTTTTGATGACGAAATCGGTGAGCTCGGCTGTGTAAAGTTTTGTAGCCTGATTGGCTGCTAATACTCCTCCATAAGGTGACTCCATTGGGCACGGAATATGATGAGTAAATATTCTAGAGGCGATCACCTGATTTTCTTGCGTGTTGGTAATCACATTTTTGACCACCAGATCTAAAACGCTTGGCTTACATAAGAAATTCTGTTGTAGCGAAATTAATTGGGTATCCAGGCGATAGTCAGAACGGTCCGAATAAGGGATAGACGTTACTGCATAAAAATAATGGCTGGCTTGCAGGCTTTGCACAATGAGTGGAAATAACATGCCAGATGGAGCATCAATCCAGGCATTTTTCGAAAAAGGGCTTAACTCATAGGGTTTGATCATATACAGCATTTGTGCAGTATCATAACCCGAGGCGGCGATTGGGGAGGATACAAGAATTGATGACGGGCGATGTTTTACTTGGGAAGGCTTGCTACTAAATTCCGCTAGTTTATATTTATTTTGGACCGATGTTTTTACGGCGCATGCCGATAATAGGCAAACCAGTATGGTTATCCCGAATAGTCTCACAGTTATTCTCCTGGTCCGCGGGGTGGTGGAGTTGAACCCCTTATTATTACCGCTGGATTTTGGCGCATTTCTTCGCTAACTTTTTCTAAGTTAGCGGCAATATCATTTAAACGACGAAGCAATAGGATTGCTGGGGGTAAGGTTTGCTGTGATATTTTATCAATGCTTTCTTTCCCGGCTTTCATCGTGGTTGTGACTTGTGTGCCAGCTGTGGACATATCCTCTGACATGGCAGTAAATTTTTTCGTTGCGATTTGAAGTTCGTTTAATGCTTTAGGCAATTCGTTTAACGCAGCGTTAAGGTTTCGAGCGTTTTCTTTGGTTAAGATGCTTTTGAATCCTTCACTGATCTCATTTAGATTTTTTTCTAAGCGATTGAAAAACGAAGGCTTAGAGGGGATCACTGGATAACGCTCTCCAGGGGTTTTTTGTAAGGGAACAAAGGTTGATGTGGTGGGTGATAAGCCCAGGTAAGTTGTGCCTGTAATTCCTTGCGTAATTAGGGTGGCGTACGTGGATGCTGTAATCGGCGTTCCCTCTTCAACTTGTATTAAAATTTTAGTTTTTTGAGGATCGGTTTTACTTAGTTCGATTTTGCTAACCTGCCCGATTTTTACTCCATTATATTTTACTGGCGATTCCTCAGATAAACCGGTCACAGATTCATGCATGTAGACAATGTAGCGATTATAAGTTTTTCGATCAAACCCAACGGATAGCCATAGACCAGCGGTGATCAAACCAATGGTAAGCAAAATAACGGTCAAGCCGACTAGGGTATAATTAACTTTTGATTCCAAACACTTTGCTCCCGTCTTACTTTATCGTAACTGATCTAAGTCACATTTTCGCTGAGTCGATGTAAAAGTCAAATTACATTTTACTAAAATAATCAGCAATTAATGGATTATCATTGTTCATGAGTGATTCGATGGGTTCAACACTCAATATTTTTCCCTTGCCAACAAACGCCACGCGATCGGAGATTCGCTTTAATGATTCAATGTCATGGCTCACGACAACAACCGTCAAGTTAAGCGCATCGCGTAAAAATAAAATCAATTCATCAAACTTTTTGGCACTCAATGGATCTAGCCCCGAAGTTGGCTCATCCAGAAATAATAATTCAGGATCCATCGCAATCGCTCTCGCAGCAGCAGCCCGTCGTTGCATACCGCCACTAAGTTCCGATGGAAATTTCCCCGCGGTCTCTTTAGAAAGCCCCACAAGGCTTAATTTTAACATCGCTAATTGGCGGCGAAAGTGTGCGCTGAGCTCAGTCAACTCTTTCATAGGAAACATAATATTTTCAAGAACGGTTAAAGCAGAAAATAAGGCGCTATGTTGAAATAACATCCCCCAGCGTTGTCTGATTTTATTCGCTTCTTGTTCACCGATGTTTAAGACGTCCTTTCCAAATACTTTGATGGAACCAGCTGTAGGTTTTAAAAGCATTAAAATACTTCGCAAAATGGTGGTTTTACCGCTGCCACTTCCGCCAATAATGGCCAGTATTTCGCCTTTTTTAACCGTTAAATTTACATCTGAGTGAACCCATTGGCCACCTAAATAATTTTTTAACCCCTCGATTTCAATAACCGGATCACTCATGTTTAGATATCCAACCAACTATAAATTACAGAGTAAATCGCATCGGCAACGATAATTAAAAACAATGCTTGAACCACGCTTTTGGTGGTTTGCTTACCAACGCTATCCGCGTTTGCTTGAACACACATTCCTTGAAAGCAACCAACAATAGCAATTAAGATAGCAAAAGTAGGGGCTTTATACAGACCTAGTTCTAATTGTTTAAACCCGACTGAATCTTGAAGCCGGCTCAAGAAATCGCTATATCCAACATGAAGCATGGTTTTTGACATGATCATGGCGCCGATTGTACTAAATAATACTGACCAAAAAATTAATAAAGGAAATACAATCAAGAGCCCAACGACTTTGGGTAACACCAATAATTCTGTGGGCGAAAGTCCCATTGTGTAAAGCGCGTCGATTTCCTCATTGATTTTCATGCTGCCAATTTGTGCAGTGAAGGCAGAGCTTGTGCGCCCTGCAACAATAATGGCGGTAATTAGAGGAGAAAATTCGCGGAAAATGGCCATTCCAGAAAGATAAGCAATAAAGATATTCGCACCATAAGTTTCAAGTTGAAGTCCCATTTGATAGGCCAAAACAACTCCAATTAAAAAGGACAACAAACCTATGATGGGTAAAGCGGTAACGCCAGTGTTATAGATTGTGGAAACAATGCTTGGAAAATGAAACCGTCTGAAATAGTAGAATGCCTTTAAAATTTTATCACTCAAATCGCCCACCATAATAATTAAACCCTGGCCCTGGTCTAATTTATGCATGGTCTCTTCGCCAATATTATGTAAGAGTCCTTTTCGCTCGGGCGGAGGTGGGGAGTAGTTTAAAATGCTCTTTTTATCTTCAATAAGCGACAATAGATCCTGTTGTTGTTGGGTGAAATTATTAAGCGTTAATGAATTATCCTGTTCTTTAAGGGTGGCAATAAAATTAAACAAAAATAACGCCGCAGCACTATCAAATTGGGTGATTTCAGCGTCAATTTCGATTTTGGAATTTGAGGGTATGCTGAACGAGCGAACTTGCTGGTGCAGGTCGGCGATATAGTGCATAGACCAGTCTCCAGTACAGGTATAACGATTATTCTCATTGTCGAAGATTAGCTGGGCAGGAGTCTTTGTCATCAATTGATTGCCATCAAAGATAGAAAAGCCTAGGATAATACGAAACCCGGTCGTTCGGCAAAGTGCATGCGCGCAATAAATTCTTTTCGCACGTTTTTTTGGAATATTGACCCAGGATATTTTAACGTTAAGCTCGCTACTAAAACGATTTTAGCGATTGTTATTTCTTTATGGCTTGTCCGGGATGAACCCATGTTGACAAAAATGCTGGCCGGTATCGGCAGCGGCTTTGCAATGCAGGGCGTTGTGGCTAAATCCACGCGTTTTCGAGCGCTGCATGTTTTGACGTTCGATGCCTTTTATTTTGCCGTATTTTCTTTAGGTTTGATGGTGCGGGATTCCCAAGTTTGGACAGCTATCATCTTAACTATGCTTGGTTTCCTCGTGAATTATATTCGCAGATTTGGTCTTGAAAAAAGCATTGCGCCTTTCATGGTATGGATCTTATGCTTTTTAGCCACCATTCTTCCGTTTAATGGTGCACAGGAAGCGTGGGGAAATATCTATGGTTTATTGGTTGGTCTTGGAGTTTCTGCCGGGGTGATATTATTTGTTTTCCCAGATAACTACCGTCAATTATTCCTAAATAATACCAATCTGTTTTTCCACTCATTAAGTGAGGGAATGAATCAACTTCGTACGAATATATTACTGGATAACCCCATCGATGACTTTAACGAACTGCCATTTGTGCGTATTAAGCTGGTTTTAAAACAACTGGCTGATTTAAATCAAACTATCATCCATAGCTCGGCGTTTCAGCAGGAAGAAACGAAATTAAGTTATATTACTGCGGACCTCTTTGCCCTCATTAACGCGTATTCTTTAGCCGTTGATGCATGTCATGTTTTGTGGCAAAAACATCTATCATTGCCTGCGCCAACTCGGTTAGCACTCAGCTTAATGTGTAAACAATGCGCAAAATTTTTTTCTTTTCTTTATATCAATTCTGATTTTGTGATTCAAAAAACGAGCGATTATCGGTTTAGTCCGAATTTAGGAGAAAGACTAGGGAAAATACCCTCGGTTGAGTCGGATCTAATTATTATTCTATTAAATTTTAAGCTTAGTTTTGAATTGCTCAATCAAAGCGCCGCTAAATTGCTTCGGAATCATTATGAATCTTAAGAATACCACCAAGATGGGATTGCAAGCTGCCGTGGCCATTGCTATCGCAGAGTTAATCAGTTTGAATTTTAAGGTTGAACGTGGGTATTGGATCACACTGACCGCTATGGCTCTAACCACTCAAACCTGGGGCGAAAGTATAAAACGCTCATTTGAGCGCGTTGGTATGACCGTTTTAGGAGGGGCAGCGGGCACAGCATTGTATTTTACCCTGCCTGCGAATAATGAATTAATATTAGCTTTTTTGTTATTTTTTGTATTTTTTACCTCGTTCATGATGCCCATATATCACTTAATTGCGGTATTTTTTTAACGTGCTTTGTGGTGTTTTTATTTGCCTTAATTGGCCAGTGGAACTGGGGATTGCTGGGCGTAAGAATTATCGATACGGCTATAGGCGCTCTGGTGGCCTTAACGGTTGGAAATTTTCTTTTCCCTTTAAAGCGGAATGTGACGTCAATGTTCGTGGATTATTTGAAAAAGATGCGCGCCTCATTAACCATGGTGTTTAATCCCAAAGATATGCGGACTTATGTTTCCAGCCAGAATCTAGCGATCGAATTTTTAATGATTAAAAAAGAGGCGTTAGCCATTCGTTATCAGTTGATGTTTCATCGGTTAAATACCCAAGAATTCAACAGTTTACTTAAATATGTTGGGGCAAGTGCACATTATGCCATTCATTTGATAGAGTCTTTCCCCTGGTTAAAGTGCCGCTTAAGTCATGAGGAAATTCCTTTGATCCAGAAAGCGGCAAAAACGACCGAGGAGAACATAAAAAGACTTATTGATTTGTTAGAAAATAAAAAAGGAAAAGAAATGTGCCCCGCACAGGATGTATCATGTTTATTACAACGTGAAATTAAGACTTCCCCTCAGCGATTTGCAACGCTAGAGAGTGATGCGCTCGGCTTTTACAACCTGATGTATTTTTTTACTGAGCTAAACACGAACTTAAATCATGTGTTTGATATTCTGGATAAAGAACGGAGAATTACTAGGCGCCTAGTCCCCTGAAGGATGATGTGGTAAAATTCAAACCAATTAAACAGTGATGTGGTAACACGATGTCTGATGATTACAGTCAGTTTGAACGGCGTAAACAAGATCATATTGATCTGGCGCTCATGCAAGCGAACCAAACCAGTGAGTTAAATCCCTTTGACCGCATGGCATTAGTGCATGAAGCCCTACCGGATATGAATTTTAATGAAATTGATATCCGTGGTGAGCGTTTTGGAACAAGAACAAAGCCGTTTATTGTTTCTTCGATGACAGCAGGGCATCGTAATGCTGTGAACATCAATCATAATCTCATTGCTGCCTGCTCAGAGCAGGGATGGGCGATGGGAGTTGGTTCGCAACGGCGAGAACTTACTGATGAGAAGGCGGCCGATGAATGGCATGTCCTAAGGCAAGAATTTCCCAATGTTGTTCTGTATAGTAATCTAGGAATCGCACAACTGATTTCCTCATCTCTGGAACAAATTCAGCAAATCACATCAGCCTTAAACGCCGAGGCTCTAATTATTCATTGCAATCCGTTGCAAGAATGCATCCAACCTGAGGGAACCCCTAGTTTTAAAGGGGGTTGGGATGCGCTTGCTATGATTGTGGAACACTTAGATATTCCCGTTATAGTGAAAGAAACGGGATGTGGATTCTCTTTGCCCACGTTACTGCGATTGAATGAAATTGGCGTTGGGGCGGTTGATGTTAGTGGGGTAGGTGGTACGCATTGGGGGCGCATTGAAGGCCATCGCGCCAGTCATGATCCCATTCGGCAAAGTGCTGCAACAACGTTTAAAAATTGGGGCATCGATACCATTCAAAGCGTGAAGGACGCAATTTCAATTGCCCCCCGTTTTGAGGTATGGGGATCTGGGGGGGTGCGGCATGGGTTAGATGCAGCTAAGTTATTTGCTCTTGGGGCTACTACGGTAGGGTTTGCTAAACCCATGCTTACCGCAGCCTTAACCTCTTCAAAAGCCGTCATTGAACACATGGCTATGATTGAATATGAATTAAAAGTTGCTATGTTTTGTACTGGTAGCCGTGAATTGAATGAGTTAAAGGAGAAGGCATGTCGCTAAGCAAAAATGCCAATGAATTATTCCAGGGTTTTTCAAAATTAAACCGCGAAGAACGCTTTAAACGCCTGATGGATCTTGGTGCTTTAACCACCGGTGATCTGGCTTTTTTACGTCAAGGCGGTGTAAGAGACACGAACCTTGCTGATAAATTAATTGAAAACGTCATCGGATACTTTCAATTACCCTTGGGTGTTGCAACGAATTTTTGTATCGATGGCAACGATTATGTAATTCCCATGGCGGTTGAGGAAACATCCATCATTGCCGCTTTATCAAAAACCGCCAAATGGATTAGGCAATCGGGTGAAATTCAAACGAACGTTGAAGGGGATTGTATATTAGGCCAGATTCAAATCGCAAACGTTAAAAATTACGAAAAACTTGCCCTTCTTTTTGCTGAAAACAAACCTTTTTTTATCGAAAAAGCCAATGAAGATGTTGCAGCCAGCATGGTAAAACGCGGCGGGGGTGTCCTAGATTTAGAGCTTCGCAGATTGCCTCGAGAAGATGGAGGCGATATGGCCGTTGTTCATTTGAAAATGAACAGTTGCGATGCGATGGGGGCGAACATCATTAACCAAGTACTTGAGTATTTAAAGTCCCCTATTGAAGCCATCACAGGTGAACAGGTCACCATGTGTATTTTATCTAATTTAAACGACCAAAAGCTCACCACCGCGAGAGTGATTATAAGAGATGTTCAGCCTGAGCTTGGAGAGCGGCTGCAAGAAGCCTCCTTATTTGCAGAAATTGATCCTTATCGTGCCGCGACGCATAATAAAGGGGTGATGAATGGAATTGACCCCGTGTTAATCGCCACAGGCAACGACTGGCGTGCGGTTGAAGCAGGAGTCCATGCCTACGCGTCCAGAACTGGCCGTTATAAAGCCATTACGCGCTGGCGCTATCATAATGGAGAATTAACCGGAGAATTAACCGCTCCAATTATTGTCGGCACCGTAGGTGGTGTCACTTCATTACATCCAACCGCTAAGATGTGTCTTCGTATGATGGGAGTTGAAACCGCCAATCAATTGTCACGAGTGATTGCGGCGGTTGGACTCGTCCAAAATTTGGGTGCAATTAAAGCCTTATGTACGGAAGGTATCATCCAAGGTCATATGAAACTGCACATTGATAACCTTCTGATGGTCGCTGGAGCGACCGATGAAGAAATGCCTCTGCTTAAAGAGCGGTTGCAGCATTGGTTACAAGTATACAAACGTGTTAGCTTAAACCATGCCAGTCAATTATTAGCTGAAATTCGCAAAGTGGCTTCCGTCTGATGATTTGGTCAATTCCTGCAAAAACATTTTTACTTGGCGAATACGCGGTTTTAGCAGATAGCGCCGCGTTAATCTTAACCACGTCGCCTTGTTTTGAAGTGCGTGTTCTAGATAAGCCAACGTTGTTAGGAATTCACCCCGAGTCACCGGCTGGAAAATATTGGCAGGATTTTACATCAACGCAAGGGATATGTTTCTATGATCCCTATCATAGCTTAGGGGGAATGGGGGCTTCCAGCGCTCAATTTATTGGCGCATATTTAAGCACTTTAGATTCAAAAGAGTTTAATTCTTCAGCTTTATTAAAAGCGTATTTTAACTACGCCTGGAATGGAGTAGGACTGCGTCCTAGTGGATATGATGTGTTAGCCCAAATTTCATGGGGATGTTCCTACCTGAACAAAACTAACAAAGCCGTTTATTCGTATCCCTGGGTGTTTGAGGATCTCTCATTTATTTTATTGCATACGGGACATAAGCTTCCGACGCATAATCATCTGCAAGAAGTGGGTTTGCCAGATAATCTTGATCGATTAAAAAAGCTTGTGGTTATGGGAAAAGAAGCGTTTGATTCAAAAAACAGTCAGTTGCTTATTGAAGCGGTAAACGCCTATGCACAGACATTATCTGAATTTAATCTCGTGGCGCCACATACTCTTGAGTTAGTGCGGGATCTTATGACGCAACCAGAAGTACTTGCTGCGAAAGGGTGCGGTGCTATGGGAGCCGATGTCGTCGTGATATTAATTTCTAAGGCCGCTCAGCAAGATTTTTGTAAAAAATTGCAGCTAAAAGGATTGAGGATCTTGGCCACCGCAGAGGATTTGTATAGCAAAACAGGATTTATTGAAAATTTTATGCACAAAACACTTGAAATTTCAGCCTGATCCGGTATGATTTCAGCCTCTTTGGGGCCGTTAGCTCAGTTGGTAGAGCAGAAGGCTTTTAACCTTTGTGTCATAGGTTCGAATCCTATACGGCCCACCATTCTAGAATTTAGTTTTAATACTAGCATCTAGAACCATTATTATCTTATAATCCAGTTCGTTGGGCCGTTAGCTCAGTTGGTAGAGCAGGAGGCTTTTAACCTCTGTGTCATAGGTTCGAATCCTATACGGCCCACCACCTAGAAACTAGTAGCTGGATACTAGTACCTAGAAACAAAAACGTCCAGAACAACTTAAAAACACCACTAGCTTCTATCCCCTAGAATCTAGCATCAAACATGCGCTCGTAGCTCAGCTGGATAGAGTACTTGGCTTCGAACCAAGGTGTCGGGGGTTCGAGTCCCTCCGAGCGCGCCATTATTTATTATTTAAAATCAGCAAGTTATGCCTACTTGCTCTAATATGATCGATTTGAACCGCTCTTCAATTGTAGCAAATTTGTAGTAAAAATGTTGTGTGAGGCAGTTTTCGAACTATTTGGTTCAAAGGGGGGCGTAATTTCGAGAAAAGCCCTTAAATTAATAGCGTTTGAGTAGATTTATTGAAGGTATAGCAACATAGCTCATTTTAATTAGAAAAAAATTCCAATCATGATTACTTTGGTGTAATATAACTTGCATGTAATAATAAGGTTTTCTATAGTTATGATATGGGAAGTTGAATACACGGATGAGTTTGAGCTTTGGTGGAATGGCTTGACTGAGAAAGAGCAGATTGACATTGCTTCTGTTGTTAATCTTTTGGAGCAATGTGGACCGAATTTGAAGTTTCCATTTTCATCAGGGGTTGAAGGAACAAAACTAGCTCATCTTAGAGAACTGCGAATACAGCATGCTGGGAACCCATATAGAGTGTTGTATGCATTTGATCCAAGGCGCTGTGCCATCTTATTAGTTGGTGGTAACAAGGCTGGAGATGGTCGCTGGTATGAAAAACACATCCCTATAGCGGAAAAGTTATATCAAGAGCATTTGATGGATTTAAATCAGGAGAAGGGCAATGGCTAAATCATTTTCAACATTGAAAAATAAAATGAGTGCTAAAGCGCAAAAAGTGGTTGCAGAAAAAACCAATCAACTGCTAAAGGAAACGCTTTTACATGAAATTCGTGAGCAATTAAAAATTACCCAGGAGGATATGGCTTTAAGGTTAAATACCAAGCAGGCCAATGTGTCCAGAACTGAGCGTCGTAAGGATATGAAATTATCGACTTTAAAGAAGTATATTGAAGCGATGGGAGGGGAGCTTGATATTGTAGCTAAATTTCCCACAAATGAAATTCATTTGAGTCTGAAAGAAATTTAATGTTCAGGATAGGGTGCTAGCCGATAACGTCACCTCTCTATAGGTGGTTGCCAAATTAAAAATTCCCATGTAGCAGATTTGTAACAAAGTGAAATGCAACTCCCGTTGAATAGGGCAGTTGTAGGCAGTAATTGGCAGAATCGTTACATCGCAAGCTGCTGATTTTTACTGATAATTAATCTTGATCAAATTGGCTTCGAACCAAGGTGTCGGGGGTTCGAGTCCCTCCGAGCGCGCCATTTAATAATGGTCTATTCCAGAGACATAGGTAACACAGACCACTATACAGTTCAATTAATGTGTCTAAATCAATTAAACCACTTCATACAGTTACAAGAACTGTCTTAAGAACTGTCTTAAGATAGTTGACAAAATAAGAACTACGTGGATAACATATTGGCACTACATTCAAAAAAAACCAGGCAAAAATGACCAACATCGAAACCATGGAAGAGATCAAGCAACTTACTCTTGCCTATATCCATCATAATAATGAGTCTTTATTTACGAGTAAGCATCTTAAAAAAACGATCGCATTTGATATTTGGAATAATGCCCAAACGCCACAACAAGTACTTAATTTTTTACACAAAAAACATGGTATTTCCCCCTACCTGGATGTGCCGCGCTATCAAGTATTAGTCATGAACCGAACCCCTTGGTGGCTTTGGCTTATTCAAGCGGCTGTTATTCTTATTACTTTTCCTATATCCATTCCTTTTTTAATGATTTGGTCTTGGAAAAATCGCGGTACAGTCAATTTTATGAGAACAGATGGGTCGATATACCTTGAAAAGGTGTTAAATCTTTGTAAGAAAGCAGGCATAGAAAAGCCAAACCTACCTTCTAGATCACCTCCTTTCTCTTATTTTGAATCAACCACTTTGCCCGACCCAAGCTTAAACCTAGGAAATAATATGCCAACACCTACGGCTTCATCTCACTCAAATCTTCTTCAAGTATTAGGATCGCCAACCAATACAACCAATACTACAGATACATCGTTGACTACAACACTTCCTGATACACCCTCCATTGAAGAAGAAACGAATAAGATGCTAGAAGGAATTACAAGATTTTGTAAACAAGCTATTCAAGTGATGCGTGACAACCCATACATGTTTATGGATGATGAGGTGATGAAATCGAATGGAAAAGCGGTAATAACCTATATATACCCGCTTGAGCGAACGTTGGTGAATGGGAAGGAAGAATGGTGGCAAAACTTCAAATATGCATCCCCTTGGACTAAGCCTTGGCAAGAGCTGGATGAGTTTCCTCTTAAAATTAAAGTATTTCGTGAGTTTACATTTGTTCGCCCTTTGCAAAAAACAGATAAATTGCCGACAAATATTCTTCCACCCAAATGTCTTCAAGAAAAAGCTTATTCTATGGTTTTATCTTTTTATAAAGACGACAGTAAGACTTTGGTTCAAAAAGCAAGGGAGCATCGTGGGGAGGGTAAATCAGAAAAATTTTATCATCGAGCATTGGAAGCTGCAAAGAACAATGAAGAATATATAGATGTCATGGAAAAATTGATCAATTTTTATTATGAAGAACTGGAAATTTTTAAAGAAAAAAGCTCAACCAAACACAGATATCAAACACCAATCGGAGAAAGACAACTTCAAGAAAGATTGCGGCTAAAGCAAAATGAAATTGATGAATGCATCGACATGCTGCCAAAAGACTACCATCAACATTCAAAAATAGCTCAAACATTAAACGCTTTTTTTAATGATGTCTGGGGTTCTCTTGAGAAGACATACAGCTCCCCTCAAGAAGAGATAGAAAACAACAGACAGATCTCTAACCTATTTTATAACGAACAAATAAAGGAATTAATTGACTCAGGCTTTGTTCAGCTGGCTTTGCCTCATTTTGTGTGTATGTGGCATATGCTTCATGGATTATTTTTCATAAAGGGAAATTATCAAACCCCACTTAAAATTAATGTAAAGGAAGTAGATCAGCCAAGCTGCTCTTTACATCGCTTTCGCCGTCTACTGGAATTATTGCAACGCCACCAATTGGTAGAGGCAGAAGAATTCGAACAAAAAACCTTGATACCTATGGAGCACATGCAAGCGCATGCGGAACAATTATTCCAGCAAATACCTCGCAAAGAGGCCATACAGAATGCAAGGCAATGTTTTAAAGAAAGACGAGAAATTCTGGTCGATGGCTTTTCTCCGTCTTACAAAAAAAATGAAAGAGGATTAGCATTCCCCCCCGAGTTTGAGTTGGTGACTGAGGGTCATCGTACAATACTCTCCTGGTTGGAAGCTCACGATACAGCCCCGCGCCTAAACTGACTGTCCTTGGCTAATGATGTGGCTTTAATTTATATTTTTTAGGAAAAAACATGCCGACTTCAACACAATATAAAGCACTTACTATTCAAAACTACTCCAATAGCTTTTATCAATCTGTCATTTTTGAAAAGTTTTTAATATCTTGTTTTAAAGACCAACATTTAGAGCTAGAGGAATTTACAACTCTTCTAAGCCATATATTTGGTGAGCATGTGCCCTTTGCAATTTGTTTTCGTTTACAACAAGAGTTGAATGATTATCAACAAAATGGAGTATTCCCTATTTCATTGAATTCTTTAATCCAACAATCTTTTCTCTCAAGGCTGGCTGCCCATTTAAGAACAGAAGGTGCAAGCTTTTTAACGGATTTAACCGCTGAACAAATTGAAGAAGGGGCTCAAAGCATTGAACAAGGTCAAGTTAATCCTATTGCGCAACAAACATTAGCTCATAAATTGCAGGTGAGTATACATATCTATTTACAAAATGCACAAAATTTAACAAAAACTCAAACCGTAGGTGCCAGTGAATCGGCTCCTATTTCTATTCTCCAACAAGAAACTCATTATCAGCCCCTGATTAACGTATGCCAACTTAATGACACACAGCAAATCGCTCTTCAATCTTTACCTTCATTAAACTTTGATTCATCTCAAAATAGTATAAACACAAAAAAAATGTTGACTGGTTCCGCATTAAAAACATTAGTAGAAAAAACCTTGGCTATATTTCCAGAACGATTAGACGCTATTTCAGCAGATATCTCCAACCCACCAGAATTTAATTTATGGCGTGCCTCAACAGAGCCAAGTTTAACAAGACTGGATACTCCAAACGTTTCTTTACCTTTGCGTGATTTAACTGAAATGTCTAGCGACACAGCCCTTCGTGATGCTTATAAAGAAATAGTCGAACTTTGCCCAAATAAAGCGGTAGAGTCTATCCATTCTTGGGCTGGCTCCTTAGCTTTAACAGCATTAGCAGGAGCCACTGGGGGAGCTATAGGGTTAGGTTTAACTTTTGGCATTGCCGAAGTCGGGGGTATATTAATAGGCGGTGCAGCTGGAGGGGGGTTGTTAGTAATTGCGCCTGCAGCTCTTCCTGTTTTTTTGACCTGTACCTTGCTTACACTGGCTGGTGGCAGCGTTGGAAAAAAATATGCTGAGGAATATAAAAAAGCTTTACAAAATGCAAGTCAATTAATTGAACAAGATAAAATTGTAGAAGCCACTGAAGTGTTAGATAGAGAATTTAATCGTTGGGGAATAAATAGGGCATTGAGAAAACCTTTTTTAACCCCTGCACATTATGCAGTCGCTCATTTTTTTAGAGGAATGTGTGCAGAAGAAGAAAGAGATTGCAGAAAGAAGGCCTACCAAGAATACAAACAAGCCTTACATGATGCACAAGAAACAGGGGCAAAAGTAATCATTTTATTATTACATGTAAAATTAATTGAGCTTTTACGTACACATGGCCAGGAAGTTTGTGCTCCTAATGAACAAGCAACAGATTTAATTAAACATCATTTGACTGAATTAAATCATTTTTTTAAAGATAGCCTAACCTCTTTATACTGGCAAGCACAAAACAATATGAAGGCTATAGCTAACCTATGCAACAGTCATCAATCCTTATTTGTGAATTTAAGAAGCATTCAAGCTGTATTAAATATCCAAAGTTTATTTATTCTAGAGGGTTATGAAGAAGGACATGGAAGTTATTTACCTATTGTTTATTCATTTTTCCAAGCGTTGATCGTTGCATACGTTCATTTTAATAATAAAACAGCAACTATACCAGAAATACGCCAATTATTAATGAAACATTTATCGTCCGAAGGAACTGCTTCACTAATTGATTATGTACTTGCAAAACTAAAGCAAACTTTCCAACAATTATTGGCTTTTAATACTATTTATCCGAAATTGGAACAGCAACCTGCTTTTAGCCAATGCAATACTATGATGAAAGAATTTGCAATAGGTATTTGTAGCTTGCTAGATGAAGGAGAAAACCACCTAGAAATTTGTGGAAATATTATTGAAATCACTAAATTACTTAATGTCAGTCCTTCAGCCTTTTTGGAAATAAAACACAGACATAATGCTTCTACTCAATTTCTTATGAAAATAAATGATGAATTTGGATTAACTTTCACTAATATTAATGAATGGTTAAAAGAATTGAATGGGTATCATACCCCACATTTTTTCAACTCAATCAGCGTTCAAACTCAAAATAATATGCTGCACATGCTCGCCCAACTGCCTAAAGGGCTAGATATTGATACCGTTTTGCTTAAGTCAGTAGCTGCAAAGATGAAAGGGATGATTTATGCACGGAATCATCAAAACCAAACCCCACTTTCTCTATTAGAACAAGAAGATCCTTATTCTATAAAATCTCTGGTTTGTGGTCCTAAACTTGTTCCACTCGGAAATGAGCTGCGCGAGTTGGATGATTTTATTTCTATAATAGAAGGAAATGTAGATAAAGAAGGACATTTTGTATTATTACAAGGTCCACCTGGAACAGGTAAATCAGAAGCGGTTCTCACTCACTTACGTGCGAAAGGATTTGAGGTAATGGAGTGGCAAGGAGGAGAAGAAAATGACAAGTATGTGGGGCAACTGTCTCTTCGTGTTATAGAATTTTTTAACGGGGGCAAGAATAAAGCTGAATCTAAAAAAACTTCTAAATCAATCATTCTTTTTATTGATGAAATAAACGGCGTCTGTCCGGAAACCTCTGGGATAGCTAAAAAGGGCGAAAGTAATTACGCACAAATTGTTAATGAGTTTCAAAAACAAATCAGCGGACTCAAAGGACATAATGTTGTTCTTATAGGTGCTACAAATTATCCTGAAAACTTATCTAAAGCCATTAAAAATAGAATGACCCCCATTCAATTTCCTGTCCCTGACGAAAGTGCTAGAAAAAGATTATTAACACATCTCTTCCGTTTCAACTGTATATCAGAAAAATTAATAGAGCGTATCTCAGAGTTAACACAAGGTTGGTCGCCAAGACAGCTTGCTCAAATGGTAGAGCAAATTAAAAGCCATGAAGTAGATAGTACCTATTTGAGTACTGTATTTGAAAAAGCTAAAAAACTCTGTGAAGAAGATTTTAAAAAAGAATTTAAATCTGCTTATTTGATGTTGCCGATGTTTGAACCTATACAACAAAACGCTTCTGAAGGAACGGACGATCATTTTAAAGATTTAAAAAATGCACTAGCTTGTCCTGAGCTATATCAAAATGTGAGCATTCATACCTTGCTTTATGGGCCCCCAGGTAGTGGTAAGACAACAGCCATTCGGGAGTTCGCAAGAGATTGTAATTGTCCCTTTCTCCTCATTGAATCAGGTACAAGCCCACAAGAAATCTTTACCATTTTTGAAAGAGCTAAATCTTATACTTCTGCTATAATTTGTATCGATGAAATTGATAAGATTGCTCATAATGACAGTCCTGTAAAAGTTTTCCTACAAGAACAAATGGATGGCTTAATCAGAAACAACCTTATTATTGTAGGCGCAACAAATTATCCTGATAAGATTGCCGAACCTATATTCTCCCGTTTTGGATCAAAAATAGCGGTTCCTTTACCAACTCCTGCCCAAGTAGGATTATTCATTCAACGTGAAATTAATGAAAGCCTAAAAAGACTGCCTCAACTTGTTATAGATGAAGAACTTAATGATGAATTAAGCCAGAATTGTTTACGGTTAGGTGATTTAAGTAGTGGCTTATCATATAGAGATTTGAAAAGCGCTATAGCCCGTTTGTTTGCTCGGATCCAGTCTGCACAACCTCAAACAACACATGGCTTAACACATACTGATTTAAGGCGGTGTATTGATGAGGCACGCCAAGCTCTTCAACCAGTTGTTGCGGCTCATGCACAAAATATGATGGCTAATGCGAAGACCACAACATTCTTTAAAACACCTGTCACTAATGAACATGTGCCACAACCTGTAAATCCACAAAATATGCCATTTCAATAGGCTCAGTAATGAAGTGAAGACTTTCAAAAGTAGCTATGAAGCTACTTCTTATTTTGTAACCATTCACCACAATCAGCCACGTTATGGCCGACTGTGGTGATGTGAGCACCATGGCATTGATCTGTGGCGATTAATTCTCAAAGAGTACTTCAGGCAATTTTCCATTAAATAAAGTTTTTCTCTGTACGGTACGATTTTTGAAATGTTTCATCTTGAGTTATGTTGAGGTAAAACAGCAAGCTGAAATCCCAAAGCATGCAAAATATCATTGGTATTTCGCAGATAAGGATTGCCACTTTTAGAAACCGTTTTGTATAAGCTGTTCCGACCTTTGGCTGTTTTTTCCGCAAGATTACTCATCCCGCCCTGTGCTTCAACAACATTGCGCAATGCTTCAAGAAAGCCGTCAATGTCATTATCTTCAAGTGCTGCATTCAAATAACCAGCAGCTTCTTTAGGGTCTTTTAAAGACTCAATTAAATAATCATGATAATCAACGCTTTTACCCATGGTCCTTGCTCCCTAAATAATCATTTAAATATTCACGAGCGAGCTTGATGTCTTTTTTCTGTGAGCTTTTATCTCCACCACATAGTAAAAGGATAATTTCTCCATCAATTTCGCTGAAATATAATCTATACCCTGAACCAAATTTAAATTTTAACTCACCCAGACTTTCACCCAGCATTTTGTATTCACCCAAATTACCAAGGCTTACGCGAGCCAGTCTTGATTTTACCTGATACCTTATCGAATCGTTCAAGGATTTAAGCCATGAGATAACGGGGCAATCGCCGTTATCTTTCTGGTACAGTTTTATTGTTCTTTTTCTTACTGCTTTCATAATTAATTGTATCCTATAAGATACTTTTTGCAAGTTTAATGCTCGTTATTTGCAAAAATCAGATGTAGCAGATTTGTAACAAAGTGAAATACAACCCCCGTTGTTTCAGGCAGTTCTAGGCAGTAATTGGCAGAATCGTTACATCTCAAGTTACTGATTTTATTGGTAATTATAATTGATCAAGTTGGCTTCGAACCAAGGTGTCGGGGGTTCGAGTCCCTCCGAGCGCGCCATTTAAAATCAAGCACTTAGCTCTAGTTTGTGGCGGCGCATTCTGGCTCTTCCCCAAATCCGGGGGCACTTCGCTCACCCACACAGCACTCTAACCCTTATTCTGTAATTGTCAAAATTTTTAAATCCATAAGCTCTTCTTTGAATCAATTTCATCTTTCGATGAAATCCTTCAGTGATTCCATTGTTCTTCGTAAAACGAAGCATTCTATAGTGAATTAAAATTTAAACGATCCCCTGAAAAGCATGATCAATCGCCTGAGCTAAAGAATCAAAATTAGCAATTTCATTCTTAATTTTCTTTTTTAAATTTGCCC
>NZ_CAAAIW010000024.1 GCF_900640115.1 Legionella yabuuchiae
TTGATTATTAAATGTGGTATTCGTGAGTATTATTGACCAATTGTATTCCCAAGATTCTAAGAATCTAAATATGACGTTCATAAAAATGTTATATCGTTCGCGCATTTTCAGTGACGATCGACGTAAACAATATCCTGGCAATGTAATTCAGTATTTATTAATGCAAGTTGAGAAGATAAATCCTGTTCTTAGCGCCAAAGAAGGAGAATATACAATAGAAGAATGGATAGAATACAAGCAAGTTTGTGCTAAAAATGCGACCTCCTTAATTAATAGCAGTACCATTGATTCCTTTGCTCCAAGAGACGCATCCACCTCGTTACATCGAATGGCTAAACTAACCCTCTCCAGTGTTCAACTCGATGCTTTACAAGATAAAGTTTTGCTTTTGCTTAGAGAGCTCAAGTTAAAGATAAAAGATGTTAACGCACAAGATATTGCCAATAGTCTATGGGCGCTAGGAAAATTCTGTGAAAGCGGCCATTTGAATGGCGTAGAACTGAAAGAAGAGGTTTTGATATTATTGCAACAGCTTGTTTCAAAGAAAGATGCCCACGCACAACATATTGCCAATAGTCTATGGACGCTAGGAAAGCTCGCTGAAAGCGGCCATTTGAATGGTGTAGAACTGAAAGAAGTGGTTTTGAGGTTATTGCAACAGCTCCTTTTAAAACAAGATGCCAACGCGCAAGGTCTTGCCAACACTCTATGGGCGCTAGGAAAACTCTCTGAAAGTGCTCATTTGAATGGTGTAGAACTGAAAGAAGTGGTTTTGAGGTTATTGCAACAGCTCGTTTCAAAGAAAGATGCCCACGCGCAAGAAATTGCCAATAGTCTATGGGCGCTAGCAAAACTCTCTGAAAGCGGTCATTTGAAAGGTATAGAACTGAAAGAAACCGTTTTGATGTTATTGCAACAGTTCGTTTCAAAGCAAGATTCCCACGCGCAACATATTGCCAATAGTCTATGGACGCTAGGAAAACTCTCTGAAAGTGGTCATTTGAAAGGTATAGAACTGCAGGCAGAGGTCTTGATATTATTGCAGTTCATTTCGAAGAAGGATGCCAACGCGCAAGAAATTGCCAATAGTCTATGGGCGCTAGGAAAACTCTCTGAAAGTGGTCATTTGAATGGTATGGAACTGAAAGATGAAGTTTTGATATTACTGCAACAGCTCGTTTCAAAGAAAGATGGCGATGTGCAAGCTATTGCCAATAGTCTATGGGCGCTAGGAAAAGTCGCTGAAAGCGGGCATTTGAATGGTATAGAACTGAAAAAAGAGGTTTTGATTTTATTGCAACAGCTCGTTTCAAAGAAAAATGCCAATGCGAAAGATATTGCTAATAGTCTATGGTCGCTAGGAAAACTTTCTGAAAGCGGTCATTTGAGTGGTGTAGAACCGAAAGAAGAGATTTTGATTTTATTGAAACAGCTCGTTTCAAAGGAAGATGCCAACACGCAAACTATGGCCAATAGTCTATGGGCGCTAGGTATTCTCCTTTGGGAAAAGCAGGTAGGTGAGGAATTACAAAATGGAATTTTTTCTTTATTAACAAACATTTTCAAAAATATAGATAAACTTACAATTGCTCAAAAAAACCAATGTTTAATGGGTATTGGTTTACTAAAAATGGATAATAGACTGGATGTGGAGGCTTTAAGGTCTTTGATAAATAACTGTAAGCCTGAAAGCATGCTGACCCCTAGGATCATTCAATCGTTGGTTCCCCACGGAAAAGAATATGCGTTGGAGGCGTTTGTCGACGGATTTTTTGTTGATATTTTGATCCCGGAAACAAAAGAAATTATAGAAGTTGACGGTAAGCAACATGAAAACCACTGGCAGTCTTGTCTTGATCAGTTTAGAGATAAGGTATTAACAAACAGAGGATATAAAATTCGACGAGTCTCTTCAAACTATTGTGCGACAAACGTTCCCGAGGAAAAAGCGCAGAAACCGGCTATGGGTGGTAGCAGAACCCCAAGATTTTTTGATTCTTCTCATAGGCCGCCAGAATCCGAGTGCGTTCCTCCACCTGAGCCACCCCGGCATCATACAACTGCATACCGCGGATAAACTGCGGCACGTTGGCATGTTGTATTGTCAACTAACACTTAAGGCTAATTGCAAGCACCTGACTCGGATGGCGCGATGGGAGTCACCTCTATTGCCCTCCGAGTCATAACAAATGTTCATCCCAACCAAGCAGTCCTTACTAATGATTTATCTATTTTGCCTCATTTGTGCTATCATCGAGTCCAATTTGATTATTAAATGTGGTATTCGTGAGTATACTTGACCAACTGTACGCCCAAGATTCTAAAAATTTAAATATAGCGTTCATAAAAACGTTGTATCGTTCTCGCCCCTTCAGTGACGATCGACGTAACCAATATCCTGGCAATGTAATTCAGTATTTATTAATACAGGTTGAGAAGATAAATCCTGTTCTTAGCGCCGAAGAAGGGAAATATACAACAGCAGAATGGATAGAATACAAGCAAGTTTGTGCTAAAAACGCGGTCTCCTTAATTAATAGCAGTACCATTGATTCCTTTGCTCCAAGAGACGTATCCACCTCGTTACATCGAATGGCTAAGCTAACCCTCTCCAATATTCAACTCGATGCTTTACAAGAGAAAGTTTTGCTTTTGCTTCACCAGTTCAGGTCAAAGATAAAAGATGCCCACGCACAAGCTATTGCGAATAGTCTATGGGCGCTAGGAAAACTTTCTGAAAGCGGTCATTTGAATGGTGTAGAACTGAAAGAAGAGGTTTTGATATTATTGCAACAGCTCGTTTCAAAGCAAGATGCCCACGCGCAAGAAATTTCCAATAGTCTATGGGCGCTAGGAAAACTCTCTGAAAGTGGTCATTTGAATGGTGTAGAACTGAAAAAAGAGGGTTTGATTTTATTGCAACAGCTCGTTTCAAAGCACGATGCCAACGTGCAAGAAATTTCCAATAGTCTATGGGCGCTAGGAAAACTCTCTGAAAGCGGTTATTTGAATGGTGTAGAACTGAAAAAAGAGATTTTGATTTTATTGCGACAACTCGTTTCAAAGAAAGATGCCAACGTGCAAGCTATTTCCAATAGTCTATGGGCGCTAGGAAAACTCTCTGAAAGCGGTCATTTGAATGGTGTAGAACTGAAAGAAACGGTTTTGATGTTATTGCGACAACTCGTTTCAAAGAAAGGTGCCCACGCGCAACATATTTCCAATAGTCTATGGGCGCTAGGAAAACTCGCTGAAAGCGGCCATCTGAATGGTGTAGAACTGAAAGAAACGGTTTTGATGTTATTAAAACAGCTTATTTCAAAGAACGATGCGCACGCGCAAGAAACTGCCAATAGTCTATGGGCGCTAGGAAAACTTTGTGAATGCGATCATATGAATGGTGTGGAACTGAAAGAAACGGTTTTGATGTTATTGCAACAACTCGGTACAAAGAACGATGCCAACGCGCAACATATTGCCAGTAGTCTATGGGCTCTAGGAAAACTTTCTGAAAGCGGCCATTTGAATGGTGTAGAACTTAAAGAAACGGTTTTGAAATTATTGCAACAGCTCGTTTCAAAGAACGATGCCAATGCGCAACATATTGCCAATAGTCTATGGGCGCTAGGAAAACTTGTTGAAAGCGATCACTTGAATGGTGTGGAACTGAAAGAAACGGTTTTGATGTTATTGCAACAGCTCGTTTCAAAGAACGATGCCTATGCACAAGCTATTGCCAATAGTCTATGGGCGCTAGGAAAACTCGCTGAAAGCGGTCATCTGAATGGTGTAGAACTGAAAGAAACGGTTTTGATGTTATTGCAACAGTTCGTTTCAAAGAAGGGTTCCCATGCACAAGAAATTGCCAATAGTCTATGGGCGCTAGGAAAACTCGCTGAAAGCGGTCATCTGAATGGCGTAGAACTGAAAAAAGAGATTTTGATTTTATTGAAACAGTTCGTTTCAAAGCAAGATGCCCACGCGCAAGTTATTGCCAATAGTCTATGGGCGCTAGGAAAACTCGCTGAAAGCGGTCATCTGAATGGTGTAGAACTGAAAGAAACGGTTTTGATGTTATTGCAACAGTTCGTTTCAAAGAAGGGTTCCCATACGCAAGAAATTTCCATTAGTCTATGGGCGCTAGGAAAACTTTCTGAAAGCGGTCATTTGAATGGTGTAGAACTAAAAGAAGAGGTTTTGATTTTATTGAAACAGCTCGTTTCAAAGAACGATGTCAACACGCAAACTATGGCTAATAGTCTATGGGCGCTAGGTATTCTCCTTTGGGAAGAGGATGTAGGTGAAGAATTACAAAATGGGATTGTTTCTTTATTAACAAACATTTTCAAAAATATAGATAAATTTACCGTTCCTCAAAAAAACCAATGTTTAATGGGTATTGGTTTACTAAGAATGGATAATCAATTGGATGTGGAGGCTTTAAGATCTTTGATAAAAAGCTGTAAACCTCAAAGCATGCTGACCCCTAGGATCATTCAATCGTTGGTTCCTCACGGAAAAGAATATGCGTTGGAGGCGTTTGTCCACGGGTTTTTTGTTGATATTTTGATCCCGGAAACAAAAGAAATTATAGAAGTTGACGGTAAGCAACATGAAAACCACTGGCAGTCTTGTCTTGATCAGTTTAGAGATAAGGTATTAACAAACAGAGGATATAAAATTCGACGAGTCTCTTCAAACTATTGTGCGACAAACGTTCCCGAGGAAAAAGCGCAGAAACCGGCTATGGGTGTTAGCAGAACCCCAAGATTTTTTGATTCTTCTCATAGGCCGCCAGAATCCGAGCGCGTTCCTCCACCTGAGCCACCCCGCCATCATACAACTGCATACCGCGGATAAACTGCGGTACGTTGGCATGTTGTATTGCCAACTAAAATTTAAGACTAATTGAGACGCCTTACTTGTGATCACGGGTAAGGTAGCGCGTCTATGTAGATAGGACTATGCTTAAAGGCATGATTCTATTGTTATGAGGAAACGTCTATGGCCAGGGAAGTGGATGTAGCTATTATTGGTGCCGGTACCGCCGGCTTATCCGCGTATAAGGAAGTAAAAAAAAACACAAACAATGTGGTTGTTATTGATAGGGGCCCACTTGGCACGACCTGCGCTCGTGTGGGTTGTATGCCTTCTAAAGTCTTATTGCAAGCGGCTAATTATTATCATCACCGCCACCATTTCAAAACTATGGGAATTTATGGCGCGGATTCTGTCCACGTCAAAATTTCAGACGTTCTCGCTCACGTGAGGGAGATGCGCGATCGCTTTACTCAAAGTGTGGTTGAATTCACAAAATCATTAGATGACCACTTTATTTGTGGTGAAGCTCAACTCATCGCCAAGGATTTAATTCAAGTCGGGCAACAACAAATCCAAGCGAAATCAATTATCCTTGCTACCGGATCACGCAGTGTTGTTCCGGAATCTTGGCGTTTTTTTAAAGATAAATTATTAACCAGTGAAACGATTTTTGAACAACAAGATTTACCTAACGAACTGGCAGTTATCGGTGCGGGTAGTATTGGATTAGAATTTGGCCAGGCCTTATCTCGGTTAGGGATTAAACTTACCATTTACAATGAAGGCAATTTTATTGGAGGGTTAACGGATCCCAAAGTCAATGAGGTGGCCGTTGATGTATTTAAAGAGGAATTTTCTTTGGTTTTAAATGAAAAAGTTTCATTAACCATGGAAAATGGCTCGTTAATGATTGTACGAGATAAAAAAACACCCATAGAAAAAGTGATTGCTGCTATCGGAAGAAAACCCAATCTTGATGGTCTAGGGCTAACAGCGCTTGGAATTGTGCACGATGAAAAAAAACTCCCTGTATTTGATAAAACTACGATGCAAATCAAGGATACTTCCTTGTTTATCGCGGGTGATGTCAACCAAGAGCGACCTTTGCTTCATGAGGCCGCGGATGAAGGCCGGATTGCTGGCTTTAATGCGGTGAATTCAACGCAATGCTTTCGCCGTCGAACCCCTCTTCGCATTTTGTTTACAGAGCCAAATATCGCTGTGATTGGACAATCGTTTAAAGAACTAAAAGAAGAAACTATTGTGATTGGTGAGGTGGACTATTCCAATCAAGGTCGTGCTAAAATCATGCAGGAAAACAAAGGTATACTGCGAATTTATGGTAAGAAAAAAACAGGAGAGCTACTGGGTGCTGAACTCATCGCGCCTGATGGGGAACACATGGCTCATCTTTTAGCCTGGGCTATTTTCAAGAAATTAACGGCGTTCGAGGTCTTGCAAATGCCGTTCTATCACCCGGTGATCGAAGAAGGAATGCGAACAGCGTTGCGTGATTTAGCTCGTCAAGTTGAGGCACAATCCAGCTCATTTGATTTGGCTATGTGTGATAGTGAAGCCGTTCATCCATTGTCTTAATGAGGTTCAGCAAATAATAGCGAGATCATCTATGTCAATTGCTCATTCAAACGTTAGTATCTTCAGGTGGAATGGGTATATTTGCTATTATCAAATTAATTTACAATACTAAAAGCGTCGCTGAAATTTCGCTTTTGGGATAACTTACGCGATGCTTCTAGGATATTATACTATTCATACAGGAATAAATATGAACCCGATCAGCCGAGGATCAATACAAATAAAAGGATTTGACAATCCTGAAATGGATTTTCAGTTACTACGACAGCTCGGAGCCACCTCTGCGAACGCTGCATCGGTAGGTGAGTGCTTCAATATTGCTGATAAAATACGAGAGGGTAACACCGAAGACTGGGTAAAAGCTTTTGAGCAACAAGCGACCTGGCAAAAAGAAGATGGTCTTGAGCGATTAAGAAAAAATCATGTGGTTAGTGGCCGACAACAATTATTTAAAGCGTGTAATTCTTTTCGTGCGGCTGAATATTACACCTCGACGCTTTCTGAACATCACAGGCGATTGGGGTTGAGCTCTGCAGAATGTTTTGTCACTGCAATAGGCTCTATGGATGTTCATTTTGAAAGTCATTCACTCCCGTATAAACATATTTATCTTCCCGTTTATTTTATTTCTCCTGAGAACGATGGCCAGAAGCGCAAAACCATTTTAATTGTAAATGGGTTTGATGGCACCTTAGAGGAGTCATTTTTCATGAATGGCCTAGCAGGTATCGAACGTAACTATAATGTGATTTTATTTGCAGGTCCAGGACAAATGGATATCTTTAGAAATGACCCAGATACGTATTTCGAGCCTGATTTTGAGCATGTTGTTGCCAAAGTCATTGATGCCTTTGAGTTTCGCGAAGAAGTGGATATGGAGCGCTTAGCGCTATTAGGTATTAGTATTGGAGGTTATTTTGCGACTAGGGCGGCAAGTCATGAGCCAAGAGTTAAAGCATTAATCGCCAATTCACCCGTGCTTGATGTGCATGCGTATTTATCTTCATTTACTGGAATGGATCCTGCTGAGATGTCAGATTCTGATGATTTTACAATAAATGATCTAAAAAATATTCCAGATGCTGAATTTCCAGAAGAGCTTAAAGTTCGTAGCGAACAATTAATGATTCGATACGGTCGCCGTTCCTTTAAAAATACCTTTATTTATATGAGGGAGTTTAACGTTGGAGAGGCTTTAAATAATATCGACTGCCCTAGTCTTGCTTTAATCGGAGAAGGTGAGGGACCTGAGCCTAAGAGACAATATGAGGAGTTTTGTAAAACACTAAATGCCAATTGTTATCAATTCACTGATTTTGAAGGCGCGAGTTCTCATTGTCAGGTTGGAAACGCAGCTTTTGCCAGTGCAGTGATGTACGATTGGTTAGATGATTTATACCCGTGATCGTTCAAAATGCGTGTTTTTACGCGCCTTTATTGTTTGTCCTACTGCATTTTAAAAAGCGAGTAATGGCTCATTTCCTTGCGAGTTTTTTAAAATGCAGCACGGCGGAAAAGAAAAAGCATACATCACGCATTTTGGAAGATCACGGGTATATAAATTAATCCATTTACAGGGGAATTTTTATGAGCAAGATTATTCGTAGCATTCTGGCAGGATGTGCTTTAATGATGTTATTCGGGTGTCAATATATGCCTGGAGAGGGGTTGTTTCAACTTCGTCCTAACGATCCTCAAATCAGCACATCCGTGCAACAGGCTTTAAAAAGCAGCCCTGATTTACGCCCATTTACGTTCCATGTTGAGACTTCTGAAGGCGTAGTCTATTTAAGCGGTTACGTAAAAACGATTCGTCAAAGCGATACGGCTGAAATGATTGCTCGTCAAGTCCCTGGCGTGGCTTCAGTAGAAAATAACATTGTGGTCAGAAAGTAGAGCTTGCTGAAAATGCATGGTCCAGTTTTAGGTAATACCTAAAACCGGACGACTATTCCTCACAGGATTGACCGAACATGGCTAATGCTTTTTCAAGATAATCGGAAAGAAAAGGGTGCCCGAGTAAATAATCGGTCAAGTTCGAGGGCAGGTTATTAATAGCGGCTGCCCTTGCATCTTCCCATTCCACGAAGTCTTCACGACCAAGATACATCAAGGCTAATAAATCCACCCGCTTGTCATAGGGCAGAGATACGATCGCATTTTTTATTTCTAGGTAGGTGAGATCATCGTAATGATCCGCTAACACTTGCGCCCAATCATATTCGTATTCGGTATTGGGACTCGCTTCTGGAATGCTCACTTCTTCCTTTGCGTGAAACTCTTTAGCCCGTTGTATCAAGTTGCACACAATGACTGGATTAATAGTCAGCTCGTTTAAGTCAAACATGGGACAATCCTTTGTCGGGTATTTATTCTTTAAGTATAGGCAACGTCTCCTAAACTTGTCTAAACTTAATCTTCGATATGATCTAAATCATGCGCTAACAGACGTCTATTCGCCCTAAAATAAGTTAACGGCGAATGTTCTAAAAGATCTGCTAATTTTTCCATGTAAATGCAGGCGAAACGATCAACCTGATAGGCAAAATAACTTTCTTCAGCCCCGGTTCGAAAAACTCGTCCCCAAGTTGGGTTATAAAACTGATGTTGCTGCTGGATAAATTGAGCAATATGCTTATCAAGTGCAATGATTTCTTCTTGTATGGCGTC
This sequence comes from Legionella yabuuchiae, assembly GCF_900640115.1. Lineage (GTDB taxonomy): Bacteria > Pseudomonadota > Gammaproteobacteria > Legionellales > Legionellaceae > Legionella_A > Legionella_A yabuuchiae. The sequence goes on from NZ_CAAAIW010000024.1 coordinate 9,088, forward strand.
TAGCTCTTCATCATATTTATCGGTTCGCTCTTCAAAACTTTTGGTCTGTAAAACGACCGCTTTATCTTCTAGTTTGCGCTTAATTTTCATATGAGCAACAATTTGTTCCTCAATGGGGCGTGCTTTTACTTGCGCTTCAATTTCTTCGCCAAGCTCCTCCACAACCAAAGCCGTGCGCCAATTGCAGTCTTTCTTCAAACGCAGTATATCCCCATAAATATGATCCCCTATGTATAAAATTTCATCTCCTATTAAGTCGAGATCTTCGGTAAATTTAGTCGCATAACCGCCTTGATAAATCCCCGGGGTAATAGGACCTTCTGTATTAGTCATCATCCCATCATTTGGATTAATCTTCAAAAAACGGCTTTTGTCATAAAAGAAACGAGGTTTATTGGCGAGTGTTATCACGTATTCAAATAAATCACACCAAGTTTTCCCTGGTTCTAAATACGGCGTGATTGCAAATTCAAGCAATTGCTTTGCGTATTTATAATCAGAATTGGTTAGAATAAATATTTTTTTACCGTGTTTAATATAGCGCTTAAGACCAAGAACGACCTCTTCATCACAAATGATGAAATCATCGGGCGATTTAATAATAGTTTGTTTTAAATGACCAGTGGCATGGACTTCGTCTACGCCCTTTAACACATCCAAAGCAAGCAAATGATAACTGGGTAACAAGTCAGGGTGCTCATCTTTGTAATCAACAAGCTGGCCGTATAAAACACAAAACGCAATTGAGAACGAGGTATCAATCGCCATGTAATTGGGATCATTCAAATCCACATAAATGCTGCGATAAAACTCTTTTTGATCAGTAAATTTAATAGGTTTTGTGCCATGAAAACTTTGACGAATAGCAGCGTAACGACTCAATTTTAAAATATTGCCATTTTTGCTATCCACAACTAATCCGCGTATCGCATCCTCGAATTTGAATTTGAACGCTTTAATTGCTTCTGGGTAATTTTTTTCTTGAATCAGGTGTTCAATAACGAGTTTATATACTAATCGTTCAAAGTTTTCTGTTTTGTAACGTATTAACGTGTGATCCATATCTAAACCGATGTATTTGATTTTTTTCATATTCAAAATTCGGTTTACAAAAACATTTTGCCTCATGATTATTCCTTAATACATTTATTTTTGGTTTAGGCACGACGTTGAAATAGAAGATAAAATCAAGGTTATGCGCTGTTCAACTGGAGCAGGCGGAATGCGGATGACTTGATAGCCTAAATCCCTATAGGCCTGGTAGATATGTTCCCCTATTTTGCGAGCTTCGACTTCATCTTCATGGCGTATTTCATCATAAATAACAGGTAGCCCTTCTAAATAAAACACATAAGCATATTGATACAATCGCATCTTTTCCATGACTTGGTCTGTTTCAAGCTGATAATACCGATAATACGCTAAACTATCCGGAATCCCTCGATCAAAGAAAATTAAGGCATCAGACGGTAGTTGGTTTTCCCGAGCCATTTTCAGTTCTAAAATTTTATTTTGGACAATATATTTGCCTCGATAATTATCAAAGGCTTCTGGATCCTCATTCAGTAATTGTTTTAAGTAAGCTCGTGCAATCTCTGGTGCCGTTTGAAATCCTCTCACAGATAAAGCATTGATAATAGTCGTTTTTCCAGAGGAAGGCGCACCAGTAATAACACACCAATTTGTTTTTTTTAGTTTTGAGTGAATAGCTGAAATACTCCGGTTAAGCACATTGAAAAAAGTGATTTACTACAAGCCTAAGTATATCCCTCATTAAATCGTTCGTTAAGTGGCTTTAGAGAGGATTGTTCTGTCCAAAATAAGCGATTCAACCACATCAGGCTCAGCTAAGGTGGATGTATCGCCAAGTTCATCAAATTCATTTTCCGCTATTTTTCGAAGAATACGCCGCATGATTTTACCCGAGCGTGTTTTAGGTAAAGCCTGAGCCCACTGAATAGTTTTTGGTTTTGCTATCGGTCCAATTTCATCGCGCACTTTTTTAATAAGTTCCTCTTTTAAGGATTCAGAAGGGCTTACGTTCGCTTTGGTGGTTATAAATGCATAAATCTCTTCGCCTGTAATTTCATTAGGAATGCCAACCACGGCCGCTTCTGAAACAGCAGGATGAGATAATAATGCGCTTTCAAGTTCTTCACTGCCTAGCCTATGGCCTGAAACTTTAATCACATCGTCTGTGCGCCCAACAATCCAGAAATAACCTCGCTCATCGTAATAAGCTGCATCCCCAGTTAGGTAATATCCTGGAACCTCTTTAAAATAAGCATCGACAAAACGCTCATGATCGCCATAAATTGTTTGCATCATGCCAGGCCAAGGTTGTTTAATAACCAGTCTGCCTTGTTGATTCGGTTCTACAGGCTTGCCTTGTTCATCGACCACCTCTGGCATCACCCCAAAAAATGGCCATGATGCTGATCCGGGCGCTAACGGAGTCGCACCAGGCAAAGGGGTTATCATGATTCCACCTGTTTCAGTTTGCCACCAGGTATCCACAATAGGGCAACGCTTCTCGCCAACCACCTCAAAATACCATTCCCAAACATCAGGATTAATCGGTTCGCCAACAGAGCCTAATAATTTAAGGCTGTTGCGGTGGGTTTGTTCCACGAAAGCATCTCCTTCGCGGCGTATGGCACGAATGGCAGTTGGAGCGGTATAAAAAATATTAACCTGGTGTTTATCAATGATTTCCCAAAAGCGGGCATAAGTTGGGTAATTAGGAACCCCTTCAAACATTAAGGTCGTCGCCCCACTTGCTAAAGGCCCATAAATTAAATAGCTATGCCCAGTAATCCAACCCACATCCGCGGTACACCAAAAAATATCACCATCATGATAATCAAAGACGTATTTAAAAGTTGTGGCGGCATAAACCATGTATCCGCCAGTGCCATGTAAAACCCCTTTGGGTTTCCCTGTTGAGCCAGAGGTATATAAAATAAATAAAGGATCGGATGAATCCATGGTTTCTGCTGGACAATTATCACTTACCTTAGACATCGCTTCGTGATACCAGATATCTTTTTCTGTATTCCATTGGATTTGGCCACCAGTCTGTTGAATGACAATCATATGCTCAACGTCAGGACAATCTTGCAGGGCCTTATCTGCATTCGCTTTAAGTGAAACGGTTTTTTCACCCCGAACGGCTTCATCGGCGGTAATAAGAAGCTTGCATTGCGCGTCTAAAATCCGAGTTTTTAACGAGTCTGGAGAAAAGCCGCCAAAGACCACAGAATGTATCGCGCCAATTCGTGCACAGGCTAGCATAGAAATAGCGGCTTCGGGGATCATCGGCAAATAAATGCAAACCCGATCGCCTTTCTTAACGCCAAGATGTTTTAATACATTGGCAAATTTACAGACTTCAAGATAAAGCTCGTTATAGGTGAGGGTTTTGCTTTCATTTGGATTATTGCCTTCCCAGAGGATTGCGATTTGATTTTTGCGTTGGTCAAGATGGCGATCAAGACAGTTATAACAAGCATTCAGTTGCCCATTTAAAAACCATTTGACCTTTAAATCGTTAAAGCCGCCTTGTAAGACTTCTGACCAAGGTTTGAACCAGGTTATAAATTCTTGTGCTTGATCTGCCCAGAATCCCTTTGGATCCTCAATCGAATGTTGATAACGCTGATGGTATTGTTTTTCGTTAATCAACGCTTGGTTGGCAAATTGTTCTGGCACAGGATAAAGTTTATCATGGCTCATTGTTATCTTCCTTGGGTTAATTCACAAACGCGTTATTGAATATTGAAGAATTTAAGTATTATTAATCAAACTCTGGATGAAATAAATGAGGCTTTTAATTAGGAGCTCCACAGAGATGAGCTTCCTAATTAAAAAGATTTAACTTAATCCCCGACTACCCCATGTTTTTTATGATGAACACGTACCGTTTCATCAAGTCCTGCCGCTTCCGTGAGAGCAGCCACATTTTCTTTGGTGAAAAATCCATCGAATCCATGACAGCGCTCAACGTACTCGGTAATCAGTAAGGATAAGGGTGAATGTTTGGAAAAAATTTGTTGTAAATCTGGGGTATCACCACAAGCTCCAAAGACTTTGGCCAAAAATCCAATATGGGCCGAATCACGTAAAACACTGATGACATAGTCAATATTTTTACCTCCGCTTGGATGATCGCCATCGACCACTTCCATTGCGATATGATGCATTCGTCGCCCATAATTGCGAACAAAGTTTTCTGTTGGCATGGGTAAATTTTTAAACGAATTAACCATATACGGTGTATTGTTTGCCGTAAATACTTTCGCAGGAGAACGAATATCATTTCCGTGCAAGCAACGATTCACATTCGTAGATGAATTCATATCATCAATATTGTAAGCGCCCCAGAAATAATAATTTGAAAGGCAGAGAAATTCTAAAATGGCATCTTCACGTTCGCCTGCAAGGATTCGAGTGGCCATATGATCAATGCCCTTAATGAGGGGCTTAGTCCCCTTGTCTTTAGTAAATTGATCAACTTTGTCTAATTCTTTTTGTTGCGTTTCGGTTAAGGAAAAAGGTTGTCCTAACTCCAGGGAATCAAAATTAAATAGATCGTCGCTGGTATAGCCAGTGCTGTTAAACGTCAGATCGGACATGCGGGTAAATTGAAAATGCTGATTGCAATAAAATTTATTTTCAGTAATGTCAGGATCGTGAAAGTTAAAATCATGAGACATTAAGATTTTCTTGGTTTCTTTGGTGTCTTTGGTTTTGAAAATCTCACCCACGTATCGGGCATTATATTTTTCGCGCGCATTAGGATACATTTTATTAACCCGCGTAATATCGTCTTTAAAATTGGGGTCTAATGGTTCCATAACAATATAAATTGGGGCTTCTTGAATATTGGTTAGGCAATAAATTTTATGCGTATCACTGATGTAACTTGCGGCATAACGATATGGGGTCATTAAATACAGCTCTTTTAAATAGTCTAATGCATCTCCGGTTTGAACTTGCACGACCACAGCTGCCATATCGCCCAATAAATCGTCTAATCCGCTCGATTTTCTTCGCTCGTATATTTTAATGCGGTATTCATTAAAATAATCAGAATTTTTTTTATCACCCTTTGGGTCATAGGTTAAAGGATTAATCATGGTTCGCTCCTATGGGTTAATCGGTAATGTAAGATTGGTATTTTGGCTCCCACATAGTTTCATCAATGGCTTTTTTAATTTCGACATCGGTTTTATTTTCAACATGTCCTTCTTTAATGGCTTGTAATATCACCGCCTTCGCAATGTGGCGACTTACCGACCGGATCGTATGTAACTCAGGAAGCAATCTTCCTTCACCTGTTTTATTAGCAGGGGCCAACTCACTTAAGGCCATGGCTGCGGCCATCATCATCTTGTTCGTGACCCGCTTCGCTTTACCGGCCACAACACCTAAGCCTACGCCTGGAAAAATATAAGCGTTATTGCATTGAGCGATCTCTATGGTTTTTCCATGAATTGTAACTGCGTCAAAAGGACTTCCCGTTGCCACCAGTGCTTTGCCATTGGTCCAGTGCAATAAATCATGAGGGGTTGCTTCAACTCTTGAGGTTGGATTCGATAAAGGAAAAATAATGGGTCGTTCACAATATTCGGCCATGGTTTTTATCATAGATTCGGTAAATTGCTTGGGCTGACCAGAAACCCCCAATAAAATTGTGGGTTTCGCATTGTGAATTACATCGGTAATACTGATTGCTCCTGAGCTTTGTAAACGCCAGTCTTTTAAGTCCTCATGTTTACGGGCGAATGGCTTTTGGAACGGTAATAAATTATCCATGCCATCATGAATTAACCCGTTTCTATCCACTAAATAAAAACGATCGCGGGCTTCTTCTTCACTCAAGCCCTGATTCATCAAGGCATGAACTAATTGCTCACTGATTCCACATCCAGCAGAACCCGCACCTAACAGTGCAATACGATGTTCTTTAAGCGGGACTTTACTGGTTTTAGTGGCAGCGATAATCCCAGCTACCGCTACTGCTGCGGTTCCTTGTATGTCATCATTGAACGTGCACAGTTCATCTTTGTATTTGTCGAGTAAAGGGTAAGCATGTTGTTGAGCGAAATCTTCAAATTGAAGCAACACTTGAGGAAAATGTTTTTTTACGCTTTGAACAAAATGATCCACGAAGTCGTAGTATTCTTCGCCCGAAAGTCGCGTGTGTCGCCACCCTAAATATTCAACATCTTCTAAACGTTCTTTATTATTGGTTCCAACATCAAGAACAATCGGTAACGTCTCAGCAGGGTTGATGCCTCCACAAGCCGTATAAAGTGATAATTTACCGATAGGAATTCCAAGTCCGCCCACGCCTTGATCGCCTAGTCCTAAAATTCGTTCACCATCCGTTATAACAATGGCGCTCACCTTACGAAGTTTTGCGACAGCACTTAATATATCATCCATCTTGTCGCGCTCAGGATAACTGATGAATAAACCTCTAGGTTGGCGATAGATATGATGGAAGTACTGACACGCTTCCCCAACGACCGGGGTATAGATAATTGGCATCATTTCTTCAAGATTATCCAACACAAACCGGTAAAAAAGCACTTCATTGCGATCTTGTAGTGCTCTTAAGTAGATATGTTGCTCTAAGGGAGTGGTCTTGGCGGAAAAAGCATCTCTACAACGTAATAATTGTTCTTCTATAGTCTCAGTATTACAAGGGAGCAACCCTAACAGATGAAGTGCTTCCTTTTCTTTTGCGCTAAACGCCGTTCCTTTATTAAGAATAGGATCGCGTAATACATTTTGACCGCGCTTCGATACCTTTATCACCATGTCCTTACTCCCTGGATAAATGAATAAATTTAAATATAGATTAAACTATAGCAAAAAAAGAAAAAAATTTTGAAAGCACGTAAACTACAATCTCGCCTGCTGCAAAAAAATTGCACAAAAAGGATACCAATCCTCAGGAATTTTTGTTATAATTTGCGCCACTTTATAGTCCTCTTTATGGAGTGGTTTTGTCAGATTCGTTAGCAGTTGATTCACGCGTTCCACTGCCGCGTGGTGATTGGATGGCTTGGCTGGTTTGTCTTTCAGCCGGTTTATTTTTCTTCTACGAGTTTTTCCAGCTTAATCTCTTTGACGTGATTAACCAACCGTTGCGGGAATCATTTCATATCGATGCAGTACAACTAAGTTGGATGTCCAGTACCTATCTATGGGCAGATATCCTATTTCTACTTCCTGCGGGCATTATTCTCGATCGCTTTTCCACGCGTAAGGTTATTTTGAGTGCGATGTTTGTCTGCGTATTCGGCACGGTTGGGTTCGCATTAACCGGCTCCTTCGTCATGGCTTCTTTTTATCATTTTTTATCAGGAATCGGGAACGCATTTTGCTTTTTATCCTGTGTGGTTCTTGTCTCTCGCTGGTTTCCACCCAGACGTCAAGCTCTGGTGATTGGGTGTTTGGTGACCATGGCGTTTATCGGGGGCATGATGGCCCATACCCCTCTGGCTTATTTAAATGAGCAATTTGGGTGGCGAGACTCCTTGTTAATTGATGGAGGCTTAGGCGCACTGTTATTTCTGTGGATCTTATTCTTTGTTAAAGATCACCCATATGACCATGTAACTCATCAAACCGTTTCTTCTGAACATACTGCATCACCAAATTTTTTAAAATCCTTAGTAAACCCGCAAAATTGGTTGGCTGGTCTTTATACCTCCTGTCTTAACCTTCCCATTATGGTACTTTGTGCGTTGTGGGGCGTTAGCTATTTGCATGTCGTACATCATTTGTCTCCCATGGTGGCTAGTAACGTAGTCAGCATGATTTTTATAGGAAGCATCATTGGATGTCCGGTGGTTGGTTGGCTATCTGATACGATGGGGCAGCGTAAGCCTTTAATGATACTTGGAGCAATCGCTACACTCATTACGGTACTTCCCTTATTCTTAGGGATGTCTTTTTCCTTGGAAAAACTAAGTATTTTATTTTTTGCTTTAGGATTTTTTACAAGCACACAAATTATCTCATACCCTCTGATTGCAGAAAGTAACGACTCTGCGAATACTGGAGCAGCAACTGGAATCGCTTCTGTGATTATCATGGGCGGTGGTGGCGTTGGTCAGGTCTTATTTGGCAGCTTAATGAAGCATCATGCAACCTCCCATCTTTATACGTTAGCTGATTTTCAATATGCCATGTGGATGTTCCCTATCGCAACCTTAATTGCATTGGTTGCGATTTTGTTTACGCGAGAAACCTACTGCAAACCTTACAAGTGAGGAATCGTTATGCAGCAAATGATTGAGGATTACAATCAATTCCATCAAATCAAAAAGGCTTTTTTGCCTTGGCTGGTTTGTTTTTCCGCGTCATTGTTTTTCTTTTATGAATTTATCCAAGGTAATATGTTTGCCTCCATTGCAGACGAGATTATGCGAGATTTTCATATTCAGGCCGACAAGATGGCTTATTTGTCCAGCATTTATTATGTCTCAAACGTTCTGTTCCTGTTTGTAGCTGGGATCTTACTGGATCGTTTTTCAGCCAAAAAAACCATTATCGTGGCGATGATTTTATGTGTGTTGAGTACTTTTTTACTGGCATCCTCTCATTCTTTATACGTGGCTTTGTTTTGTCGCTTCATAACGGGTATTGGCAGCGCTTTTTGTTTTCTAGGGCCTATGCGTATTGCTTCGCGATGGTTTCCGTCACAGCGGATGGCCATGGTGACTGGCGTTGTCGTAACCATCGCTATGACTGGTGGCATGATTTCACAATATCCTTTAACGTTATTAGTGATGCATCATGGTTGGCGTGAATCTTTAGTTTACGTTGGATGGTTAGGGTTGGTTTTATTGTTGTTCATGATGTTTGGAATAAAAGATAAGCCAATTCACTACAATGAACGTGTTGCCTTGCCGCAAAGTATGATGGCGTCTGCTAAAAGCGCATTCTTTAATATGCAGACGTTACGTGCCGCGTTATACACCAGCTTAATGAATATGGCAGTGGCTGTGTTTGGGGCCATGATGGGGTCTTTATATCTGATGCAACGTTTAGGCGTTGGTAAAGAACAAGCAGCCATGGTGAATTCAATGTTGTTTTTAGGCGCAATTTTAGGTGGTCCCCTCATTGGTTGGGTTTCAGATAAGATTGGTCGACGCGTTATGCCCATGAAATGCGGCGTTGTTGCCTCTTTGATAACCATTGTAGCCATTTTATACCTCCCCGTTTCGGTGAGCTTAATGGCGGTTTTATTTTTCTTATTAGGATTTTTTACCGCAGCACAAGTGATAAGCTATGCTCTTGTTGCAGAAAGCAGCCCTCCGGCTATGACAGCGACCGCCTTAAGTCTTATTTCTATTTTGGCTCAAGGAGGATATATTGTTTATCAGAACGTCTTTAGCCGAATTTTGATGTGGCATGGCGAAATGCAAATGGTTAATGGTGCGCCGGTATACTCGTTTGGTGACTATCAAACGGCGGCCTTACTCATTCCATTCGGATTAATTCTTGCGTTTGTCGCATTATTTAAATTGAAAGAAACCCATTGCCAGCCAGTTCAACAAGGATAAAAGCGCATGAGTGCTTCACGAGTATGTATTTTATTAATGGATTCGTTTGGCATCGGCGCAAGTCATGATGCAGATCAATACGGTGATGAAGGCGCTGATACCTTTGGGCATATTTATCAAACATGTGAAGAAGGCAAAAGTGATAAAGAGGGTTTGAGGCAAGGTTCATTAGCTCTTCCTAATTTAGCTCGATTAGGGCTTTATCATGCTGCCATGGCAAGTACTGGTGTAAAACGTTATGACTTAGCGCAGTTACCAGAGCCAGAAGGTTATTTTGGCTATGCCGTTGAACAAAGTCTTGGTAAAGATACGCCGAGTGGCCACTGGGAACTGGCTGGTGTGCCCGTATTATTTGAATGGGGATATTTCCCAGAGACGATTCCTTGCTTTCCTTCAGAATTAATTGAAGATCTGATAAAAGAAGCGCATCTTCCAGGCGTGCTTGGTTTGAAACATGCTTCTGGAACTGAAATTATTAAAGAATTAGGTGAAGAGCATATTAACACCGGTAAGCCCATCGTATATACCTCTGCTGATAGCGTATTTCAAATCGCAGCGCATGAAGAGCATTTTGGTTTAGAGCGGTTATATCATGTTTGCGAAATCGCGCGTAAATTAGTAGATGCGTATCAAGTAGGTCGAGTTATTGCAAGACCTTTCACAGGTGAGCCAGGATCATTTGTTCGAACTGGAAACCGTAAGGATTACGCAACACCACCGCCTCATCCAACCCTGTTAGATTATTTGAAAGAAGCCGGTAGAGAAGTGATTGCCATTGGCAAAGTGGCCGATATCTATGCTCATCAAGGCGTGACCCAAACTATTAAAGCGCATGGCAATATGGCTTTGTTTGATGCAACCTTAAATGCCATGCGAAACGCGCCTGAAGGCAGTTTAGTGTTTGCTAACTTTGTTGACTTTGACTCTTCGTACGGACATCGTCGCGATATCCCTGGATACGCACATGCCTTAGAAGAATTTGATGCACGGCTTCCCGAGCTTGAAGCGCTTTTAAAACCAAATGACATCGTGGTTATTGCAGCAGATCATGGTTGTGATCCCACCATGCCTGGATCGGATCATACTCGTGAACATATTCCTGTATTAGTTTTTGGCCCCGAAGTGAGCAGTCGATTCATTGGTCGGCGTGATACCTTTGCGGATATTGGTCAAAGCATCGCAGACTATTTAAACATTAAACCGTTGCCAAATGGTATCTCTTTCATTAGTAATCCATGATTTCTTCTGTATCGTTTGCTCAGTTTTCTTCAACGCTCGGTTTAAAACTTACTTCCTTACGCCGTGAAGTACTTTTTATTCTCTGGCAGGCTGAAAAGCCGATGAAGGCTTATGATGTGTTAGAACAGCTTTTAAAATCTAAGCCTAATGCAAAGCCACCCTCCATTTACCGAGCCTTGGATTTTTTTCTTTCTCAAGGGGTGGTTCACAAAATCGAGTCCATTCAAAGTTATACCTTATGTTGTGAACCTGACAAGCAGTTGGTTTCTGAAGTACTGATGGTCTGCGATCATTGCCGGCAAGTAACTGAAATGCACGATCCAACATTACAAGCCCTTGTCTTAACACTCACTGAGGCCCATGCCTTCAAACTACGACAAGATGTGATTGAATTAAAGGGGCTTTGCAAGCAATGCCGGGTTCAAGACGCTGTCTCTAAGTAATTTTTATTTCATATAAAGATGGCCAATACTTTCCCGTCACAAGAAAGGACTGATGCCTCGGATTGTACGCTATACCATTAGCAACACAAATATTTAAAGGACAATCTTGCGTGGGCTTTAATGATTCAATATCAAGCCAGCTTTCAACCTGACCGGATAATGGCGAAACTATGAGGATAATGGAAGTTGGTAAAACATTAGCGTAGATTTTATCATTTGCATATTCGAGCTCGTTTAATCCAGAAAGGAGTTTATCTTGAATTTTAACGGCTACTTGTTTTAATGGCTTAAAGGTCGTGGATGATAGATAAGTCAGAATTCCCGAGCCATTACTCATAATCAGTTGATTATTTGCCGAAGTAAGTCCCCATCCTTCACCGTTAAATTGAAAGCTTTCTTTTAAAGTTAACATTGATTTATCAAACACAAATCCTTCATGTTCACGATAAGTAAGGAGATAAAGATTGTTTTTGATAATCGCAATACCTTCACTAAAGCAATCCGAAGGGATGTTAAGCTGCCTTATAGGCTTCATTGTTGGAAAGGCCTTGATGCTGATCTTGGAGTGACCATATATTCCCTGGCTTTCGTAAAGCTTGTCTTCATCAAAAAGTAAGCCTTGAGTAAAACTTTGTGTGTCATGCGGATAGATATGAACGACTTTAAAATCATATTTTGGAATAGCGTACTTGATGAGCGCGTTTTTAAGCTTTAATGAATCGATGATTTCAGAACAAGCTATAGGTGAGACCACCATCATGATTAGAATGGTAAGTATCAAGCCTTGAAACGATGCTCGATTATTTAAATCGTTCACAGAATTCTAACCCCGATGATTGGTTATTGGAACGTTAGGTTTTTGTAGCATATTAAAAAAAGAGAATAAACTCTATCAAACCTTGATTTTTATACAGCTGACCCCATTTAATCTATTTTGAATGTTGTGAGGGCAAATTTTGGAACAATTTCGTGGCACGACTATTTTGTCGGTAAGACGGGGTGGAAAAGTAGTTATTGGCGGAGATGGCCAGGTTTCTTTGGGCAATACGGTGATGAAAGGTAATGCTCGCAAAGTTCGCCGCCTTTATAAAGATAAAGTGATCGCTGGTTTTGCTGGCGGCACTGCCGATGCATTCACGTTGTTTGAGCGGTTTGAGAGTAAGCTTGAAAAACATCAAGGTCACCTGGTTCGTGCTGCTGTAGAATTAGCAAAAGATTGGCGCACGGATAAAATGTTGCGTCGTCTGGAGGCCCTGCTGGTGGTTGCCGACAGTAAAGCTTCGTTGATCATTACTGGAAATGGGGATGTGATAGAACCAGAAAACGATTTAATGGCAATCGGTTCAGGCGGCCCTTTTGCTCAGGCTGCTGCTCGAGCTTTATTAGAAAATACAAAATTGTCGGCAAAAGAAATCGTTGAAAAAGGATTAACAATCGCCGGCGAAATTTGTATATATACCAACCACAATATATCTATCGAAGAATTAGACAGTGAGTAATTTCATGACCAACAGAAAATCAATGATGACACCCAGGGAGATTGTAGAAGAACTGGATCGTCACATTATTGGCCAAGATGAGGCCAAGCGAGCCGTAGCTATTGCGCTTCGTAATCGCTGGCGTCGTATGCAAATTAAGGATCCTGCTTTACGAAGTGAGATCATGCCTAAAAACATATTAATGATTGGGCCAACGGGCGTTGGCAAAACAGAAATTGCCAGACGCTTAGCTCGTTTAGCCGAAGCACCTTTTATTAAGGTTGAAGCGACGAAATTTACAGAAATTGGCTATGTTGGCCGTGACGTGGATTCGATTATTCGTGATCTAGCTGATTTTGCTGTGAAACAAGAACGCGAATTGGCTATGAAGAAGGTCCAAACCTTAGCTGAAGATGCGGCTGAAGAGCGAGTCTTAGATGCACTATTGCCTACCGCGAGAGGTAGCAATAAAGATGAAAAAGAATCGACTACTCGTCAAACCTTCCGTAAGCATCTGCGTGAAGGAAAACTTGATGAGACTGAAATTGAAATCGATGTAGCCGCCTCACCCGTCGGTGTAGAAATTATGGCGCCTCCTGGTATGGAAGAGATGACGAATCAATTGCAATCCATGTTTCAGCAAGTCGGCACGGGTCGCACGAAAACGCGCAAATTACCTATTGGTAAAGCCATGAAAATGCTCGCGGAAGAAGAAGCAGCCAAGTTAATCAACGAAGAAGATATAAAGGCTCGCGCCATTGAAAACGTGGAACAAAATGGCATTGTGTTCATCGATGAAATCGATAAAGTAGCCAAGCGGCCCGACCATGGAGGCGATGTCTCTCGTGAAGGGGTCCAGCGCGACTTGCTCCCTTTGGTGGAAGGAACGACGGTATCAACAAAATATGGCATGATTAAATCGGATCATATTTTATTTATTGCGTCTGGTGCATTTCATGTGTCCAAGCCTTCAGATTTAATTGCTGAATTACAAGGTCGCTTACCCATCCGCGTTGAATTAGAGGCCTTAAGTGTAGAGGATTTCGTTCGAATCTTAACCGAACCTGATGCGTCATTAACAGAGCAATATATTGCATTAATGGACACTGAAGGTTTAACGCTATCCTTTAATGAATCAGGAATTCGGCGTGTTGCGGAAGTTTCATGGGAAGTAAACGAACGGACTGAAAATATTGGCGCTCGTAGGTTATATACGGTTATGGAACGGCTTCTTGAAGTCATTTCCTTTGAAGCAACAGATCGTTCAGGGGATTCTGTAATGATTGATGAAGCGTATGTCAATCAGCATTTAGGAAAGCTGGTAGCTGATGAAGACTTAGCGCGTTATATCTTGTAAATTGAGAGAAAACAGTATCGTAACCCAGGAGTGATCATGCCATGATCATCCTGGATTGAGTTTCCGGGCCATCCAAGCGACAAAAAAAGCAAAACCATACCTAATTAAATCAGTAAACCTTGATAGCGCCTATTTTATTCGTTAACGACTAAACTTTTTTTAAACAGTTGATTTAAGCTAATATCAAGGTTCTGTTTAAGATCTTTATCTGCCCCTGCAATAAGATGATGCCAATGTTTTTCCAGCAGTGAATCACGCTTCACGATTTCTTCGGTATTGGGCAATCGATAGGGCAGAAGTTGGATTAATTCATATAAGGTTAAATGGTCTAAGTCCCTGCTTAAAATATAATTGCCATCTTCCGTTGTTTTGATTAATTTGAGTTCAATAAATTTGGCGACCATATCACCAACATCCACAGCAAAAGGATGCTTGCTAGTATTAATCAACGCATCAAGGGTGACACTTTTGCCTTCACGTTGCGCTAGCCACAATTGATGGAGCCATAATAACGCTTGAGAAAAGCCATCTACAGGTGTTCCTTTACGACGTTCATAATTGACTGCTAAGGCATAACTGATTTCAGCACCTATCAGCGTAATTAACCACACCCAGTAGACCCAAACAAAAAAGATAGGAATGATGGCAAAGGCGCCATACAGTAATTCATAGGTATTGTACTGTGATAAATAATAGGCAAATCCTTTTTTGGCTGATTCAAATAAGAGGGTCGCCACCAACGCCCCAGAAAATCCATGCATCACTTGAACACGGCAATTAGGAACGACAACGTATAGAAAAGTAAACCCGATCAGGGAAAGAATGGAAGGAAGGAGTACTATGAGCACAATGGGAGCGTGGTATTGCCTAGTAAACGGCATGGAAAATATATAAGAGCTCGCAGCGACACTTAATCCAAGAAGAAAAGGACCTAATGATAAAATTCCCCAGTAAAGCAAAAACGCTGAAGATCCTCGGCGAGCGGAACTTACTCGCCAAATTTTATTCATCGAACGTTCTATGGTATACATGACTAAAAGAGCGCTGATAATTAAAAATACCACCCCAATCATTGAAAGCTTAGATACTTGTTTAGTAAAAATTAAAAGATATTCCTGAATCGCTTTCCCGGTTGCTGGAACAAAATTTTCAAAGATAAAATCCTGGATAGGCTCTCTTAAATTATCAAATACCGGAAACATCGACAAAATAGAAAAACTAACTGACATTAACGGCACAACCGCCAAAAGACTTGTAAAGGTTAATGCCGAAGCGCGATAGGTACAATCATCCTCTATAAAGTGATTAACAACAAAAACGACGAAGTGCTTTGCTTCAAAAAATTTACGTTTTAAATAATGAATTAAGTCCCTATTATTCATGCCTTGCCAAAGTTTATGATATGTATATCCTCATTCTAGCTGAAGCTTAAGGATTTTCACCATCGCTTTTTTTATACATACCCATTCCACCTGAAGAGATAGAAAGTAACTCTATTAATTTCTTCTTTGATTGACTATCATCATCACTTTTCTATGAGAAAGAGCAATTTTATGGCAAAACCATATATACTTGTATTATATTATTCCCGCAGTGGGTCGGTCGCGAAACTTGCCCAATATATAGCACGTGGGGTTGAACGCGTGGATGGAATCGAAGCGAGGATTCGTACCGTTCCTCCAGTGTCGACTACGATTGAAGCGGTAGATAAACCAATTCCTGATAGTGGTGCACCTTATGTGACCCTAGAAGATTTACAATATTGTGCAGGTCTTGCCTTAGGAAGTCCTACGCGTTTTGGTAATATGGCATCCCCCATGAAGTATTTTCTTGATACTACAAGCGCTTTATGGTTATCAGGCGATTTAGTCGACAAACCTGCATGTGTGTTTTCTTCTTCTGCATCGATGCATGGAGGCCAGGAAACCACATTAATTACGATGATGCTACCCCTATTGCATCAAGGGATGATAATGGTTGGTCTTCCTTATACTGAACAGTCCTTGAACGTGACCGAGTCAGGCGGTACACCTTATGGCGTTACGCATGTTGCAGGTGTGAATAATGATAAACCGGTTACGGAAGATGAAATTTCATTGGCTAAACACTTAGGGGAGCGCGTAGCCAAAGTTGCTTTAAAAATACGTTAGGTGAATGTTGTGAAAGTAATTAGCTTTAATGCCAATGGCATCCGTTCTGCCGCTCGAAAGGGTTTTTATGATTGGTTGGCCAAGCAGCAAGCAGACGTTGTGTGCATTCAAGAGACAAAAGCACAAGTCGAACAACTAACGCCTGAATCACTTTTTTTTCCTGAGGGTTATTATTGCGATTATTTCGATGCAGAAAAAAAAGGATACAGTGGTGTGGCATTGTATGCACGTCAAAAGCCCCTACAGATTATTAAAGGCACGGGCTTTGAGACATGTGATTCCGAAGGAAGATATCTTCAGTTCGATTATCCTGGATTAAGCATTATATCACTCTACCTGCCTTCAGGAACCAGTGGAGATTTGCGGCAAGCTGTAAAATACGAATGTCTAGATTTTTTTAAAAACCATTTCAGAACGTTAAAAGAACAAGGGCGTGAGCTCATCATTTGTGGGGATTACAACATTGCTCATAAAGAAATAGATCTTAAAAATTGGCGAGGAAATCGAAAAAATTCTGGCTTTTTGCCAGAAGAGCGGGCTTGGATGGATGAATTATTTAGTGCTTTAGGATTTGTGGATGCTTTTCGCATTCATAACCAGCAGGAAGAGCAATACACCTGGTGGTCAAATAGAGGCCAGGCCTGGGCCAAAAATGTTGGATGGCGAATTGATTATCAGGTTGTCACGCCTAACATTGCAGAGCATATTGTTGGTAGCGAGATATACAAAGAAGAACGTTTTTCAGATCATGCTCCCTTATTAATTGAATACAAAGGAGACTGGTGTGCTTAAACTAGCGAGCTGGAATGTAAATTCTTTAAAAGTACGGTTAGAACAAGTCGTAAACTGGTTGAGTGTCTCTAATATCGATATTTTAGCCGTTCAGGAAACTAAATTACTGGATGAAAATTTTCCAGTAGGGCGATTTACAGACCTTGGATACCATGTCGTTTACTCAGGTCAAAAAACGTACAATGGCGTGGCGATCATTAGTCGTCACCCAATGGAAGCAGTTATGATGGATATTCCTCATTTGGATGACCCGCAACGACGTATCCTAACCGCATCCATTAGTGGCTTACGTTTGATTAACTTATATGTGCCTAATGGCAGTGAAGTGGGTTCAGAAAAATATGCTTATAAGCTTCATTGGTTGGAGCAAGTGACAGAATTTCTAAAAGAAGAATTAGCTAAGTACCCTGCTTTGGCAGTGGTTGGCGACTTTAACATTGCTCCTGAAGATAAAGATGTGCATGATCCCAAAGCATGGGAAGGTTCTGTGTTGGTTAGCCCTCCTGAACGCGAAGCGTTAGCAAGGATTATGGGCCTTGGATTAAATGATAGTTTTCGAGTCCTCCATCCCAACGAGCAGGCATTCAGTTGGTGGGATTATCGTCAGGCTGGATTTCGCCGTAATCGCGGATTACGAATTGATCACATCCTCCTCAGTAACGAACTACAAAGTCGCAGCACAGCTTGTGAAATAGACATTCTTCCCAGAAAAAATGAACGCCCATCAGACCATGCTCCGATATGGGTAAATCTTGATCTCGATTGATTTAATAGATTAAATCTGATATTGTTGCACGTCATTTTTATTTTAGAGCATGGTGCCTGGCAAATGATCAGGTGGCGATGCCCGTTTTGGAATTTTAAGAGAGTGGTAATATGAAAGCTTCAATTCATCCTGAGTACGAGACCATCCATGTGACCTGCAGCTGTGGCAGTACATTTGAAACACGCTCCACCTTATGTCATGATTTAAGCATTGAAGTCTGTGCTCAGTGCCATCCTTTTTATACCGGTAAGCAAAAACTGGTTGATACTGGAGGCCGTGTGCAGAAGTTCCGTGATCGATATAAGACACGTGGAAGCAATGCGCAAGAAAAGGAATAATTTGATTGCGATAAATTCATTTAGATAGTTAAATGAATGAAACCGGGCGCATTTGTGATGCGCCTTTTTTTTGCAGATATATTTCATGGTATCAGAAATCAGAGTGAGATTTTGAGAATATGATATAATTTCCCAACTTCTGCAATTCTAAAATTATAGAGAGTAATGAGTTGGATAAAGATGTATTAACCAAGCGAGCACTTGATTACCATGAGTTTCCCGTCCCCGGCAAACTCGAAGTACGTATAACGAAATCAACAAATTCTCAGGATGACTTATCCTTGGCTTATACCCCGGGAGTTGCTGAGCCTGTATTAGCGATCGCCGAGAATCAAGAGAATGCCTATCGTTTTACTTCCAAAGGCAACTTGATCGCTGTTATGACAAATGGTACAGCAGTATTAGGGCTTGGCAATGTGGGTCCTTTAGCAAGTAAGCCCGTGATGGAAGGGAAAGCCGTATTGTTTAAACGCTTTGCTGGCATTGATGTATTTGATATTGAAATACAAGCCGAAGATTCTCAGGAATTTATTTCAACAGCGCGCAATATTGCTCCAACGTTTGGCGGCATCAATTTAGAAGATATTAAAGCGCCTGAATGTTTTGAAATTGAGCAAGCATTGACTGAACAAGTGAACATTCCTGTGTTTCATGATGATCAGCACGGTACAGCAATTGTAGTGGCAGCAGGCCTTTTAAATGCGTTAGAACTACAAAATAAATCGCTTTCTGAGGTAAGAATCGTTTGTATTGGTGCCGGTGCTGCAGGCATTGCTTCTATGCGCTTGCTGGTGGCGCTAGGCGCCGATAAAAATAAAATGCTTCTGTTAGACAGCAAAGGGGTGATTCACACAGGCAGGGATGATTTGAATGCCTATAAATATGCTTTTGCTCGCGCCACCGATCGACGTACATTAGCGGACGCCTTGGTTGATGCAGACGTTTTTATTGGGGTAGCCAAGCCAGATCTTTTGAATGCTGATTTGTTGAAATTAATGGCCCCTAAACCTGTGATTTTTGCTCTGTCGAACCCAAACCCAGAAATTCGACCTGAACTGGCTTTGAAAATATGCGATGACTTGATTATTGCAACGGGACGTAGTGATTATCCCAACCAGGTGAATAACGTTCTATGTTTTCCCTATATTTTCCGGGGCGCGTTGGATGTTCGTGCAACACGTATCAATCAGGCGATGCAAATTGCAGCGGTTGAAGCGATACGCCAACTGGTTCATGAACCTGTTCCTGAAGAGGTAAAAGAGAATTATCCTGGCGTTAAGGACTGGGAATTTGGCCCAAATTATATTATTCCGAAGCCTATTGATCCCCGTCTTCGCGAACGAGTATCCCAGGCTGTTGCTAATGCCGCCATTGCAAGTGGTGTTAGCCGTAAAGACGTCTTATAGTGTCAAATTAAAACGTATACTTAACCCAATCAGTTAAGGAGAATGTTTTGTCTAGCAATAAGAATAAAAATTATCACATCATCGCATGGCTGATATGCACGCTTGGTGCCATTTATTATGCGTATGAATATTTTTTGCGCATCGCACCCAGCGTGATGGAACCCCAGCTTAGGAACCATTTTAACTTGTCTGCCAGTGGCTTTGGATTTTTATCGGCGTTTTATTATTACGCCTACGTTCCAATGCAATTACCGGTTGGTGTTTTAATGGATCGTTATGGTCCTCGTCGTTTATTGACGCTAGCGTGCCTATTATGCGTATTTGGAACCTTTTTGTTTGCAGGCACTACAGTATTCAGTGTTGCCGCTTCTGGACGTTTTTTAGTTGGTCTAGGCTCTTCTTTTGCGTTCGTAGGAGTGTTAAAATTAGCAACAATATGGCTTCCTGAAGATAAACTTGCCATGGTAGCTGGCATGGCGGCCGCATTGGGTACAATTGGCGCAATGATTGGTGATAATATTTTGGGAGCTATGGTATTTAATTTTGGTTGGCAACCTACGGTTTATATCACAGGATTCTTTGGTTTAGGTTTGACGATCGTGTTGTGGTTTGGAATAAAGGATAATAAACGTAAAACCCAAAAAAGAGAGACCCTAGACAGCTTTAAAAAGAATATGATTGATCTTGGGAATATCGCTAAAAATGGTCAGATTTGGATAAATGGGTTTTATGGTTGTCTTGTCTATTTACCTACCACCGTATTCGCTGAACTATGGGGGATTCCTTATTTACGACACGCGTATGGTATGTCAGAAACGGAAGCCCATTTTGCAAACTCGCTGTTATTTTTAGGATTTACAATTGGAGCACCTCTTATGGGGTATATATCGGATAGACTGCATCGACGAAAACCACCCATGATGATTGGTGCAAGTGGCGCTGCTTTGATTATGATGCTAATAATCTATATGCCAAACATTAACTACTATACTTTGTATTTTTTGATGTTATTACTTGGAATTTTATATAGTGCTCAGGCGATTGTGTTTGCAGTTGGAAGAGAATTAAGCGCAAAAGAAGCGGCAGGAACGGCTATTGCCATGACCAATATGATTGTTATGATTGGCGCCATGTTCTTGCAACCTTTAGTTGGCGCATTATTGGATTGGAGCTCACATCAACATATGATATCCGTTCCAACCGAAGGGTTGCTCCTAGATAAAATGAACCAATTTTATACGGCTGACGATTATCGGTTTGCCATGTCTATTATTCCTCTTGGGATTTTAATCGCAGCGATACTGACTCTGTTTTTAAGAGAAACTTATGCATCCTCAGACGCAAATACTAGACAATAAACTTACCGGATTTAAATTATCCTTTGGTTACTTGGTTTGTACGATTGGAGCAATTTTTTATTGCTACGAATTTCTTTTACGTATCATTCCTGGCGCCTTGCAAAGTGAATTGAGCGCGGCGTTTGGGCATATTTCGGCATCAACTTTTGGTCAGTTATCTGCTTTTTACTATTTTGCCTACTCGCCCATGCAATTACCCGTCGGTCTATTAATGGATCGATTTGGTCCGCGTCGACTACTAACCTTTGCCTGTTTAAGCTGTACGCTTGGCTCGTTTATGTTTACTTTTTCCTCTTCGATGATGATTGCAGGATGTGGTCGGTTTTTAGTTGGTTTTGGATCTTCGTTTGCGTTTGTTGGCGTTTTATCGCTTGCAACCTATTGGTTGCCACGCAAGTATTTTTCACTGGTTGCGGGCTTAATTACGACGTTAGGGATGCTTGGCCTTGTTTATGGTGAAGTGAAACTTACGGAAATGGCCATTAATGTTGGGTTACAGCCAGTGTTGTTTTCTATGGTTATATTTGGCGCCATACTTTCTGTATTTATCTTTTTTATCGTTCGTGATGGCCCTGGAGCACGGCAAGTAAAAAGTTTACCTTGGCCAGAGTTTTGCAGAGACGTTGTTAAGGTTTTGACTTCAGGAGAGGTTTGGCTAATTGGATTTGCGGCGGCTTGTTTATATACCTCACTGTCTGTTTTTGGTGAGCTTTGGGGTAAGACTTATTTAGAACAAGCCCATAACTTAACTAAAGTCCAAGCTGCGAAAACAATTTCCGCATTATTCTTAGGGTGGGCTGTTGGAGCCCCGGTGGCTGGGTTGATCTCTGATATAAGCGGGCGAAGAGTATTATCCTTGGTTGTTGGTGCTGTGATGTCATTGGTTTGCATCAGTATTATTTTATATTGTCCTGGGCTTTCGTATGTTAGTTTAAATGCCTTAATGTTCTTATATGGTCTATTCAGTTCAACGGAAATTATTGCTTTTATCATGGCTAAGGAAAACAGTGGAGCAAAGTTGACTGGTACGGTGTTTGCTGCGACCAATATGATTGTGACCCTAGGGGGGGTTATTTTTCAACCGTTGGTTGGTAAATTATTAGATACCTTTGGGGATGGTAAAATGATTAACGGTGAGCATATTTACACCGTCATTGATTATCAGGTGGCCTTGTCCATCCTGCCCTTATCGTTATTGATGGTCATGGTAGTGGCCTTCTTTTTAAAAGATCGTCACACCGCAATTGTTTAGCGAAATATTGCCAACAATTCATTTACGTTCAACCGCTGGTTGCTTTTGCAGCTTATCGAGCGCCTTACTGGAAATGATTTGATTTCGCCGTGGCGATAATGATGACGTGTAAACTCTGTATCGTGATTTGAAATGATAACGGTAACCCCTAATTCAGCACTGTTCTCGGCAAGTTTCGCAAGAGTGATCTGCTCATACTCCCCAAACTGCTCTCCAACATAAGAGGTAAAATTACTGCCTTGGTTTAAAGGTGCATAAGGGGGGTCGCAATACACAATATCCCCTGGTTTGGCAAGCGTAAAGGTGTCGCGAAAATCGCGATGGATAAATCTTGCCTGCTGACTTTTATAAAAAAAATGCTCCATTTCCTGTAACGGAAAATAAGGTTTTAGGTAGCGTCCAAATGGAACGTTATAAACACCCTTTAAATTATAGCGACACAACCCATTATAACCATGACGATTTAAGTACAAGAATAATGCTGCGCGCTGGCGAGAGTCGCTGCATTCATTAAACTGTTGACGCAAGAAGTAATATCGTTTTTTCTCATTATTTTCGGGGGTGAATAGCTGCTTACAATAATTTATAAATGCAGAACCTTCTTTCTGGAGGTGAGTATAGAGTGCAATTAAATCACCATTTTCTTCGGCTAGAAGATATTCGTTATAATTTGCATTGAGGAATACTGCAGCTGAGCCAGCAAAGGGTTCAATCAACCTATTGGCTTTTGGTAGAACACTTAAAATAGCATCTAGACAGCGATATTTATTCCCCGCCCATTTTAAAAAAGGTCGAGTTTTCATATATAGGAACTCGCTGAGCCCGTTAGAAATTTATCCATATTGCCAAGCAACAATTAATAAGATAGCTGCGGTACATCCGATTACAGTTAGAGCAAAATTTCCTCCAGGAATAAAAATAAGAGAATTATCACTTTTTTTTCTTCCGCGCCAGGCCATAACCACTGGAAGCAACAACAACAATAACACACAGCAAACACCAGCGTAGTTAAACGCTTTTAAGTATATTCCTGGGTTAATTAGTACCACAACAAGTGGAGGAATAAAGGTTAAGGCAAGCGTTAACTTGCCTTGAAATCCGCCTTTTTTAAGTTTTAATCCATCAGCAAGAAAGTCAAATAAACCAAGAGAAACGCCTAATAAGGCAGTAACCATGCAAATGGAAGTAAAAAAACTAAAAAAAGCAGTAATCCAACTGCTGTGTAGTGAATCGCTTAGGGCTTGGGTTAATCCGCTGGTTGCATGATCACTTTGCATCAATGCAATGAGCCCATGGCTTCCATTGCGCTCCACAACACCCATAATGACCGCTTCCCATACGATATAACACACTAAGGGAATAAGTGACCCGTAGATGATGACTTTACGTAAGGCAGGGATGTCGTCATTAAAATATTCTCTGAGGCTAGGTACGATGGAAGCAAAACCAAATGAGGAGACCAGAATCATTAAACTGCTTGTTATTGCAGACAGCGAACCACCTTGCCAGGACGCTGGATGAACATGAGGACTGATAATCACTATCAAGAGTAAATAGACCCCTAGTTTTCCAATCATGAGTCCACGATTCACATAATCTACCGCTCGAATCCCGTGGTAAATAACCAAACTGAATATAAGTGTGTAAGTCACGGAGGTAATCCATGTAGGAAGATTGAGATGCGCACTCTGTAATAGCGCATTTAATACATCACTGCCACCAGAGATATAAGCAGCAAGCAAAGTATAAAGAAGAAAGAGATAAGTAACCCAGGCAATAATTTGGCCAGGCAAACCAAGGGTTTCACGAGCCATGGAGACCATATTACTGCCAGCAGGAAGTCTTAAGTTTACTTCTAAAATTAATAACGCTCCTGCGGTCATAATGAGCCAGCAGGTGAATAAGAAAAAAATAGAGTTGGTCATGCCCGTTGCTGCCGTGGAAACCGGAAGCGCAAGCATGCCCCCGCCGATTGAGGTGCCAATAATAAGTAGGATACCGCCAATAGTTTTAGAGTTCAGCACAGATATTCAACAGTTCAAAAATTATACAGCATGATACAATAAAAACCCATATTGCGTCAATCCTATCTTGGTTACATGGCCATGAGAATCAAAATAAAGGAACTTACTATAACCAAAAGCTGGGTAATTTTGCCACCAGGAACGACAAAGCCAGGGTTAAAATGCTTTCGACCGAAAAAAGACATCAGGGCAGGTAAAAGCAATAATAATATCACGCATAAAAAACCTGCGTAGTTTAACGCTTGAATATACGCCCCGGGGTAATAAATTACAATGAGTAATGGCGGCAAAAAAGTTAATAAAAATAAACCAAGCCCTTCTTTACCTTTCTGAGCTAATTTCAAGCCATCTCCTAAAAAGCTGATCAAACATAAAGAGACGCCTAGAAATGCCGTTAACATACAGATGGATGTGAAAAAATTAAATGTAGAGCTGATGATGTCGTTATCTACGGTGGTTGAGAGCATACGAGCTAATGTACTGGTAGCATGGGGGTCTTGCATTAAACTGGCAAGGCCTTGCTCACCCTGAGAAGGCAAAGTCCCCATAATTACGGCATCCCAAGCAATGTAGCAAAATAAGGGAATTAACGAGCCAAACAATATCAGTTTTCTTAACGCTTTAATGTCGTCATTAAAGTATACACGGAGGTTTGGAACAATGATGGCAAAACCAAATGACGTGATTAATATCATGATGGTGCTTGTGATGTGATGGAGTTCACCGCTTTTAAAGTTTTTTACGTTTGCATAGGGAGCAATTAAAAAAACAAGCAAAAAATAAGCGCCTAACTTAGCAAACATTAAAACGCGATTAAACAAATCAACTTTCCGAATGCCGCTGTAAACCACTAATCCGAATGAAGCCGTGAATAGAACCGTTAATATCCACGGGGCAATGTGAATATCAATGAGTTTAAATAATCCGCCTAAAACGTCCGCCCCACCTGAAATGTATGCAGACAATAATGCGTAGAGTAATAAAAGATAACTAATCCAAGCCGTGAATAAACCAGGTTTGCCAAGCGTTGCTGCCGCCATGGAAACCATATTCTTTCCAGAGGGGAGGTATAGATTAACTTCTAAAATGAAAAATGCCCCCAAGGTCATGACAATCCAGCATAAGAATAAGAACAGAGAGGATTGCCAAAAGCCCGTTGCCGCGTTTGCAATAGGCAAAGCTAGCATGCCGCCACCAATCGAGGTACCTACAATGAGAAGAATTCCACCTATAAACCTGGACAGCATTAGAATCGTTTGTTATGGCCGAAAAGCGATGATAGCAAAACGATTTACTGTAGACAAATCTAACGCGTTGCCTATTTTGTTCGCCCAAATTTAGAGGGCATCCGTTTTGTTGGAGTGATGCATGCAAGGGTTTTGGCTTGAGTGCTCGGGGCTCCTTGCCATTGCAATTCTAAGCGGCGATTAAAAGCACTGCCGCGAATCAAGTCATTATCGCCCACAGGATATTTATCTTCATACCCTTCAGGATGTAACCGATAGGCTTGTATTCCATTTGCCCACAAAAAGGTAATCATGGCTTCGGCACGGGATTGTGTTAATTTTCGTTTATGTTCTCTAGAACCTACATCATCCGTGAATCCGGCCACATAAATGGGAGTGCAAGGATAAAATTTTAGTAGCCGAACGATTGCATTCAAACCCGGATAAGCAAGATCGTTAATTCTAGGACTGTCAAAGTAAAAATAGGTATCAGTGGGAACGACCAGTGTTTCAATATCCCCATATTTGATATATTGCATATCGCATCGCGTTAAATCTTTAATGATTTGCGGTTTTTGGGTTAACTGATAAGCGGCTAACGAGCCAGATACGCCACCAATGATGGCCCCCGCCCCAGCGCTGCTGACGATAGAACCAGCGATTGCACCAACGGCAGCCCCCCAAGTCGCACCAGCAAAGGTATATTTTACTCCACGATGATCATCGCGAAAATTATTGTATGGTGGCTGGAAGCGTTGTAAGCAGCCACACAACAAGGCCGTGGAGACAGCCAAGCAGGTCAATCGTCTGGCATCAATCCAAAATGGCATTTCAACTCCTGTATTCGATTCATCACACCATTATTAAGGATTGCAAAAAATTTCGCAATCAGCACTTGAGATTTAGAAATGGCGATGGTAACTTACGAACCTCTTAGTTGGGGCGAGTTAAACATCTTTTTTTAACGAGGAAAGCCCCTAAATTCATCCAACCGAATTTGTAAACAATAGGAAATTTATATGGAAATCTACCTTAATCCCCAGAATT
The DNA here is from genome assembly GCF_900640115.1 of Legionella yabuuchiae. Lineage (GTDB taxonomy): Bacteria > Pseudomonadota > Gammaproteobacteria > Legionellales > Legionellaceae > Legionella_A > Legionella_A yabuuchiae. Next base: position 35,548 of record NZ_CAAAIW010000024.1, read on the forward strand.
CTCTTAAATCCCTAACATGGGTTTATCACCTGTTTATGCACTAAAACGAATCAAGTTCAAACCTTAACAAGGAAGTCTTTAAGATGAAAAATCGCTTTCTAACGCTATGCGTTTTATCTATTTTATTGTGTTCTTGCGCCTCAGTAATGCACCCACCCATTCGAATGCAGGTATCAGCCACCAAGCAATTAAATCGGGATAACGCCGGTCAGTCTCTCCCTGTAAGAATTAAAATTTATCAATTAAGTGATCCAACACTGTTTAGAGAAGCCACCTTTCGACAATTATGGAAACAGGATGTTCAGGTTTTGGGAGCAACGTTGCTGGAGAAAAAAGAACTCACACTGAATCCTGGAGAACGTGAATCGATCAAAATGATCCCTAAGGAACAAGCGGAATATCTAGCCGTTGTTGGCCTGTTTAGACATCCTGAAGGACAGCGATGGAAATCCTTAAAGTCCTTAATGGGTTCTGTGGGAACCTATCTAAAGCCTACGGTGATTATGGCTAACCAAAATTCAGTGGAGATTCAGTGATGCCATCGTATCGAAAGGTTATTTGGGCGGAAGGAATTCTACTTGGACAACAGCATTTTCAACTTTGGGATAATTTTCAGCATCATCAGCAGCGATTAATTCAAAATTACTCACATTCCTATAACTGGGGAATTGCTGTTCTAACCGTAGATGAGAGCTTTTTGCCGCAAAGGCAATTCCGTGTCAATCGCTGTGTGGCCTTATTGGAAGATGGGCGGTGGGTTGACTTTGATGATGCTTATGATGAGCCGTTAATGATTGAGCTGCCTAAGGAGCCTATTGCAAAACTTGATGTATATATAACTCTCTCAACTTCTGAAATGATAGATGGCTTAACGGGATATAATACGTCAATCCATCCAGCGTGGCTGGGGAAGTATGAGCGGGTAGCTGATCTATATGATTCCAGTAGAACAAGAGAAGTGTTGGTTGCTAAACAACATCTTCGTTTAACTCTGAACGAAGATCGCTTGGAACATGATGTTCGAATCAAAATTGCGGAACTTGAATACGATACACTTCAAGGATCTTACAAAACGTGCCAAAGCTATTGTCCACCATTATTACGACTTGGTGCTTCACCTTATATTAGCTCATGGATTTCTAGCTTTAAAAACACATTGCAACGTTACATTCATCAGTTAAATGCTCAAAAGGTAAAACATCAAGATTTACAAGGTTCGTTTGATTATCGGAATTTTATTTATTTTAATTTAACGAAAACATTAACGACCTATTTTGCGCTTTTATCACAACTCCAAACCTTGCCATCCAAACATCCGTTTGAATTGTATGAAGTATGCATCGCCTTAATTGGAGAGTTATGGGGATATTTAGATAAACCCTTATCTGAGTCGCCATTGCCTTCCTACAATCAAAACGGTTTACATTATCTTTTCGACGAATTAAATCAGCGTTTTCTTACCATCCTGAAGCAAGTCATGCCTGCTAATACGTTGAACGTTGTTTTGCAAAGAATTTCTGAAACACGATTCGAATCAAATGAGTTAAGCCCAACCGAACTCATGGCAAAGCAGTTTTGTTTGGCGGTTTTTCACGAAGAAATGACGGAAGGGCTTATTAAGAAAATTACGGCGCAAGTTAAAATTGCAGCCCCCTCACAACTGATGGATATTGTTCAAAGTTTTACTCAAGGAATTGATTTTCATTATTTAAATAAACCCATGAAAGAATTAATCACCAAGCGAAACTATCATTATTTTGTCCTAAACAAGCAATCCGAGTTATGGGATGGTGTGTTATCGGAAAATAAGCTGGCATTGTTTGTTAGCCCTGATCTGGCTTTTATGCCATTTGAAATCATTTCTTACTCGTGAACAAGGATTTCTTGCGATGAATGTATTATTTCTAGGTTTGAATCAAACAATGGGCCTAATTAGAACCATAACTGGCTCGGAACAGGAGCAATATCTTGATTCACAAGCGTTACGTCGTCAATGTAAAGAAGCCCTCAATCAATTTGAACAACAAGCACTAGAAAAAAATGTACAACCAGAACATCTTGCGCTTTGTAAATACGCCCTAATTGCTTTTATTGACGAATTGATTATCAGACAGGAAGGGCCGACAAGTCAGATTTGGTTAGTGAATCCGCTGCAGCTAGAATATTTTGACGAAAATACGGCCGGCCAACAGTTTTTTATCAAACTTAATCATTTAAGACTGCAAGCTGAACGATTTATAGACTGTCTGGAAATTTACTACTTTTGTCTTGAGTTGGGTTTTGAAGGTCAATATCAAACAAAAGACAAGTTTGAATTAATCCAATTAAAACAAGCGCTCAAAACACAAATTGAACACATACGTCATTATCCAGTGTTAGACGTCCTATTTAGAGATGAAACCTTATCCTTTAAAGAACCTAAACCGTCTAAATCTAAGCTCCTGATATTTAGTCTTTGGGGACTAACGACTTTAGGTTTTCTCTATTTGATTCTTGTGGGAGTTATTCATTATCAAGCCCACCAAGCCCGTACACCAATCCATAATTATCAACAGGCCATTGCTAAATCGTTAAAATTTGAATTCTCAAAGGAATAGAATGAAATATTATGTCCAACTTATTAAAGGAATGAAGCCCCAAAAAAAATTAATCCTCTTTAGCCTAGTGTTGCTCTTTTTTTTGATAATCCTAGGTTTTTTAACGAAATCATTGTTTCGTTTAGGTGGAATTATCTTGGGTTTGAGTAGTGTCGCAAGTTTGGTGTATGGAGGATGGTATCTCTTCAAATATGGTAAACCTCATTGGCTTCATAATGTAGAACTTGTGTTCCGAAACCACTGGCATGAAATTAAAACATTCAACTGGCAAAAACACCTCCGACGTAAAGCATCAAAGGCAAATATTCCATGGCACTTAATGATTGGTCCTCCATCATCGGGAAAAACTAAGCTTCTGCATGCGTTGGAACATTCTAGTCAGAACGTTAAAAGCCAAGACCTAGACACCAAGCGCTATTATGAACAATGCTACTGTTCAGATGGAGTATTGATAGATGTATCTGGTTCAATTTTATATGATGAGGAGCGTTGGCCATGGCTTATCACCGAATTAAAGAAAACTAAAATTAAACCCAAGTTAAAAGGGATTGTATTGGTGGTAAGTGCGCAGACTTTATTCGAGGAAGGTAATCTTAGAAAGAAGGTTTTTAGTCAATTAGATAAATTTTATAAAGCGTTAACTATAAAACTCCCTATCCACTTAGTAATAACCCAGTGTGATCGTCTTGGTGGCTTTCGGCCATGCTTTGAAACACTAGGCTCTGATTTAAAAAAGCAAGTGTTTGGCATCACGTTTGATCAAAATAAATGCAGGGCATTGCAGCTTAAGCAATGGGGCGAATCCATTTATGGGGGCATTTATGCCCGATGCTTTAAGCAACTTTCTCTTCAGTCATACGTTATAGAAACAACCGAGCTTTTGAGCTTTCCTCTGAATTTCAAGCGTTTATCGAACGCGTTGCATGCGTTTGTTCATGAATTAAGCCAAGATTCCATATATCAAGAGAAAATAAATTTCGCGGGATGTTATCTCGTCGGGGATCAACATAAGTCCTCAGAGTCTCAAGGCTATTTTGCACATGATTTAATGACTAAACAATTGTTTAATGTCAACGTTCCGGTTGAATTAAGTAACCATCAAAAAAAAAGAAAACAATGGATTTATCGAATAAAACGCACCTTGGTTACTTTAATGTTTGTCAGCAGTTTAGGATTGATGGTTTCAGCGTATTTAACCCATGCAACACTGCTTCATCGTGGTAAAGCGATAGCACAATCAGGACTGCAAGCGCTTGATCATCCTATGCATTCATTTGATCTAACCATGTTATATCCCATTGCCCAGCATATCTATGATTTGCGCCACTTCAAAGAATCAAATACTTGGTATAAAACCTTGGGAATAAACCAAGTCAAAAGCCAACTTGATCCCTATGATCAAATTTTGGCACAAGGATTACATTTGGTTTACAGGTCGATTAAACAACATTTAGCCAAGGAGTTGCAGGCATTTCATGAACAATGGGTAAACGCTAGTGATGAAGATCGTTTTGCGATGCGGGGAAGTTATTATACCCAGCTCAAGCTCTATTTAATGCTCAATTTTCCACAACAAATTGATTTAGACGTTGCAACCAAAACGTTTGCAACGAATTGGAAGAGGTTAAAGGACTTCCCTGAGTCAACCCTTGCCATGTCGAAATCCAGGCTTTTTCACTTAAGCCAAAACTATTTAGAGTATTTAAAGCAACTTGATGCGCATGAGCGGAAAAAATTAGCAACGTATAATCGTCAGTTAATCGGTTTTGCACGCCATGACTTGAAAACGACATCAGGCGTTAGCAATGTGTATGCTGAGATCGAACAATATTTTATAAACAGCCTTGGTTATTTCAAAGAAGACGTCGTTTTTGGTGACGATGAAGCCCATTTATGGCAGATGGGATATCCCTTACCACGATTTTTCTCGCGTGATGCCTTTGATAAGGCGGTAAGACGTTCTATCGTTGATCATGCCCGTAGGGATGCAAAGCACGATTGGGTGATTCATGCTCCCTTAAATCAACTGGTTATGGCCACATCACCAATACAGTCTTTAAATGATAAAAGATCCGCAGAGCAATTAATAAATGAATTGCACACCCTTTACTTTCAACAGTATATAAAGCATTGGATGAACTTTCTAACCTCGCTCAAAATAATCCCTTTTAAGAGTTATGACGAAGCAGCGCTACAGCTTAGTATGTTAGAGCAGGAAACGGGTTCCATTGTTCACTTATTCCAAACCATTAATGCAAATTTTGCACTTAATTCATTTTTGCCAGAAACAGACATAAGCGCATTACCGTCTTCTATTAAAACTAAAATGATGTTTTGGTTTGAGGTTACCCGAACCAATATGACTTCCAATCCTATTCTAGGGCAATATTTAAAACAGTTGGAGAAGTTACAGCAAGAGACAGAACGGTTATCCATTGGTCCAGAATTGAGCCAAGCCGCTGAAAAATATGTAGCTCGTTTATTGGGTGGAGAAGGACAAGAGACGGAATTGTATAACACTTCAATTTTAATTGAGCAATTGATGAATCGAGTAAGTAATCTTCCTGAACGTCGAGTATTGAAAAATATACTCATATCGCCGGTACAAGAGTGTTATCGTGCCTTAGTTTATGAATCTTTGCGGGGATTGCAGAGTGAATGGAAGAAAACCGTGCTTACGCCCTTTAAAGAGCAATTAGCCACGAGCTTTCCTTTTAGTCACTCAGGACAAGATGCGAATTTAGGTCTCTTTATTAATTTTTTCCGCCCAGACCAAGGAATAGTGACCGAGTTTAAACAGCGCTTGCAAACAATGTTACACCGTGAAGGAGGGCATTATATTGCAAAACAGTGGCTGGGGGTGTCTATTCCATTTTCAAAGCCTTTCTTAAGAAATATTGAAATCATTGAGCAGCTGACACAATCTTTATTTCCTCAAGGTCAAGGCGATTTAGCGCTTCGTTTCCTGGTCTACCCTATTCCCTCAGCAGGTGTAAAAGAAATCCTTTTTGTGAGTAATGGTCAATCTTTTCCTTATCATAATGGACCTCAGGAATGGGTAACGTTTAAGTGGCCATCTAGCGACGCCATCGATCACGAATCATTCATTCGTATCACTCAATCTAATAATACCATGTTAATGAGCAAAGAATTTATCGGCCCATGGGGGTTCTTCCATCTCCTGCATTCAGCCGCGAGCAAATTAAAGCATGAACAAGGGTATCGCTTACAGTGGACATTAAACCATGAGGGTCGCTCCAAAACCGTTCAGTTATTGATAGGTGGCAAATCAAGCCTTGATGCGTTTGAATTGTTGCTGTTTAAGCCATTAAAATTAGAAGAAAGTTTAACCTAAACCATAATTCTAGAAAAAGCAGTTAAGCCGAAATAAAAAAACCTTTGGGGTTATTTGAATACTTGCTATAATAACCTTAAAGGTTATCAAAAGGATAACCATGACCGAAAAGAGGCTACCTAGCTATTCTTTAGAAACAATTAAGAAAGTGTTTAACAAAGAAGATAAGCTGAACATGACCTACTCTGCCAAACAAGGTCAAATTAGCTTGGGATTTACTAACAAAGATGTGGTGGATGCTATTCAGGCGCTTACAACACGGAATTTTTATAAATCCATGTTACCAATACACACTGGATTTAGCGCATGGCAGGATGTCTATAAATCACGTTTTAATGGTGTGGAGTTATATATTAAGTTTCAGGTTGGTACACGCGGGGAGCTAATTCTCTCTTTTAAGGAGAAGTAAGATGACAAAACATACATGCCCTATTTGTGGCGAAAAAGCCTTAAAGCATGATATAAAAAATGTGCCTTACACATACAAAGGTCATACGTTTTATATCGATCAACCTGCAGAGTGGTGTGGTGCCTGTGGTGAAGGTATTATTAGTGCTGACGATGATAAATCCGTCCTTACCAATATTCAGGAAGAAAAAGCAAAAATAGATGGGCTTTTGCCGCCAAGCGAAATAAAAGAGATCCGCAAGAAATTGCATTTAAATCAAAAAGAAGCAAGCACCCTTTTTGGTGGTGGTATCAATGCCTTTAATCGATACGAAAAGGGTGTAAACGCAATCCCAAGACCGTTAAGTCTTCTCTTAACTCTTCTTAAAAAGCACCCCGACCAATTAAAAGAATTGATCAATAATAACAATTCGACGCTCGCGAAGCATTAAATATTAAGGGCGCACAATGAAAGAGTCATTACAAATTACACTAAGAAAAAATCGACGCTCAGTCGACCTTTCCCGCAAGCGGGCGAGGTGAAACAGATTTAACCGCACTTAAAATCGCACCCGGTATTTACCGTCAGATTGATTTGCAAACTGACCACTGATATCCTTTGGCTAGGATTTAATAGTTGATTTTTAAAGGATATCTTAATTTGAGTGAACGAATGTCTGAGACAAATCCGACACTTTTTACTATGTCCCTAGCGGCGTTGGGAGTGGTCTATGGAGATATCGGAACGAGTCCCTTATACGCTATGAGGGAATCGCTTTATGGACTTCCCATTAATTTAGTCGATGTACTAGGGGTTTTATCGCTAATTTTTTGGTCCTTCATCCTGGTCATTTCTTTAAAATACTTAGTCATTTTGTTCCGTGCAGACAACGATGGAGAGGGTGGGATCCTCGCTTTATTGGCACTGGTAAAACGTCACATGGGTGATAAGGCCAGAATATTATTTGTTCTGGGAATTTTTGGGGCAGGTCTCATGCTCGGAGATGGGATGTTAACGCCCGCTATTTCGGTTATCAGTGCTATTGAAGGATTAAATATTATCGTTCCTTCACTATCGAACTGGGTCATTCCACTCACCATTCTTATTTTAATCGGATTATTTTCAGTTCAATCTTATGGCACCGCTAAAATCGGATTCATTTTTGGACCAATTATTTTTATTTGGTTCGTGACTATAGGAATTTTAGGGTTTGTTCATATCATTCAAAATCCTGTGGTATTAAAAGCGGTCAGCCCTTTATATGCGTATCATTTTTTTGTGGTCAATGGATGGACTGGTTACGCACTGTTAGGCGGCATTTTTCTGGTGGTGACCGGAGGCGAAGCGCTTTATGCTGATTTGGGGCATTTTGGTAAGACTCCGATTCGCGTGAGTTGGTTTACCATTGCATTGCCTGGACTGCTGTTGAATTACTTCGGCCAGGGGGCTTACCTTCTAAACCACCCTGACGCAATCGTTAATCCTTTTTACATGCTTGCTCCAAAATGGTTTTCGTTTCCTTTATTAGTTATTGCCACAGTTGCTACGATTATTGCGTCACAGGCGGTTATTTCGGCTGTGTTTTCACTAACAAGGCAAGCAGTACTGTTAGGCCTTTATCCTCATCTGCCTATTATTCAAACCTCCAAGTCCAAGCGGGGGCAAATTTATATCCCACAAATGAATCTAATTTTGGCATTGGGTACACTGTTCTTAATCCTCACCTTTAAAAGTTCAAATGCATTGGCCCATGCCTATGGTATTGCAGTCAACTTAGACATGATCATGACCAGCATGCTGATCATTTATTTAGCCATCAAAAAATGGCATTGGCATCCGTTAAATTTAATATTGATGTTTAGTTTCTTTGGTATCATAGATTTTGCTTTCTTAGGGGCTAATATTCAAAAAATAATGACGGGCGGATGGGTTCCGGTGGTGTTTGCCATGATTTGTGCATTTATTATGTACACCTGGTATCAAGGCCGGCAGTATCTTCAAGAAGAATATTATATTAAAAAAGAAGAATACACGAAAATCTTAAAACAATTTGATTACAAAAGTCTTCACCACCTGCCCGATACAACCGCTATTTTTATTACCGATGTGTATGATAGAAGTGGTGGGAGTTTTTTACACTTTTTAAAGTTGGTGCGCACACTGCCAGAGTATATTTTGATCGTCAATTATAAGGTAGAAAATATTCCTTATGTCTCCTCCACGGATCGGTTTGAGATGCATTGTCCCAAGGAAAATGTCTGTGAATTAACGCTACATTATGGCTTCATGGACACCATTTCAATTCCGCAGGCCTTATATGTTGCTAACGAGCGAAAATTATTACCTTTTGAAGTCAATATCGAGGCTGCAACCTATTTATTAGAAATACCAAACGTCGTTGCCAGTAAAAAGAAAGACACTTTGTGGTTTTACTGGCAAGAAAAATTATTTGCGTTCCTGGTTAGAAACTACTCAGCTAATTTGAATATTGAGTTTTATCAGTTGCCTTATAACCGCACCATTGCGATCGGCACGTACAACATAATTTAATGCGTATCTTTTTCAGGATGAACCTCACAATGTTCGCCAAGTACTTGCTTCGGGACCACTATCTGCACATTAATGCCTTTTATAGTGGGGCTCTTTAATGTGTTTCGTAAATAATCTACAAGAGGAACGTCAACCGTTTTTTGATGAATCGATGAAGCTTCGCGATACATTAACGTATCGTTAACCCATATCCCAAATCCAAGATGGGAAACGTGTAAACGTGTTCCGATTTGTTTACGAAGATCCCAGCTGGGTCGAATAATTTCAATGATTGAGGCGTTGGGAATTTGCTTGAATAAATAATGATTCGGCTCGCCTTTTTCATTAAATAACTCACTTAAAGGAAGGTAAGGAATTTCTGTTTCCGCTACTTCCAGCTTACTACCTATTTGTTTTAACTCAGCTAATTTCTGCTGCTTTTGTTCTTCGCTTAAACCGTTAATTCGAATTTTGGAACGTGTAAAATGCTGATACCACGAAGGTTTGTCGATGATGGTTTTGGCCCGCTTAGCTACGGGTTTGTTTTTCTCATCAGTAAAAGTGGTCGTGATATCTTTAGTATAAGACTGAGATTGATTATTTCGGTTCCAATCGCGACTGGCGAAATGATTGCGGTGGGCGAAGTTGACTTGACCATCGTGGTAGCGAATTTTTTGAATGCATTGTTTAAACGAATTTAAGTTATTGGCCAAAGCAAGCGCTAAAACCGTGTCTACATAAGTTTCACAATCAAACGCATCTAAACGATATAAAGGGAACTGATCAAATTCACCATTTTTTCCCTCTCCTAATGCGGTTAACAGGTAAGGTTTCCCCAAGAGTAGGGCACTAAAGGCTTCAATTCGAGCCGGCATGTTATTGATCGGTTTCTGTTTAAGCCTATGATACAATTGTTCAATTATTTTATCGGCTTTTTGTTCAGGATCGACGCTATTTGCCGCAAGCAAACCGCTGCTTAATAAAAGTATAATAGCAATTGGGAGTTGTTTTATAAAAATTATTAGTTTCATAATGAAAAAAACCTGTGGATAGAGTGCAATAGTATAGACGAAATTTTTTTTGGCGAAAGTTAGAGACGTTCCCCTATCCATTCTTTCTTGGAGGATTTAAATGTTAAATGCCATTTGGCTAGGCATGATATTTTTATCGGTAATCGTAGGTTTTATTCAAGGGCGGCTTGATCAGGTGGTTCATGCTGTAACCGACTCAGCGAAGCTTGGGTTTGAAGTAGCGCTTGGCTTAACCGGAATTATGGCACTTTGGTTAGGAATTATGGGGATTGCCTCTGAATCTGGTCTGATTAATACATTTGCACGTATTCTTCGACCGGTTATGAAACGCCTTTTTCCAGAGGTTCCAGTTGAGCATCCCGCGATGGGCGCGATGGTGATGAATATCTCAGCGAATATGCTTGGACTCGCGAACGCGGCTACGCCTTTTGGGTTACAAGCGATGAAAGAGTTACAACGCTTAAATACTCACGCTCACACAGCAAGTAATGCGATGTGTACGTTTCTCGCTGTTAATACCTCCAGCGTACAATTAATTCCTGCCACAGCGATTGCTTTCTTGGCGGCAAATGGCAATCTACATCCAAGCAATGTCATTATCAGCTCATTATTAGCGACGACTGTTTCCACCATCGTAGGGATCGTGGCTGTGAAGCAATTTGCAAAACTTTCCTATTTTAAAATCGATTCGGATTAAACCTATGAGCGATTTGGCCAATCAGATCTCCAATTTAATTTTCTTGCTTTTTGTGGTTGGGATTCCACTGTATGCGGCGATTAAAAAGATAAATGTGTTTGATGCTTTTGTTACAGGGGCTAAGCAAGGATTTGAAGTCAGTATTAGTATTCTTCCTTATCTTATCGCTATGATGGTAGCCATTGGCATGCTACGAGCATCTGGTTTTTTTGAGCTGACTTATTCTTTTTTAGCCCCGTTCCTTACGGCTATAGGAATGCCTCCAGAGCTTCTTCCACTAGCGCTCATTCGTCCTTTCTCAGGCAGTGCAGCAACTGGAGTGATGGCAGAATTAATTCATGAATATGGCGGAAACTCCTTTATTGCAAAAGCGGCTGCAACCATGATGGGGAGCACCGAAACAACCTTTTATGTGGTCGCAGTATATTTTGGCGCAATTGGCATTAGAAGAACTCGTCATGCAATACCCGCGGGACTATTAGCCGACTTAGCAGGGATAATTGCAACCGTAGTTGTTTGTCATTATCTGTTTACGTAACTAGCATGCGTTCCTAGGGCAAGCCACATGAAGAATCGGGCGCTTCCTAACCTTTAGCGGTAGTTGAGTGACTTTGTTCCGAGGCAAGATGGGCTTCCTCAAAGAGTTTCATATGAGCCAAAAGAGCGCCGGCATTCGATTTAAACGAAGCTAGCTCTTGGGGCGAAACCGGTGAGGCCCGTGGAAGATCAATGGTCGTTGGATTTTTAGGATTGCCATTAATGTGAAATTCAAAATGACAATGAGGGCCGGTTGCTAAACCAGTTTGACCGACATAGCCAATAACTTGACCACGCTTGACGCGACTACCTCGCGATAATCCCTTTTGAAATTTCAACATGTGGGCATAAACAGTATTATAAGCGCCATTATGCTTAATTTTAATCATATTGCCATAGCCATTTTGACGTCCAATGGATGCAATAACACCATCGCCTACCGCGCGAATCGGTGTTCCGATTGGAGCGGCCAAGTCGACGCCTTTGTGAGGTCTTCTTTTTTTAAGCACAGGATGCATACGCGACAAACTGAAGGTTGAACTAATATGGCTAAACGATAGTGGGTAACGTGAAAAAGCTTTTCGCAAGCTTAGCCCTTTGTCATTATAATAATCAACTTCTCCACTACGTTTGGTATGCCTGAATGCTTGATACGTTTTGCCTCGACTTGTCCTATAAGTTACGGCAATAATTTCTCCGGTTCCAACTTGTTTATTTTCAATAAAAAAGGCTTTATATACGATAGTAAATCGATCGCCAGCACGTACATCTTTAGAAAAATCAATTTCCCAATTGAAAATATCTACCATTTGTTGAATTAGTTTGTAGGAAATTCCGAATCGTTTAGCCGTCCCATATAACGAACCCCGAACCGTTGCGGTGACGTAATGATTGTGGCTACTGAGTTTACGGGAATTAACTTGAGTCACGTAACGACTGCCGTGGCGCGAAATCAAAATAGATTGCGTTGGGGTTAGAGGCACAATCAGCTTATCTAAAACATCTTTGTGAACGGCAAATTGCAGTTTTTGTCCAGGTTTGATGTTAGATAACGCTTTGGCATGAGGGTTATCTTGCAAAATTGCAGGAAGGGTTTGCTTATTTATACCTAGTTTGTTAAAAAAGGTTGCCAACGTGTCACCGTCCTTTGTAACAATCACTTCCCATTTGTCTTCAGCTTTCGGAGAGTTTTCAAGCCGTTGTTCTGGCGTAGGTAAGGTTTGTTCAAGAGCAGTTTCGTTCGATTCTGGCTCAGCTGGCGTTTCTGCTGCTTGTGATTCAGAGGGTTCTACTAAAGCGGTCTCCTCCTGGATTTCTTCATCATCTGTACTATCAACTTGTTCATCGTCAGATGATGCTTGATATTTAGGGAAAGACAACGATTTAGAAGCATTCATTCCATGTTTTTTATCTCGAAATGTTTTCACCAGTACGACAGGTAATGAAATGGCGACCAATAGGGCAACAAGCGCAACAAGTTTTGAAGGTTGCGCTGGTTTTTTTTGGTTGACATGTTTTAGATCCATTCTATGCCTTAAAATGCGCTTATCAAAAAAGGAATTCTGTTGACAGGCCACTAAAAAAATTAAGGTCTGTACAATTTGTACTATATAATCCTAGGAAAGGGGGTTAAGTCCTACTAGGTATGTTAACGGGACAAATCTATTTTCCTAGAAACATGTTACTCACTGGAGGGTATTCGCAAAATGCTTGGTTCTTACGCATAGCGATTAAAAATCAACAAACCCTGGCAGGAATAAATTATCCGGGCTAAGATACCCGCTGAACGTTGCCAGGTCAATCATTAAAAAGGTTTTGCTGTTATGGTCGATAAAGAAATAATGTACGATGAGCTATTACGCGGATGTGAGGAAGTCCTTCCCATTGAGGAGTTTCAAACCAAGTTAAAACAGGGAAAATCTTTAAAAATTAAAGCTGGATTTGATCCAACTGCACCCGACCTTCATCTAGGACATACGGTGCTTTTAAATAAATTACGTCAGTTTCAAGAGTTTGGCCATGAAGTCATTTTTTTAATTGGTGACTTTACAGCAATGATCGGTGATCCAACCGGTAAAAACGTTACTCGACAGCCACTAAGTGCCGAACAAGTACTTGAAAATGCGAAAACCTACCAACACCAGGTATTTAAAATTTTAGATTATGAAAAGACCACTGTGGCTTTTAATTCCCAGTGGCTAAATCGCTTAACACCCGTGGATCTGATTCGTCTGGCTGCCACCCATACGGTAGCTAGAATGTTAGAACGAGATGATTTCAGTAAACGCTATGCCTCCGGTCAACCGATAGCCATTCATGAGTTTTTATATCCACTAATTCAAGGATATGATTCCGTTGCACTTCATGCAGATGTGGAGCTTGGTGGAACGGATCAAAAATTTAATTTACTCATGGGACGTGAATTACAGAAACATTTTGGCCAAGAGCAGCAGGCTATTATGATGCTACCTCTTATAGAAGGATTAGATGGCATACGTAAAATGTCCAAATCCTATGATAATTATATTGGTATTACTGAACCAGCAGATGAAATGTTTGGCAAACTCATGTCCATTTCAGATGAGCTAATGTGGCGTTATATTAATCTCTTAAGTAAGAAATCAATTGTTGAAATTGTTAAATTGAAAGAAGCGGTTAAAGCAGGATTAAATCCTCGAGATGTAAAGATCGATTTTGCAAAAGAAATTGTCACTCGTTTTCATGATAAACCACAGGCTGAAGCAGCTCATCAATCGTTCATTGAACGATTTCAAAAAAAAGCGGTTCCAGAGGATCTGGAATTACAAAAAGTCCACTATGAACCTGGTACAACGATAGCGCAACTTTTAAAACAGGTTGACTTGACTAAAAGCACATCGGAGTCTATACGTTTAGTGAAGCAAGGTGCTGTAAAAGTCGATGGTGAGAAAATATCAGACCCTTCGTTAAGTTTACCTCCTGGTAATATCTTTATTATCCAAGTTGGAAAACGACGCTTAGTAAAATTGAGCTTATAAACACGCCCAAAAAAAATCTTAGAAATTTTTTCAAAAAGTGTTTGACAAAGAAGCTGAGGTGAGTAGAATACGCAGCACTGCCGAGAGATGGCGAGTTCATTAAAAAGAA
>NZ_CAAAIW010000025.1 GCF_900640115.1 Legionella yabuuchiae
CTAACAGGTGTTATTATTGGGTGACGCAAGAATTTGACCTCTTGCGTTGGGTATACCGGAAAGAGTAGAGAAATTTACAGAAGAAAAGTTGCTTTATCGTTTAAGAGATCATGTTGAATTTGTTTGTATCTTTTTTCCAATGTAATCTGAGTCATATCAATTGCGATACCAACGATTGCAAAAACCTGATTCAATTCATCTTTAACCTGATAGATTCTCGAAAATATATTTTTTACTGCACCATCTGGTCTCTTGATGCGGAATTCAGCAGAAGCCTTTTCCTTTCCTTGCTGCATTCCTACAAAAAAAGCTTCGTAGGCCATTTTCTTATCTTCAGGAATAATGGCATCAAACCAATCGTTTGGATTTTTATATAGTGATTCGCTAGTTTTCCCCCAAATTTTCTCATAGGCTGGGCTGACATAGAGCACTTTGTTTAAATCAGGTGTATTTGTATAAAAGACAATTTCTATGTTCTCTGCAAATTGGTGAAATATTAATTCATTTTGTATGATTTCAGATTGAGCTGTTTTAAGTTCTTTTTCTTTACGATTAAGAATTATTGCGATTAGAGCAACCATAATTCCAATTATTGCAAAAAGTGTTGTGTGCCTCAGAACCCGCATACCAACTGGATCAATTAATCTGCTATTTTCTAAGAGAAATCCTATTTGAATTAATAAGGCTGGAATAACAATTGAGATTGGTATTACCCAGAGCATTAATAAAAAAGTCCTATTTCTCCTAAGTATGGTGCCAACGATGCCTGACTTTATATTTGTTAGTAAAATACTGATGCTGATTAATATAAATAAAAACATGCTTTGCATAGACATTGTTGTATATCGAGCAAAAGCAGATGCAGGATCTGCGCCATATAGATAATTAAATGCAGAAATAAGGGTTATTAATATAATGAACCAGGTAAAAATCTGGATCAGCCAAATTGATTTTGATTTTTTTAATATCAATACAAATGAAGCCCCGACAAGCAAGAAAGCAATTGCAACAGTCAATGCCATTTGTCCCGCGTTGAATGGGTTTTGGTTAAATAAACCAATAACTTTTAACATTAATGGATTACTCAAGCCGCTTATTAGCAATATGAAAATTGTCAGGGTATAGGAGATAACATCAGTAATAAATCCACGGTTTTTACTAGCTATAAACAACAGTACGAGTCCAGAAAAAACAAAACAAACGGCTGAACTTATACTTATATTGAACCAGAAGGATGGAAAATTGGTTAGCAAGTTGAAATTAAATAATGAATTAATAAACGATGACAGTGCTACCAAAATGGTAACAATTGCAGATGCTGTAATTATAAAACAACTGTTTTTTTGGAGCGTAATACTATTGCTTTCCATGCATCATAGTCCTTTTCTTTATTATAAATAATAGCATTAATGGTTGATTTTTGCTCAGTTAGCATATTGGCCAGCGAATTGGTATTTTTGTATTTTTTTATTACACAAGGAATGCAGGATGCCATTGCAACAGGTATCAGATATCACGACCGAAGTTATTGATCATCATGGCTTGGTAGCAGCGGTTAGTCGAGATTTAGGTATTGCTGAAAAGATTAACCGCTGCTACCAAGCCATGATGATTGTTTGAACTACACCATTAACGCTGGACTTTAAAAAGTCAAAAAATCCTGCCTTTTTCTTCTCCATTTCAACATCTCTTTAAATCAGCGATATTTAAACGTTTTTCTGTTAGTGATCTCTGTACATGACAAAAAACCTGTCATGCCCGCGCAGGCGGGCAACCATTTCTGGTTTGGCACAGAAGTAACTTAAGATAACTCGCTGCCATAGAATGAAAATCATATAATCTCGATCGTCAACAGGAGGTTATATACCCGTAATCTTTCAAAATGCGTGTTTTTAGGCGCCTTTATTTTTTGTCCTGCCGCATTTTAAAAAGCGAGTAATGGCTCATTCCCTTGCGAGTTTTTTAAAATGCGGCAGGGCGAAAAAGAAAAAGCATAAATCACGCATTTTGAAAGATTACGGGTATATAGAGTGTATCAGCGAGTTGAAGGATCGTTTAAATATGTATTTTGGCTGGAACAAGGCGAGAATGACATGTTTTGTAACTATGTTGCTTGCATTGCTTGCTTCGCGTACAGTTAATTTAAACCAATTGGCTTGTGTTGTATTCAGTGACGCCCTTCAAGCGTCAAGGCACCGTAGAATACAACGATTTTTTTCCGAATTTCCTTTGGATTACCATCAAATAGCAGGATTTATTTTTAAATTGTTTTTTGTGAGTGGCTGGTAGCAGCGGATTATCTTATGGAAAAATAACGATGATCCGGCAGGAAGTAATTTTTTTTAGCAACCAACCAGGATGGACAATGGAAGAACAGCAATATTAGGTTTACCTATTATCCAGTAAAAAATATGGAACTCTATATACCGGCATAACAAGTAACCTTGTGCAACGCATTTGGCAACACAAGGAAGGCTTGGCTGAAGGATTCACTAAAAAGTACAACGTTCATCATTTGGTTTATTATGAAATTCATTCTGATGTCTACGAAGCAATAACCAGAGAAAAACGCATCAAGAAGTGGAACCGACAATGGAAAATAAACCTTATCGAGCAAAACAACCCCCAGTGGCTTGATTTGGGCATCGGATTATTTTGATGGATGGTTGCCCGCCTGCGCGGGCATGACAGGTTTTTTGTCATGTACAGAAGTTAGTGATACGTTTTCCTTGTTTTGTCATGCTTGTACCTTTTATAATGGTTCGATTTTTATATTTGCATGGAGTTATTGTGAGTCTTAATGAAACTCAAGCATCTTTCTCAGCGTCAACTGCTATGCAAGATGGACGTTTGCGGAAAGCTCAGCTTAAGATGATTACGATGCTTCAAGCAATAGATTCTATTTGCGGCAAACATGGTTTTGATTATTGGTTGGAAGGCGGCACACTGTTGGGCGCCATACGCCACCAAGGTTTTATTCCCTGGGATGATGACTTGGATATATCCATGCCACGGGAAAGTTATGAAGCTTTTTTAAATATTGCCCCCCAAGAGCTGCCAAATCATATGTGGCTGCAAACAGCCCAAAGCGATCCCGGTTATTTTAATTTATCTGTACCTTTAAAAATTCGTGATTGCAATAGCCTTTTTATCGAAATGCACGAAACTGGCAATGAGCCCTATCAGAAAGGTATTTTCATCGATGTATTTGTTTATGATAAAATGTCAAATGATCAAAAAATAAGAACGTCCAAAAAATTTTTAGCCAAAAAATTACTTCGTTTATTGCAGCACAAATACAGTAGGAAGAGTTGCGGGCATTATGCAAGTTTGTATCGTTTTTTGTCTCGTTTTTTTTCCAAGTCACAGCTTGAAAAAAAATTAAATGCAATTATTACTGAAGCTCAATCTCTAGAAACTCCATATCTGGGCTATGGTTATGATTGTGTTAACACGAATCTGGTTTGTTATGAAGATATATATCCTTTAAAACGAGCCAATTTTGAAGATAATCAATTTAATATTCCAAATCGTTCTGAAGTCATTTTACAGCAGCTTTATGGGGATTATATGAGTTTACCTCCTCAAGCTTCACGGGTTATGAAACATTGCCGAACGTTAATTCCTGACTTAGGAGTTGAGTTATGAATATTAAACTTGTAATCTTTGATTTAGATGGCGTATTGGTTGACACCCGTGAGCATCACTATGTGGCTTTAAATCGAGCATTAGCGGAAGTTGACGAACGTTTTGTCATATCACCAAAAGCTCATTTACAATTATTTGATGGCTTAAGCACCAAACGCAAGCTTAGTTTATTAAGTGAGACTCTAGGACTAGACCCTAAGCTTCATGCCGACATCTGGGAAAAAAAACAACAGTTAACTTTTCAGGTAATTGATGAACTCATCGCGCCTGATGCAGAAATTAGCAGAGTTTTTAAACAGTTAAAACAGGATAATTTTAAGATTTATGTTTGTTCTAACTCTATTCGTGAGACGGTTAAGCAAATTTTGCTTAAAATGGAATTAATGCAGTATGTAGATTTCTTTATTTCCAATCAGGACGTCAATTCTCCTAAGCCCCATCCTGAAATGTATTGGTTAGCCATGATTAAAGAAAAAGTCTTACCCAAAGAAACCTTAATTGTTGAAGATTCTTATGTTGGCCGCACTGCTGCCATTTCTTCAGGCGCAAATTTATGCGCGGTAAAAAGTCCTGCCGACGTTTCTATTGCCAGAATATATGAGCATATGCAAAAAGAAGTGATTTCGGCAAAATGGACGGATGAAGCGATGAATGTGTTAATTCCCATGGCAGGAGCTGGAAGTCGTTTTATTAATTCAGGCTTTACATTCCCTAAACCTTTAATCTGTATTGGCGAGAAACCAATGATCCAATTGGTGGTAGAAAATTTAAATGTTTCTGCCAATTTTATTTTTGTTGTCCGTCGCGATCATTATAAAACCTATAATCTTGAGTCTATGCTTAAAATCATAGCTCCTGGCTGCAAAATAATCCTCACCGATGGCGTCACAGAAGGAGCCTGTTGCAGTACGCTTCTAGCAGAACAGTATATTGACAATGACTCGCCACTGTTGATTGCAAATTCAGATCAATACATTGAATGGGAAAGCGGTGCTTTTTTTCACGCTATGAACGCCCCTCACATTGACGGTGGCATTCTAACATTTGAAAGTAAGCACCCTAAGTGGAGTTACATTCGACTTGATGAGTATGGTAATGTCTCATTATTACGTGAGAAAGAGGTGATTTCTAATCAAGCAACGGCAGGAATTTATTACTGGACGAGAGGGTGTGATTATGTTCGTTATGCCAAAGAGATGATAGCTAAAAATATACGTGTGAACAATGAATTTTATGTGGCACCGGTCTATAACGAAGCTATTGCTAATGGTTTAAAATTTAAAAGTTATGCTGTTGATAAAATGTGGGGGCTAGGAACCCCTGAGGATTTACAGCATTTTCTAAATTATCACAATATTCAATCTCAACAACCCAATAGAATTTGTCAAACAACATCACCAGTTGAAGTATAAAAATAATTGAAGCCTATTATAAATAGACTTCATGGCTAACGTTTATTAACAAATATCCTATAGATGAGGTTTGGGGAACATTGATGGAATATTTATCTAATATTAATTGGCTAGGCGTGTTTTATGCCTTGGCGTTATTCATCATAGGCTTAATCGTTGCAAAACAAGTAAGTTCAATGGTAGAACGAGCCGTTACTAAGCGTTTCTCACGTCACCAAGCCTTAATCACTAGACGACTAATTTTTTACGCACTACTGTTTTTATTTGTCTTCTCAGCCTTACAGCAATTAGGATTTAAGCTCACGGTGTTATTGGGTGCGGCTGGGGTATTTACGGTTGCATTGAGTTTTGCGTCGCAAACGGCTGCCTCGAATTTAGTCAGTGGTATTTTTTTAATTTTTGAGTGTCCTTTTAAAGTAGGAGATACCATTAAAATTAAAGATCTTCTTGGTACCGTTGATTCCATTGACTTACTTTCCACAAAGATTCAAACGCCAGATAATATGCGAATACGTATACCTAATGAAACGATTGTGAAATCTGAAATTATTAATATGAGTTATTTTAAAACGAGAAGAATTGATATTTTGATTGGTGTTTCTTATAACAGTGATATAGAACATATAAAAAAAGTGCTGCTGCAATTGGCTCATGATAACCCAGAGGTCTTGGAGAATCCTATGCCGCAAGCAGTGATCAATAATTTTGCCGACTCAGCTATTGAAATTAAGTTCATGGCCTGGGCAGACACTAAAAAGTTCGTGAATGTAAGAAACCAATTAAATGATCAAATCAAACAACGATTTGATGAGGAACATATCGAAATACCTTATCCTCAGATTACCCTTCACCGGGCTGAATAATGGATCCCATTACGCAGGGAGCGCTTGGAGCGGCTTGTTCAGAAGCCATATTACACCCTTATGATAAAAAAAATGCCTGGATTGTCGGGGCCGTTGCAGGCATGGCGGCCGATTTGGATTTGTTGATCCGATCGTCTAATGATCCCATGCTCTTTTTAATTTATCACCGCCATTTTACGCACTCCTTGTTGTTTATACCTATAGGAGCCTTAATCGTTGGATTATTTTTTTTGTTGTTTTCTCGTTTTAGAGTGCATTGGCGACTAACGTTTTTGGCATCCTTCATTGGTTACGCAACTCACGCTATTTTGGATGCTTGCACCAGTTATGGAACGTTGTTATTTTGGCCATTTTCTACCCATCGTTACGCTTGGGATTTTATTTCCATTATAGATCCGTTCTTTACGTTTCCTTTAGTATTGGGTGTGGTTTGGACTCATGTTTTTAATGATCGCAAAGGCGTTTTATATGGTTTAGGACTAGCGTTGTTGTTTATACTGTTATCCATATTACAACATCATCGAGCGATAATAGCCTTGGAATCTTATGGCGAAACCCATCATCTCAATATGACAAAAGCGCGTGTCTTTCCGGCGTTAGCCAGTTCAACACACTGGAGAGGAGCGGGGTTTGTTCAGGATAAAATTTTATTGGCGGAAGTAATCACCCCGATTTTTTCAGAGAGTTTAGTGCGATCTGTAAGGCTTTATCCCGCGTTTAAGCGATCGGAGCTTTCGCAAACGATTTATCAATCAGGCCATCAGGCTAGAGATTTTAAAATCTTTGATTGGTTTACAGAGGGGTATTTAATAAAAGCTTATGATGAGCCGCTGGTCGTTGTCGATGCACGTTATATTTACGGGGTGCCTGTGCGCGCTTTATGGGGAATTCGATTTACTCCTGGTGCGCTTCATGTAGAAAGTGTACGTGATATTCAGCTTATGAATGGAGAACAGTTACCATGAGCATTGCGATTCTAGCGACTGGAGATGAACTTATCACAGGTGATACCTTAAACACCAATAGCCATGCTCTAGCTCATCGTCTTGCTACAGATGGTTTAACCCCAGGATTACAACTGACGTGTGGAGATGAAGAGCATGAAATCATGGCATGTCTTGGTTTTTTAACCCAGAGCGCCGATACAGTGATTCTAATAGGGGGGCTAGGACCGACATCGGATGATCGAACGCGTTTTGCGCTGGCTCGCTTTTTACAGCAGGATTTGGTAGAACACGAACAGGCTCTGCAACATATACAAGGTATTCTTTCTCGGGCTAATTTGACGATGAATTCGGGAAACCGTCAGCAAGCTCTTTTCCCGAGCGAAATGAACTTGTTACCAAATCCTTTTGGCACGGCTATGGGGGGAAAGCTCGCAACGCCTCATAAATGCTTTGTTCTTCTCCCCGGCCCTCCTCGAGAGTGCCTGCCAATGTTTGAGCAGTTTGTGTTGCCAGATCTGTTAAAAAACAAGCATAAAGCCAAAACATTACTAAAATGGCGGTTGTTTGGTGTCGCTGAGAGTGAAATTGCTGAACAGCTTGAAAAAGCTATCGCAGGGATTGATTGCGACGTAGGATATCGCTTAGATGTTCCTTATGTTGAATTTAAAATCCGTTGCCACCAAGAGCAGGTAAAAGCAGTCAAGGCGCTCATTGATCCGATGGTTACAGACTATATTATCGCTCCGCCCGAATATCGGGCTTCAGAGCTATTAAGACAACGCATTGTTGAGCTTGGAGATACGATTGAAATTCTAGACGATGCTACCGGTGGATCCCTGCAAATAGCACTTCAGCGTCCTGACAATTATCAAACGTTAACCTTTCACGAACGGGCCTCAAAATTACATTTTTATATTACGGGTTTACAGGAGTATTGGGAGGGGGTATCGACTCCAATCACGCAAGTAACGATTAAGTATCAAAATGATGGCCAGCAGGGCAGTGAAACGCATGAAATCCCTTACCGAAGTCCTTTAGTCTTAGAGTATGCGACAGAATGGTTATGCTTCCGATTGCTTCATCTCATCAATCAGCTGCATTAAGGCGTAACATAACGCTTCTGTACCAGCTTTGGTAACAGCAGAGATAGGAAACACTTTTCCTTGCCAATTTAAGCCAGCGCATATGGAATCGATACGGTTTTTAAGTTCTTCTTTATCGGTGATTGTGTCGATTTTATTTAATACCAACCAGCGGGGCTTGTTTAACAACGCAGGATCAAATGCTTTTAGCTCCGATAAAATGATATTTGCAGATTCTACGGGATCACTTCCGTCTACGGGAGAAACATCAATTACGTGTAATAACACACAGGTTCGAGATAAATGGCGCAAAAACTGATGTCCTAAGCCTGCGCCTTCTGCTGCTCCTTCAATCAGTCCTGGGATATCCGCCATCACAAAACTTTTAAGCGGAGAAACGCGGACAACGCCGAGATTAGGGTGAAGGGTGGTAAAAGGATAATCAGCTACTTTGGGTTTGGCGCTTGACACAGCGCGGATTAGGGTTGATTTGCCAGCATTTGGTAATCCAAGGAGGCCAACATCGGCTAATACCCGTAACTCGAGCCTAAGTTGTCTGAGTTCGCCAGGCGTGCCAGGAGAAGTCTGCCTAGGTGCTCGATTGACACTGCTTTTATACCGAGTATTACCCAGACCATGAAAACCACCTTGAGCGACTAAAATGCGCTCGCCAGGGTGTTTGATATCACCTAAAAGTTCGTCGGATTCCACATCAAAGATCATGGTGCCAACAGGAACTTGAATAATGAGATCGTTGCCTTTTTTACCAGTACAGTTTCCACCCATACCGTTTTCACCATTTTCAGCCTTGTATTGGCGCTGATAACGAAAATCAACCAGGGTATTTAAATCGCGGTTTCCTTCTAAGTAAACGCTACCTCCATCACCGCCATCGCCACCATCGGGCCCGCCGCGAGGAACGTATTTTTCACGTCTAAAACTCAGGCAGCCATTACCGCCCTTGCCGGCTTCAACTTTAATGGTTGCTTCATCTACGAATCGCATGGTTTAGGCTCTTAGACAGGTTATCTTATAGGAGGTTGCATTGCCATAATTCGACAATCGTCAATCTTCGCGCGATCATGTGCTGTTTATAGCCAAGCATATTATGACCGTGCGAAGCGAAGTATAGAATAATTGGTTAGATGCGATTAGCCTTCGTTGGCTTCACCAGCAACAGGGTCAATCATAACGAACTTGCGGTTTTGTGCGCCTTTGGTAGTGAATCGAACCAGACCAGATACTAATGCGAACAGGGTATGATCACGACCTAGCCCTACGCCTTCTCCAGCATGGAATTTCGTTCCTCTTTGACGAACAAGGATTTCGCCTGCATTCACCATTTGACCACCAAAGCGTTTAACCCCAAGATACTTTGGATTCGAGTCGCGGCCGTTACGCGTACTACCGCCTGCTTTTTTATGTGCCATTTCAATGTCCTCTTAAACGGGCAAACCAAAAATTAATAAAATTCGGGCTGCGCTTACTTCTTAATACCAGTTATTTTAACTTGAGTATAGTACTGTCTGTGACCCATTTGTTTCATGTGGTGCTTACGACGACGAAATTTAATAATTTTAACCTTTTTATGGCGGCCATGCTCCATGACTTCAGCTTGAACCTCAGCCTTGTCAACCAAAGGAGTTCCGCAAGTGACTTTATCACCATCGGTTAACATTAACACTTCATTAAATTGTACATTACTTCCAACATCAGCGGTGAGTTGTTCAATTTTTAGTACATCGCCTTCTTTAACGCGATATTGTTTACCGCCTGTTTTAATTACCGCATACATAATTCATTCTCCAACTCGCCAGATTGGCGTTTATGGGTTCAATAAAGGAGCACATTCTATAAAAATACCGTGACGACTTCAAGTTGTATTTAAAATATTGTATACTCCGCGCACTGTTATTTGAGGATTTCCTCAATTAATAGTCTGTAAAGCTCGGGCTTAGCAGAATCTACCCCTTTAGGGGCGTATTCTTTTATTAAAACGTTCGCGTTGAGAAGTGAATAGAGAACACGCCTAACCTGGTCGCAAGGTGTTTTGGGGATATGTTTTTTTTACGGAGACTTATATAATGTCAACAATTATTTTAGAAGCAGAAACCAGAAACGACATAGGGAAAGGTGCGAGCCGCCGCCTACGTCGTGAAGAAAATAAAGTGCCTGCTATCATCTATGGCGGTGATAAAGAGCCACAATCAATTCATTTGTTGCACAATAAAGTGCTTAAGGCCCTTGAAACCGAAAGCATTTTTTCTAGTGTGTTTGAATTAAAAATAGATGGCAAAAAAGAAAAAGTGATTTTAAAAGATTTGCAACGCCATCCTTATAAGCCAATTATTCAGCACATGGATTTACAACGCGTCAGCGCAAAAGACGTACTTGTTAAAATGGTTCCTATCCATTTTATAAACGAAGACAAAGCCAAAGGCGTTAAAGCTGGCGGTTTGGTTTCTCATACGATGAATCAGGTTGAAGTTCGATGCCAAGCAAAAGATCTTCCCGAGTACATTGAAGTTGATTTGGCTGATATGGAAATGGACGATGTAATCCACTTGTCTAACTTAAAACTGCCAAAAGCGGTTCAATTATCGATTGATCCAACCGAGGGTGGGCATGATCATGCTGTGGTTAGTATTCACGAACCACGTGTTGAGAGAGAACCTTCTCCAGAAGAAGAGACTCAAGAAGCTGAAGCAGCTCCTGAGTCTGAGTCTGATGAAGTTCAACCAGCTGGTGAAGAAAGTGAAGCATCAGGCGAAGAAAAACCTGAGTAATGTTCATTGGGTTGAGCGTTGTCGCTCAACCCAAATGTTTATTTAAAAAAATCACAAGTCACTAATTCATGGCCATCAAGCTCATTGTCGGTTTACAAAATCCAGGGGCCTCTTACGCTCAAACCCGCCATAACGCAGGCGGCTGGTTTGCCGAACAATTAGCGAGCGACTATAATCTTACCTTCAAACTTGAAAAAAAATTACATAGTCAATTAGCTCAGCTCGAACTGAATAATAACACCTGTAAAATTCTATTGCCCTTAACATTTATGAATCATAGCGGGTTGCCTATACGAGCCGTTGCACAGTTTTATCGCATCAAACCCGAAGAAATTTTAGTGGCGCATGATGAGTTGGATCTGCCAGCGGGTCGCCTTAAATTAAAAACAGGGGGCGGGCATGGCGGTCATAATGGATTGCGCGATACGATTCAACAATTAGGCAGCAACCATTTTCATCGTTTAAGGGTCGGAATCGGTCATCCTGGCCATAAAGAGCTTGTATTGAACTACGTGTTAGGCAAGCCAAGTTCGAACGAGCGCGAGGCGATTTTCAAAGCAATTGAACGGGCCATTGATGAAATACCAACTCTTTTAACTGGTAATATAGCTAAAGCGATGAATCATCTCAATGTAGGTGATTAAATGCGCGAATTCATTTTTTATAGAGGTTTTTATGGGATTTAAATGCGGTATTGTAGGGCTACCCAATGTTGGTAAATCAACACTGTTTAATGCGCTAACCCAAGCCGGAATTGAGGCGTCTAATTATCCTTTTTGTACAATTGAACCGAATGTGGGTATGGTTACCGTCCCTGATCCTCGTTTAAATGCATTAAGTGAAATCGTAACTCCCCAAAAAACTGTACCTGCGGTGATGCAATTTGTGGATATTGCGGGGCTTGTAAAAGGGGCTTCTAGCGGCGAAGGGCTAGGCAATCAGTTCTTAGCTAATATCCGCGAAACCGATGCCATTGCGCATGTGGTCCGTTGTTTTGATAATTCAGATGTGGTTCATGTTGAAGGGAAAGTGGATCCGATTGATGATATTGAAGTCATCAATACAGAGCTTGCCTTAGCCGATATGGAAACCGTGGAAAAAGCGCTGAATAAGGCTTTAAAGTTAAGTAAAAGTGGCAATAAAGAAGCGCAATTTGAAAAGACAACCTTAGAAAAAATAAAAGCCCATCTTGATGAAGGTTATCCTGTAAGAACATTAGAATTAATGCCCGACGAGGTTAGTGTTTGCCGAAGATTATTTTTATTAACTGCAAAACCCGTACTTTATATCGCAAACGTAGATGATAATGGCTATGAACATAATCCTCATTTAAATCGTGTGAAGGAATTAGCATTGGAAGAGCAGGCCGAAGTGGTGGCTTTGTGCGCCGCCACGGAAGCTGAACTTATCGAACTTGATGAAGAAGAACGCCTCGAATTCATGCACGATCTCGGGTTAAGTGAACCTGGTTTGCATCGAGTGATTCGTGCAGGCTATAAGCTCCTTGGATTACAAACGTATTTCACTGCTGGAGTTAAAGAAGTCAGGGCTTGGACCATCAAACAAGGCGCGACAGCCCCCGAAGCCGCCGGTGTGATTCACACCGATTTTGAAAAAGGATTCATACGTGCTGAAGTCATTGCTTACGATGATTTTATTGCATGTCGAGGCGAACAAGGGGCTAAAGAAGCTGGGAAGCTACGCTTGGAAGGTAAAGAGTACATCGTGAAAGACGGCGATGTTATGCATTTTCGGTTTAATGTTTAACTCACCGAATGTTCGCTTTTCTTCTTTGATAGTTTTAAACGGCTTGCGTTGTTCATAACCTTCTCTCTAAGTGGCCCGATTTATTCGGGCCATCTAGCAAAAAAATCAACCCTTGGGAAACAAAGTATGCATTGAATCATCCTTTGTCCCTTGCTAAAGTGTACTCATTCTTTTTGACCCCTCTAAATCAATGGACCATGCTGCTGAGATAAAACGATTAAGCGTTGGGTTTAAAACCAAGAAAAAAACCATCGTTGCAGTTGAAGACGTGGGGTTTGAGCTTTATCCTGGTGAAACACTCGCATTGCTTGGCGAGTCAGGATGCGGGAAGTCACTGACCTCACTGGCCTTAATGCGTCTTTTACCACTTTATGGTGTTTACGGTAAGCATAGTGAAGTTAATTGCGATGGGGTTAATTTACTAAATCTTCCGGAACAACGCATACGTTCGTTTCGCGGTCGAAAGCTCGCAATGATTTTTCAAGAGCCGATGACCGCGCTCAATCCAGTGCTAACCATCGGTCAGCAATTAACGGAAGCCTTAAGACAGCATCAGTCCTTAAGTAAATCCGAGCTACAAAAACGTGCGGTTGAGTTATTAACAGAAGTTGAAATGCCACTTCCTAAGCAAAGGCTCAAACAATATCCTCATCAACTATCGGGCGGTCAAAAGCAGCGGATTGTCATTGCGATGGCATTAGCGTGTAATCCTGAAATATTAATTGCCGATGAACCAACAACGGCCCTTGATGTAACCATTCAAGCGCAAATTCTTTCCTTATTAAAAAAATTACAAAAACGTCATCAAATGAGTTTGCTGCTCATCACCCATGATTTAACGGTGGTGAAGGCCACCGCCGATCGCGTGTGCGTGATGTATGCAGGTCAAATTGTTGAAACAGCGACGGTAAACGAATTTTTTAAACAGCCGCTGCACCCTTATTCACAAGAATTATTGGTATCCGTGCCTTCCATTGCAAAGCGCGGACAGCGATTGCATACCATTAAAGGATCCGTACCATCTTTAGATGCGATGCCTACGGGCTGTCGTTTTCATCCTCGTTGTGTCCATGTGTTTGAGCCTTGCGCGGATATTGAACCAGCGTTACAACCGATTGAGAAACGATCGGTGCGCTGTCATCTTTATCCAGAACGCACTAGTCCACCAGATTTGCCTGAAAAAAAAGAAACTTGGTCAGAACATAAGAATCATGATGAAACCATTCTTGAAGTTAACAATATGGTCGTTGAATTTGTTTCAGGCAGTGTTTTAAAAGGAAATCGAGTTTTATTTAAAGCAGTTGACGGGGTTTCATTTCAAATCAAAAAGGGCAAAACATTAGCTTTAGTCGGTGAATCGGGCTGTGGAAAAACGACGATTGCTCGAACGATTATGCAGTTGCAGCCTATTACCTCTGGAGAAGTTATTTTTCAGAATCAAAACGCCACGCATCTAAAAGGCCATTTATTGCGTCAGTTTCGTAAAAAAGTACAGATTATTTTTCAAGATCCCTATTCTTCCATGAACCCGAGATGGACTATTGATGAAATCTTAGCGGAAGGCATGCGTGCACAAGGTCTTAGACAACGAGAGATTAAGAAAAAACAGTTAACCTTACTAGAGCAAGTTAATCTTCCTTCCAACTGCTTGTCGCGATACCCTCACCAATTTTCTGGCGGCCAACGACAGCGAATCTGCATCGCAAGAGCTCTGGCAACGGAACCTGAGCTTCTCATTTGCGATGAACCCACCAGCGCGCTTGATATCTCTGTACAAGCTCAAATTATCAATCTTTTGAAGGACTTACAGCATGCGCAAGGATTGTCTTATTTATTTATTACCCACAATATGGCGATTGTTGCTTATCTTGCTGATGACGTGTTTGTGATGAAAGCAGGTAAAAAAGTTGAAGAAGGCCCTTCCCATGAAGTATTTCAAAACCCTAAAGAACCTTATACTCGTAAATTATTGGATAGCGTGTTACCCAATTAGGAATGTCCTAATTTAACCTAGCACAAAAAATGTACAAATGTATTTCATATTTCGTTAAGAATCCCTCTGTATACTTATTAATATGTGTAACAATATCATTTTATGAGCAATTTCCATGGTTACGAAATTAAAAAAGTACCAAATTACGTACGATCAGGTTCCTAAAACATTTGGTCTACCAGAAACTCTTTATCTGAATCCTGCGGTTGATGCTTTACCAGAGAATGAAGCGCTATATTCAGAAGAGCAAAGAACGATGCTTAATAATTTTTTAAGCGTCATAAAAAAAGATTTACCTAGAACCAGTTACGTTGATTTTGGTGGTAAAACCGTGGAGGATCTAAAATCATTCTGGGTGGCAACATCTCCCTATGGATCTAAATTAGCGCCTGGTGTGTACCCTGGTTATACCCAAGGTAATTTCACGGGGGGCATAGTGGGTGAAGTGATTTACAAATATTATCTGAGTATGCCATTAATCAATAATAATCCTGATCTAATTAATGAGTTAAACAAAGTACAAGTAATCTTAAGTTTTTCTTATATCAATGCCGATGGCAAACCGGCTGGATTTTCACTGGTGGCCTTACTTAATGATCTAACGCCGGATAAAAAAGAAAAAGGCTGGATTATTACAACCTTGCAAAATGCAACAGCGGCACCTGAGGATCGCGCAGTCCAGGTCTTTGCAACTGATAATTTTGTGCCGGGCAAGGGGCAATCTGAAATAGTTGTGGATGGGTTTGATTCGTTTTCAAGTGGGCTTCGGCAAGCCATTAATAATGATAAGATATTTCATCTAATTTCAGTCATATTCAATCCTGATGGCTCGATTAATGCAGAAGCGTTACGTGCATTAGAACAGCGAATTCCTACAGGAAAAAATATTGATAATCGTGACTATAAACAAGCTGAGTTAAGATTGCTGTTGGGTTTGGCTGATGAAGATAAACGCGAAACATTATCCGCAAGAATAAACCAAGCGATCGAGAAAGATATTCATTTTTTCAAAGATGAACGGTATGAACGTTATTTAAATACGCTTTTGGAAGCATTAACGACGGATTTACAATCGTCGCCAGTACAACTCCGACAAGCCATGAAAGCGTTTATTAAAGAAACGGCAACGAAAGCCACGAAGGTAGAACTGTTCGCAATGGAAAAACATGTGAGTCTGCAATCAGTTCCTTCATATAAGCAGTTGACCACTCAAATTCCTGACCAAATTAACAAGCTACGTGAGCACTTAAAAGCAATTGAATCACCAACCATCAGCAAGCAAACCTTTTTACGCCGAAACCTAAGTGCTTTAGGTAAAGGGCTATTGGTTGGTCTTTTGGTAGGCATTGGCGTCGCGTTATCACTAACGGGAGTTCTTGCGCCTATAGGTATTGCTATTGCTGCTGCAGCTACAGCGCTTGTTGTTGGCGGCGTTTCTTCTGGAATAATGATCAATCAAAATGAACAACGTTTTGCAGCAGAGAATCGCCGGTATCAAAAGACGATTACGGCTATTAAAGAGAGGGCCCTCTCTCAGCAAGATAACTTGATTCAGAACTGTATTTATGAAATAGAGCAACCATCACAGATGGCCGATGAAGGCGTTGCGAGCACTTTAGGATCAGTAAGTGATTGTACAGAACTCTCTATCGAAGAATTGCCTGGCCTACACACATCTGCTTCAGGCAGTTTTTCATCCACACATTCCAATGAAGTTTTCACTGAATCAACGCCAACTTCTATCGCTTCAAGCTCCCAAGGCTCTGCCTTATCACCTGAAACTTCTCAAATGCCAAGTTTTTTAAAAGGAATTCGGTCTAAAAAACTTAATCCCCAAACTGTAGCTCATGCTCTGTGGCGAAAAGATGAAGACGCTGAAGCGACAAAAAAATCGTTGCAGACATTTTCCCTATGGGCTCAAGAGAAAAAGCTTCCATTTGGTGAGAAAGAAGTCAAAGAAGTGCTAGCTAAGACTTATCAATGAAACTCAAATCAACTGCGCTCGAAACCCTCACTCCTTCACCTTCTCCATTCTAGGATGAAGAAGGATCAGTTGAGGAGGCCCGTTTTAACGAAGCTTATTTAAAAACGACTCAACCTCATTAAGTGGGATAGTACTACTCGTTTCATCTTGACGTGCTTTATATTCAATGACTCCCGCCTCTAACTGTTTATCGCTCACCACTATGCGGTGCGGGATACCCATTAAATCATTATCGGCAAATAAAACTCCCGCTCGTTCATTACGATCATCAAGCATTACATCAATGCCCTTATCCAAACAATCTTGATATAACGCTTCTGCTTTTTCTTTAACGACAAGTGAACGATGATGATTTATCGGGATGATGACTAGCTGAAATGGGGCAATAGAAGTAGGCCAACGGATGCCGCGATCATCGTGATGCTGTTCAATGGCGGCCGCCACCACGCGAGAAATTCCTAAGCCATAACACCCCATTAACATGGTTTGCAATTGTCCTTCTTCATTGACTACAGACGCTTTCATTGCCTTGGCATATTTATCCCCTAATTGAAACACATGGCCTACTTCAATTCCTCGGCATGCAAGCAGTGTACCTTGGCCGTCGGGACTATGATCACCGACTTTAACGTTTCTTAAGTCATAGATATCGGTAGGTTGGACATCACGGTCCCAAGAAGCATGACGATAATGATATCCTGATTCATTCGCTCCACAGACAAATTCTTCTAACGCCATGGCATGATGATCGACGATAACTGGAATCGATAACTTAACTGGACCAATGGATCCTACCGGTGCCTTAAGAGTATTTAAAATGTCTTTTTCATCTGCAAAGGTTAAAGGCGACTGAACAAGAGGATGTTTAGCGGCTTTTACTTCATTTAATTCATCATTGCCCTTCAACACTAAAGCAACCAAGGGGTGCTCTTTGCCATGAACGACCAATGTCTTAACCGTTTGCCCAACGGGAATATCTAACAATTCGGCAACCTCACGATTGGTTTTCTGATGAGGTGTGGCTACTTTTTCTATAGGACTCGAGGAAACTTGAGTGGCTTTAGGAGGAGTGAGGCTTGTTGCTTGTTCAATGTTCGCAGCATAATCGCTGTGATCACTGTAAAAAATTAAATCTTCTCCTGATTCTGCCAGAACTTGAAATTCATGCGAAGCTGATCCGCCAATAGCTCCAGTATCGGCTTCTACGGCTCGGTATTTTAGGCCCAATCGATCAAAAATTCGGCAATAAGCATCATACATTGCCTCATAAGTGTTTTGCAGCGAGTCTTGATCCAGGTGAAAGGAGTAAGCGTCTTTCATGAGAAATTCGCGCGCGCGCATTACTCCGAATCGAGGCCGGATTTCATCACGAAATTTGGTTTGAATTTGATAAAAGTTAACGGGAAGTTGTTTATAAGAGCGCAATTCATTCCGCATGATGTCCGTAATCACTTCCTCATGAGTGGGACCAAAGCAATAATCACGCCCACTGCTGTCTTTCATGGTCAATAATTGTCCGCCGAAGGTTTCCCAGCGCCCGGTTTCTTGCCAAAGTTCCGCAGGTTGAACGGCGGGCATCAGCATTTCCATAGCCCCAGTACGATTCATCTCTTCACGGACAATTTGTTCTACCTTTTGTAAGACTTTCAAACCCGTTGGCATCCAGGTATAAAGGCCAGATCCGAGTTTGCGAATCATGCCTGAGCGTATCATCAATTGATGGGAAACGATTTCAGCGTCAGTGGGGGTTTCTTTGACGGTGGCGTGTAACCATTGCGACGCTCGCATATATTCTCCTGAATTATTTTTATAATTTACGTGAATTCGCCCTAATTTAATGCCTCTGCTTCTAATGTTTTAGGCTCGTTTCGTTTTGCATCTTTTTTAGCGTATTCGATAATTTGTTGCAAATGGGGTGCTAGAGGTTCGCCCTGTTTTTTATTAAGAAGCAATACCTCTCTAGAGAAATCCTTAAAGTGAACGACGCCACTGCTTACATCATAGAGCGCTCCGACCATACCAATTGCCTTTTGATCAAGAAGGTTCCTTAAAATGCTACTCGTTTTATAGATTTGATTAAGGGTGTTGGCAATATTTAGCTCGGTAACGTTATGAAGAAAATCTATATTGTTACTCGTACGATTATAAGTAGAGACTTGTTCAGCTTGAATGGCCGGTTCAATCTTAGCGAGCAACTGAGTAATGTGGCCTTCCTGAATGTGATCACATGCCGCTTGAATTGTTCCGCAGCGAGTATGGCCCAGTACAACAATTAATTTAGCTCCAGCAATATGGCAGGCGTACTCCATAGAAGCCAACACATCCGGGTTAATAACATTCCCTCCGACGCGTATACAGAATAGATCACCAAAACTCATGTCAAAAATAGTTTCAACTGGTACGCGGGAATCGATACAGCCCAGCACGACCGCGATAGGATGTTGGGTGGATGCGGTGTCTTTAACATCCACTTTGACGCTGCGATGAATACAAGTATCATTTAAGAAGCGCTGATTACCTTCTTTTAAAATGTTTAACACTCGTTGTGGTGTTAGCATCGATTGGACGTCATAAGTCGTTACATTAATAAAATCAACGTAATTGTGAATATCGTAGTGATCTTTAAAGCCGATAAGATTTAAAGCAATTTGTTTATGAGGCGCTTGTTCGGATTTAAAGTCATTTATAAATTCAATAATTTCCTTATCAATATAATCGGAATAGCGTGCGTCGATAATCAACTGTGAGTTTCTTGGAATAGAATCTAATTCAGCCACCAACGAAGCTTTATTAAGAAAGGTGGTTTGTTGCGGCAATATCAAGCGGTTGATAACTCCATTCGGATAACGTTCTTTAATAATGTCAATACGAACTTGGCTGTTTGATTTCAATATATAAAACAAACTGACGCACAGTCCAATTAAGATGCCTGCGAGTAAATTAAAGACGACAATGCAAATTAACGTGGTGATAAAAGGAATAAATCGATCCCAGCCTTGTCGGTAAATATTTAAGTAAATTCTTGGATTGGTTAATTTATAACCCGTATAAATAAGAATTGCCGCTAAGGATGAAAGAGGGATTTTGTTTAGCATCTGCGGTATCAACATCACCGCAAACAGAATAAAAAATCCATGCAAAATGGATGAGATTTTTGTTTTCGCTCCCGCTTGGATGTTAACTGATGTGCGAACAATGACGGAAGTAATAGGAATACCACCGATAAGACCGGAGACAAGATTACCGCAACCTTGAGCCACGAGTTCTCGATCTTTAGAGCAATAACGACGTTTTTTGTCCAATCGCTCACCGGCTTTAATATTTAGTAAGCTTTCTAAGGAGGCAACGGTAGCTAAAACAAAAGCGTACAAATAAACTTTTGGGTTTGTGAATGCCGCCCAGTTTGGCGAACTGAGTTGTGAAAAGAAATCGGCAATGCCGTCATTTTCAGGGATATTCACTAGCTGCGGACTATTTTGAGCCAAATAGGAGTCGGTTAACACAAACAATTCATTTAAGATGATACCCATAATGACGACGACGATGGGTCCTGGAATAACCTTTAGAAATCTAATTTTGGTTTTGCTGAAATAAATCAGTAAGGCCAATGAGGTCAAAGAAATGATTAAAGCGCCGCTGTTTATATGATAAGACAACTCATATAAAGGGTGGATGCTGATTCCTTCGGTGGTTTCCAGTAAGTTCTGCTTCAGTTCTGCAAGGCTAGAGGATAGGGTAAATGCTAAAGGTAATTGTTTAATGATAAGCAGAATTCCAATGGCGCACAGCAGGCCTTGTATTACGTTTGATGGAATATAATCTGCGATAAACCCTGCGCGTAAGCTCCCGACGATGATTTGTAAGGCACCAGCCAAAGTTAGTGCTAACAAAAACGTGTTAAAATCTCCAAGTTGGGAAAGGGCAGCCAGCACAACGGCCGCCATTCCTGCTGCCGGGCCACTCACGCTAACATGAGAACCGCTGAGCATTCCCACAATGATTCCACCCACGATTCCACTAATAATTCCAGAGAAAAGCGGAGCGCCAGAAGCAAGCGCGATTCCTAAACATAAAGGAATTGCAACTAAAAAAACCACAATGGCTGCAATGAAATCAAATTTTAAATTTCTTCTCTTGTAAATTCGGAATTTACGATACTGATTGTTTAGCATATAGTTCATTGAGTGGCTAGCTTGTAAATTATAGATTCAGTATTCTATACTAAGTAACGGTAATTGTTAACACAAAGCCTCTTCTTCTGAAAATTCGTTAATTTCCTCTGAGTTAGAATGACCTTCAAGTTCTTGTTCTAAATGTCTGAAATCCCAATAGGACTGGTCCATCAATTGACTCGGTTTTAAGCTTTGAAGTGCGTGAAGAATATTGCTTGGAACCTTAGGATTTTCTTCTGCTAGCATATCGATGAATCGCCCAACCCGCTTTCTAGCTAAATTTTCCTGCGAGCCGCATAAATTACACGGAATAATGGGGAAATTTTGTTCTTTAGCGTATTGAATGATGTCCTGTTCTTGCGCATAACAAAGCGGTCTTATGACAATGTGCTTTTTATTGTCGCTCAGGAGCTTAGGCGGCATGGATCGGATGTCTCCGTTGTAGAGGATGGACATCATCAAGGTCCGAATTAGATCATCGCGGTGATGACCGAGCGCGATTTTATTAAAGCCATGTTCTTCGGCATAACGGTAAATAATGCCTCGTCTTAAACGTGAGCATAATGAACAGTACGTTTTACCTTCGGGGATTTTTTCTTTAACGATGCTGTAAGTATCGCGCGTTAGAATTTCGTGAGGAATGGAGCGCTCAGCAAGCCAGGTGCGCAATTCATGATCATCCCAGCCTGGCTGGGCTTGATCTAATGTAAAGGCAAACAATTCAAATTTGAAATTGGAACGAATTCGTAGTCTATGAAGCAAGGTGAGCAGTGTAAACGAGTCTTTGCCACCCGATAAGCATACCATTACACGGTCATTTCGCTGTATCATATTAAAGTCAGCGATCGCTTTGCCCGTGTAATGTAATAATTTTTTTTCAATTGCTGAAATAAAAGAGGTCATAATCTAGATTCTAATTTGTTATAAATTCGCGCAATATTAACATAATGCTGGCGAATAGCCAGGTATACTGGATCTACGCATGAAAAGGTTATTCCGGACTCAAAAAGAAAAATAACTCGTCTTTGCAAGCGTTTGCAAGGCAATCCAGGTCGATACTTCGTTAAAATCCCGGACCGGATTGCTTCACTTCATTCGCAAAGACGACGATATTGTTTCAGACGTAGGCCCTGAAGATACTTCAAAATACGATATTTTATGCGATATGATTTTTTGTTCAAACGTTAAGAAAAAAGTTTGTACCATCTAAGAGTTTTTATGGGTTTTGACGGCACACGTTTTATTCAGTAATTGACGTTCAGGAGGAAGGCTGTTAATTCGGGTGGTGTTAAGCCAAGAATTTACTTCAGCCAGATCTTCTACATTCAAGGTTCCGGCCAAATATTTTAAGTTAAGAATGGCTTTGATAAAGCCATACTGATCTCGAGCTAATTGCTCCTGGGCTTCAAAAAGTCGTTGTTGGGCGGTGACTACATCCACCATTGTTCGAGTTCCTACTTCAAATTGCGCTTCTGTGCTGTCTAAGGAGTTTTTTTGAGAAACAATGGTTTGTCGGTCAGCTCTTACCTTGCTAATTCCATCAATAATAGTATTAAAAGCGATTTGGCTATTAACAGCTACATCGCGATAAGTTCTTTCAAGCTGTTCGCTTGCGGTTTGAAAGTCGTACTGAGCTTGACGGGTTTGAGACTGTACCAACCCTCCTTGATAAAAAGGGAGGTTTAAGGCCAGGCCTACCGAAGACGCTTGTTGTGATGCCGGTACGAAAAAGTTACTCGAGGCTCCGCTGTTGTAGGTTCTGCTGCTATTTCCCTGTAGCGATAACGTTGGCCAGTTTCCTGCATTTAATGCTTTGACGTGTTCACGGGCTGCTTGTAATGAATACTTGGAGGCAAGTAAATTATAATTTTGCTTTAAACCAGTAGCGATCCACTCATTGACATCTTTGGGTTCGGGAGAAATAAGAGGCACACGACTGTTTCGAAGCGGGGCTAATTCTTCGTAGACATAATTGGTTAACTTACGTAGGTTTTCGCTCTGATTGACCTGATTATTTTTTGCTGAGATGACCTCGGCAATAGACTGATCATATGCGGCTTTGGCTTCATAAACCGACGTAATCGCATCTAATCCTACATTAAAACGTTGTTGAGCTTGTTCGAGTTGTCGCTTATTTGCTCTTAACTTGGCTTCGGCAAAATTCAGGGTGTCTCTTGCGAATAATACATCGAAATAAGCTGTAGCTGTGCGAAGGATTAAATCTTGTGCGGCATTGTTAAACGTTGCGTGAGCTGCTTTAACTGAAGCTTTGGCTTGTTGCACTTGAGCCCAGGATTGGTAATTATAAATGGCCTGCGTGGCGGTGAGTTGCCAGGTGTTGCTGTTGTAGGTTTGCTCCACGCTGAAGTTTCCAGCTCGAACATTAATGTCATTTCGATTGATTTGACCGGAAGCTGATAATTGAGGCAAAAGCGCGGCTCGAGCCTGTGGCAATAGCTCTGTGTTTGACATGAATGTACTGTAGGCTGCTTTGAAGGTTGGGTCATTTTCTAATGCTTGGTGGTAAACATCCATTAAATCAGCAGCAAATACATTAGATAACAACCCTGAACTGAGCAACAAACACAAAAGCTTTTTTTTCATTCACCTAAGTCCTAGAACACAAATTCTTTGGATTTTAATTTATCAATTAAGGGTGGTGTACACGTTTCGAAAATCAATTCTGCTTCCCAATTGCCATCATGATCTAAGCGATGTAATTGCCCCTGCATAGCGGGTACAGTTCCAACAATAACAAACATTTTGCCTCCTGGTAAGATCTGCAGCCGTTGAGTTTCTGTTATTTGTTCAATAGCGCCAGTGAACACCATGACATCATAAGGGGCTTTGTCCAACCATCCTCGACAGGCATCGCCTGTGATTAATTCCACATTCTGACATTGATGGTCTTTTAACTGTTTTCGAGCATGGACTGTAAAATCAGAAAAATAGTCAACGCTAATTACTTGTTTACTTAAGCGACTTAATAGCGCCGTGAGAAAACCCGTGCCTGTTCCAACCTCAAGCACCACCTCAGTACCATTCAATCTAAGGGCTTGTAATAAGCTGGCTTCTTCAAGGGGGGTCATCATTTGTTGATTATGAGGAAGTGTTAGACGCATATCGGAGTATGCAAAGTGTTTATATTCCTCGGGAACAAAATCGATTCTTGGAATGGTTCTGTATAAATCTAAAATCGTCTCATCAAGTACGTCGCCAGTACGTAATTGTTGTTTTATCATATTGATGCATTCTTTATGGGTACTCATTGACTTCACCAAAGATCTAATACTTAAATTAAAATATTGGACTGATTTTAGCAAGATTTCCCGAAAGGTGCGACAGAACAGATGCGAAAAAAGCTCTGTACAGAGGAATCTGAGGCAAAATCCATAGAGTAATTGTGTAAAATTTGATATTATCGCTAAATTTATAGAACTCTAAGGAGAATAACGTGCAGGACCGTTTTACGGATTTCTTATTAGCCGAACTGGATACTTTAAAAAAAGAAGGATTATATAAGTCAGAGCGTGTTATAACGGGTCAGCAGCAAGCCGAAGTAGAGGTAAATCATGAAGACGTGATTAACCTTTGTGCAAACAACTATTTAGGATTAGCCAATCATCCTAAACTTATCGCAGAAGGTCAAAATGCCTTAGAAGAATATGGATATGGCATGGCCTCGGTAAGATTTATTTGTGGCACACAAGTACCGCACAAGGAACTTGAATACAAAATTAGTCAATTTCTTGGTAAAGAAGATGCAATTCTCTATTCTTCCTGTTTTGATGCCAACACGGGTTTATTTGAAACCTTGTTAGGACCGGAGGATGCTATCATTAGTGATGAGCTTAATCATGCGAGCATTATTGACGGAGTGCGCTTATGCAAAGCGTCTCGCTATCGTTACGCGAACAACAACATGAGAGATTTGGAAGCAAAACTCATGGAAGCAAAATCAGCACGATTTAGACTCATTGCCACGGATGGTGTTTTTTCAATGGATGGGATATTAGCGAATTTACCCGATATTTGCGAACTGGCTAAAAAACATGATGCCATGGTGATGGTAGACGATTCTCATGCGGTAGGGTTTATTGGAGAAACGGGTCGAGGGACTCCTGAGCATTTTGGAGTATCTGATCAGGTTGATATTTTAACTGGAACATTAGGAAAAGCATTAGGTGGAGCGTCGGGTGGTTACACCTCATCTACAAAAGTTGTGGTTGAATGGTTAAGACAACGTTCACGCCCTTATTTATTTTCCAATACTCTTGCCCCAGTAATTGCAAACACTTCAATTGCGGTGATTGATCTCCTAGAAAACAGCACCGAACTGATGACCAAGCTGAAATTAAATAGCCAGTATTTCCGTGATGGCCTGACCAAAATGGGATTTAACTTAGTCCCTGGAGAACATCCTATCATTCCTGTGATGCTAGGCGATGCTGTTTTAGCCAATCTAATGGCTGATCAACTATTGCTTGAAGGGATTTATGTGATTGGGTTTTCTTTCCCCGTTGTACCCAAAGGTAAAGCACGCATTCGCACACAAATGTCCGCAGCTTTAGAAAAACACCACTTAGATAAGGCCTTGAGCGCTTTTGAAAAAGTAGGTAAGAGACTCGATGTGATCTAAATTAACAATTCAAGAGGCTGGTATGAAATCATTAGTTAAGTCTAAGCAAGAACCCGGTATTTGGATGGAAGATGTTTCTGTTCCTGAATTTGGTGTAAACGATGTTCTGATTAAAATTAAAAAAACCGCCATTTGCGGCACGGATATCCATATATATTCTTGGGATGATTGGGCGCAAGCCACAATACCAGTTCCCATGACCGTTGGACATGAGTTTTATGGTGAAATTGTCGAGTTGGGAAA
Organism: Legionella yabuuchiae; assembly: GCF_900640115.1. GTDB lineage: Bacteria > Pseudomonadota > Gammaproteobacteria > Legionellales > Legionellaceae > Legionella_A > Legionella_A yabuuchiae. The sequence goes on from NZ_CAAAIW010000025.1 coordinate 25,537, forward strand.
AGAAGTCCGAGGGTTGCAAGTTGGACAGCGTGTTTCTGGGGAAGGGCATATTACTTGTGGCATGTGTAGAAATTGTCGTGCAGGTAAACGTCATTTATGCCGCAATACCTTAGGTGTTGGCGTCAATCGACCTGGTTGCTTTGGCGAGTATCTTGCCTTACCTGCCAGCAATGTGTTGGTGTTGCCGGACAATATTTCGGATGACCAAGCCGCAGTGATGGATCCATTAGGCAACGCGACGCATTGTGCGTTGGCCTTTAGCGTCGTTGGCGAAGATGTGTTAATTACAGGCGCAGGACCTATTGGCATTATGGCTGCAGCGATTGTTCGGCACATTGGCGCTCGTCACGTGGTCATTACCGATATTAATGATTATCGGTTGGATTTAGCTCGGAAAATGGGCGTAAGTAAAGCCGTTAATGTTAAATACGAATCGCTTCGCGATGTCATGCATGAACTCGGCATGACCGAGGGATTTGATGTCGGTTTGGAAATGTCAGGAAACCCTATGGCATTTAATGATATGATAAAAGCCATGAATCATGGGGGAAATATTGCTTTACTAGGCATTCCACCACAAGAAACGTTTATTGACTGGAATGATGTGATTTTCAAAGGATTAGTCATCAAAGGGATTTATGGTCGTGAAATGTTTGAAACCTGGTATAAAATGATATCCATGTTGCAAAGTGGCTTAGATATTACCCCAGTGATTACCCATCAATATCCGGTTTCAGAGTATCAGGCTGCTTTTCAGATTATGGCATCAGGCCATTCTGGAAAAGTAATTTTAGATTGGAGTTAATATTTTAGCGCGTTAACTAAGAGGTTGTAATGGCATCGCAATACATTTATACGATGAATCGAGTAAGCAAAGTTGTGGAGAATCAACGGTTTATCTTAAAAGATATTTCATTAAGTTTTTATCCTGGGGCTAAAATTGGTGTGTTAGGACTTAATGGTTCTGGAAAATCCACATTGCTTCGAATCATGGCAGGAGTTGATGCTCAATTTGATGGTGAAGCCAGACCTCAGCCAGGCATTAAAATTGGATACTTGGCCCAAGAACCAGAAGTCGATTTAACCAAAACAGTGCGGGAAGTGGTAGAGGAAGCCGTTGCTGATATGAAAGATCTTTTGGCGAAATTTGATGAAATCAGTATGAAATTTGCTGAGCCAATGAGCGATGATGAGATGAACGCCTTACTCGAAGAGCAGGGTGAGTTGCAACATAAAATTGAAGCTGGCGGTGGCTGGGATCTGGATCATAAGCTTGAAATCGCAGCGGATGCTTTAAGGCTACCGGATTGGGATACTCCCATTAATGTTTTATCGGGTGGAGAACGTCGACGTGTGGCCTTATGCCGCTTGTTGCTATCCAACCCCGATATGTTATTGCTTGATGAGCCAACCAACCATTTAGATGCGGAGAGCGTAGCGTGGTTAGAGCGCTATTTAGAAGAATTTGAAGGTACGGTTGTTGCAGTAACCCACGATCGTTATTTTCTGGATAATGCAGCGGAATGGATTCTGGAACTGGATCGCGGTGAAGGGATCCCCTACAAAGGAAATTACACCTCCTGGCTTGAACAAAAAAACGCTCGACTGGAATCTGAACAAAAGCAACAAGCCTCTCACAAACGTGCTATTCAAGCTGAACTTGAGTGGGTCAGAACCTCACCTAAAGGTCGTCACGCGAAAAATAAAGCAAGACTTGCTCGTTTTGAAGAATTAAATTCGAAGGAATTTCAAAAGCGAAATGAAACCAATGAGTTGTATATTCCGCCAGGCGACCGGCTTGGTGATTTGGTGATCGAGGGGGAGGATGTTTGTAAAGGATTTGGCGAGCGATTGTTGATCGATAATTTTAGTTTTAAATTGCCTAAAGGCGGTGTTTTAGGGATTATTGGGCCAAATGGCGCTGGTAAATCTACCTTTTTAAAAATGCTTACCCAACAAGATACGCCAGACTCAGGTGAACTTCGAATTGGCGAAACCGTTAATCTGTCTTACGTTGATCAAATGCGTGATGAATTAAATGATCATAAAACCGTCTGGGAAGAGATAACGGATAGCCAAGATGTTATTCAAGTGGGCTCGTTTCAAATGCCTTCCCGTGCTTACGTGAGTCGTTTTAATTTCAAAGGAAATGATCAACAGAAAAAAATGAGCCAACTATCAGGTGGGGAGCGAAACCGTGTTCATTTGGCAAAATTGTTAAAACGAGGCGGGAATGTATTATTGCTTGATGAGCCCAGCAATGATTTAGACGTCGAAACCCTACGTGCGCTTGAAGATGCTATTCTTAATTTTCCTGGTTGTGTCGTTGTGATTTCACATGATCGATGGTTTTTAGATCGTATCTGCACTCACTTAATGGCTTTTGAAGGCGATTCAGAAGTTGTTTTTATTGAAGGCAACTATCGTGATTATGAAGAAGATCGCAAGCGAAGACTTGGGGATGAAGCGAATCGCCCTCATCGGATTAAATATCGTCGCTTAAAACAGTAACTAAATCATTAAATACTTTTGGGGATTGCATAAATGAACAAGGCATATCGTATTGTTTTGTTATTACCCTTCGCGTTAACCGCGTGCGTGGAGTTTGATGAATCCACATACATTACTGATGATAATGGAATGGTGCATCACACTAAACACTATCTGAGAGACACTCGTGGGAGAAGTTATTTTCCAAAAGAGATTAAATCAATCGGAAAAAAGCAATTTTACTTTGATCCCAAAGTAGCTGCTTGGGCCGCCTATGATAAAGATGGAAAACGGGTGATGACCGGTAGCGCTTCTGGAGGTAAAGACTTTTGCGAAGATATTAACAAACCTTGCCGAACCGTAACAGGAACGTTCAAAGTTTATAATAAACGCGGAATCGACTGTAAGTCTGGTGAGTATCCTATTCAAACTGATGGCGGGGCCAAAATGCCTTACTGCATGTATTTTTATCGTGGCTTTACGATTCATGCAGCGTATGAAGTACCTCCAACGAACTCCAGTCATGGTTGCGTTCGAGTTCTTCCAAGTGCTGCCAAATGGTTAAATGAGGAATTCATTGATATTGGCACACAAGTCACCGTTTTATCTTATCCAGATGAAGATGGCGATAAAGACTTTGTTTTATAGCATGCTACTTTATACCCGTGATCGTTCAAAATGCGTGATGTATGCTTTTTCTTTTTTGCCCTACCGCAGTTTAAAAAACTCGCAAGGGAATGAGCCATTACTCGCTTTTTAAAATGCTGCAGGACAAAAAATAAAGGCGCCTAAAAACTCGCTTTTTGAACAATCATGGGTATATCTGTAATTTAATTTTCAAATCCACAGTGTGAGCATAAATACGAACTTTTCCTGTTGGCAACGAAGTTGATGTGCTCCAATAGTGAGCTGGTTGTTAATTGTCGTATTTGAAAAAAGGTTTATTAAAACGCCGATTCAAACGTGAAGTGCAACAAAGTTGCTAAAGCGGAAAGTGATGAGCGTGAAAATTGATTCCAAGGTTAATTTTCAAAGTATAAGCATTTATTTTTTGTGTTTGTAAGCATGAGAATCAAAATGTATCGCACCAAAATAATAATGCCCCCCAAATATTCAATTTTAAACCGAAGCAATAAAAAAACAAGCAATTAAGCATTCCTTAATCTTTCTTCCCCCTGCTTATGTTAAAATGGTCACTATTTAATCAAATCTACTAACAACTGCATTAGCTTAACCAAAAGAAAGAAGAAGTTTATGCCGATTTTGAATTCTGATAAATGCTACACACAGCAACCGAAGCGCTTAGCAATCGCAGTGCCAACAACCATCCCTGATGGTTGGCGCACCGAATTTTATGCGCTTTTGAGCGCGCAATTGAAACTCAATGATGATAAGGCACAAGCACAAGAAGACTTTGACCACCAAACCAATACATGGGTTCCGTTGACAAAAAAAGAGTTGTTTTTTAAAGCATTAGAGCGACATCTAGGTTCACAATCAACCTACTCTTTAAAACCTCAACTACTTGACTGCTTTCGTACGTTGTACGTTCTCTTTACGCATCCTACAATAAGCGGTGATAAAAGATACCTGATTGCTTCAAGGATAGCGGACAATGTGGAGCAATGCACACCAGGGTTTTACAACCAAGTAAGTTACCTCATTAGCCTCTTCAACATGCCACAAAACCAGGATGAATTAATTGCCCAGGTACGTTTTAAATTGGTGGATAGAATAGCGAGAATTATTGCAGCAAAGAATACGCAAGGGATTCATGTGCACAACCGGGTGATTGAAGTGGCCAGAAACGCAGGCTTTGGCGTTTGGTCTATCAATACGAAGGATTTTTATTCTCACGTGGGAAGTAGCGACCTTTCTGATGATGACATTATAGAGCGACTAAACGCTGGGTTTGCCAATCACTTTCAGTTATTCGCTCTAGTGAATGCACTGCGTGATGAACTAGAAACCTTGATAGCAGTACATGGATACCAAGGCAAACGTGACTTGGAACATGACTATAAAATGGAGGAGTATGAAAAATTTTGTGAATGCCTCAACCCCGTTATTCCCATCGAAAAGGCAGAATTATTAGAAACAGACACTATGACGGGCAACGTAATCAACATCAATTGGCAAATTGTTAAATCGGCGCTCCTGAAAAAATTAAGAGATGAACATTATGTCGAGCTTTCTCACAAAGAGGCCGATTTATTAGATGGCTTGTTGTTCGATGAAAGTAGATTATTGGACTCAAAAACCTTGAGCACGCTGATTTCCCATGGTTATGAATTAGTTCAGTGTTTGGAGTTTTTCAGTGAATGGAGCATGGAACAAAAAGTGGGCTTAGTGAGCGCTTATCTACATAGTAAATCACCAAGTGCTCAAAAAGAGGTATTAGTGATTCTTCATAATGAAGCGCCTCAATTAACGACCCAACTGAAAAAAGAGCCGAATTTGCAAACTATTTATTTTGCTATTGCCATTGCCGAAAAAGATGCGGCTTCGGTGAGGACTCATATAGAGGCGGGCGCAGACATCAATGAAGCACTGTTACTATTGTTTAGCCCAGCGCATAAAAGCGATACCCTCTACTGGTTACATGAGCATCCGCAACTCTTGCAAAAGGTGACTGTGGCAGGCATGAATACTGCCATTGAAGAGGGCAAATACCAGGGAAAAACGATTGCAGAAACATTGGTGAGCACTAAGAAAGGACGTCAGTTGGTATTGGAGAACGATACATTACGAAAACTACTCGCTGAAACCACCATAGCCACTAAATTTTCTGATGCTTTGCAGCAGGCAGAAATTGAAAGAAGAACCGTGAGCAACCCAGTAGGATTCTTTAAAAAATCTAATCCCCTAGCCATTCAATTAGTGCAATATATCGTTTATGGAAATCTCACAGAATCAGAAAAATTGCTGGAAGAAAACTCATCCTTAGTAGAGAGGCTGCTCACAGAAAAAGTCACGGTCATTGATTATTCAAGACGGAAGGTCAAACAAAAGACTGCGTTTCAGGCCTCCCTTTGCGCGATGGATGATGAACTCTGTGCGATGTTGGCCAAATACATGCCAAAAGAGGAAATGGCCCGTCAGTATCAAGAAATTTTTCCACAAGGGCATGAAGCGTATTATGAAGCACAAACCCCGTTTGACTTCAGTCAAATTGTGGCGGTAATTAGTCAAAGCAGTGATGAAGAGGTACAAAAATCACTCGACCTTGAATTACCTAACCAGACCGTACTCTGGGAAAAGCTTGAGCAATTTAGGGCGGATTTCACTCAACGCTCATCCCAAGAAGTCGTGTTTAACCCACAACATCTCATCACAGCACTTGAGCTTATTGGTAGCCAATTTGATACGTGGAGTGGGAATCAACGAGATTTATTTTGTCGGCAGGTCGTAGGTTTTATACAGCGGTTTTTGCCCGCCAACATCGCGATGATTTTTGCTCAGGGGGTTTACCCTGGGCTATCAAATCAAGAAAAATCGGCGCGGTCTTTCAAGTTTAAGTATGGTGGTGATTCGATTTTCCCTCCTGTATTTGACTCTTTTTCTGGGCTGGGTTATGAGTACGCGGTGCGGGGATGGTGCGGGTCGGAATGGAGGAGGCTTCGGTTTCCGGAGGTCGCCGCATATGACTTTTCAAAATTTATGTCGAGCAAAAACAGCAGTCTTGGGAGAATTATACAGCCAGCGGTTGCCAGCAGTCGCTGTCTAATTCTGTAATATAGTGAGAGAGCACATTTCGAGCGCTGGTGTAATTCTCTGGCCGTGTCAGAGAATAGTGTATTCCCAAAAAATGAAATGAATCTGTAATCGTCCCCATACGCGATTTCTTGCGTGACAATTTTAATTGTCTTTCGCCCAATACTTCCATCATACGACTGCGGCAGCGATTTAATTGGCGCTTCGATTTGCATAGCGCCAGGATGTCGTCTTGAAATCTTACGTAGACGATATCCATTCGAGATAGCGCATCATCCAGCGGTTTAAGATAGAGCGCACTAAAAAATTGAGACAGTGGGGCGCGCAATGCAATACCATGAGAAGGATTTCTGCACCCTCTTGGTGTATCAATGGGGTTAAAGGGTATAAAATTAGGTTTCATTGCCGAGGCTGGAGCTTAGCCTAGTCGGGGCTAGTGTTAGAATTCACCCAGCTTTGAACCCCACGGCAGCACCCAACTCACCAGCAGCGCCTACCGCATCCCCCATCCCATTTAATTTTAATTTATCGGGTCTCCCCCCACACATTGTATAAAAAATCCGCTGCAACCGCCATCGACGAAAACACTTATTCCATTATAAGACCCTATACTAAGCTTTCCTTGCAAATCTTTCATGCTGAATGACCACCCATTTGTAGTGGCTACTGGGTTAGTTAATTCGACCGGGATGGCCTGTGCAATCCCATTTTCATTGGTTTTCAAAGCGGCATGGACAATGGCGGCATTGGGTGGATTGGCTTGAAAGCTATCGTGACCTTTTGCCCAATCACTCATGAACCGTGTCATGGTGATAAAACCCGCTTTTCTCACAGGACGGTCGCTAAAATACAATACCTTATCATCCATACCTTGTAGGGTAAGTGTATAACCCCCATCAGACGCAGCAATGACACCGGTATCGGCACGCAACACAAACAAAAATGAGGCTTTTTGTTTGGCGTCTGTTGTGACCTTCGTGTGCGTATCTGCACCCGCTGTAGCCATTGCCGTGATAGGTAATGAGCAACTAAGCCCCACCAGTGATAATGAGACAGCTAGTCTTGTTAAGGTATTCATTGAAACTCCCCTTTAAATGCAGTCATCATTCCTCTACCATTTCAGTAAGTATAGACGATTAATTTAATAAGCAAGTTCCACACGTCCCTTCTGTTTGTGTACTGTATACGGGCTCACCCTTACCTTGTTACTTGCGATGCTTTTGAATAAGTCCGAAGCCACCAATATCCCGATGGGTAACAACAGCAAATAATATATACCCGTGATCGTTCAAAATGCGAGTTTTTAGGCGCTGTTATTTTTCGCCCTGCCGTATTTAAAAAACTCGCAAGGGAATGAGCCATTACTCGCTTTTTAAAATGCGGCAGGACAAAAAATAAAGGCGCCTAAAAACATGCATTTTGAAAGATTACGGGTATAGTAATTGCCGGGTTGCAGTTAAAAATCTCTGTACATGACAAAAAACCTGTCATGTACAGAGGTTAAAAATAAAAAAATGTGGCCGTAACCCAGGATTATCAGAACCATGACTAAAGTCCTGGTTTGAGTAAAAATGGCAGATTAATGCGAAGGGATTTCTAGCATTATTCTTGTTGTGTGGCCTCTTGTGCTTTGGTTTCCGTAGGCGTTTTAGAAACATCAATTTCAGCGGCTGGAGCAGTTTTTGCTTCTCCTGCAACTCGTGGAATAGCAATCATTTGCATGATGCCAAGATCCCCTGTGACTGTTCGTCCGATCAAAACGTCCACTGATAATAGTTGAGTAAGTCTTTGTTGCTGATTTTGATAAACGACTTCCAAAGGAATGGTTACTTTCCACTGGTTTTCTTTAGCAGGATTAACGACGGTTTTGCCATCGACCTGACTGCTTACGATTAAATTCTGCGACCGAATGGCTTGTAGATTACCTGACTTTTCCAACGCAGTTTGAAATCCCGCCCACCCTTGTTTAGTAAAACACTTCTCTAATACCGCCATTTGCTGATCTAAGGTTGGTGCATCGAGTTCAAAAGCTTTTACCGTTGCAAATTCTGCCCAGGACTTGATCAATGAGTCACTGATATCTGTTTTTTCTGGGGGAATTTTGTACTCGCAACTCATGGGTTGGGGGCGAACGTCGGCTTGTGGTTGTGGAGTAGTCGATGCTGGTTGCAATTCAGGATTTGGCAAGCCTTCTTGTTTAACACCAGGTTTAACCACTTCTGGCTGAGGAGGATTAGATTGGGCAATTGTTTCATCGGCGTATAGAGGGGAGGACAAGAGGCCCATTATAGCCAAATATAGAATCGTTTTTTTCATGCGTTATCTTCCTTCATTCGTTAAATTAAGTATCTCCGCTAACAATATCGCCGCAAGTCTGGCTGTTTTATGTCGTTCGTCTAAAGGGGGGGACAATTCGGCAATATCAAGACTTATCACTTTGCCAGTTTGTTTGATATATTTCAATAAAGATAATGCTTGCCAAGGATTGAGTCCCATCACTTGGGGAGCACTGACTCCTGGAGCATAACATTCTTCAAATACATCTAAGCAAATCGAAACATAAAGATAGTCATTACGAATAATAAAATCATCCAGAAACGCCATTTGCCAAGCTAAGCTTTCTTGGTTGAGTTGTTCGGCAGTTAAATAAGAGACGCCCCATTCATGCGCACGCTCAAATAAACTGTTCGTATTGGCTGTGCGTTGGATGCCCAAGCAACAATATTCAAAGGGTCGTTCTTGCTGATCACAATAGGTTTTGATTTCTGTAAATGGCGTACCAGAGGAACTTTGTTCATTGATAAGCGCTCTAATATCGAAATGAGCATCAAAATTGATGATACCAAGTTTAGGGAAATGTTCTGCTAGTCCGCGGTAGTGAGGCCAAGCAATTTCATGACCTCCTCCTAGAGCGATAGTAAACTTTCCCTGCTGCTGGCAGTATGAAATTAACTTGGTAAATTGGGCCTGGGCGGATTCAAGATCGCCATGCTCACAAACGATATTGCCGACATCAATTAGGGTGTGGTCGTGATGACAGGCGAGTTTGGCAAGCTGTGTACGAATCGCATCAGGTCCTGACTTTGCGCCGACACGACCTAAATTCCTCCGAACCCCTTCATCGCTGCAAAACCCTAGAAGGACCGTTTGATAATCCTTTGGTAACTCTTGTGATTGTACATTTACCCATTCAACGTGCTGGAAATAACGCTCCCCAGGCAGGCTATCTGTTCGTCCTTGCCAAAGAGATTGATTGGCTGGGAGATAGTGTTTGAGTTCTGTAAGCAAATCCAGCTCCATCTGAAAGATCACGAGTATATCATAGCAGGGTTAATAAATTTATCTATACCCGTAATCTTTCAAAATGCGTGTTTTTAGGCGCCTTTATTTTTTGTCCTGCCGCATTTTAAAAAGCGAGTAATGGCTCATTCCCTTGCGAGTTTTTTAAAATGCGGCAGGGCGAAAAAGAAAAAGCATAAATCACGCATTTTGAAAGATTACGGGTATATACCCGTGATACTAAGTTGAGTGGTTTAAAAATAGTAGTCCTCAAAAGGTGGGTCTGATATTATACTTGGCGCGGCTAAAATCTAGAGGCATTGTCTGCACGAAGTATCTTGGGCATATTTATCAAAATCAATCAAGAGGTCATAGTAGAGGTGTATATTATAACCGGCGGGGGAAGTGGTATTGGTCGTGCACTGGCTTTAAATTTAGCTAAGCGGGAGCAATCGGTATTAATTATAGGCCGCCGCGAAAAACCTTTAGCCGAGACGGCTGCCATGCATTCAAACTTATCCTTTCTTTGTGCGGATGTAGCCAGTAGAGAAGGTCGGCAACGGATAAACCAGCATCTAAAGTCGCAACAGGTTTTAAAAGGATTGATCCACAATGCCGGCACGATTGAACCGATAGCGCCCATTACCGATATTAAAGAATTAGAATGGCGCATAAACATGGCTACTAACGTTGAAGCTCCTTTGTTTCTGACTCAATTGTTAAGAGAGCCTTTGAAAAATGGAAGAATATTAAACATCGGCTCTGGAGCGGCATACTTTGCGGTCAAGGGCTGGGCTGCTTATTGCGTTTCAAAAGCAGCTCTTGCAATGTTAACGAAATGTTGGCAGTTGGAAGTTAATGATATTGTGTTTGCGAGTGTTATGCCGGGGATTATTGATACCGATATGCAAGCCCTTATAAGAAACGCGAATTCTATGGATCATGAAAAACTTGAGTTTTTTAAGACCCTGAAACAGGATAATAAGCTACTTTCCCCTGAAACCGTCGCGCTGTTTTTATGCTGGCTCTTGATGGATATTGACGAGAAAAGATTCCAATCACAGGAGTGGGATATATATGATACGACCCATCATTCTGACTGGCTTATTACTCCTCATATTGTGCCATCCTGGGAATGATATCAATGCCGTTTTGTAACCTAATTCTCACTCATGCTACGATTATTGATGAGCAGGGATTGCAATGTACTGACTATGCAATTGCTATTCAAGACGAAACGATTACTTGGTGTGGGCCTAATAAGGCCTTACCGCAAGCGTTTTATAACGATGCTGTTGTTGTTGAAGATTGCAAAGGTCGGTTAATTACACCGGGATTTATTGATTGTCATACCCATCTCGTATATGCCGGAAATCGGGCAGATGAATTTAGAAAACGTCTAGAAGGGGTGAGCTATGCGGAAATTGCTAAGGCTGGTGGAGGAATTTTAAATACGGTTGAACAAACTCGTAACGCGTCTGAAGACGCTTTGATTGAACAGTCTTTACCACGACTGTTAGCTTTAAAATCAGAGGGTGTTTTAACGGTTGAAATTAAATCAGGTTATGGACTTGATTTAGAAACTGAACTTAAAATGCTGCGTGTGGCAAGAAAACTAGGTAAAATCGCAGGGGTTAGAGTCAAAACAACTTTCTTAGGGGCTCATGCTATTTCTCCAGACTTTAAGGGGGATAGCCAAGCCTATATAGATTATCTTTGTGCGGATGTTCTTCCTCTAGTTGCAGAAGAAAAGCTTGCTGATGCCGTGGATGTATTTTGTGAGTCTATAGGCTTTTCACTTACCGAAGCCGAGCAAGTGTTTCAAGCCGCTAGTGACTTAAGCTTGCCAGTCAAATGTCACGCCGAACAATTGTCGAATTTAGGTGCATCCTCCCTCGCGGCCTCCTATGGAGCACTCTCCAGCGATCATTTAGAATATCTTGATGAAACAGGCATTCAGGCCATGAGGATAGCTGGAACAGTCGCTGTGTTGCTGCCTGGAGCATATTACACTTTAAAAGAAACAAAAAAGCCGCCTGTTGAGTTGCTTCGGCAAGCAGGAGTGGGAATGGCAATTGCTACGGATTGCAATCCTGGCTCCTCGCCAATAACTTCAATATTGCTGGTCATGAATATGGCCTGCCAATTATTTTCATTGACGGTTCCTGAGGCACTTAGTGGCGTCACTTATCAAGCTGCTCGCGCATTGGGACTTGCTGAACAGGTTGGGGCGCTTAAGCAAGGAATGAATGCAGAGCTTTTACGGTGGCCTGTAAAAGAAGCTTCAGAGTTGTGTTATCAGCTTGGCTTTCCTTACCATCCAGAGTTGCTCGTAAAGGGCAAGTGGATAATTCATGATAAATAAGACATGCGACAAAACATCCAGCTATTTTTGCGTTCTCGCAAGCAAAATTTTGAGCTCACGCTTGCGCTGTCCCTAAGGGGAACTACTGGAGAATAACGAATGAGTCAAACGCTTTCTTCTTTTAAAACCCAAGAGCAAAAGATAGCGGAACTTACGGTTCGAAGTGTATGCTTAGCAATATTTTTAACCTTAATCCTCGCTATGTCCAATGCTTATTTGGCTTTAAAGCTTGGTATTTTAACCTCCGCATCAATTCCTGCTGCGATTATCTCGATGGGCATTTTAAGGTTTTTTAAAGACGCAACCATTCTTGAGAATAATGCTGTACAAACAGCCGCTTCAGCAGGAGAAGCCGTAGCTGGTGGTATCGTTTATACCATTCCTGCCTTGGTCATTATCGGGTATTGGCATCATTTTGATTATTTTACGAATTTTTTTATTGCGGCTAGTGGAGGCATTTTAGGCGTATTGTTTTCCATCCCTTTAAGACGAATCTTAGTTCATGATGAGCAGTTGAAATTTCCAGAGGGGAAAGCGATTGCTGAGGTATTAAAAACGTCGACAGAGAACGTTGGAATCAAGGATCTTTTGTTTGGGGGAATTGTAGGCGGCACGCTAGAGTTACTCCAGATAGGATTTAAAGTCTTAGCGAATAGCTGGAGCTATTGGTTCGTTGTCAAGCGTTCAATGTTTGGGTTTGGGGCTGGTTTTTCTGCAACCATGATTGGGGCAGGTTATTTAGTTGGTCATGATATGGCCATCAGTATCTTTTTAGGGGCTTTCATTTCTTGGCTGATAGCCATGCCAATTGTGAGCCAATTTTATCCTGAATATTTGGCTGAATATCCTGCTCATAAGGCGGCAATGTATTTGTGGAATAGTGAAATGCGCTATTTAGGGATTGGGGCTATGTTATTTGCTGGTATATGGACGTTTGCAAAACTAGCTAAACCTTTAGCTCGTAACATGAAAAGCTCTTTGCAATTATTTTTATCCAGCCGTAGTCGAGGCGAGCAAGTGCTAAGAACCGATCGCGATATTCCCATGCCTTACATTTTAATTGCGATATTTACTTTAGCGGCAATGTTGTTTTTATTTTTTCAATTTTTATTTCCCCTGGAACAGGCAGGTTTAGATGGCGGCTATTCACCAACGTTGGTGTTTGCATTGGTCATGTATGTGTTAATCGTGGGATTTTTATTTTCAGTCATTACTGCCTATTTTTCAGGTATGGTTGGTGTAACTGCTAGTCCCGGGAGTTCAATTGTAATTGCCGGAATATTATTCGCAGCCTGGATTTTACTCGGAGTTTTAAATCGGGTCGTCCCATTGCCTTTAAGTGAGCAGCAATTATTAGCCGCAGAAGCTATTACCATTATTATTGGTTCAGTTGTGACTGGAATCGCTGCAATTGCAAATGATAATACTCAAGATTTGAAAGTTGGACAGTTGGTTGGAGCAACGCCGTGGAAACAGCAATTGATGCTTTTGCTTGGGGTGATTGTTTCCGCATTAATTATTCCTCCTGTTATGCAATTGCTTTTTAATGTGTACGGTATTGCAGGGGTTATGCCTACTCCTGGTATGGATGTAGGCCAGTCACTACCTGCACCAACGGCTGCTCTTTTAGCCGCTGTGACGCATGCCGTATTTAAAAATACGCTGCCTTGGCCCATGATGTTTGTAGGTGGGGCAATTATTCTATTCATCATTGTTCTAGATAAGATACTGAATCTTAAACGGTTTATTCAACTATCTATTTTGGGGGTGGCGATTGGTATGTATTTACCCATTGCTTCTTCTTTTCCTTTATTCATTGGCGGATTAATTGCTTTATTTGTGGACTGGCATTTACAACGTCGAGCAGTCACTAAAGCAGCCTTGCAACGACATAAGCAAATTGGCACTTTGATTGCTTGTGGTTTGGTTGCCGGCTCAGCGCTAATAGACGTCTTGTTAGCCATTCCTTTCTCAATATTGCACTCACCAGACGCATTACGGATTACTAGTGACGCTTGGCATGCTTATGGAGTGTTCCTAAGTGTTCTTGCCACGGTTTTACTGGCGGCATGGATTGATCGGCGCGTTCTAAGACGTGAGATTTCAGAGGATTAACGAACCTAGAAAAAGCAATTGAGCTCTACTAAGCAAGCTAATAGCACTGAATCTGTTCGATTTTTTTTAATATTTTTCGCTCACCGTAGTGGTGACTACGCGTTCACAAAAAATATTAAAACAATCCAACATATTCAGCACTCTTAACTTGCTCGCTACGAGCTCAATCGCTTTTTCTAGGTTAATCCGTGTTCAAATTTTTACAACGATTCAATTGTTTGTTGATGTGTTTGCAGCTTTTCTTTAGCCGCTTTAGCGAGAGCGAGCTTTTCCTGCTCTTTTTCAATGATTTCTGCTGGCGCTCGATCGGTAAAGTTTGGATTATTAAGCTTTCCTTCTGCGACTGAAATGTCCTTATTCAGTTTAGCAATCTCTTTTTCTAAACGGCTGAGCTCTGCTTCTTTGTCAATTAAACCCGCCATTGGAATAAGCAATTCCATTTCTCCAACAACTGAACTCGCTGAAGCAGGTACGGTTTCGCTTTTATTCAGAACTTTAATTTTTGAAAGTTTGCCAAGCGAATTTAGAGTTGGTAAATACTTTTTCACTAACGCGCCATTCTCATCGCTGACATTACGCAAAATTAAAGGAATTTGTTTAGCGGGGCTAATCGACATTTCACTTCGGATTGTGCGAATGGATTGGATAATCTTTTTAAGCCATTCCACTTCTTCTTCAACGGGTTTGTCGATGAGATGCGCTTCAACTTCAGGAAACTTACTGAGCATAATACTTTCTGCGTTATCGCTCGTAAACTTTGTGATACGCAGCCAAATTTCTTCTGTAATAAATGGCATAATAGGGTGTAATAATTTTAAAACTTGATCTAATACATGAATCAACGTTCTACGCGTACCACGTTTTTTTGCGGCTAAGGCTTCTTCATCGTATAAAACTGGCTTTGAGAGCTCGAGATACCAATCACAATATTCATGCCAAACAAACTCATATAAAGTATTGGCTAAGAGATCGAACCGGTAGGTCTCAAAGTAGTGATGACAAGACGCTTTAACGGTTTGTAATTTAGATAAAATCCAGCTGTCTGCGGGACTGTACTGAAACGCATTATCACCAAAATCAGATAAATCTTCATCGGTATTCATTAAAACATAACGCGAAGCATTCCAGAGTTTGTTGCAAAAATTGCGATAGCCCTCAACGCGACCCATATCAAATCGAACCACGCGAGCATTGGAGGCGATGGAGCAAAAGGTGAAGCGTAAAGCGTCGGCACCATAAGCATCTATGCCTTCAGGAAATTGTTTGCGTGTGGCTTTGGTCACTTTATCTTTCACGGATTGCAGCATGAGATTGGATGTTCGTTTTTCAACTAATTGCGTCAGATCAATTCCGTCAATAATGTCGATAGGATCAAGTACGTTACCCTTGGATTTGGACATTTTTTTGCCTTCACTATCGCAAACCAAGCCGGTAATGATGACTTCTTTGAATGGGATTTTTCCAGTAAATTTTAATCCCATCATGATCATTCTGGCGACCCAGAAGAAAATAATATCAAACCCAGTGAAAAGAACTTGTGTTGGATAAAACTGTTCTAAATCACTGGTGCGTTCAGGCCATCCTAGACTGGAAAATGGCCAAAGTGCAGATGAAAACCAAGTGTCTAACACGTCTTCATCTTGCTTTAGGGAGACAGATGGATCGAGGCTATATTTAAAGCGGACATCTTTTTCACTGTAACCGACGTAAACTTTACCTTGATTATCATACCAGGCCGGAATTCGATGGCCCCACCATAATTGACGGCTAATGCACCAATCTTCGATGTTTTCCATCCATTGGTAATAGGTTTTTGTCCAGTTCTCGGGAATAAAACGAATGTCTCCTTTTTTAACCACTTCAATGGCAGGTTCTGCTAGTGGTTTTGTTTTGACATACCATTGATCTGTTAGCAACGGTTCAATGATGACGTTTGATTTTTCTCCACGAGGAACTTTGAGCTTATGAGGTTCGACTTTAACTAAAAACCCTTGCTCTTGCAGATCTTCAATAATTTGATCGCGCGCAACAAAACGATCCATACCTTGATATGGTATTGGAGCATTTTTGTTAATGGATGCTTTCTTAGTAAAGATGTTAATTAATGGGAGGTTATGGCGTTTTCCTATTTCATGATCGTTAAAGTCGTGAGCTGGGGTAATTTTTACACACCCACTGCCAAAGTCTTTTTCAACATATTCATCGGCGATGATGGGTATGGTTCTACCGCATAACGGCAATTGAATTTCTTGGCCAATTAAATGCTGATAGCGTTCGTCTTCGGGATGTACTGCAACGGCTGTATCGCCTAAGAGTGTCTCAGGGCGTGTGGTTGCAATAACAATAGACTCTTCAGAATTGACCAGCGGATATCGTATATGCCATAGGCTGCCTTCTTCCTCTTCAGACAGGACTTCTAAGTCGGATATGGCGGTTCCTAGTTTTGGATCCCAGTTTACTAATCGTGAACCTCGATAAATAAGGCCATCATCATAGAGTTGAACAAATACTTTTTGTACCGCTGCGGACAAGCCAGCATCCATGGTAAAGCGCTGTCGCGTCCAGTCAACAGAACTTCCTATACGTCTCATTTGACGGGTAATGGTGTCACCCGATTCTTCTTTCCATTTCCAAACGCGCTCAAGGAATTGTTCTCGGGTCAGATCTTTTCGTGATAAACCTTCTCGGGCAAGTTGTCCTTCAACGATTAATTGAGTCGAAATGCCTGCATGATCCGTTCCTGGCTGCCATAAGGTTTTTTTGCCCATCATGCGCTTATAGCGAATGAGTGCATCGATTAAAGTATGTTGAAAGCCATGTCCCATATGTAAGCTTCCAGTGACATTTGGTGGAGGTAACATAATGCAAAATGATTCGCCTTCCCCACGGGGTTGGAAGTAATGGTGGCTTTCCCATCGTGTGTAACATGCTTTTTCAATCGCTTGTGGGGAATATGTCTTATCCATTGCTTAACCTGTCTATTTAAAAATTCGCGAATATTATCACATAATCTCAAAGATTAGGACTGACTTTTACGGGGATGCACATTCTATCCTGAAACAGGAGAAGAGTTTCCTTCTGGTTCCTTATGGGGACGATGATCGGCAGCAATATAAGTATAGATAGCAGGCACAACAAACAAAGTGAAGCAAGTACCAACTAACATGCCTAAAGAAATCACAAGACCAATATCAAAACGACTCTCTGCACCCGCACCGGTTGCAATTAAAAGTGGTATTACACCAAATACCATGGCAGCGGTCGTCATTAAAATTGGACGTAATCTTATTCCGGCGGCCTTTTCAACGGCTTCTCGACGGCTTAGATTTTTTTCCCGCTGTAAATGGTTTGCAAAATCCACAATTAAAATCCCGTGTTTACTGATTAACCCAATCAAAGTAATGAGTCCCACTTGGGTGTAAATATTAATCGTTGCGGCGCCTAAGTTTAAAGGAATTAAAGCGCCACAAATAGACATCGGGACGCTGATTAAAATAATTAACGGGTCACGATAACTTTCATATTGGGCAGCGAGTACTAGGAAAATAACTAATACGGCCATGAAAAATACAATAATCAAAGTAGTACCTTCTTGAATAAATTGTCGTGATTGACCGCCATAATCGTATTCAAAGCCCTGTGGTAATATATTTTCAGCTTGTTCCTCCAAGTAGTTTAAGGCTTGTCCTAGGCTTACTCCTGGCATCATAACCCCTTGGATGGTGGCTGAATTCAGTTGCTGGAAGTGCGAGAGGGCATTAGGTTGTGTTTTAAACGTTGGTTTTACCACCGTGGATAACGGAACCATTGTATTATTAGAGGCTCTTAAATAAATCTGGCCCAATTGTTCAGGGGTCAAACGATAAAGCCTGTCCAATTGCGGGATAACTTGATAGCTTCGCCCCATAAGGTCAAAAAAATTGACGTAACCACCTGACAGTGCGCTGGTTAAGCTGCTTCCAATTGATTGCATATCTAATCCTAAATCAGAAGCTTTGGAGCGGTTGATGTCCAAAACGATTTCAGGCTGATTGAATCGCAAGCTGTTATCAAGAAAAATAAATAAGCCACTATTCTTTGCTTTGTCTAGCAATTTATTTGAAATTTCAAGTAAGCTTTGGAAATCGTTTGTGGTTTTAATCACAAATTGAATTGGAGCACCACCACCTCCACCAGGCAACGGGGGTGGAATGACCGCAAAGGTTTTAAGACCAGTGATTTGATCCAGCTTCTTCTGCAAGGGTTGCTTCATGCTAAACTGACTTTCACGTTGCGCCCAGGGTTTTAATACGAGTCCTGATACAGGTGAAGCAG
The DNA here is from genome assembly GCF_900640115.1 of Legionella yabuuchiae. Classification (GTDB taxonomy): domain Bacteria; phylum Pseudomonadota; class Gammaproteobacteria; order Legionellales; family Legionellaceae; genus Legionella_A; species Legionella_A yabuuchiae. The sequence goes on from NZ_CAAAIW010000025.1 coordinate 43,814, forward strand.
AATTGATGGTAAAGTAATGTGCGGTTTCAGGGAAACTGTTATAGATTTTTTGAAAAGGTTTCGTAAAGGTTTCGACATAATTTAAGGTCGCATATTGTGGTGCAGACCCGATTACAAAAAAGAAGCCTTGATCTTCTTCTGGTGCCGTTTCCTGAGCGGTCTTGTTATACAGATAAGGCAACATCAGTAAAACGACTACGGCAAATAATACAACAATGATCCGGGTTTCAAGTAAGCTATGAAGTGTTCTCTGATAACGCTGTTTTAAGCGATTAAAAAAATCATCCAACCACATGACGAATGTATTGCTGCCTTTTTCTGAAGCTAATATTTTTGAACACATCATCGGTGAAAGTGTCAAAGCAACAATACCGGAGATAATAACGGCACTGGCTAATGTGAAGGCAAACTCTTTAAATAACGCCCCAGTTAAGCCCTGCATAAATCCAATTGGCGCGTATACCGCTGCTAGTGTAATAGTCATGGCTACCACTGGTGTGGCAATCTCGCGCGCGCCAATAATGGCCGCTTCATAGGGGGATTTTCCTTCTTCGATGTAGCGATGAATATTCTCAACAACGACAATGGCGTCATCAACGACTAGCCCAATGGCTAACACAAACGCGAGCAGGGTTAGTAGGTTTATGGAATACCCTAAAAATAACATGAACGTACATACCCCTATAAGAGAGAGAGGTATCGTTACCATAGGAATTAAAACGGAACGAACAGAGCCTAAAAATAAAAATATGACGATTACCACAATGATTGCCGCTTCAATAATCGTAGATATGACCTCATCAATCGATTCGCGAATAAATTCCGTAGCATCATAGACAATCGTCCCTTTGAGTGAAGGTGGAAATTGTTTCGTGATGCTTGGAAATATTTCACGGACATTTTTTATAACGGTAAGGGGGTTCGCAGAAGGGGTGGGGCTAATGCCAATAAAGACAGCTTTTTTGCCATCAAAAGTTACGGAGCTATCATAATCTTGTGAACCAAGAATCACTTTGGCAATATCTTTTAACCGGATAATTGAGCTGCCATCGGTTCGAACGATTAGATTCTTGAATTCTTCGGTCGTACTTAAATTGGTATTGGCTTTAATATTAATGGCAACGTATTCCCCCTTAGTATTACCGGCAGCGGTTAAGAAGTTGTTACTGGATAAGACTTGAAAGACGTCATTGGGTGTAACGGTTAAAGCGGACATTTTAATGGGATCAAGAAAAATTCGCATGGCATAGGTTTGTCCACCTAAGATTTCAGCTTGTGCAACACCTTCTACCGTTTGAATTTTGGGTTGAACCACTCGAGTTGCATAGTCTGTAATTTGTTGAGGTGTCATTTCCTCGCTATCCAGACTAAGGTATAACAATTTCGTAGATGCATCAGAGGATTTAACAATTACCGGCTGTTGCGATTGAGGCGGTAAAATGTTAAGCGTTTGTTGCACTTTACTCATGATATCGGTAAAAGCAACTTGCGGATCAAAGTTTAATTTAACATTAATGGTAATGGCACTCACCCCTTGGGTGCTTGATGAGGTCATGTAATCGATGCCCTCAGCGCTGGCTATCGCTGCTTCAAGCGGGGTGGTGATAAATCCCGCGATTAAGTTTGCATCAGCACCCGGATAAGCTGTGGTCACCGTGATGACGGTATTGTCCATCCGAGGAAATTGCCTCACTTGCATCTTCAAAATAGCATTCAGCCCGAACAGGAGAATTAGCAAGCTAATAACGCTCGCAAGAACGGGTCGTTTGATAAAAATATCAGTAAATTTCATAGTCAATCCAGCTTGCTAGAGCAAATCAAGAAGATCATTCACCCAATGTTTTGGGATCTGCCGTGTCGGTCAGTTGTATATCATTATTTATGATCACTCGCGTACCATCATCTAATTTAAGATCGCCCGAGCCTACGACTTTTTGACCTGCGTTAACCCCTTTTTCAATAACGGTATAGTTTCCTTGTTGATCACCCGTAGTAATAAAAACACGTTTCACATGGAGAATGTCTTTGCCATCCTTGTCTTTTTTTCCTTCTTTGTCCTGTTCAATCACATAAACGGCATCGCCATATAAGCTGTAAGAAATAGAAGTTGTAGGTAACACAACGACGTCTTTTAAAGCAGGTTGATTCACCTCAATAGCAGCAAACATACCAGGAATAAAATTAAATTTATCTATTTTATTTTTTTTATTAACCTCAGGAGAGCAAATAACAATGAGCTTTTGATTAAATTCAGATTTTATAATTTTAACCAAGGGGGATTTCTCCGGATTTTTTAATGCATCTGCCGGACAGTTAGGAACCGTTGCTTGAACCAAAACGTTGTGTGTGTTTACGTCCACTTTAGCGTTGATGGCGGTGATTTTTCCTTTAAATAGTAAATTAGGATTTTCTTCTACTGAAAACGTAATCTCTTGATTAACATGCAATTTCTTTAATAATTGCTCTGGCAAGTAAAATTCAAGATATAAGGGATCCATGGATTGTAGTGTGACGGTTTTGGTTTCTCCGGGCGAAATAAATTGACCCAAATTAATTTGGCGAATTCCTAATTGCCCTGCAAAAGGAGCGGTAATATGCTTTTGGCGGATAATGGCTTCTGTTTTTTCGACATCGGCTTCTGCTTGCAAGAGCTTAGCTTTCGCCGCATCAACGTTTGAGACTGGTGTTGCGCCGCGCTTAAACAAATCAACTTGGCGTTGATAATTAATTTTTTGTAAAGCAAGTTCAGATTGATTAAATTTTAATGTAGCCTGATCAACGGAATCATCTATATCGATAAGTGGCGCATCCTTTTGAACGTATTCACCGGACTCAAAATGAATCGCCACAACTTTGCCGGCGGCCTCGGAGTTCACATCCACACCATTTACAGCTACAAAGTTGCCTACGGCAGAGATGGTTGGCTTCCAGTTTTCTTGTTTTGCTACCACGGAAGAAACGGTTACTGCTGGGGCTTCATAAGTCGCAAAATAACGCTTCATCATATAGCTTTTAAATAGGTTGTAGCCAATGATGCCTCCAAAGACAATGACTAAAGCGATAATCATTATCGTTAGGCGCTTTTTTAACTTAGTATTTTTCATGGATTAAATAGACCCTGCGAATCATTAAGAAACTAATCTTAATAGATTATACCCAATCAACTTCAAAATGCGACTTTTATGCTACTCATTTTTTCGCCCTACCACATTTTAAAAAACTCGCAATGGGATGAGCCATTACTCGCTTTTCAAAATGCGGCAGATCAAAAAATAAAGGCGCCAAAAAACACGCATTTTGAACGATCACGGGTATAGATCTCCTGCTGCGTTCTAATGACATACATAATGCATTATTTGCTCAAATCATGATTTTTTCTGGATACCATTTTAAGTTTGTTTGTAACCAGGAACTGAGAAAGCGGCGATGTTCATAGCTGTCTATTATAAAAACCTATTGACTAAAATAATTACTTTGCTACCATTTGGCTTCACGAATATATAGGGCTCTTTACAATGAAGCGAATATCGTTATTTTTATTTGGTTTTATCTTATGTGCTACTCAAGTCTATGCTGAGAACCAGCATGCGCATTCTCAAAAAGCCAATAATCTTGTTAAAAAAACGGCTAAGAGCGTAAACTGGCCAGGTCGTTGTGAAATCATGATCATCAACAAGAGTTATGAGCCAGTACAAGTGTACGGTATATACCCATCGGAAATCAAAATCCGAAAAAAAATATTGAAATCATGGATCTAGTATGATCAAATGCGCACATGAAGAGAAAATTAGAAGCAACTGAGCGCGAAAA
>NZ_CAAAIW010000026.1 GCF_900640115.1 Legionella yabuuchiae
TATAAGTTGCACTGCGTGTCGTGTACTGAGTAGCTCATCACAGAGTAAATGAACAAATGGTTCGAAAACGCCATGCAATGGGTTCATTCGATGATCAAAAGCTTTGTACCTAGGCAAATAAGGAAACCATGCTTTAAGATGCTTATTCGCGTATCGATGGATAGATTCTATGGTGCGATACCCTTCCATCACACCATATAAATACAAGGCAATTACTTCCTCATCGCTAAATTTCAAATCGGCATACCGAGTCATTCTGGCACAAAAATTTGACAGTCCCGCTTGGTAATGTTTGCACACAAAGAGATATAATGATATTAATTCAACTTCCCAGTCCATGGCGATTCCTTTTTAATCTGTGCCGATATTAAATCTTTTTACAAATCCATTCCTCATCACAAACTGATACAAGATGTTAAAACTCATTATGATGACCAGAAAGTGCAAGCAATGCTGACAAACATTATCACCAATCCCATTGAAACGCCCAGAGGCTATCAAAATCCCGGGACTGGTATTGCACTTCGTGGTCCTTTATCGCAATTTTTCAGTGGTCTTTATTTAAAACCGCTGGATGATGCGTTTGACAACATGGAGGTGACTTATCTACGCTATCAGGATGATATCGTTATTTTGTGTAAAACAAAGCGGCAGATGAACCGTTGCCGTCGGCGCATGATGCAGATATTGCATGAAAGACAGTTGCGCCTTTCGCGTAAGAAATCACGCATGGGCACTATTGATAAAGGTTTTCATTTTCTTGGTATCGACTATCCACCGACACAACCGGCGGATAACACCAACAGGGCGCAGGCGAAAAATGCGTTTGCAGCACGTTCTTGTGTTGCTCAATTATCACCCACAATGGGGGGCGAGACCATTTCTTCGCATTCGCTGCCTGAGCCAATACGCATTGTTCCACATCCGAGAACAATGCGGAAAGCACGCGAGCAAATCAAGCAGATGGTCCACGATGGATTCTCTATCCAATCGATCAGACGCTCGGCGCCGCTTTGTCCTTTGGTGGGTAAATACCTCAGACATTTGGACTTATAACGAACTCTTAATACTGTATCAAGAGACATGCTGGGATAAACGTCTTGCAACGTGTGCTTTAGACCTACTTAAAGAGCGTGTCGTTAAGAAATCGTACACCACGACCGTGATGTCAAACTGTCGTTGCCCGTGATGGATTGTCCATCATGCCGCATGCGGCGCTCAAGTCCAAGTAGTTCTGCTGTATTTGCTCGACATAGTTTATCAATGCACGCGGCGCCTCCCCCCGCAGCACGGGGCCCTCAAAGCCCCCCCACGCCCCCGCGACCGCGAAATCAAAACCAAGGCCAGATGAATCAGTAAGGGGGTAATAGGAGGCATCATCATATTTGAACTTTAATGAACGCGATAACGGCTTTTTTACTTCAAGAATATAATAAAGACCCTGGCAGAAAGCTTGTGCGTAGCACGCCGGCAGAAAGCGCTGCGTATAACCGATAACCTGACGCCAGAATAAATTACGTTGATTCCATGATGACCAACGCTCAAATTGCGCGTCGTAGACCTTAAGCGCATCAATCAAGTGCGATGGATTAAAAAACATTTCTTTTATTGCCAAATCTGTAAAAGCTGTTCTAAACCCGTTTAAAGCCTGGCAAATCGGTGTGTCATTTTTCTCTTTTCTAAGAGCTGCCATAATATCAGCATCTGAACTGTTAGAAATAACTTGAACTAGCTCGGTAAAATCATACGATTCCTGTTGAGGCAGGCCTTCAGGAAATAGTTGTCTAAATTGCCTTACCTTTTCTGCCTCACCATCGGGCAGCTTATCAAAATAGGACTCTATCTTTTTCCACAGGGCGACATCGTGAGAGGACAAAGCGGCCTGAAAGGGCGTCAACCCTTGATAGGAACGGCCTGAATAGTCAGTGGCTTTAGAAAGAATAAGCAATAAACGAGGGTTTTTATCAATCATTTTAAGCGCTTCGGCTTCCTCACCTTTAACAACATGGGATAAAAGTATTTTAGCTGCCTGTTTTTCTAATAGTGGTTGACAAGAAAAAAACATCACTTTTGATGCTTGAGAAAGGTTTGACAAGTCTTTTTTGGAAAGGTATTGCGCTAAAGGCCCTTGAATCAGTGCAGTGGGTAATTGCTCTAGTAAAGATAATGAATCTCCACTTGCACCTTCGTTCATTTTTTGTTCATCTTTCTTCGGCATATCAATCTATCCTAACCGTTTAAACAAATGAGCTTATCATAAATATGTCAAAAAATTATACTATGAAAAGCTTAAGGAACGATTAAAAGGTTGGATTTAACAATTGATTAAATTTTAAGCTTTGGATTGGCATTAGAATATGATTAGTGAATTTTGCGCCAATATACTCGTTTTAACAAATAGGCCAAGACGGCTAACAGTGTTAAAAAGACAATAACAACGCTGCCAATCGAGTAACGTTTTAGACGATTCGGTTCCGCCGCATACACTAAGAAATTGACTAAATCTTGCAGCATACTATCAAATTGTTGTTGCGTCATTGTACCATTTTCAATCAGTGCTAATTTGAACTCCGAAGGTTCCTTAGATTGGCCGTGATTAAGCGCTACTACAACCCCTTGCAGAGGCGCTAGAACATTTGGCATCGATACATCTGGTACTAAGCGATTATTGGAGCCATAGGGGCGCGACTCATCTTTGTAAAAACTTTTTAAATAGGTATAAATCCAGTCGGCTCCTTTTTCCCGCGCCGTCAACGTTAAGTCAGGAGGCAATCGACCAAACCACTGTTCTGCATCGACCGCCGGCATCGCAATGTTAATTGGGTCATAAACGGTTGCTGAAGTAAACACTAAATTATTTATTAATAAATCTTTAGCGATGCTACCATCAAAGGTGATTAAGCCTAGACCCTTAGCCATTTGACTATAACGTAAATATCTAAGCGAATGACATCCTGAACAGTAATTCATAAAGAACTTCGCACCACGTTGCAAGCTTGCTTGATTCGACAAATTAACCTTCACTTCATGCAATTTAATTCCAGCATCCGCCGAGTAAATTATGGAGCTAAGCATCAGTGCTATAAATGTAATGAACGCTCTCATGATGATATCCTCTCTGGCACGGACTCATGGGATTCACTACGACTATATAGAGGCATCAGCAAGAAATAAGCAAAATAGACGACTGTAAAAAACCGAGCGAGCCATAGTTTTACCGGGGTAACCACCTCGGTTCCCAAATAGGCTAAAACGATAAAGCTCACTACAAACGCCGCCAACATTCCTTTTGAGTAGTATCCTTTATAACGCATCGAGCGCACTGGACTTTTATCCAACCAAGGCACAAAAAAGAAAATGGCAATTGAGGCAAACATAATAAGCACGCCTGTCAATTTATCGGGCACAGCTCTTAGCATGGCATAATAGGGTGTCATATACCAAACCGGCGCGATATGCTCTGGAGTTGTGAGCGGATTTGCTGGCGTAAAATTGGAATGCTCCAAAAAGTATCCCCCCATTTCGGGCGCAAAAAACACGACGCCTAAAAACAGGATTAAAAACACTGTGATTCCAAAAAAATCCTTCACTGTATAGTAGGGATGAAAGGGAATACCATCTAACGGCCTACCCTCTTTATCCTTATACTTTTTAATTTCAATCCCGTCAGGGTTATTCGAGCCCACTTTATGTAACGCAATAATATGCAAAAAGACCAGCAATAAAAACAACATGGGTACGCCAAAGACGTGTAATGCAAAAAAACGCTGTAAGGTCGCTGTTGATATATTGTAATCCCCACGCAACCAAACGACCAATGTGTCCCCAATGAAAGGAATAGCGCCGAACAACGAGGTAATCACTTGCGCTCCCCAGTAGGACATCTGCCCCCATGGTAGGAGATAGCCAAAAAACGCTTCGGCCAAAAGAAGAACAAACAGTAACACGCCAAGCAACCAAACCAGTTCTCTTGGTTTTTGGTAAGAACCATACAGCAAGCCGCGAAACATATGAATATAAATAACAATGAAAAATGCTGAAGCTCCGGTAGAATGTAGATAACGTAAAATCCAACCATAGTTCACATCTCTCATGATGTATTCAACCGAATTAAAGGCTTCTGCTGCGGTTGGAGTATAAAACATAGTGAGCCATAAACCGGTGATTAATTGATTGGCTAAAACCACCACAGCCAAAGAGCCAAAATAATAATAAACATTGAAATTCTTAGGGGCATAGTACTCGCTGAAATGAGCTTTCCAGGTTGACACTAGAGGAAAGCGAGCATTTATCCAATTTAACAATCCATTCATAATTGCTCCTTAAAGCGGTACACCTCTTTAATCATCCTTTATCTTCACCAATAATAATGACATGGTCACTGACAAATCGATACGGCGGAACTGCAAGATTAATCGGGGCGGGTACATTTTTAAATACTCTTCCAGCCAAATCAAAACTTGATCCATGGCACGGACAGTAAAAACCACCTGGCCATTCAGGGCCTAGTTCTTTTTCATAGGGTTTATATTTTGGAATACAGCCTAAATGTGTGCAAATTCCGATTAGGACCAAATATTCTGGTTTGATAGCGCGGTATTCATTTTGAGCGTATTCTGGCTGTTGATCGACCAACGACTTAGGATCGCGCAGCAAGCTATCATGCTCGTCTAAAGAGTCAATCATTTCTTTGGTGCGACGAATTATCCAGACAGGTTTGCCCCGCCATTCTACGGTGATCTGCTGACCAGGTTCTAACTTACTTAAATCAACCTCAACTGGAGCTCCAGCAGCTTGTGCTTTGGCGCTCGGCATCCAAGATGAGATAAATGGCGTTAAAGCGCATAACGCACCGATTCCCCCCAGAACCCCCGTTGAGGTCAATAAAAATTGACGGCGTTGTTCATCCACCAGTTCTTCGTTTGGTTTGTTTTCTAGGTTTGGATCGGTTTTCTCATTCACAGATACATCATCCTGATTGTAAAAACGATAAAACCATTTATATCAAAGAATTATACCCATCGCCAATGAAAATACGATATTTTCATTGGTAAAAAAAAACCCCGCCTAAGCGGGGCTTTTGATAAAACCAATTAACGTTTGGAGTACTGCGTTGCGCGACGAGCGCCGTGCAAACCAACTTTCTTCCGTTCAACACGACGCGGGTCACGGGTTAACAAACCACGAGCGCGAAGTTTTCTGCGGAAAGAATCAGCGCTAGGTTCAGCATCTTCTGGCAAATCTTGCTCATCATACTCAACCAGCGCTCTAGCAATGCCTAAACGAATTGCACCTGCTTGGCCAGAAATACCACCACCCTCAACGGTTGCATAGATATCAAATTTACTTAAAACATCAACCGTTTCTAATGGCTGACGAACCACCATGCAAGAGGTTTCACGACCAAAATATTCTTCTAATGGGCGATTATTAATTTGAATTTCGCCTTTACCAGGACGCAAGAACACGCGGGCGGTTGAACTTTTTCTGCGGCCGGTTCCATAGTATTGCTGCATATCAGCCATAATACTTATTCCTCAATCTCTAGTTGCTTAGGTTGCTGTGCAGTATGTGGGTGTTCTGAACCAGCATACACTTTGAGTTTACGGTACATTTCACGGCCCAATGGGTTTTTAGGCAGCATGCCCTTCACAGCATTTTCAATAATCAATACAGGATTTTTCTCCTGTAACTTTTCAAAAGAAATCGACTTGATTCCGCCGGGAAACCCAGAGTGACTATAATAGATCTTGTCACTGAATTTTCGCCCCGTAACGGTCACTTTTTCGGCATTGGTAACCACAATGTAATCACCAGTATCCACATGTGGTGTATACTCTGCTTTATGCTTGCCGCGCAAACGACGAGCAATTTCTGTTGCCAAACGACCTAATGTTTTATCGCTTGCATCAACCACATACCAGTCACGTTTGACTTCATGTGGCTTGGCGCTGAATGTTTTCATCAACTTAACTCCGTACCGCCATTATTGGTAATCTTTTATACTTGGACGGGCGATTTTAACCAAAAGTAGATAAACCTACAAGTAAAAATTTTAAATTTACCAGTTGCAGGCGAGAAAAAAGAAAAAAAACCAACTTAAGGAACATGTTCTAAATCAAAAGACGCTCTACCGGCTCACCATTTAATATATGGGTATTAACGATTTCATCGATGTCGTCAAATGACGCGTAATTATACCATATGCCTTCAGGATACACCACCATACAGGGACCTAAACTGCAACGTCCCAAACAACCAGACTTACTAACTCGGATTTTTCCGGAACCATGAAGTTCCATTTTTTTTAATTTAGATTTTAAATAATCAAAAAATAACTCGCCACCCTGGTTTGCACAGCATGTTTTGCCAGGCGCTTTCTGGTTGGTACAAATAAAAATATGCTTCGCGTAGTGAGACAATGAATCAACCTTCAAACTATTTATTTGACTTCTGTTCAACTTTGGATTTGAGTTTTAGCCCTGCTTTGAAGGTGACTACACGTCGTTCCTTTACTGGAATTTCCTGGCCAGTTTTAGGATTTCTACCTGGACGTCGGCCTTTATCTCGTAAAATAAAATTTCCAAATCCAGAAAGTTTAACATGATGTCCATTTTCCAATGCCTGGCGGATTTCCTCAAAAAAAAGCTCAACCATTACTTTGGCATCTGGTTTAGCCAGCCCAACTTCGTTGGATAAAGCATCTGCTATTATTGCTTTACTCAGTGCATTCACGATTAATCCCTCAATGTTATTTCAAATTGTTCTTCCAACGATTTTATTATAGCACTGATCCCGGCATTGATCTCAGAGTCCACCAACGTGCGATTTGTATCCTGTAGGGTTAACGCAATTGCGATACTTTTCTTGCCTTCTGGAATATTCGTTCCCGTATAAACATCAAAGACATCAAATGACTTTAGCCAGTTTGAGTTCATTACTGACCGTACGGTTTTTTCAATATCCGACAGAGTTATATTAACACCTACTAACAAAGATAAATCTCTTCTAATCTGAGGATATTTTGAAATGGGTTGATAGCGGACTGGACTCTGCTGTTGTAAGCCGTCAAGTTTTAATTCAAATAATAACACCTCACCATGGAAATCTAACGCATCGACGATTTTTGGATGAAGAACACCAATCGAACCGACTTTAATCTGATTGATGTAAATCCCGGCGGTTTTACCGGGGTGTAGAGCTGGGTGAGTATCGGGTTTAAATTCTACAGAAGTGAGATTTAAATGCGCAAAAAGTGCTTCTAAATCCCCTTTTAAATCAAAAAAATCAAAAGGTCTTGTTTGCTCCGCCCAATTTAAAGCGCCTTTTTCACCAACAATAAGACCGGCAAGGCAAGGCTCTTCTTTTAATTCATGAGACTCCAAATTAAAAACCACACCCGCTTCAAATAATTTAATTGCCGTTTGCTGACGATGAAGATTATAGATCATCGATGCGATGAGACCTGGCCACATACCTGCGCGCATTTCAGATAATTCTTTTGAAATTGGATTTAGAAGTTTGAGGGTTGGGGAATCTGGATAGATCACCGCTTGCAACTCGGGATCCACAAAACTATAGCTGATCGTTTCATGATATCCACGATGAGTAAGAAAACGAGAGACTTGGGTAACCATCTGTTCGGTTTGACTCACCGTGCCTGCTTCAGCGCGCAGCATCATTGGCTGGGCCGAAATGTTGTCGTAGCCATTTAGGCGAATAATTTCTTCAATTAGATCTACTTCTAATGCGATGTCGAATCGATGAGAAGGCACCTTGACTTGCCAGATAGATTCTTTGCTATTAACCTGCATGCCAAGATATTTAAAAATCGCTTCCATTTCCCGTTCAGCGACTTCCACACCAGTTAGTTTCTTAACTTGTGCAGGGTTAAAGGAAATTTCAATCAGAGACGGTAATAAGGAAGACTCACAGAATGAAGTCAGTGGCCCAGCCTCTCCACCCACAATTTCTTGGAGCAGTTCCGTAGCGCGCTCTATTGCGACACGCTGTAAGGCCGGGTCAACGCCCCGTTCAAATCGCTGAGAAGAATCTGTATGCAGACCATATTGACGAGCGACACCGGCAATAGCTAACGGATTAAAATAGGCACTTTCTAAGAAAAGGTCCGTCGTTTCAACATCAACAGCTGAGGACTCTCCTCCCATAATCCCTGCCATAGCTAAAGGCTTGGACTTATCCGCAATCACTAACACAGCCGGAGAGAGTTCTACATTTTGACCATCTAAAAGCGTTAATGATTCTCCCTGTTTGGCGTATCGAACTTGTATGCTGGTGTCTAGAACACGATGATCAAACGCATGCATCGGTTGACCTAGCTCGAGCATGACATAATTGGTGACATCCACGACCGGATGAAGCGGTCGTATGCCCCCACGACGCAAACGCTCTTTTAACCATAAAGGAGACACCGCGTTGGGGTTAATGCCCTTGATCACACGCCCAAAGTATTGTGGACAAGCATCAGTTGCATTGATCTCAATTACTAGGGTCTGATCCAGTTGTGGTTTGATCGCTGTTGCAGAAATAGGTGGTAATGACATAGAATTTAAGGCAGCCACCTCACGAGCGATGCCCAAAACGCTAAAACAATCCGCGCGATTTGGGGTTAGATCGATGTCTAAAATATGATCGTTTAGCGCCATGTACTCACGTACATTCATCCCTACTGGAGCATCCGTTGGTAGTTCCATAATGCCTTCTGAGCTTTCTTCAAGCGCTAATTCTGCACCCGAACAAAGCATGCCTTGTGATACTTGGCCCCGTAGTTTGACTTCTTTAATTTTAAACCCACCAGGTAACGTCGCACCCAATTTGGCGAAAGCCACTTTTAAACCCGTACGAACATTAGATGCTCCACAAACCACCGTATACAGAGAATTCTCATTGGCATTGATACGACATACCGTTAGTTTGTCCGCTTCGGGATGCGGCTCTGTGCTAACCACCTCAGCCACAACAACGTTGGTAAAGTCCCCTGCGACGGGATGAACAGCATCAACTTCTAAACCGGCCATAGTTAACTGAGAAGCCAGTTCTTGGGCTGTTAATGCTGGATTAACCCATTCACGTAACCACGATTCACTAACTTTCATCGACATTCCTAGCTTAATTTGGGGGATGATTAAAACTGATTCAAAAACGAAAAATCGTTCTCAAACATCATCCGCAGATCATCTATGCCAAAGTACAACATGGCCATTCGGTCAATTCCCATGCCAAAAGCCCACCCTTGATATTCCTGTGGTGAAATATCCACGGCCTTTAACACATTGGGATGCACCATGCCACAACCCAGTACTTCTAACCAACCAGTAAATTTACACAAACGACACCCGTTTCCAGAACACTGGGTACATTCGATATCTACTTCTGCTGATGGCTCGGTAAATGGAAAATAAGAAGGTCTAAATCGAATGGCTAGTGTTCGGCCAAAAAAATGTGCAAAAAAATCCTGCAGCAACCCTTTGAGACCGGCTAATGTCGCTTGTTTATCGATTAAAAGCCCTTCAACCTGATGAAACATCGGTGTATGTGTTAAATCGGAATCACAACGATAGACTCGACCTGGTGCAATCAGACGGAACGGCGGCTTGAGTTTTTGCATGGTTCTAATTTGAACCGGAGAAGTATGGGTACGAAGCAATCGTCCATCACCAAAATAAAAGGTATCATGCATGGCTCGAGCTGGGTGGTGGCCCGGGATATTTAACGCTTCAAAATTGTAAAAATCGGTCTCAACCTCCGGCCCTTCAACCACATCAAACCCCAGGCGACTGAAGTAATCATTAATAATGTGCTTGACCTGAGTGACTGGATGTAATGTTCCGGCTTGTTTATTACGTCCGGGTAATGTGACGTCAATTTGTTCTGCAGCGAGTTTTTTTTGTAGTTGTTCTTCTTTAAGAACAGTTAATTTTTCTTCGATTTGGGCACTTAGATCACGCTTGACCTGGTTCACCAATTGGCCCATTTTAGGCTTTTCTTCAGGAGGTAAATTCACTAACGTTTTTAAAATTTCAGTCAGCTTACCCTTTTTTCCTAAATATTCAATTCGAATGGTTTCAAGACTTTGAATATCTTCAGCAGCATTGATAGCAACAGCGGCTTCCTTTTGTAATGTGGTGATATCTTGCATGTGTATAGCCTGGAAAATAAAAAAAGAGGCGAACGCCCCCTAGAAAAAATGTTAATTTGCTTGACTTATTTCATTCGTCTAAGAGGACGAGCTAGGTAGCGCAAGGTAGATTGGGTAAGACACCCAATCTATCTCAAATTAACCCTTGTTCATTAAGTCTATTTGCCTTCCAGGATCAGGAGGCAAGTGCTGCTTTAGCCTGGTCAGCGATCGAAGAAAAAGCTGCCTTATCATGCACAGCCATATCGGCCAATACTTTTCGATCCAACTCGATTTGTGCTTTTTTAAGCCCATTAATCAATTGACTGTATGAAATGCCACATTCTCTAGCTTGCGCATTGATTCTCGTAATCCAAAGTGAACGAAATTGACGTTTTCTTTGACGACGATCACGGTATGCGTATTGACCGGCCTTAATAACCGCTTGTTTGGCTACACGATAGACCCGACTACGGGCACCGTAGTACCCTTTGGCTTGCTTTAATACTTTTTTGTGGCGCGCTTTTGCAGTAACGCCGCGTTTAACTCTTGGCATAATTCATTCTCCTCTTAACTACCGTGCAACATACGTTCGGCCAGACGTGCATCACACTTCTTCAAGGTGCTTGCTGCAACACGCAAATGCCGTTTTTGCTTGGTTGATTTTTTAGTGAGGATATGGTTTCGGTATGCACCGCGACGCTTAATCGCTCCACCAGCCGTTTTTTGGAAGCGTTTTGCTGCTCCACGATGTGTTTTTAACTTTGGCATAATAACTACTCCGCATTTAATGAGTCGGCCATAGATACTTCGCGAGAAGTATATACAACCTAACGTTCTCTTCGCTACTTCACTTTTTCTTTGGCGATAATACCATTAATAGTTGTCGGCCTTCACGTTTCGCTTGCTGTTCAACAACAGCCAATTCTTCTGTATCTTTTTGTAAGCGTTCCATGATTTTCATACCAACATCTTGATGGGCCACTTCACGACCACGAAAACGCAGTGTGATTTTGACCTTATCGCCATGATTAAGGAAACGTATCAGGTTGCGTAGCTTGACCTGATAATCCCCCTCTTCCGTCGTAGGACGGAATTTCAACTCTTTGACTTGCGTTTGCTTCTGCTTCTTTTTAGCTTCAGCCTGCTTTTTGTTAATTTCAAAGAGATATTTACCGTAGTCCATGATGCGACACACTGGAGGCTTAGCCGTTGGTGATATTTCCACCAAATCCAGCCCGCTTTCTTCAGCGGCACGTAATGCTTCCCGTGTCGATATAATTCCAGCCTGGTTGCCATCTACATCAATTAAACGTACCTCTGGGACATTGATCTGTTCATTAATTCGTGCGCGATCAGCGTCACGTCTGTTTGATGCACTAATGGTTCAATCCTCCTGCTGGTTTTTTAAATTCATTAAGCAACGACCCTGATATGGAATCGTGCTTGGTCATTTCTTTTCATCAATTGCTTGACCTAAAATCTTGTATACTTCATCAATACTCATAGCGCCAAGGTCTTTCCCTTCGCGGGTGCGGACGGAAACTAGATTATTTTCGACTTCTTTATCGCCAATAATTAATAAGTATGGCACTTTTTGTAAAGTATGCTCGCGAATTTTAAAGCCAATCTTCTCATTTCTCAAGTCATAATTTGAACGAATGCCCTTTTTTTGTAATATTTCATGTACTGATTGTGCATATTCATTGTGTTTTTCGGTGATGGTTAACACCGATGCTTGGATGGGTGAGAGCCAAGTAGGCATTAACCCTGCATGATGTTCAATTAAAATTCCCATAAATCGTTCAAAGGAACCTAAAATGGCACGATGAATCATCACTGGAGTTTGCTTAGAACCATCTTCCGCAACAAACTGCGCGCCTAAGCGATCAGGCATGGAGAAATCGATTTGAATTGTTCCACACTGCCAAATTCTTCCCAAGCAATCGGTTAAGGAGCATTCGATCTTAGGGCCATAAAATGCGCCCTCGCCAGGCGCATCAATGTAATCAATTCCACGGCTGCTCATCGCCTGGCTTAAAGCCGATTCTGCTTTATCCCATACGGCATCCGATCCTACTCGCATTTCTGGTCGTAACGCTAAACGATAAATAATGTCTTTAAATCCAAAGTCTTTATAAACAGACTGCACCAAGTCCAATAGCATGCCGACTTCAGGCTGAATCTGATCTTCCGTACAAAAAATATGGGCATCATCCTGCACCATGTTTCTAACACGCATCAAACCATGCAACGCACCGGATGGCTCACAGCGATGACAATTACCAAACTCTGCCAAGCGCAACGGTAAATCACGATAGCTTTTTAGGCCTTGATTAAACACTTGCACGTGGCAAGGGCAATTCATTGGTTTAACGGCGTAGTGGCGATTTTCAGTCTCGGTAATGAACATTTCATCACGAAAGTTTTCCCAATGGCCTGACTTTTCCCACAAAACACGATCAACAAGCTGCGGGGTTTTAATTTCCTGATAACCATAATCTGTTAAGCGACCGCGCATGTACTGCTCTAATACTTGATAAATCGCCCATCCTTTGGGATGCCAAAATACCATACCCGGGGCAATGTCTTGAAAATGAAATAAGCCAAGGGCTTTTCCTAACTTGCGATGATCGCGCTTTTCGGCTTCTTCTATGCGATGTAAGTACGCTTCTAATGCTTTTTTATCTCCCCAGGCGGTACCATAAATCCGTTGCAGCATTTCATTGTTTGAATCACCACGCCAGTAGGCGCCAGCTAATTTGGTCAATTTAAACGCTTTAATAAATCCTGTTGAAGGCACATGAGGGCCGCGGCATAAATCTTCAAAATCACCCTGCCGGTAAAGCGAGATGGTCTCATTGTGTGGAATCTCAGCAATTATTTTTGCCTTATACTCTTCACCAATGCTTTTAAAGTACTCAATGGCTTCATCTCGTTGCATAATCCGACGAGTGACAGGATAGTTTTCCTTAGCCAACGCTTTCATTTTCGTCTCAATGCGCTCTAAGTCTTCTGGTGTAAAAGAACGATCAAATGCAAAATCGTAATAGAATCCATCATCAATGACTGGGCCAATAGTCACTTGCGCACTGGGGAATAACTGTTTGACGGCTTGAGCTAAAAGGTGAGCCGCCGAATGCCGGATAATCTCCAAACTGGCGGGATCCTTCTCCGTTACGATGACTAACGAGCAATCCTGAATGATGCGGTGACTGACATCAACCAATTGGCCATCAACCCGGCCAGCAATAGCGGCTTTGGCAAGGCCTGGGCTGATACTTAATGCAACGTCACTCACGGTAACTGAGCTCTCAAAGTGTTTAACGCTACCGTCAGGCAAATGAATATTTGGCATTTTTCCCTCATATACCACAAATTGAATTCGAGCGTTTATGTCGCAAGCATTTGCTTAGGGTCTATCGAAAAAAAAACCCTGCGCAGCAGGGTTATCTGGTAGGCACGAGTGGGATCGAACCACCGACCACCACCATGTCAAGGTGGTGCTCTACCACTGAGCTACGTGCCTATAATTCAATCTAAAAAAGAAACTGGCGGGTATTATATGCGAGTGCTTATTTGAAAGCAATAACCAATCCACAGTTTAAGTCTTCTAAACGCGTACTATACTTTAAGTAAAGGACTTATAGCTAGAACTAATCTGCCCTAGGAGATATATATGGATGTCCGCGCTCCTGTTGATATTTTGTATGTAGAAGATGACGAAGTCGACGTTCAATCGGCCTGTCGTACGTTTAAAAAAGTGAATGCTTTGATTAAAATTGACACCGCTAAGAGTGGCGCTGAGGCTATGGATAAGCTTTATGGCCGCAACAAGCAAGAAGCAATTCATCCTAAAATTATCCTGTTGGATCTTAATCTACCAAACATGGATGGCATCGAATTTTTAAAACAGCTAAGACAGGATCCTCAATTTTATGATATTACAGTGTTTGTCCTAACCGGGGCGTTTACGACTAAAGAAAAGCTGGCCCTAGAGCCCTTAAACGTGCGCGAACATTTTATCAAACCCCTTGAGTACAGCGATGCTTTAAAAGTGTTTTGGGCTTTGGAAGCCTCCTATCCTGGGTAAGCGAAAAGACCGTTTCATAGACATAAATCCATCAACTGACTAGATAAAATAAATGCCTGTTTTGATTCCAATAAGACGCGAGCTTTTTGTTTTTTTGAGAAAGGAAGGTCATTAATCATCCCCCTTAAATAATCAATCCCTTGGGGGTATTTTGCCTTAAACTCGCTGAAATCATAAAAATTTAACGCTTGTTCTGGCAGGTTGTAGAGTGTTTTTAAAGTCTGCTTAAGGATTTGTCCACCTTGAAAGTCCCCAAAATATCTAGTGTAAAAATGTCCCACACCCATTTCTAGGTCAACGTCTTTTCTTAGATGCCGAGCGTAGGGATTGATTACCATCGAGTCCTTCAAATCATTTAGGTTCCATAATTTGGAAAAAGTGTGGAGATCTTGTTTTAATTTATCTGTTCGCATCAGTTCTTTGCGAAATAACATATGCATCGAGTCCTCGGCTAGGTACGACTCTAACTCTTCATAGACTTCTAATAATAAATTTAGAAACAGATAGTAATTCGATAGAGGCAAGCTCCCTTTCAGTAATTGAATGACCCAGGGGTGTTGTTCCACGTTATGGTGAAGCGGTGTGGTGTGTTCACGCAAATAGCTAGCTAAGGGCAAAGACTCAGAGCTCATTAAAATTCACTAGCTGATCTTTTCCGGTGGATTTGGCTTGATAAAGCGCTTTATCCGCTTGCCGAATAAGTGCCATCAACTTTTTATCTGCCGCTTGCGAGGAAGTAATTCCTGCTGAGATCGTTACATGAACTAGGGTTCCAGACGTAGAATAAAAGCGATAGGTTCGTATCGCGTTTAGAACTTTGGTGATTAGTTTTTGCCCTTGCGAATCATCGCAGCCATTTAACACCACAAGAAATTCCTCGCCTCCATAGCGAATTACAAGATCGGTTTTTCTTAAATGCTGTTTAATAAGATCGGCAATGATTGACAAAACCTCATCGCCGAATGCATGACCGTATTCATCATTCAGACGTTTAAAATTATCAATATCAAGCATTGATACGCAAAAGACACGTTTCTCGTTTCGTCGATTTTTTTCAAATTTTTTTACGTAATCATTTAAAAAATGGCGATTATAGGCCTTGGTCAACCCATCAGTAAAAGATTGCTCATAAAATTTAAGCTGGACCCATTTATCCATTAAGATTCGCTTAATAATCTCAGCATATTTTATAGACTCACTGGACCAGGGTTTACTATGATTGGCAACTTGTTCTTGCCAAGCATTAAAGGAACTCCTTGGAGAATAATCATCATTGGTCGATTTGTTTAAGGCTTCTTTGGGATTTCCTGCCCAAGTTATCGTTGAGATGTATTCATCTCGGAAAAACAGCAAATAATACGGTTTTGTTAAAGACAACGAGATAGCGAAGAGTCCACAAAACCGATGTTTAAATCGTTTTACCTTAAGAAATTGCAACGGCAAGTCATCACAGTAATAAAATTCAAGAAACTTTTTTCGTCCTAACCAACGAATCAATTCGTTTACTTCATCTTTACTGGGATGAGTTCCGCTGGTGTAATACGAATCATCTAAGAAACAAACAAACCCAGCGGCATCCATCATATTCAGCAGATTGTTTTTTTTATGTCCAAAAAACTGATCAAGCGATTTTGTTTTCGGGGTCGAAGAGTGCAGCTTTGAATACTCAGCAAGCATTAAGAGGTTTTTTTCTCGTTTTGTCTCTTGCTCAATCATCACTTTACTTAAAACAAAGTACTCAACTAACAAACGGCAATAAAAACGGTCCTGTGGATGAATATAGTTTGCCGTTTTATGCTGGCATGCGATTAAACCCCAAAGTGCATCATCTATAATTACAGGAACCGTAAAGGCCGCCTTTGCCTTCATGTTTTTTAAATAATCATAATGTACCCCTGCTAAAGCACGCCCATCGGCTCTCAAAAGTAATTCATTAAATGCATCATTTTGACCAGACATCCGGACTTGTTCAGCCTCGATGTCAGGAAGATAGCGATATAAAATATCATGAAACAATTTACGAACGGGTAAAGGAACATCCGTTTCTGGAAAATAATATCCTTCATAAGAAGCAACGGATTGTATTTTTTTCTCAGCAACGACCATTCCTGTACAGTCTTGATTAAATTGATAAGCTCTCACAACATCAAAATGTAAGGCTTTAAATATTATCGAAATTAAATGCTCTAGCAGTTGTTTTTCGGTGGGTAATTTTGCCCGCTCTCTTATCATGTGGCTGTAAGATTCCAAAAGAACCGAAAAATCCTGAATTAACGGTTTCTTATCCACTGTTTCAAACTCAAGCAGGGTGAATGAATCCATAGTTTTTGTTCGAAGCCAAATAGTATAATGTTCGCGTTTAAGAAAAGGTTGATAATAACGAACCTCATGCTGACTCAGGCGTTCTTTTAGTTTGTGGGCATGCTTTGGATCTAACTTGTCTAAGGGTTGATCTAATAGGGTTTCTTTACTGCCTAAACCAAGCTCTTCCCAGTTATTACTCAGCGCACGGATAATGTGTTTGTCCTCTAAAATGGCAACGTAGAAACAAGGCTGTAGCGCAAAATCATGGTTAATTAAATGAATTAAGTCACAGAAGTTGTTGGTCATTCTATCCATAGCCATAATAAATCCATGTTCAAAGAACAGTGTCTTTTAGGTACTTAATGGCGATTAAGTCAGCAAGTACCCTATGAAGCACCATTTACGCGAGTAGGATGGGGTAACATCATACGTTAAGAATAGCATGAATAGAATTGTATGCGTACTCTACTTAGCGCGTTGCCGTCGCTTTTCTTTAGGGTCAATGAGTAAGGGCCGATAGATTTCAATCCGATCGCCGGGCTTTACTGTCGTGTCTGGCGCTACTTTCTTTGCAAAAATGCCAAGGGAAAGCTGCGCCACTTCCGGGTAGTTTTTCTTTATTCCGGATTGCTCCAGCACATCCGCGACAGTACTTCCTGGATTAACGGTGAGCTTTAGATGCACTAATGGCTTATCCCTAGGCGCATAAATAACTTCAACCGTTACCATGCAACGCCTCAGCTCGCTCACAAAATGCATCGACCATTTTAAAGGTCACTTGTTCAAACACAGGACCAAGTAACATTGAAAACATGCGGCCGGCAAAATCAAATTCCAAATCGAACGAGATATGACATCCGTCCTTCGTCTCATCAAATCGCCAAAATCCTTCAAGGTGACTAAATGGACCATCGACAAGCCGTATCTCGATCATTTTGTTCGTTTGCAAACGATTACGCGTAGTAAATGATTTGCTCATTCCAGCAGCAGAAATGACCAAAGTCGCCTGAACTTCATCTTCGTCACGGTGATGAACAATGCTTTTTGAAAAATAAGGCAAAAATTCATCATACTTTTCAACATCGTTCACTAGATTATACATCTGCTCGCAGGTATAAGGTACCGTGCGTGATTGTTTTACAATAGTCATTGCTCCCCTCCTGCCTGAGTAGGTAGCTCTGAAATGCGCTCATTTAGCCAGCGGGTTAAATCAATTAATTCTGGATAACAAACCGAGTGTCCCATCGAATAAGAACGAGAAAATAGAGACTCTAATCTCTGTGACCTTAACCACTCCATCGTCTCTTCCGATAGTGCTGGGTTGACTAAGTCGTCCTGCTGACCATATCCTAGAAAAATAGGAAGGTTTAAGGGTTGATTCACTGTGCATTCCTCGTGCAGCGGCAGCCAGGTGGATAAGCCAATGATGCCTGCTAGAGCTTCTTTGTATCGTAAGCCTGTAAACAAAGCCATGGAGCCACCTTGTGAAAATCCAGCCAAAAAAATCTGCTTGGTAGAAAATCCAGCCTCCAGTTGCTGGGATATAACGGTCTGTATAGCTTCTTCAGACGCGATAATTCCTGTGCGATCGACCTTATCTCTAAAACTAAAACTATAGATATCATACCAGGCGCGCATCGGCATATGATTATTTGCCGTTACCTCCCGGATAGGTGCATCTATAAAAACATGGCGAACAGGTCGGTCTAAATTCAATTCTTGAGCCAGACCCTTCATATCCTGAGCATCCGCACCTAACCCATGCATCCAAATAATGCAAGCTTGCCCAGCGCCTTGTGGTTCGTTGATAAAAAAATTCAACTCACGTCTCCGAAGAAAAAGGCAAATTATCGCTAATGTGGTTACTCATGGCAAGCTGCATGCATCGACCACGGCTATCCCACCATAAATTTATGTGCACTTATAAGCATAGTTGACTCTTTCTAACTCAAAACTCGTCGTTGCGAGCCATGACGAAGCAATCCAGTTCGATGTTTTTAATGCACATCGGCCTGGATTGCTTCACTTCGTTCGCAAAGACGTCATTTTGATGGGACAGCCCTGGTCGACTCAAATTAGGTGTAATTTAAAGTTGGGGTGTGTAATCCTGCTACCTTTTGATTTAATTCCCATTTACAAGCAAACGGCTACGAAGAGCGCGTTAAGAACTGCGCTCATAATTAACTCAACCTCTACCTGGACCCATTTGTTCAGGCCATCTGTGGTTGCTCGTACGAAAGTCCGCTCCATTGAGGAATTGATTCATGTTTTGATGTAGTATATTGATCTTCTATTAATAACATTGAAGCTATCCATGAAGATTTTAAAACACTTACTGGGTTTATTTAAACCATTGATAAGTCTAATTATCCTGGTGTGCTTAATAACGGCTTGTGGCCAAAAGGGGGCGTTATATTTACCTGAACCTCCACAGACGGAATCAAAATCATTATGAATTTACAATTCACCAAAATGCATGGCTTAGGAAATGATTTTATAGTCATTGATGGTATTAATCAGTCCGTGAACTTACATCATGAGCAAATACGATTACTCAGCCGTCGTGACACAGGAATCGGATTTGATCAATGTTTGATTGTGGAAAAGAGCACAAACCCTGAGGTTGATTTTTTTTACCGTATTTATAATGCCGATGGCCAAGAAGTTGGTCAATGCGGAAATGGAGCCCGCTGCTTAGCTCGATTTATAGCGCATTATGATTTAAGCAACCAAACTCGCCTTAATGTCGAGACACGAACAACCCGCATGATCTTATACCTAAATCCCGATAAAACCGTGACGGTGAATATGGGGCAACCAAAGCTTCATCCCGAAGCTATTCCTTTAATGGTCGAAAAAGAACAAGCATTGTATCAATTAAAATTAAATGCATCGAATCAATATGATTTTCATGCGATTAATGTTGGAAATCCTCACGCTGTCATTTTAGTTGACCATGTGGAAAAAGCTCCGGTGAAAGAGGCTGGTTCTCTGCTTAGTCAGCATCCGATTTTTCCAGAACAAGCCAACATTGGGTTTATGGAAATTAAAAATAAGCACCACATTAAACTAAGGGTGTATGAGCGCGGCTGCGGTGAAACCCAAGCGTGCGGCAGTGGAGCGGTGGCTGCCGCTGCAGTAGGACGACTATTTCATGGCTTAGGGGCTCAAATACAAGTTGATTTACCGGGGGGGTCTCTCATAATTTGCTGGGAAAGCAAAGAGGATGATCTATTCTTAACGGGCCCTGCCGTATTTGTGTATGAAGGTCGATTGATGACAAACTTGTAACGGATAAACTATGCGTATTGTAATACTGGGAGCCGGTCAGGTTGGTGGAACCTTAGCACGCAACCTAGCTCATGAAGACAATGATATTACCTTAGTCGACATCGACAGTGCGCGTTTGCGCGACATTCAGCATCGTCTTGATATTAAAACCGTGCAAGGCTGTGCCTCGCATCCTAATGTGCTTATAGAAGCCGGGATTGAGCAAGCGGATATGCTTATCGCTGTGACCAACAGCGACGAAATCAATATGATGGGGTGTCAAATTGCTTACAGTCTATTTCGTACCCCAAATAAAATTGCGCGGATTCGCTCTCGACATTATTATCAATATCCTGATTTATTCAGTAATGAACACATTCCTGTTGATGTTTGTATCAGTCCTGAACAATTGGTAACCGAACACATCGTAAAGCTCATCGACTATCCAGGAGCCTCTAATATTCTCGATTTTTCTGATGGGCGAGTTCTTCTCGTAACCATTAAGCCGCGATCCGACGGGATGATGATTGGAAAAACCATCAAAGAACTGGATCATCATTTAAGTGCGATTGAAGCAGGTGTTGTCGCTGTGTTTCGCGATAATGTCGCGTTACCCATGGACGAAGATTGCGTCATTGAGCGAGGCGATGATGTCCTCTTTATTGCCTCACCACAAGCCATCCAGCAAGTATTAATCGCATTAGGACGATATACACACCCTAATCGAAGATTAATCATTGCTGGCGGTGGTCATATTGGCAGTAAATTGGCTCAAACGCTTGAACTGCACTATCGAATTAAAGTGATAGAACACAATTTTGAACGCGCCAATTACCTGGCTTCACAACTGCATAAATCAACCGTTTTGCAGGGTGATATTGCTGATCGTGATTTGTTGGTCAATGAAAATATTGAGTTCACGGATGTTTTTTGTGCCGTGACCAACGATGATGAGGCGAATATTATGTCTTGTTTACAAGCGAAACGGCTGGGTACGCGTCATGTTATGGCGCTGGTTAATCGCGGTACTTATGTAGATTTAATTACGGATAGCAATATTGATCATGCGATTTCACCGCAGCGAATTACCATTGGCAGCATTATTACGAAATTACGGCGTGGAAACATGGTTAAAGTTCATCGCTTACATGATGAAGCTGAAGCCATCGAGCTGATCATTCACGGGGATGAAACCACGTCAAAAGTTATTGGCCGCAACTTAGATCAAATTGATTTACCACCCACTTGTCTCATTGCAGCGATTGTGCGAGAAGAAACCGTTTTCATCGCTCGCAATGAAATCACGTTGCAACCTGAAGATCACGTCATTTTACTCTTGCACAAACGACGCTACGTACGACAAGTTGAGTCTTTGTTTCAAGTAAACTTAAGTTTCTTAGACTAAGGTTTTGTGATGCAAATAAAAACCATCCTGCGATTGATAGGCTTATTATTAATGATATTCAGCCTGAGCATGCTGACTCCATTAATTTTTAATCTCATTTTTCACGAGGATTTTTGGTGGCCTTTTATTGCTGCTTTTTTCTGTACCTTGGGCACTGGAGGCTTATTGTGGGCTTGCTTTAAACATCATCGCAACGAATTAAAAACTCGTGATGGTTTTCTCATTGTCGTTTTGTTTTGGTTTGTGTTGTGCTTATTCGCATCGTTGCCCTTTGTGTTTGCAATCGATACAGAAACCCATAGCCTGACGGATGCGGTGTTTGAATCCGTTTCCGGGTTTACAACCACAGGCGCCACAATTATTCGTCACATCGACGATTTGCCCCATGCAGTGTTGTATTATCGGCAGCAACTGCAATTTTTAGGTGGAATGGGTATTATCGTCTTAGCCATTGCTATTCTACCCATGCTTCGTGTTGGGGGGATGCAGCTTTATCGTGCTGAAACACCCGGTCCGATGAAAGAATCAAAGTTAACACCACGAATCACGCAAACTGCCAAAGCCCTATGGTCCATCTATTTTCTCCTCACGGTACTGTGTATGCTCTGTTATTGGGCCGCCGGCATGGATTGGTTTGATGCGCTAGGCGAAAGCTTTTCAACCGTTTCAACCGGTGGCTTTTCTCTCCATGATCAAAGTTTTGCTTATTATCACAGCAACACCATTGAACTCATTGCTTCGTTTTTTATGATGTTAGGCGCCACAAATTTTGCATTGCATTTTTTAGCCATTAAAAACCGTAGCATCACTCATTATTGGCAAGATGAAGAATTTCGGTTTTATATCAAAGTATTATTTTTAGCCACTTGTGTGGTGACTGTAGGTCTCATTAGTTATGGGTATTTTGAAGCGAACCATCATGCCTTTATCAAAAGCTTATTTAACATTATCTCCTTAGCGACCACCACCGGGTTTATCTCCTCCCCTTTTAGCGCCTGGCCCACGTTTATACCCGTAATGATTTTGATCTTAGCCATTATAGGAGGCTGCGCCGGGTCAACCTGTGGTGGGGTTAAAGTCCTGAGAGCGTTATTATTATTTAAACAAAGTAAACGAGAAATGGTTCGTTTACTGCACCCAAACGCCATTATTCCAATCAAATTTGGCGAGCATATTCTTGATGAGCCGGTGCTGCAGTCGATGTGGGGATTTATCTCGGTATTTATTGCCCTTTTTCTAGGATTGATGGTGTTGTTTATCGCATTTGGCAATGATTTTGTGACGTCCTTTTCAGCCATTGTTGCTTCATTAGCCAATGCCGGGGCAGGAATTGGGGCAATAAGCGTCACATTTGATCATTTAAACTTACCCAGCAAGTGGTTGTTAATGTTTGCCATGATCGCAGGCCGTCTGGAAATTTTTTCGCTGCTCATTTTATTTTCTCGACAGTTTTGGCAAAAATAAGATTTAAGAATTTATCCTATTCAATCCCCTGACTCCTTTAACTTCCAGCGCTTATGAAGCCAAAGCCATTGTTCTGGATGGGCTAAGATAATTTTTTCTAACGCTTTATTATAGGCTCTGGTGTTCTGATAGATAGACTCTTGCGTGCTGCCATAATCTTGCCAATAAATAGGCTCATGAAACTCTAACACATGGCGCCCTTTACCCAAGCGGTATCCTGCGGCAGGAATGACAGGGACGCCAGTATGACGAGCGAAACTCGCTAAGCTTCGATACGTCCCTGCTTTTTTACCGAAAAATTCTGCGGCAATGCCATCGCGATTAACAAGAGACGCATGCTGATCCAGCACAAATACAACCGCATGATTTTTGTCCAATGCGTCGCAAACTTGTTGCAACGAATTTTTTTTAGGAATCACATTAAGCCCAGCTTTGTAATAACGGCGAAACAAAATACGCTCTAACCATTTACTACCCAGGGTACGTCGAATAAAATGAAATTGTCCCTGGAATTCTTTAAAATTTAAAATGCCGCCGATCGGTGCAAATTCCCAGTTCCCAAAATGTCCCGTTAAGATCAAAACCCCTCGGCCTTCATGAGCAACATTGAGTAATCGCTCATAGCCTCGAACTTCGACTTGCTCTCTTAGAGCATGCTCACTCATAAAGCGTAACTGAATAGTCTCTTTTAAAGATGTGGCTAAGTGCGAGTAAAACGATTTTGCCAAATGAATTTGTTCAGCCACCGACAAACGATCGCCAAATACTTGCTTGATGTTGGACAAAATGATCTGTTTACGGTAAGGCAAGACATAATAAAAAAATTTTCCTGCCAAACTAATCGGTAACTTATTGATCTCAGTGTCTTTATTAATCACAACGCTTTATCACCATGCACGCATTGATGCTGCCAAATCCACGGTTTACTACCAACGCATAAGGTTTCGCTTTATCCAGTTCACGATGCGCTGCCGAAAGATTAAGTGCGCTACAAGATTCAGTGGCATTTTCAAAATTAGCAATACCAGGAATGATCCCAGTAGTTAATGATTTTGTAGCCAGAACACCATCGAGAAGACCGGATGCACAAATGGTATGACCCATGGCCCACTTAAAGGCTGTGATGGGTACCGAGTTCTCACCAAATACTTGAGCAAGCGCCTGAGCCTCAGTTTCATCGGATTTCACATTGCCATTACCATGCGCCACCACCATGCTAAAGGATTCAGAATTTAGACCGTGATGCTTAAGCATGTCTGAGATGGATGTCGCCAAATGAACGCCCTGATTTTCAACTGAAAAAAGACCATCCGCTTCAGTGGATGTTGTGCCCGCAACGACCTCGGCAAAACACTCTGCAGAACGAGCGTTTGCACTGGCTTCGCTTTCTAACACCATAGCCGCCGCTCCTTCTGCTAAAATAGTACCATCATGCTGCTCATCAAATGGCTTTAAGTGGCGATGGCTGATAACACCAAGTTTGTTGTAATAAAATAAAGCCTGAGGCTCTGTGCCAATATCATAAGCCACCACAATCGCACGAGAAATGAGTCCTTGTCGGATGGCATAATACGCTTCCAAAACGGCTTGCAAACCACCCACCGCGTGATTAGTTATATTGTGATTAGGACCTTTAAATCCATAAGTAATCCCTGTATAGGCTAAAACATTATTGGGCAGTATCCGTAAAAGCCACATAGGATGAACTTCTTCAAACAATTTTTCGGCAAATGCTTGCATATTTTCGCCGGTTTTAGCAACGAGCGGTAAAAAATCGTATTGCTGATAATATTTGTTTCCAGGAGAGCCGACATAGACGCCTGTCTGTTCATTAAACTCATCTGGTGTGTGTAGACTTTCGCGATAAGGCAACAGCTGGCTGTGCTCGACCGCTTGCATGGCTGCATTAATTCCCATCACATCTTGGCGGGAAATGACTTTCATTAATTTTCGATCCGGCAACATTTTGGCTGGCTGAAACCCTTTCAATTCACCACCCAATCGACAAGGCCAAGTTGAAATATCCCAGTTTTTAATTTCATCAATACCATGTTCGCCAGCAAGAAGAGAAGACCAGGTCTCTTCTGCACTCGCGCCACTTGCAGTCAGTGCGCTATATCCTGTGATAAAAACTCGATGTGGCTGACTCATGCCCCTACTCCTTAAAACTCAGGATGCTTAAATAATAAGCTGCTGTTTGATCCACCAAATCCAAAGGAGTTTGATAGAACGACGCCTAATGATTTTTCCCGTGGACCATCCACAATATAGTCCAGATCGCAATCTGGATCCGGCGTGGTTAAATTAGCAGTTTTAGGAACGCGAGCATGCTGAATCGCTAAAACGGACAAAACGGCTTCTAAGGCGCCGGCTGCGGCAATTAAGTGCCCGGTCTGACTTTTTGTTGAACTCACCGGAATGGTCTTAGCGTTATCACCAAACACAGCCTTAATGGCATTGGTTTCACTTAGATCGTTCATTTTAGTCGAGGTACCGTGGGCGTTAATATAATCAACATCTTGAGCACGAATACCACCATCTGCGATTGCTTGTTGCATGGCTTGAATTGCACCATCGCCATTGGGATGCGAGTCGGTAATGCGGTATGAGCTTAAGGTGTTGCCTTCCCCTGCCAATTCGGCGTATATATGAGCGCCACGTGCCTTTGCTCTGGACCATTCCTCAAGCACTAGAAAAGCAGCGCCTTCCCCTAAAACAAATCCGTTTCTCGTGCCGTCAAAAGGACGGCTTGCGGATTCAGGTGTTTCATTATACGTTGATAAGGCACCAAGCAGGCAAAAGCTTGATAATCCAAGCGGATTAATCATCGAATCAAACCCACCAGCCAACATATAGTCAGCATCACCACGGCGAATGACCTGCATCGCAAGCCCTAATGCTTGCCCACCAGAGGCGCAAGCAGTATGGACTGAGCTTGCATAGCCTTTAATATTAAACTGCTGGATTAATAAAGATAAACCTGCGTTCGACGTGGTCTTCCCAAAGTCAACCAGTTGATAAAACGATTGTTCCTGACGATGCAATTCCTGCCAATCGACCTCACCACGTTGTGCGCAGGTTTTTTGAAATCGATTGAGATAGTCGAATTCAGCGGTCATCATTCCGCTCCCGGTAACCACACCCCAACGCCTAGCGTTGGATTCAGTTGGAAGAATCCCTGCATCATCGAAGGCTTGAACAGCAGCATCTAAGGCAAAATTAGTAAACGACATCGCAAATCGCTTATGCTTTCCAAAGCGCGCTAAGGGGGGAGTGTACTGTTTGACTTCTGCTGCAATGTGGGTGGGGAACGCGCTGGCGTCAAATTGTTTAATTTCAGCAACACCTGACTTACCGGTCATTAAATTTTGCCAGGTGCTTTGAACATTATGCCCTAACGGGGAAACAACACCTATTCCCGTGATTGCAACTCGTCGTTTTTTCATCATAGATCCTTCGCGGTCATCACCACTTCTAATACACAAACGCGCTTACCGTCCACTTCACTGCGAAAACTTAAGGTTAATTCATCACTGGCTTGGTCTTTGAGCGTCAGATAACTCATCAGTTGATTGCCAGGCACAACGAAGTCATTCATTTTAACTCTTCGCATTTCGCGAACTTGATAAGACATATCAAATTTTGAATGTTTAATAAAATCACGGGCCATATTGAGCTTTGACTCTAATAAAACCGTCATAGGCAACACTGGTTTTTTTGGAAAATGATCTGGAAAATAAGGAGCCATTGGATCCACATGCATTTCGGCGATCATTTGAATACCCGGCTCAAACTCCACAACACGATCAAACGTCATAGGTACATGCGAAGACGGTCGAGCGATAGGAGTCCTAGCCGCTGCCTTTGAAAAGGTGAGCCCCTCTGAGCCGCTCGGGTGAACTTCAAAAAACTGACGTCTAACCGTCGCTTCATCGATAAAATCAGCCATCGGCAGCATTGGACCTAAGGCGCTATCAATTCGAAACACTTCTTCATCGCCCACGTAGGCTTGACTATGATAACGCACGGAGGTTTCATCCATCGCATCAATGACCGATTCTAATAACAACGTCTCACCAACATAGACAGGCCGCAAGAGATGTGCGCTAGAAACTATGCCTGCGACTGGGCGGGCGGTAAAGTCGTTGCAATACATTACATTCCACGCCGCAAGCTGGCCCAGTGTTTCACCAATTAATGAGGGAATAAAGCAAACACGGCCATCGCCTGTACGGGTCAGATAAAAATCACTATCGGTGACCTGTTTTATCCCCCGGGTTCGTTTACCGGGAGTTAGCTCTACAATTTTATCAACGAATAAAAACCGCATTAAGCTACAGTTTCGGCTGTTTTCTGCTCGTTAACGGCAGAGACAATAAGCTTACAAAAGGTTTCAACCGTAAACAGGGTTGGAATTTCATTGACTTTCAAGTTTGATTTGAAATGCTCAGCAGGCACTTCGCTTAGATAATTTTTTAAGGCCTGCATGCCGTTATCAGTCAATACACCACCTTTTTCAAACTCATCTTCCGCGAGGTCGCCTCGGGCATTTTTTTCTAATTGTCCACGAGGTATTTTAATGTCAAATTCTTTTTCAAGTTGAAATACTAAATCAAGAAAGTCAATGGACTCAGCCCCTAAATCGGCAATCAGACGGCTGTTTAATGACACTTCTTCCTCATCAATTACTAAGACGTCGGCAACGATTTCCCGCACCTTTGGATAAACATGTTCTACGTTCATTTTATTCCTCTGTGTGACCAACATTTATCAAAATGTTCGCAGTATATCATAAGTTTTCTGAGTGCAGCTACGTTATTGCCCAAAACTTTCGCTAGTAAGGATAACCATTGTGCTGCGTCCTACGTGCCTATGCCAATGGCTAGTTTTAACCAACTACACTATAACCGGCATCGACAAACAAAGTATGTCCTTTGATCATCTCCGCCTCAGGCAAACACAAGAGATAAACCGCATTGGCGACATCGGCTGGCATCAGTGCACGAGAGGCTAAAGCGTGCGCTTGATATTCATCCAATAACTGCTCGCGATTTGGAAAATGCTTTAAGGCATCAGTGTCTACAACCCCCGCAGAGACAGTATTCACACTGATGCCATCTTCTGCAAGTTCTAAACTTAACGAGCGCACCAAAGCTTCTAAGGCGGCTTTTGAAGCGCCGATAAAAGCATAGTTGGGAATCGCTCGCTGGGCGCCTAGGCTTGATAGGGCGATCACGCGGCCACCGACTGGCATTAAATGCTTGCCTTCAGTGACTAAGTGATTTAAGGCCAAGGCATTGGTCTCCAAACACCACCGCCAATGTTTCGTACTCATTTTCGTGGCAGGCTTTAAAACCCCACTTGCAGCGTTACTCACTAGGATATCTAGTTGGTTAAAATGCGTTTTAAATTGTGCATACATCTCTTTAACAGACTGATGATCGGCCACATTGGCTTGTATCGCGATAGCCTTTCGTCCTAATGCTTCAATTTGAGAAACCAAGGCCGTTGCCTCGTCTGAGCTATTGAAATAAACAACAGCAATATCACAACCGGCTTTTGCAAGTTTTATAGCGGTGGCTTTACCAATCCCGCGTGCGCCACCTGTAATGAGCGCCACTTTGTTGACTAAGACTTGGGTCATAACGATCTCTGCAATAAAAAAGTTGAAAACTACCGCGATTCAGTATGGCTGTCAATGTGGATGCGTGCTGCGAGAAATTGCTTCCTTCCTTAGTCTAGGGTCGTTAGACTTGTTTCTATCACTCAATCTATGTACTATCTGCACACTGTTTTTACGTGGTGAAAGTACGAATGAAATTTAATTGGATGAACTGCGTTCTTCCTATTGCGGCTATTTTCTCGTTTCGGATGCTTGGATTGTTTATGCTGATTCCAGTGTTTACCGTCTACGCACCAAATTTAACGTACGCGACCCCTACCTTAATTGGTATTGCCTTGGGAAGTTATGGCTTAAGCCAAGGATTATTACAAATGCCAATGGGACTCTTATCCGATCGGTTTGGCCGCAAACCAATCTTAGCGATTGGTTTATTATTGTTTGCTGCCGGAAGTCTGTTAGGGGGGATAACAGACTCAATCTATGGAATGATCGCTGCTCGAATTTTGCAAGGAATGGGCGCTATTGGTAGCGTATTGATAGCATTAATGGCCGATCTCACTCCTGATGAGCAACGCACCAAAGCCATGGCAGTCATCGGGGCCACAATAGGTCTTTCATTTAGCCTCGCCATGGTTGTTAGCCCAACGATCACGCACTACTTTGGCTTATCCGGAATATTTTACTTAACTGCAATTCTCGCGACACTTGGCCTGGTTTTTGTATTTGTCGTTGTTCCTACGCCCGTGAAAGAACCTTTCCATTTTGATAGCGAGATTTCCCCCGCTTTATTGAAACCCGTGCTTCAAAACCCTCATTTACAACGCTTAAATATTGGCATTTTTTGCCAACACTTTATTCTGACTTCCACTTTTTTCGCCATTCCGATTCTGTTACAGCAACAAATAGAGGCGGGACAACTAGAAAAATCCTGGCATTTTTATTTACCGCTGATGGTGTTTTCTTTTCTAGCCATGATGCCATTTATCATAGTTGCTGAACGAAAAAAACAGGTAAAGCCGGTCTTTGTCGGAGCGGTCACGTTAATCGCATTATGCCAGTTCATATTGATCTTCACCCATTCCTATTGGATAGCGATTTGCCTGTTGCTCTTTTTCTATTTTATCGCGTTTAATTTCCTTGAAGCGAGTCTCCCCTCCCTAGTTTCAAGGCAAGCCAGTGCTGTAAACAAGGGCACGGCCATGGGAATCTATTCAAGTTGTCAATTTTTAGGGATTTTTGCAGGCGGCGCCCTGGCGGGGATAGTATACGAAGGTTTCAATAGCACCGGTCTTTTTGTGGTCAATAGCCTGGTTGGACTGTTATGGATGGGAGTTGCGGTACTCATGAAACCTTATGTGTACTTTTCCACTCTCATTATCAAACAGCCAGAGGTTGCACCATCAGAATCGAATTTAAAATCAAAGCTCAAGGCCATTCCCGGGGTAGTAGAGGTTAGTTTTGTTCCTGAAGAAAACAATATTTATTTGCGCCTTAATCATGCGCAGTATGAGTCTGGCAGCGTTGAACGATTAATCGCGACATTATCGAATAAAAACTAAATAGTACCTAAATTTATTATACATGTACGTTGATGATGGTTTGCCCTACGAAATGGCGGTAGAATTCGTTATAATGATTGTTATACGAATCATATCCCGTCTTTTACGGGATCCATTCCTAACAATTCAGTTTGCTGTAGGCCTCTTGCTTATGTCAAACTTACCCTAACAATCGCACAATGGAGAACATATGGCCCGCGGGATTAATAAAGTTATCTTAGTTGGAAATGTAGGCACTGACCCCGAAGTTCGTTATATGCCGAATGGCAATGCGGTCACTACCCTGTCCGTTGCTACCAGCGAAACCTGGAAAGATAAGCAAACAGGAGAGAAACAAGAACGCACAGAATGGCATCGAGTAGTTTGTTTTAACCGCCTTGGTGAAATTGCCGGCGAGTACATACGCAAAGGATCGAAGCTTTATGTCGAAGGCAGCCTTCGCACACGCAAGTGGCAAGACCAACAAGGTCAAGATCGTTATACAACAGAAATTGTTGCCTCAGATATCCAAATGCTAGACTCAAAAGGTCCATCAAATGCCTATAGTGAGCCAAGCATGGAGCAAGGATACCCAACCAGCTCACAAAAGCCAGCACAACCTGTTGCCGAACCGGACGCATTCCAGGATTTGGATGATGATGTTCCGTTTTAATTCCTACCATAGAACATATTGTTAATAAATTTAATTAAGCCCTTAGGCCGTGTTTACAGTTCATCACCACCAACTACGTGCCGAGATACCGGATCAAGTCCGGCACATACTTTCTTGTTCGCGGCATCCAGGAGACCTCTATCACAACCAATTTATTTATAGAGGTCGTAACCCTTAATTCAGGATTGGCATTAAGCGTTGATCGTGGATTTCAGGGCATAGGCCTGACATCCGGGTGGAGGGATTATCGAATTCCTAGTTGTGAGCAGCCATGTTACATACTAGTGCATAAGTAACTTTCCAGGACCTCATACTGAACGCGTCTTCTGAGACGCTCAGGATGACACCTGGGAAGTTAAAAAAAAACCTATTTGATTAAATTGAACACCCAGCCATCGCCAGAATATCAGAGGGAAAAAAAGCCAGGCGTAAACCTGGCTTAGGTAGATCAAGATAGAAGTTATTCCGTCTCTTCGCTAAAATCAGTTGGACGGTCGACCAATTCTACAACGGCCATCGGCGCATTATCACCGGTTCGGAATCCGCATTTTAGAATTCGGATGTAACCGCCTGGGCGCTCTTTGTAGCGTGGGCCTAATTGTGTGAATAATTTGCCAACAGCACTCTTACTGCGCAATTGATCAAACGCTTGACGACGTGCAGTAACTGAATCTTCCTTACTGATAGTAATTAAAGGCTCAATTACGCGACGTAGCTCTTTAGCTTTCGGCAATGTGGTTTTAATCAATTCATGCTCAATGAGTGAATTACACATGTTTGAGAACATTGCTTTTCTATGGCTACTTGTGCGGCTAAGATTGCGGCCGATGTTACGATGACGCATAACTAAAACTCCTAATATTATTCGCCTAGATTCTCTGGCGGCCAATTCTCAAGTTTCATTCCCAATGATAAGGAGCGAGAAGCAAGCACGTCCTTAATTTCAGTTAGAGACTTCTTACCGAGATTTGGGGTTTTCAACAATTCATTTTCAGTCTTTTGAACCAGATCACCAATATAATTGATATTCTCAGCTTTTAAGCAGTTTGCTGATCGAACGGTTAACTCAAGGTCGTCTACCGGTCTTAGGAGAATAGGATCAAACTCTTGGCTTTCTTTCTGATCATGACGCGATTCTTCAAACTTCATATCTACAAAGCTATGCAACTGTCGCTGTAGAATATTTGCAGAAATTCGAATAGCTTCTTCAGGATCAATCGTTCCATTGGTTTGCAAATCGATGGTCAATTTATCTAAGTCAGTACGATTTTCAACCCGTGCATTATCGACAAAATAGGCCACTTTCTTAACCGGTGAAAAAGTACTGTCAATTTTCAACTTACCTACCGACTTCTCTTGCATCTCTTCTTCAAGAAAACGCATGAACGTTTCAGTTGATCGAAATCCAATGCCTTTTTCAACTTTAAGGGTCATCTCCAGCGAACCATTCTCATTGAGGTTGGCGATCACAAACTCTGGATTTAAAATTTCTGTACCATGAGTAAGTTCAATATCTCCAGCTGTAACTTGACATGGTCCTTTTTTACTTAACTTTAAGGTTGCTTCATTACCCACAGAAAGTTTAATGGCAACTTCTTTTAAATTTAATAAAATATTGACCACATCCTCCTGCACCCCTTCAATGGTGCTGTACTCATGTAACACACCGTCAATACTAGCCTCAGTAATAGCGCTGCCTGGCATTGACGACATTAAAATACGTCGCAATGCATTTCCAAGCGTGTGACCGAAGCCCCGCTCCAATGGCTCAAGAACAATACGGCTGTGATTAGGGGTTTCCGATTGAACTTTCAGAACCTTAGGTGTCAGCATTTCATTAATATCAGTATACATTCGGCTATATCTCCGATTTTACTTTGAGTAAAGTTCGACCACCAGGTTAACATTAAAATCAGGTGGAAGATCTTCCAGGGTTGGTGTTGTACTAAATGTACCTTTATACGATGGCAAATCGACATTTAGCCAATCACATGAAGCACGTTGTTCAGACAAGGCAACAGCCGCTTTAATACGACCTTGTTCACGCGCTTTTTGTCGCACTGACACAACGTCACCAGGTTTAACTAAAAAGGATGGTATATTCACCACTTGATCGTTTACCAGGATTGCTTTATGAGCCACCAATTGGCGTGCTTCATTTCGTGTACTGGCGAACCCCATGCGATAAACTACGTTATCCAAACGACGCTCCAGTAATGCCATTAAGTTTTCACCAGTAGCACCTTTTTGTCGAGCTGCATGTTTATAGTAATTGCGAAATTGCTTCTCTAGAACCCCGTATAAACGTCGGATCTTTTGCTTTTCTCGCAATTGCAAGCCATAGTCACTTAAGCGTGGGCGCTTATCCCCATGCTGACCCGGCAATTTTTCGGATTTGCACTTGGACTTATGATCCCGTACACCACTTTTTAATAATAAATCGGTCCCTTCTCTACGTGATAATTTACACTTTGGACCAAGATATCTAGCCATTGAATACTCCTGATTCTTATACGCGACGCTTCTTTGGTGGCTTACAACCGTTATGTGGTATGCCGGTAACGTCAGTTATTTCTACAATCTTAAAGTCTTGAGAGATCAGTTCACGAATCGTTGATTCACGACCAGGTCCAGGACCATGAACGAATACAGCTACAGATTTCATGCCATAATCTTTAGCCACAGCAGCGGCTTTTTCTGTGGCAACCTGTGCTGCATACGGTGTGCTCTTACGAGAACCTCTGAAGCCAGAGCCACCTGATGTCGCCCAGCATAACGCATTGCCTTGGCGATCAGTAAATGTGATTATCGTGTTATTGAAAGAAGCGTGCACATGTACAATTCCATCAGAGACTTGACGCTTTACCTTCTTACGTGTCTTTTGTTGTTTTGACTTAGTTGTTGCCATCTTAAAATCCTAAGTGATATTAAACTGCGCCTTTACGTCGGCCCTTTCGAGTTCTTGCATTCGTTTTAGTTCTCTGCCCACGAACTGGAAGCCCTCTTCTATGTCTAAGACCACGGTAGCAGCCTAAATCCATCAGTCGCTTAATATTCATGCTTACTACGCGGCGCAAATCACCTTCAACGGTAATTTTTGCAATTTGTGAGCGAATGCTATCAAGCTCTGAATCGGTTAATTCAGTAACTTTTTTGGTTGTCTCAATACCTGCATTTTCGCAAATAGTCTTGGACGTTTGTTTTCCAATACCGTAGATGTAGGTCAATGCGATGACCACATGTTTGTTATCCGGTATATTAACTCCTGCAATACGAGCCATTAATTTGTTCTCCGATCTTTACTTGCTCTGCCGAAAGGGACAGAAGAATACTAGTTTCAGTGATTAAAATCAAGAGGGTTACCCTTGCTTTTGCTTGTGCCGTGCATCTTTACAGATCACACGAACAGTACCACCACGTTTAATAATCTTGCAATTGCGGCAAATTCGTTTAACTGACGCTCTAACTTTCATCATTTACTCCAAAATAAATCATAACAGACCAGGCAGTTTTGTTCCTTTAAAATTTGCCTTCTTCATCAACGAGTCATATTGCTGTGTCATTAAATGAGCCTGGACTTGAGCCACAAAATCCATAATTACAACAACAATAATCAATAGTGATGTTCCGCCAAAATAAAATGGAACGTGCCATGTATACATCATAATTTGAGGTAACAAACAAACCAGAACCAAATAAATTGCTCCGACCAGCGTTAACCTTGTCATTACAGAATCAATGTATCGTGTGGTTTGTTCGCCAGGTCTAATTCCGGGAATATAAGCTCCAGACTTTTTAAGGTTATCCGCAGTGTCCTTTGGATTAAATACTAGAGCTGTATAGAAAAATGCAAAGAACAATATTGCTCCTGCATACACAATTAAATACAACGGTTGACCTGGTGATAGAGCCATTCCAATATCAGACAACCAATCCATGCCTTTACCACGAGCAAAAAATTGCGCTAAGGTGGCCGGCAACAGAATGATGCTGGATGCAAAAATAGGCGGTATCACTCCAGCCATATTAATCTTTAACGGCAAGTGGCTGGTCTGAGCTGCATAGACTTTTCTACCTTGAGTTCTTTGAGCATAATTTACTCGGATTCGACGCTGTCCGCGTTCGACAAACACAACGAATCCAGTCACAAGAACCACAATTACTGCGATTAAAAGCAATGTTAAGGCCTGCATTTGTCCTTCTTTAACTTGCTGCAGCACAGAAGCAATCGCGCCCGGCATACTTGAAACAATTCCTGAGAAGATGATTAGAGAAATTCCATTCCCGATCCCTTTCTCAGTAATTTGCTCACCGAGCCACATCAAAAACATGGTTCCAGTCACCAGTGTCACAACGGCAGTGAAATAAAAGGCAAGATCAGGTTGCAGGGCAATCTGCTGCCCAGCTAGCCATCGCGCCATTCCAAGTGATTGAAATATTGCCAAGAGCATCGTCAAATAACGTGTGTATTGATTTATTTTCCGTCTACCCGACTCGCCCTCTTTCTTCAGCTGTTCAAGCGTTGGCACGACCACCGTAAACAACTGTATCATAATTGAAGCAGAAATATAGGGCATTATCCCAATCGCGAATACCGTCACTCGTGATAACGCACCACCAGAAAACATGTTAAATAAACCAAAAATAGTGTTTTGCTGTTCGCTAAAAAAATTTGCTAATTTATTTGGATCAAGTCCAGGAACTGGAATATGGGCACCCAGTCTATAAACTAAAATCGCTAGCGCGACAAACATCAATCTTGATTTAAGTTCAGCTAATCCTCCTAATGAAGGGCCAATTCCTTGCTTCTGGTTTCTCATGTTCACTCTTCTATGCTTCCACCTAGGTCTTCGATCACTTTACGAGCACCTTTCGTTACTCTTAAACCTTTCAGTGTAACAGCGTTCTTCAATTCGCCAGACAAGATTACTTTAACGTCCAAAACGGACTTGTTGATTAACCCTGCTTCTTTCAGCGAAGCCAAATCGATAGTCTTTGCTTGTACTTTTTCAAGCTCAGATAACGTAATTTCATCAATAGTTTTGCCAACGCGAGAGCTAAAGCCCATCTTAGGCAATCGACGCTGAATGGGCATCTGACCACCTTCGAAATTAATCTTATGATAACCACCCGCACGAGCTTTTTGCCCTTTATGACCTCGACCACTGGTTTTACCTAACCCAGAGCCAATTCCGCGACCTACGCGCTTTTTGCTAGATTTAGCTCCTGGCGTTGGAGATATGGTATTCAAATTCACTTTGCATTCTCCTCAACTTTAACCAAATAATCAATTCTGTTAATCATACCGCGTATACACGCATTATCTGGTTGAATCACTGTACTATTAACCTTTCTCAAACCCAATTGCTTAGCAATTTCAATGTGACTAGGTACGCGTCCGATCAGACTTTTGATTAAGGTAATTTTAATTTTATTATTCATAATTAGCCTGCCATAACTTCTTGTACTGACTTACCGCGCTTGGCAGCCACGTAATCAGGAGTTCCTATATGCTTCAGTGCGCTAATAGTCGCACGTACAATATTGCTTGGGTTTGTAGAGCCGATGCTCTTCGCTAAAATATTCTGTACACCGAGAACTTCTAATACAGCCCTCATTGCACCACCGGCAATAATTCCAGTACCCTCGCTTGCAGGCTTCATAAATACCTTCGATGCACCATAACTCTGAGTAATCTCATGATGAATGGTGTTTCCAGCGAGTGGGATATAAACCATATTCTTTTTAGCTTGGTCCATCGCCTTTTGAATGGCAATAGGAACTTCACGTGCTTTTCCTCGGCCAAATCCAACCTTTCCTTTCCCATCGCCAACAACAACCAGAACAGCAAAGCCAAAAACTCGTCCACCTTTCACAACTTTTGCAGTTCGCGTTACCGATACGAGCTTTTCCTGGTAACCGTCTGTCTTTTGTATTTCTTCATTTGCCATAATAAATCCTTAAAATTCTAAGCCAGCTTCACGAGCGGCTTCTGCCAAAGCTTTTACGCGGCCATGGTATTTATAACCAGAACGATCAAAGGCAACATACTCAATCTTGTTTTGCTTTGCTCGTTGTGCCAGTAACTTGCCAACCTGGGCTGCTTGCTCAGACTTATTACCTGACAGTGTTGTACGCAATTCTTTGTCTAATGTTGATGACGCCGCAACAACTTTATCGCCCTCTGGCGTACGCTCAACAATTTGTGAGTAAATATGTGATGCGCTTCTATATACCACTAATCTTAAACGACTGGAGTTACGTATATTGTACTTTGTTTTAAGACCGCGGCGTTTTCTGGCAGTGTGCTTATTCATGTCTTCTACCTTATTTCTTCTTCGCTTCTTTGCGAACAATGGTTTCACCTGCGTACTTAACCCCTTTACCCTTATAAGGCTCTGGTGGTCGTAAGCTTCGTATTTCCGAAGCAACTTGACCTAGCAGTTGCTTGTCTATACCTTTCAAAACAACGGTTGTGTTCGTTGGAGTTTCAACGGTTACACCTTCGGGCAACGTATACTCGATAGGATGCGAATATCCCAAAGAGAGTGATATTGAGCTTCCCTTTGCCTGGGCACGGTAACCTACGCCAACCAACTCTAGAACTCGTTCAAACCCATCGGTTACACCCTTAACCATATTGCTGATCAAGGCGCGTGCTGTTCCTGCCTGAGCCCATGCATTGGGATCATTCGATGCTGGCTTTAAGGTAACTAGGTTACTCTCTTTCTCTTTGGTTACTTTTACTAACCGATTGCAATGCTGTGTTAACGTTCCCTTAGGCCCTTTTACAGTTATGCTATCTTTACCGACAGTAAGTTCTACGTTGGAAGGCAGCTCAATAGGGGCTTTTGCTACTCTAGACATATTGTTCCTCGCTTGTATTACGCCACTTCACAAAGAAGCTCACCACCAACCCCGTTTGTTTTAGCTGCTATATGAGTCATAACGCCTTTCGAGGTCGATAAAATAGCTATACCAAATCCAGGCACTGCGGATAAGTCCTTGGTCGATTTGTACACGCGCAACCCAGGGCGACTAATTCTCTTAATACGCTCAATAACTGGTGCACCTTTATAATATTTCAAAGTCAACGTGATAGATTTCTGGTTGTTGTCTAACGGTTCGACTGTGTAATCTGCGATATAACCTTCATCTTTTAATACCTTTGCGATCTCTTCTTTTAAATTAGAAGATATCATGGTAACACTTTGGTGCTTAGCTTGCTGGCCGTTTCTAATTCGGGTCAGCATATCAGCAACAGGATCGTGCATGCTCACAATTGTTCTCCACTAAAATAGTTATTACCAGCTTGATTTTCTTCCGCCAGTGACGTTTCCGCTCATTAACTGCTCGCGCAGGCAAATACGACACAAACCAAATTTACGGTATACGGCGTGCGGTCGACCACACTGCTGACATCGTTTTGTATATCGAGCTGGATTAGAATTAACAGGCAATTTTGCTAACTTTTCCTGCGCTTCCATTATGTCATCAATATTCGTTGATGATTTGATTACTTTTTTTAACTCAGCACGTCGACTACGATATTTATCAACCAATTCTTTTTTTCTAAGTTCGCGTGCAATAATTGATTTTTTGGCCACAGTTATACCCTTCTTATTTTCTATCTTTATCTCTTAAAGGCAGATTGAAGGCTGTTAAAAGCGCTCTACCTTCTTCATTTGTTTTAGCACTGGTTGTAATGCAAATATCAAGCCCGCGAATCGTATCGATTTTATCAAAATCAATTTCAGGAAAAACGATTTGCTCTTGAATGCCCATGCTATAGTTACCAGTACCGTCAAAAGATTTAGGATTTAATCCTCTGAAGTCGCGAACCCGTGGCAGTGTAACGGTAATTAACCGATCAAGAAACTCATACATTCGGTTTTGTCTCAGCGTGACTTTGCATCCCACTGGCCAGCCTTCGCGAATTTTAAAACCTGCAATTGACTTTTTTGCATTGGTAACAATCGGTTTCTGTCCAGAAATCTTTTGAAGATCTTCCACTGCAAAATTCAT
This sequence comes from Legionella yabuuchiae, assembly GCF_900640115.1. Lineage (GTDB taxonomy): Bacteria > Pseudomonadota > Gammaproteobacteria > Legionellales > Legionellaceae > Legionella_A > Legionella_A yabuuchiae. Next base: position 38,534 of record NZ_CAAAIW010000026.1, read on the forward strand.
CACTTTCTTGTCACCAACCGCTTCGCCAACCCCCATATTTAGGGTTATTTTTTCGATCTTTGGCACTTGCATGATACTTTTGTAGCCGAATTGCTTCATCAGTTTATCGACCACTTCTGTTTTATAAAATTCTTTAAGTCTAGCCATTTCCATCACCTAATTATGCAAGGTCAACTAATTCGTCATTTGACTTGAAATATCGTACCTTGTGCTTATTGCCATCTTTCTCGATAAATTTAAAGCCAACACGATCGGCTTTCTTGGTAACTGGATTGTATAGTGAAACATTAGAAACATGTATGGGTGCTTCTTTACTAACTATTCCACCACGCTGATCCAATTGTGGGTTGGGTTTAACGTGCTTTTTAATAAGATTCGCGCCCTCAACCACAACTTTCTCTCCAACTACTCGGAGTACTTTGCCGACATGATGTTTGCTTTTTCCCGTGTTTACTAAGACGGTATCGCCTGTTTTAATGCGCTTCATAACATCATCCTTCTCATAATACTTCTGCGGCTAACGAGATGATTTTCATGAATCGCTCTCGAAGCTCGCGTGTAACTGGGCCAAATATACGGGTACCAATCGGCTCGTATTGGTTATTGAGCAGAACCGCGGCATTACCGTCAAATCGGATTAACGAACCATCATCTCGTCTCACGCCTTGACTTGTTCGTACGACAACAGCATTCATCACTGCTCCCTTTTTTACCTTGCTGCGCGGTATCGCTTCCTTAATACTAACCTTTATGACGTCTCCAACTCGGGCGTATCGTCTATGTGAGCCCCCGAGTACTTTGATACACATCACTTTGCGCGCGCCGCTGTTATCAGCGACATCGAGCACGGTCTGCATTTGTATCATTCTATTCTCCAGATCTAAATTTGACCAGAAAAAGGCTGCTGATTATATCAGGCCTCTTGGATTTTTTAAAGTAAATTGAATCGTGAATTTAGGAAATTACTTCAACTAATTCCCAAGTTTTCGTTTTTGAAAGTGGTCGGGTCTCACGAATCTTAACGGTATCTCCAATTTTAGAAACTTGATTTTCATCATGCGCGTGCATTTTAGTTGTACGCTTAATCATTTTTCCATATTTCGGATGCTTCACGGTTCTTTCAACCAACACCACAATCGTTTTTTGCATTTTGTCGCTAACGACTCTACCAATTGCAGTTCTGGCGGTTGTTTCACGATCAGACATTACACACCTGCCTTTTCAGTCATTATGGTTTTAACACGAGCTATCGACTTACGAGCAGCAGTGATAAGATGAGTCTTATCAAGCGAGCCACTGGCTTTTTTTAATCGCAAATTGAATTGCTCTTTCCTGAGATCAAGCAATTCCTGCTTAAGCTCTTCCATATTTAATTGTCTTAATTCACTGTTATCTTTCATCACATCACCTTTCGCTCTTCGAAGGTTACTTTAAATGGGAGCTTAGCTTTAGCTAGGTTAAACGCTTCCATTGCTAGTTCTTTACTAACCCCTTCCATCTCGAAAAGTACTTTTCCTGGCTGAATTTGTGCAACCCAATATTCAACATTACCTTTACCTTTACCTTGTCTAACTTCGAGAGGTTTTTGAGTAATAGGTTTATCTGGAAACACTCGTATCCAAATTTTTCCGCCACGCTTAATATGACGGGTCATGGCACGTCGTGCGGCTTCGATCTGTCTTGCTGTTAAGCGACCTCGCTCAACCGCTTTTAAACCAAATTCCCCGAAACTAACTTTACTGCCTCGTTGAGCCAGTCCACGGTTTCGGCCTTTCATTTGCTTTCGGTATTTTGTTCGTTTCGGCTGTAACATAATTGTAAATCCTCACTCACTGACTGCTGTTGAGTTACGGGTCTTTTGAGGAACACTTTCACCTTTAAAGATCCAAACTTTCACACCAATGATTCCGTACGTTGTTTTAGATTCAGCAGTGCCGTAGTCAATATCTGCTCTAAACGTGTGCAAAGGGACTCTACCTTCGCGATACCATTCGCTGCGCGCAATTTCAGCCCCACCCAAACGACCGCTAACGCAAATCTTAATTCCTTTAGCGCCAGCTTTCATCGCGGATTGTACGGCACGTTTCATCGCTCGACGAAACATCACGCGTTGCTCAAGCTGCTGTGCAATGCCTTCAGCAACTAAGGTTGCATCTAATTCGGGCTTACGTACTTCTTCAATATTTAAATGTACCGGAACCCCGAGTTTCGAAGCTATTTCGTTTCGGAGGGTTTCAATTCCGCCACCTTTCTTGCCGATAATGACACCAGGTCTAGCTGAATGAATTGTAACAACGGCATTATTTGCTGGACGTTCAATTTGAATTCGGCTAACGGCTGCTGACATAAGCTTTTTCTTTAAGTCTTGTCTCAGGTTGATATCCTGGTTCAGTAATTCAGCATAATTCTTGCTAGCAAACCATTTCGAGTTCCAATCTTTTATGATTCCCAGGCGTATACCAATTGGGTTAACTTTTTGTCCCATTATAATTCCTCATCAGATACTTTAATGGTGATATGGCAAGTGCGCTTGCTAATACGGTTTGCTCTACCTTTAGCACGAGCGCGTATTCGCTTCATGGTTGCTGCCTCATCAACGCATATTGTTCCAACTTTAAGTTCATCAATATCAGCACCATTATTATTCTCTGCGTTTGCAATTGCAGATTCCAATAGTTTAAGCATCAACTGAGCGCCTTTCTTTGGAGTAAATCTTAAAACATCACGCGCTTCTGATACATCCATTTTACGGATTAAATCAGCTACAAGCCTGCCTTTTTGTGCAGACAATGGTGCGTTTTTTAATTTTGCTATAACTTCCATCATTGCCCCTTACTTGCCTTTGGCCTTCTTGTCGGCAGCATGGCCTTTAAACGTACGAGTCATGGCAAATTCGCCTAGTTTATGACCCACCATATTGTCGGTTATATAGACCGGTACATGATCTTTACCGTTATGAACGGCTATGGTTAAGTCGATCATTTCAGGTGTAATCGTTGAGCGCCGTGACCAGGTTTTAATTGGTTTTTTTGATTTAGCTTCAACAGCTGCGTCTACTTTGTTGAGCAAATGCTGATCTACAAATGGACCTTTTCTAATAGAACGTGCCACTTTAATATCCTCTTAACATTTATTTTTTCTTACGGCTTCTAACAATAAACCGATTTGTTCGCTTATTACTTCTGGTCTTATAACCCTTCGTTGGAACACCCCATGGTGTGACAGGATGTCGGCCACCAGAGGTTCTGCCTTCACCACCACCATGCGGATGATCGACGGGGTTCATAGCAACACCACGAACCGTTGGACGCTTACCTCTCCATCGATTTGCACCAGCCTTACCTAATGAGCGTAAATTGTGCTCACTATTGCTCACTTCTCCAACTACGGCTCGACATGTCGTCAACACTTTGCGCATTTCGCCTGAGCGAAGTTTTAAAGTGGCATACGCACCTTCTTTAGCGACAATTTGCCCACTGCACCCGGCACTACGTAACATTTGTGCGCCTTTACCTGGCTTTAACTCGACACAGTGAATCGTTGTTCCTACGGGGATGTTCTTAATGGGCAGACAATTACCCGTGTTAATAGGAGAGTCTTGACCGCTGACAATCTTATCACCCGCTTTTAAAGACGCAGGAGCAATAATATAACGTCGCTCGCCATCTTCATAGACGACAAGAGCGATCAATGCGGATCGATTTGGATCGTATTCGATTCGTTCAACTCGCGCTTCAATGCCATCTTTATTACGTTTAAAATCTATCAATCGATACTGATTACGAGAGCCACCACCAATATGACGCACTGTAATGCGGCCTTGGTTATTTCGTCCACCGGTTTTTTTGACCTTTTCGGTTAAACCTGCAAATGGCTTACCTTTATGGATATGATGATGAACAACCCGAATTTCACCACGTTTTCCAGGTGATGTTGGTTTTGATTTTAATAATGCCATCTTTCTCTGCCTTATTATTCCGTCACGGTGAAGTCAATATCATATCCGGGCTGGAGCGATACAAACGCTTTCTTCCAATCACTTCGCTTTCCAGCTAGCTGTCTAAAGCGCTTGCTCTTTCCTTTAACGTTAATAACCGATACGTTTTTAACTTTCACATTAAACATAAATTCAACAGCTTGCTTAATCTCATCCTTACTCGCGTTTTTTAACACTTTAAAGGTAAATTGCTTTAGCCTATCGGCCAGAACTGTCGTTTTTTCAGAGGTATGAGGCTCACGAAGAACCATCATCAGTCTTTCTTGTTTCATTGCAACTGCTCCTCTAATTTCTTGATGGCATCTTCCGTTATCACTACTTTTTCAAATCTTAAAAGATTGAAGGGATCAACGCCTGTAACATCGCAAATATCAAAATCGATTAAGTTACGTGATGCCAAGTATTCTTGTTCACCAACCTCGTCCATAATAATAAGCGCATTTGTCAGCTCTAAATCTTTCATTTTACTAACAAAATCTTTTGTTTTATTGCTAGAGCATTGAAAATCACTGAGAACAACAAGGTTATCATTGCGGTAAAGCTCGGAGATTATACTACGCAATGCGCGTTTGTACATTTTTTTGTTCAATTTTTGTGAGTAATCTCGTTTTTTTGAAGCGAACGTTACACCACCTGTCCGCCACAATGGGCTTCTAATTGTTCCTGCGCGGGCACGCCCTGAACCTTTTTGGTTCCAAGGTTTTCTTCCACCACCCCTTACTTCAGAACGTGTTTTCTGTGCGCTATTGCCTGAACGTGCGTTATTAAGGTAGGTGACAACGGCTTGATGAACTAAACCTTCATTATATTCATAAGAAAATATATCATCACTTACTTTTAACGTAGCGTTTGTGTCTTTAGTCGATAGTTGCATGATTAGCCCCTTTCACTTTTTTTAACGGCAGGCTTAATTTCAACTCTGGCTCCTGGTGCTCCTGGAATTGAACCCTTAATTAAAAGCAAGTTACGCTCGCCATCCACCTTGACCAACTGTAAGCTTTGCACACTACAACGCTTATTACCCATTTGACCTGCCATCTTCTTGCCTTTGAAGACACGGCCCGGTGTTTGGTTTTGTCCGATAGATCCGGGAACTCGATGCGATCTTGAGTTTCCATGTGTAGCGTCTTGTGTTCTAAAATTATGGCGCTTTACGGTCCCTGCAAATCCTTTACCTTTTGTAATTGCAGCCACGTCTATCATTTGGCCATCGCTAAATACATCGTTCACCGACAATGTTTGTCCTGCAGTATACTCTGTTGCATTATCCAATCTAAACTCGCACAACATATCGCCTGCTTCCACTTCGGCTTTAGCGAAGTGTCCAGCCATTGGCTTGCTAACATGGCTTGCTTTTTTGGTACCGCCTGTAAGCTGAACGGCATTATATCCGTCTGTTTCAGCGGTCTTAATTTGTGACACGCGGTTTGGCTTAACCTCAACTACTGAGACTGGAATTGATATTCCTTCTTCAGTAAACACCCGTGTCATACCGATTTTACGGCCTAATAAACCGATGGTCATTGTAACACCTCTTTAATATCCAGAGTCCGTCTATATTAGTCATCTAGGCTTATCTGGACATCTACACCAGCTGCCAGATCAAGTTTCATTAATGCATCAACTGTTTTTTCAGTTGGATTAACAATAACGACCAGTCTCTTATGAGTTCTTAGCTCGTATTGATCCCGAGCATCTTTGTTTACGTGCGGAGAGGTTAACACAGTGAACTTCTCCTTTTTCATCGGCAAAGGGATAGGGCCCTTAATTTGGGCACCGGTTCGCTTAGCCGTCTCCACGATCTCTTTCGTTGACGCATCAATCATTCGATGATCAAATGATTTGAGACGAATTTTAATATTTTGATTTGCACTCATTGTTCTTACTCGATGATTTTAGCGACAACACCCGCACCAACGGTACGACCACCTTCACGGATAGCAAAGCGTAAGCCTTCATCCATAGCAATTGGCGCATGCAGACTAACGGTCATTTGTACGTTATCTCCTGGCAT
>NZ_CAAAIW010000027.1:0-37500 GCF_900640115.1 Legionella yabuuchiae
TCCACCTTATTCACCAGATCTAAATCCAATTGAGAAATGTTGGGCAAATTTAAAAAAGAAAATTAAGAATGAAATTGCTAATTTTGATTCTTTAGTTCAGGCGATTGATCATGCTTTTCAGGGGATCGTTTAAATTTTAATTCACTATAAAACTATCAGATGGCGGTTTTTTTCAAGATGGCAACTTAACCATTCGTCCATTTAATCATGATGAGGAATACCTGCCGTATGCATATTCTTGCCTAGATAACAAACATGTGCGTGAAAGCTTAGGTGATCAAAGAACAACCCATTTACGTGCCTTCCTTGATGAAAACCAACATTTTCTTCCTAGTAAATCCGAGGCTAACCTCACCCACGCCGATTATGATCCAGCAAACATGTTAGTAAAGAAAATTGATGCACGCTACCAAGTGGTAGCCATATTGGATTGGGAGTTTGCTTTTTCCGGGACTTATCTGATGGATATCGGTATGTTTCTTCGTTACAGCCATAAGCTACCAGAAGTTTATGAAACAAATTTTGTTAAAGGCATCATTTCAGAGGGCAATCCCCTACCAGATAGTTGGAAAAAATCAGCAAAATTAATGGACACTATCTGCTTGCTAAGCCTGTTATATTGGAACCCTAAAAATGAAAGACCCAATTTGAGTACGGATGTTACCTTGCTTATTCAAAATACACTGGATAACTGGCGGTTGTATTGAGCGAAAAAATAGTGCTCATTAATTGATGAGCACTATACTAAATTTTTTGACTAGGTAATTTGCTCTACTTAAGCAATAGCCAGCATTCAGTCACTAACTCTGTTTCCGCAACTTCATGGTCAAAATTGTAATAACAGAAAATACAGGGCAGAGAGCCGAGATCTTCCCCTGATTTTGGCAACCAATCTCGATACAATCCATAGACAGTTTCGCTCATGTTATCACGGGCTCCTTTATGGACAGCAACCGCATAACGACCAGCAGGTAATCGCCTCTCCAAAATCTCGCCACTCAATTTTGCCTGCTCAGGAACAGTAATAGCTAGATCGAAACGAAACTCTTCCGTTGGTGTGGTTTGGGGATCATCATAACCAAATCCAAATGCTTCTCCTGGTTTAGGTTTTAAATCCATCGGGTTTGCTTTCGCCCAATTGATTAGTTTATTCACGCTGTCTCCTACTTTTCTTGGATCACCGCGATGCTCCAGTACAGCTAGACGTCTTTCCTTCATATCTTTAATAACAACATTCATTTTCATCTCACCTTGTTCTCGCAAACAGTACGGCGGTTTTTCCCAGGCTTGCCAACTCATCTGTTTTCTAAATTCACTTGGGCTGACGGTACAGTTTTGTTTGAATGCTCTCGTAAAAGCTTCATGAGATTCAAACCCCGCATCGATTGCAATTTCAATAATTGATTTATCCTTATAGACAATGAGCTGATGTGCGGCCCGTTTTAAGCGTAACCATCGAATATATTGCTGTGGCGATAAACCTGTAAATGCAGTAAATATTCGGTGGAAATGATATTTTGAAACGCATGCAACATCACTTAACTGATCTAATGTCAGCTTTTCATCAAGGTGTTTACCGATATAATCGATAACCTTTTGTAATTGATGTTCATAATTCATGCTTATCTTACTTGCACCACTTCATTTACTCACAACAAGGTTAACTTATCTATGAGGTGCTTGTTTGACCATAATTGCTAAATTTGATAGTTCTCTGTTGAAGAAAAACCTCCGATACTATTTGTGCCACTGATGCTATCACTTTATCTTTTGAAATAGCTTTTTCTTGCTTTTGTGTGTAATAAATTGCCAGCACAATAGGTGCACCTTAAGGCGTCCAGATAATGCTGATATCATTAGTGGTACCATAGACACAAGTGCCTGTCTTATCGCCGATAACCCAAACCACCCCATAGGTCATCGCTACGTGCAAGTGGAAAATGTGTTAGTTACGTTAACTCTGGATTTACTGGAATTAAAAGTCAAACCAAGAGAATTATTAAAATCATCCCCAACAATGACACATTCATCAAAATGTTCATTAACTGAAATCTTGCACCGAGTCATATTATTTACTCTGGAAGTCGAAGCGTAAGAATCTGACAATTAAGCTGCGCCTCACCATTGGAACAAATTTTGGCTGATAATGTTTCTGCTTCAAACCTAGCAATAATTGGTAATATTTTCGGCTGTAGTCGACTGACTGGAAAAATACAATTCTTACTGGAGAATGTCCTGCAATGTTGTTCGGGGTTTAGTAAATCATGTTCTATCGATAAAATTTCAATACTGGCGGCGGAATGGGAAAAATCAGTCTTGGCTTGCATGGATATATAGTGGTTAGTGGCGGTAACATCAAAAAGCGATCCCATATTGGCTGCAAAGCTTACGAAGGTGATGAGTGACAGCGTGAAACCAGTAATTTTTTTCATGTCTTTATATCCTTTTTAGGCAATCAATGTCAGTGTTAGCGCGTGTGCGTCGGTATTTCCGGTTTTAAGATGATTTAAAACTTGAGGCCTTGGATTTAATTTTCCTTCATTTAAATAAAAATATTTATATCCCACTTCAAGCGATTTATTGTTCCCTACTTGATTTAATCGAAGGCCAATGCCTGCCATTGCACTGAATTTAATCTGAGTATCCCCCTGAAATGCCTGATTGGGAATAGTAACGCCCCCGTCTAAAGAGGTTTCTTGATAACCATAGGTTTTGATGAAATTAGGACCAACCCCCGCATCAACCACGAAGGAGACTTGGTCGTCTTGTCCTTTCCAGGCCACTTTGGCATTGGCATAGAGCGGTACGTTGGTGGTTTTGTATTGATAATCTAGGTTTGGAAAGGTGCGCTCAAGATAAATGAGGCCATTAACGGTTGCAGGGCTTAAATAATAAACGCTGGCTCCAATCGCGACATCAATGGGCTGCCATGAACATGCATCAAAAAAATAACCGGCCCCTGCTAAAAAAACCGTGTTATTTCGTTGATTGACGGTATGGATGTTGCCAAAGGAGCTCCGAATGTTAATCAGCTGTTCTTGGCCTTGATTTACATAAGCCCCACCTAATGAAAGATTCAACTGCCCTTGCGGCAATTGATAGGCATGTGATGGCATGGCAGAAAGCGCTATAAAGGCGGGCAGAAGAGGCGTAAAAATCCGTTTCATAAAACTGTCCTATATTAAAAAAAATTTGGATCCTTTATCCGATCAGTTTTTTTATGATAACCAAATATTTATGATCTTTCAAAATGCGGCGGTGCAAAAAAGAAAAAGCAAATTATGCATTTTGAAAGATTAATATTTATCAGGTTGGACTTTAAATAAGGGTAATGTATTTATTTAATACCTATATAAATAGCTACTTCATCGCCATTGCTATAAGCCTCGAAGTCTGTCATAAAAGAGCGTTTATATGGACTATCCGCTGTAAAATAATTCCAGACTGTCTTCCATGTATCAATGATTGCTTTAGGCATTTCCCCCTCACCTCGAAAAATCAGATAGTTACCTGAAGTGATTTTTACAGAGCTCAACTCTTTTACCTCATTTGCAGAGGCAATACCGGCAGTCACCGTGTAAAAACCATTTACATCCGTTTCATAATCTGAATAAACCCCAAAAACTGTTTTATCTATTGTAGGATTGCTTGAATTAAATTTCTGCCACAATTTAGGCAATTTCGCCATTGTTTCATCGAACTCAATACTGTTTTGAGTTCGAACTGAAAGGCCTGTTACTGTAAAACTGTCAACGTACTTTACTATTGGTTGTGCAAATGACATTAAATGACTCCTTTTAATCGATGTTTCACTTTGATTCAAACGTTGTAATGAAGTTTCTTATGCACGGCAAACGCACATAAAGCTAGACGTTCGAACTTTTTGAACATACTGCTTTACAAGCAGTGGTGATCTAATTGGACATTATGATGTTCCTAATGAGGCGACGCGCAATCGATTGCCATCTGGATCTTGTGCAAGAAACGTATATCCATAAGGCGCGACACTTGGAGAAGCGAGTATGCTTATTTCTTTTTCTTGCCATTTTGCAAATAAGGCATCAACAGCGTTGCTATTTTCGAGTGTAAACGCCAATTCACCACTCCCCTCTTTATCAAATTTTGGTTCAACAGCATGTTTAGTTTTTAAGCCTAAGCTCATTCCATTTGAGAATTTAAATGAATGAAATGTAGGTGAGGCTTCGTCTGGTTTTATTCCCAGTAAATCCTGATAAAATTGGCTGCTTTCAGCGAGATTATCAACGTAAAGTACAATAACATTTGGTTCGATTATCATGATTTCTCCTATGATTAAGTTTCATTGATAGTATCGAACGTAGTTTACGAGTATGGACTGACAGTTTATGTCAGCAGTGTGCGTGTTAATTTACTGCTCAGGAATATCGTGAATTTCACGCCATTTTTTTAGTAACGTTTGGCGACTTTGGGGATAGCGTTTTTCACACTGAATTAATTTAACGATTCTGTCGGTTCGAAAATGACGAAAATCTGTCTTAAGCTCACACCAAGATACAATAACATGCACCTCTTCAAAATATCCAAGTGCTAGCGGCCAGATGATACGTTGAGATTCGTCACCCTTCGCATCGATATATTTCATTTGAAGTTTATATTCTCTTCGAATAGCGTCACGAATCAAAGCTTCTTTTTCATCGTCGTTTTCTATTGCGGTTTTAACAGGGCCAATGAGTAACCCTGAGTACTCAAGTTTATGCCGAAGATCTTCTGGGAGAACCGATGATATTTTTGCCAAAACATTGGTTGCTGCAAGTCTTAAATTCTTATCAGTTCTGCGAGCCACCCACCGGGAGCCAAGAACTAATGCTTCTATTTCTTCTTCGGTAAACATCAATGGAGGCAACATAAACCCAGGGCGTAAAATATAACCAAGACCAGGTTCACCCTCTATTGAAGCGCCTTGGGACTGAAGTGTTACTATGTCTCGATAAAGAGTGCGTAGACTCACACCAAGTTCATCAGCTAATTGCTTCCCACTGACAGGATAACGATGACACCGAAGTATTTGGATGAGATCAAAAAGACGTTGCGTTCTGGACAAAATATGGACCTTTAACTTTGTGATAAATGCTGACATATTTTGGCAGCATAAATTTAAAATTTCTATATATACCCGTAATCTTTCAAAAAGCATAAATCACGCATTTTGAAAGATTACGGGTATATACTGGATTTTCAGCAAATATCTCCAACCGGTCAGCTAAGCATTTCGGAAGCATCTTCTACTCATAATAATCATAAGAAAGCCGGACAGCAAACTGCTGTCCGATTAGCTCTTCTCATCTGGATAAATAACAGAATTATTGTGACTCTTACACCATATTTCTTCTTCGCTAAGTGTCGTTTCAATTAATTCGATTGGTGCACCTGAATCAATGATGGCTGCGACTTTAAAACCACTGAAAGGCTCATACGGCCCAAGAACGATTTCTTTGCCTTCTATTGCAGCTTCCAAATCATCCACCTGGAATGCAACATGACTCATTGTTTTAAGCAATGGATGCAATGGTGAGTCTTCTTCAAACCGATGATATTGAATACGGTATGGACTGTCTTCACCACCGCTTGTATACATTTTAAATGTTGAACTATATCGCTCACCTTCACGTTTAACCGTGGTCGGTATGCCAATGTGATGGAAGCGATAATTAATTGTTTTAACCGTCATCATGTTCTCCAATTAGTTTACTATTGAACCTATAGCATCTATTATATTATTAAATAGAATTATGTGAATCGAATAATAATTTATTTATTATTAACTTTTAGTTAATAGTTTGAGGCTATCATCCACCATGTATAATCACGGACAAATTATTTGCTTTTTGAAAACCGCTGAATTTGCTAGTTTTACACGCGCAGCCGATGCCTTGCACATGACCCCTACCGCAGTCAGTAAGCAAATAAAAAACTTAGAAGAAACCATTGGCGAACAATTGCTGCTGCGAACGACAAGACGAGTAAGTTTGACAGAGTTTGGCATACTATTTTATGAGCGCTGTATCCGGATTGAAGAGCAAATCAACTCCATGAATCGCTTTATTGAGTCTAAAAAAGAAATCCCACAAGGCGAATTAAATGTTTTGGTATCAACGATTACTGCCAAGGATCATTTTTTAAACCATTTAAATGCATTTATCTGCTCATACCCAGAGATTGACTTAACTATTGAGTTTTCTGAACACGACGACGATCTTTCACGAAAGGAAATTGACATCATGGTGGGATTTCCACCCATCCCCCCAGCGACAGAATCATTAAAATATAGGAGATTATTTAGCGTAAAAAATATTCTCTGCGCTTCACGAGCTTTTGTTGCCCAATACGGTATGCCGCAAAGCGCTGAGGAATTACCGCATTTTAAATTCATTTCTCACAGCCTGCGAAAACCAGCGCATTTTTTACCTCTGGCGGATGGAAGACAAATTCATTGCGGCAAACCAATTTTATATATGAATAATTTTAATGCATTGAATCAGGCTTGCCTTGCAGGAGTTGGTCTGTTTCTAACTGGTGACAGCTTAGTAAAACCATGGTTGGAAAATGGCAGTTTAATTCAGATTTTAGCAGATTATGAATTCCGCAATTTTGATATTTACCTTTTTTATCGAGCTTATGATTATGAGTTACCCAAAATTCGTGTATTTGTTGATTTTTTTACTGAAAAATTGCGTCTATCATAAAATAAACGCTTAAAAATCGACGTTCAAAAAACTATCGAGATGAAAATAGTCCAAGGCCTACGATGCTCATGAGTCTAAATGATTGCCAAATGAAGTAAACATGACCATAACCGATTGGCAGCACCCACCCAACCGATATTGTGGCCTTTATTCAAACCCATAATCCCTGAGGAATCTGACGGTAGATACCCGTGATCGTTCAAAATGCGGGTTTTTTAAAATGCGGCGGAGCGAAAAAGAAACAGCATACATCACGCATTTTGAAGGATCATGGGTATAAGTGCCTACAAGAGCTGATGGGTTTATAAAAGCATCCATTTTATGGCGTTCGCCATTCTTAATTCTACGTGGTATAAATAAGCGGTTTATTAAGCAAAATATAGATTCGTTTTTAAGGATAAGACAATGATTCAAGTTAAAAAAACAGCGCTGGCTATTCTAGTTCTGAGCAGCAGTACTGCATTTGCGGGAAGCATGGCCTCTGCTGACATCACTACCGCATCAACTGCCTATTGGGACATTGGCATCCAGGCGCTCTATTTAAACCCTTCTTTTAATGGTTCTTTTGGGGGGCAAAACACAACGGATATTGAAACCCAAACTTCCCAAACGATTCAATCCACTTTACTTCCCAATAACCCATCATGGCAGTGGGGTTTTCGACTGGAAGCGTCATACCACTTCATAAAAGACAACGATTTAAACTTGAACTGGTATCATTTAAGAAATAAAAAAACCACGGACCGTAGTTCCTTTATTAAAGGAGACGAGACGACACTTTATACATTTTCTAATGAGCCCCGCTGGGATGCGGTTAATTTAGAATTTGGCCATCAAGTTAGCTTTACTGAACGAAATAAAATTCGTTTCCACGGCGGTGCGCAATACACTCAGATTAAAAATAGTCAAACGATCCCAGATTACACCGACGTGAGCCGCGATGATGATAATAATATAGAAATAAGAAATTCTACTATAGCACACAGTGCAACCTTCAATGGCTTTGGGCCTCGCCTAGGCGCCGATATGTCTTATCAACTCGGAAAAGGATTTACCATCTTCGCTAACGGTGCTGCCGCCCTTTTAGCAGGCACCAGCAAATCTGCATTTACCCTTACTGGGACTGTGACTGAAAATAATACAGTATCCATGAATACTGCATCAATACGATATCAGCAAACGTCCGTTATCTCTGAGTTAGAAGGAAAACTTGGCCTTGAGTACTGCTACCCTACGTCCCATGGAAATTTGATTTTGAATGCCGGCTATTTATGGATTAATTATATTAATGCCATACAGCCATTTAACTTGGCACAAGCTCTCAGGGAAAGTCTTGAATCTGAGCCAGACGCCATTAGAGAAGACTTCAGTGTACACGGGCCTTTCCTCGGCATAAAGTGGAATGGAGATCTTTAAAAAATCCAACCATTTTTCTTATAAGGCAATCCCTACGTTGTGGCAGATATTTGAGCAAGAGACGAGCAAAGCTCGTCTCTTGCTCACTGGCATCAATTTATATAGTGGCGCAGCTGGATTTTTGAAATCTTAGGTTGACTTATATTACTATGTCACTTTTCTTCAAATCACCTACAATACTTTTATTGCAACCGCCATTGAAGTTAGCAACCAAGAGGTTCGAGGGCAGCGCAAAAGTTTGTAATTCAGTTACTTTTTGCCAGTCACATAATAATTATTGAATTCAAATCTAAGCTCACCTTGATATTTTTTTTCGCTCTCTTCAGCAAAGACACGAACCATGGCCTCTTGAATATCAGGAACTTTATCGGCTGCAATTTGGCCCTGGTAAAAGGATATCCCACGAACAAACTTTCGAAACGTATCTAAGTTTGGTAAGGTCAAGGATTGAAGGTGACGTTCAACGTTTAAGGTTTTAAATGGGATCGGTTCTAACTTTTCTTCCAAGTCATCGAGCTGTGCGTAATTGACTGGCGATACAAACGCGTCTAATTCAGGAAATTGCCGAGATTTTTTAACTTCTAAAAACGTGGTTATAAACGCATCATCCCCCGTAGGAAAGATGGTAAGCAATTCGCCACCCGGCTTTAATGCCTTATAGATGGTTTCGAACGCTAAAAAGATGTTATGCGTCCATTGCAAACACCAGAAAGACACAACGTAATCAAACCGATTGCTAAAGGTCATTTCGGTGATGTCACCTTTGATAAATTGCGCTTGTGGAAACTGTTTTGCATTGTTCCGTGCTAGAGAAAGCATGTTTTCGGATGCGTCCAGCCCAATAAACGAAGCCATTGGGTATTGCTCAAGGATTTTAACGCTAAAAGAGCCATCGCCACATCCCACATCTAATACGGCATCGTGAGGCTCAATCTTTAATCGCGGCAAGTATTGTTCAGCAACGGTTGCTTGAATGTAAGAACCAATAGCATAGTCTTCTGCAGGCCATTCCTTGCTTGACATCGTTTATCCTTGAAGAGTTTAAAAATGCCAAAGAAAATAAATCTTTGGCAAAAAAAATATTATACGCTGTGGGTTGTTGTCGTACCATAATAATTATGGATATTATCACCCCAGGCTTTATTTGACATATCTGGCCAATGATCTTTATCGAATCCTGGTGAGTTTTTTAGTTTTTCTTTATCCACATCGATTCTAAAGCAATCTTCGTCATCATCATAAGAAAAGATGCTCCAGGGCATGGCAAAAAATTTATCCCCCATGCCTAAAAAGCCACCATAAGATAACACTACATATTGGACTTGACCGGTAATTTTATCCAACATCAGTGCTTCTACTTTGCCCAACTCTTCGTCTTGGTGATTACGTACATCAACCCCTACGACTTCGTTTGCTTTTACTAGTCCATTAGTTGTCATTGTTCTCTCCTATGATAAAAAGCTACGCTTGTTTTCCATTTGTCATCTATAAGATTAGGCAATGAAAATGAAGCTCACAAGATGTAAAAAATCGTTTAGCAAGCAAGCCTAATGATTTTATTGTATTATTTTAAATAAAATTTTTTTAATCAGTGCTCAACTGAAGTTGAGTTGTTAAGGCTTAGAAATATACCCGTAATCTTTCAAAATGCGTGATTTATGCTTTTTCTTTTTCGCCCTGCCGCATTTTAAAAAACTCGCAAGGGAATGAGCCATTACTCGCTTTTTAAAATGCGGCAGGACAAAAAATAAAGGCGCCTAAAAACACGCATGTTGAACGATTACGGGTATATACCCGTGATCGTTCAACATGCGTGATTTATGCGTTTTCTATTTCGCCCTGCCGCATTTTAAAAACACTCACAAGAGAATGAGCCATTACTCGCTTTTTAAAATGCGACAGGACTAACAATAAAGGCGCCTAAAAACTCGCATTTTGAACGATCACGGGTATAGGCCTAATTTTCATGCACAATAAACGCTTGCCACTGCGTAATTTTACCGTGTTTTAGTTTTGCAAGTACGGTAACATCATCATAGTAACGATGATGTTTTTTGTCGGTGATAGAAACTCGATAATTAAAAGCCGCCATGTGGTCGCTGCTGACCAAATGATTCAATGGCACATCAGCTGCGATGTGATTGACTTTTTTAACTAGACTTTGAAGGCGTTTAGCGAGTTCTTTATTATTTTTAACCAATAGTTTGCCATTCACAGAGTACTGAATGGATTTACTGAAATATTGGTTTAATACTTCTGGTGAAATCATCGCGGGATGTTCAGCGGCATTATTCATCCACTTGAATAATGCTTTGATTGTGTTTTTATTTTCTTCTGCTTTTAAAGTGTTCTGATTGGGAATGACAACTCCTACATGATTTACTGGGGGGGTTAAGGCTTGTAAATTGGCATTGCAGAGCAATAAAAAGAGAAAACTTAATATATACTTCATGTGAGTTGGACCTTTCTTGATTAAGCGCTAGGAATACTAAAAAATTTGACTGAACAATGCAATTTCTTTTGGAGAAGCAATGGTGAAAAAAGAAAAACCTTACAAACGATTGTATCGTTCACGCGATGAACGAATGATTGCCGGGGTCTGTGGAGGACTCGCGCACTATATGAATACGGATCCCACTTGGGTCAGACTGGCATTCTTATTATTTTTGTTATTGGGCGGTAGTGCATTATTGATTTATCTTGTAATGTGGCTGGTAGTGCCGCTGGAACCTGAGTAAATGGATTTTAAGTGCTCACTAATTGAAGTGAGCACTTAATGAAGGCTATTAAACTCATTTACTTTGAGGATTTAAAACGAGCCATTGATATTACCCGAGGAGTCCACGTTTGTGAGGGCTGGTGTAGTCAATTGAGGGGCCAACAGGAACGATTTGCGTGGGGTTGATCATGTCATGGCTGAAATAGTAATGGCGTTTTATATGCTGGAAATTAACCGTCTCAGAAACCCCTGGCCATTGGTAAAGCTCTCTGACATAACCGGAGAGATTCGGGTAATTTTCTAGTCGTTGTTTATTGCATTTGAAATGACCATAATACACCGCATCAAAACGAATTAAGGTGGTAAACAGCCGCCAATCGGCTTCCGTGATGCGGTTTCCAGTTAAATAGCGCTGTTTTGCAAGAATGGATTCAACCTGCTCCAAGGCTTCAAATAAGCGGTGATAGGCTTTTTCATACGCATTTTGCGTGGTCGCAAAGCCACAACGATAGACTCCGTTGTTAATGTTTTCATAAATCAGCGTATTTATGTTATCAATTTGATTTTGCAACGCTAATGGATAATAGTCATCCTGGTTGCCTGTAATGGCATTGAATGCCTGATTAAACATCCGAATAATCTCAGACGACTCATTATTGACAATCTGTGAGGTTTTTTTATCCCAAAGAACAGGAACGGTTACTCGACCACTGTAATTGGAATCATGAGCAGTATACACTTGATACAGATAATCATATTGATTGATGGCATCGCCACTACTTCCTTCGTCTTCATTAAAGGTCCAACCATGCTTTAACATGTCTGGGCTAACAATGGAAAGGGAAATGTGGTCTTCTAGTTGTTTTAACTTACGGAAAATTAGGGTGCGATGCGCCCAGGGACAAGCGAGTGATACGTAAAGATGATAGCGCCCAGGTTCAGCCTGAAACCCTTGGCTGCCTGTTGGCCCTTTACTGCCATCTCGGGTTATCCAATTATGAATTTGCGTCTTTTCTCGCTTAAACTCACCCCCGCGGGACTCGGTGTCATACCATTGTTCCACCCACTCGCCTTTTTGAAGTAACCCCATTATCATGTCCTTTGAATATTATTCTTTAGACTTTCTAGCTTCTCTAATCTTCTTCTCGGTATTGTATTGCGACAGGCTATATACTGCCCATAACGCAGCTGGAATCCAGCCAATCAGAGTCAGCTGTAAAATCAAACAAATAATCCCAGCCACGGGCCGACCAATGAAAAAAAAGCTTAAAAACGGTAAAAAAATGGCTAAAAATAAGCGCATCGCTTCTCCCTAAGTATAGAGCTTATGAAATGATTCGAACTAATATACCCGTGATCGTTCAAAATGCGTGATTTATACTTTTTCTTTTTCGCCCTGTCGCATTTTGAACGATCACGAGTTTATACTTTCTCAAACGCTTCACCAAATGGCAACATGAATTTTGCGCTAAGTGTCGAATTAGCGATAAAAAAAGCCATTAGCCTGCAAGCAGGATAATGGCTTTCAAATCAGTGCTTTTAGCAGAGTTAAATTACTTAAACTAATTCAACTTCTTCAGCCTGTGGACCTTTTTGGCCTTGGCTAGCTTTGAATTTAACAGAGGCACCTTCAGCAAGGGTTTTAAAGCCATCAGATTGAATTGCGCTAAAGTGCACAAAATAATCTTTGCCATTGCTTTCGATAAAACCGAACCCTTTGCTTTCGTTAAACCACTTTACTGTACCTTGAATTTTTTCTGACATTGTAACGATTCCTAAAAAAATGAGCCTCCATTCTACCATGTTTAATAGACATTACTAGTATCTTGCTCCGTACGGGGCGAAAAATCACTGAACTTTACGTGCCCGTGCGCTCGTTTTTTGTAGATTTGATCAACACCGTGGGCAAGTCACTCCATTGTGTGGTGTAGCTAGGGGATTTCATGGCGCGCTGCATAGACCAGGGTTTGGCATGCCCTTCGGCGGCTAATTTCAAGGTATTACGGCCAAAGCGCGCGTTAATCCACCCAATGGTGTGCATCAACCGCTCGCAATGCTCGGCGTCTGAGTCTTCTACCGCATGAAATAAATCGGTCTGTTTGGGCGTTTTGGCGATTAAATCAGTCAGTGTGACGCCGACTTTTTTATAATGGATGTTTTCTTTAAATAACTGCTTAAGGCACACCTTGGCTGCATGGGTTAACGAACGCAGATCATCAGTTGGGTTAATCAGTTTAAACCCTAATGCATTGGAATACTGGGGCAGATCAGCACGGAATTTATTGGATAGTACAAACACAGATAAATACTGAGCAACTAATTGCTGTTGCCGCATTTTTTCCCACGCACGCGCTACATGACTGCTTACGGCCTCAGCTAACGCTTGGTATTCAGTTTGCAAGCTTCCAAAAGACTTCGAGGAAATGATGGATTGCTTTGGCGCAATCGCTTCTAACTCAAGACAAGGCATGCCTCTTAATTCATAAGCCGTTCGTTGCAAAACCACATTAAATCGCTTGCGAATCAGTTGTAAATCTAAACGAGCGAGATCGCCTGCGGTGCGGATATTCATAGCCAATAATTTAACAGACCAGCGCCGGCCAATTCCCCAGACTTCACCAATATCGATTTTATCGAGCCACTCAGGAAATGAGGTAATATTAACAACTGGGATTTTTAATTGTTTTTTTGCGATATGATTGGCTATTTTAGCCAGGGTTTTGGTTTTACCAATTCCGATCGATGTTGGGATGCCAGTTTCTTTTAAAATCTGTTTTTGTAACGCTTGGCAAAAACGAGTATGGTTTGATTCATGCAGGGTGGATAAATCCAGAAATGCTTCATCAATTGAATACATTTCAACATGGCTCCATTGGTCTTCAATAATAGACATAACTCGGTGTGACATATCTCCATAAAAGGTATAGTTAGAAGAAAAAACGGCAACGCCATGGGATCGGCATAGAGGCTTAACTTTAAAATAGGGCTCACCCATACCAATTCCAAGCGCCTTGGCTTCATTGGATCGAGCAATAACACAGCCGTCGTTATTTGAGAGTACAATAATGGGCTTATGGCGTAAATCCGGCCGAAACAATCGCTCGCAAGATGCATAAAAATTATTGCAATCGATTAATGCGAACATAAAATTCTCCGGAATGACGCGCCTTTTGATTTTTGAGCACAATTCAAGTTTAAGCCGAAGGGGAGAATTTGTAAATGGTTGTACTATGAAAAAACAAAACACATTATTATTCATACCAGGGTTTAAAGGTTCCAGCTTGGTGGATCAAGAAGGTCAATTAGTATGGCCAACGTTTATTGCGGCTCAATTGGATCATAAGACGTCGCTCAGGAATCATGTGCCAGAAATAGATAGTGTCAATTCAAGGCGGTTTAAGTCATCGGGGGTAATAGAAGATATTTCTATAATCCCAGGCCTATACAAAATAAATATTTATGCGAAGTTTTTTCAAGCGTTTAAACGCTGCTCTCCCGAAGACACAGAGCTTATTCCTTTTCATTATGATTGGCGACAAGATTTGATGATGGTGGTGCCTCGTCTTAAAAGCCTAATTGAGCGCTTAAAAAAAGAAAAACGTGGAACCATCGATATCGTGTGCCACAGTATGGGAGGCTTAATTACGAGCTATGTGTTGCAGATGTTTGATGAGCCTGTCTTGCGTCATGTTTATTTTGTAGCGGTGCCGTTTCAAGGAACACTAAAGGCGTTGCTTGATTTAATCCAGGGTTCGTCGTTTGGTTTGAATAAAACGTTGTTGTCCAGCAAAGCTATGGCTTCCTTTGCCAGTATTTATTATTTGCTTCCCCGTTATCCTGCAGCGACACCAAATTATTCTTTATTGGATATCGAGACCTGGAAACAATTTAACTTAGGTTATTTAATGGCGGAACAAAGCCCAGAAAAAGCGGCCTTTTTGCAGCGACAGTTAATGCGAGTAGCACGCTTTTATCAACGATTAGAAGAGTCCGGCCCTACCGCCGGCGCCTTGAAAATCATCAATTTGAGTAACCGCACACACAACACGCCTTATCAAATTCTGTTAGAGCAAAATCAGCAAGTAATTCAAGGCCAAGGCGATGGCAGTGTGCCTGATGTTTCGCTTGAGCTGCCGTCATATTTTAGCCATCTTCCACAAGATCGTCATCATATCGATGAAGCCCATGCTCTAAGTTTTAATGATGAAAAGCTGCTTAAACGCATTTTACTCCAATAAGAAGACGCAAAATGCTTGGTATAGAACAAAAAACCAGCCATGCCTGCCCAGGCAGGCAACCATTTTTTGTCATGTACAGCGCTCAAAATGTTCAGAAAGCGGAAATTTTCGTAATTTGCTTCTAAAATATAGAATATGATTTATAACAAGGATGTAGATTATGAAAGATACTGAATTTCTCGCCAATATCAAAAAAATCCGGGACGATGCGCGCAAGCATTTAATGCGAGGTCCAATCACAGAAAATTATAGTCTTGATCTAGATAACGTTATTGAGCTTTTAAACGGCGCGCTAGCCACAGAGTTAATCTGCACCTTGCGCTATAAACAGCATCATTATAGAGCGGCTGCCTTAGGGGCTAGTGTGGCGGCGGCTGAATTTTTAGAACACGCCATTGAGGAGACGGATCATGCGGATCAGTTGGCGCAACGAATTATGCAATTAGGAGGTGAGCCTAATTTTTCCCCAGAAGGTCTAGGTGAGCGCGCTCACGCAGATTTTGTGGATTGTGATACGATTGATTGCATGGTTGAAGAAAACCTCATCGCGGAGCGCATTGCTATTGATATCTATCGTGCGATGATTAATTACATTGGTTATGCCGATCCAACCACCCGCAAGCTTCTGGAAGATATTTTAGCAATCGAAGAAGAGCATGCGGATGACTTATTGGATGTTGCGGCAGAATATAATGTAAAATTAGACGGTTAATATGGGATTAGCAGCAAGCTCATCCCTCATATCTTGATTATCGTGTTGATAAACCCATTAAGAAGATTCTGCTTTGGATAAAAACTCACGAACTTCGTCATCACTCGTTTGAGGAAAATCTTCATACCAGATTCCAACTGCATAAAAATTAATTGGGGCTAAAGGACAAAAAATTTCATCGACCTCCCGTTCAAGTTCAAGCAATGTGGAGCGAGGAGCCACAGGTACTGCAAGAACGATACGACTAGGATTTTGCGCGCGAATGGCTTGAATGGCCGCCCGAATTGTTGCTCCAGTTGCAATGCCATCATCCACAAGAATAATAGTTTTATTCGTTAGATTAGGAAAAAGCTTGTCGCCGCGATAAGCTTCTTCTCGCCGTTCTAACTCATCAGACTCGGCTTTTATGACTTCATCCATCGCCTCTTTTGAAATATTCAGATCCGAAATAATAGATTGGTTATAAAACGCAACCTCACCGGAAGCAATGGCGCCCATAGCTAATTCGCGATGACCTGGAACGCCAAGTTTTCTTACTAGAAAAACATCCAAAGGTAGCGACAGTTCGGTGGCTATTTTATAAGCCACCGGTACGCCCCCACGCGGTAAAGCTAGCACGATTGCATCAGGGGTATTTTTATAACGGATTAACTTTTTCGCTAATTGCTCCCCAGCGTCAAGCCGATCACGATATTTATCCATGCCTAAATCCTTTTTATTTATGGACTTGCTTGAAAATAATTAGTGTTGTAAGCGTAGCAATTCCACACCGCTGTTGTGCCCTTGACTTCAACATTAATGGTGATCATATCTAAATTAGCTAAAGCTGGTTGAGGATTTAAATAACAAACCCTAGGAACTCCATCGACCGTAACGTACGTATAAGAAGTTGGAGGGGGTTCAGTAAAGGTTGCGGGTGGATAATATAAATCGTCACGGTGTTCAAGAATAATCGGCTCGCCGGTTACGATGATTTTGGCACCGAATGACACAACGCTTAACAGCATCAGAGATAAAAAAATTAGCGATTTCATCATTCACTCCTTTGAAACATGAAAATTATTCTTTTTTAATTATAGATCATCACATGCTGGATTGTGTTAAAAAAAAACCCTCTTAACATTAAGAGGGCATAGAAAAAATAATCCTAGATTATACGGGTGGAGGGGGTCTTCGACCACCAATTAAGCTCATAATTAAAAGGATTACAAAAACCACTAGAAATATAAAAAAGAGTATTTTGGCGATACCAGCAGCAGCGCTAGCAATACCTCCAAACCCAAATAGAGCGGCAATCAGCGCAATGATAAAAAAGAAAATAGCCCAGCTTAACATAATTCGCTCCTTGAATATCTAACGTTCATTCTAATTTTCCCTAAATAAATTAGGTAATTTATACGACTACCTATTGATAAGTATAGTACAAAAATATCATCGCAATTTTTTGCATAAATACCATTGCTTGACTATGCTAACTTTTAGAGAGGTCAATAAAAGGGATTAAGAATGGATTTGATTGGTATTATCGTTTTATTGCTTTTGATCTCTATTCTTCTACCAATTTGGCCATACAGTAGAGGGTGGGGTTATAAACCATCCGGTATTATAACCTTTTTATTGGTGATATTAGTTTTATACTTATTATTACGCCCCGGCGTAATTTAACTGTAACGGACATTAAATTTATAAACAGGGAAGGGATAATCATGAATAAGCAATTCAAACTAAAAACACTCGCCATTCTGATTTGCAGCAGTATGGCGGGCTATTCAATGGCCGATGACGCGACAACAACAAATAACGTGCAGAATGGGCAAGTGACAACACAAACCACAAGTCCAGACGCACAAACGAATGGCATGCAAAATGGTCAGATGATGACCACAACGGCTGCCCCGGCCAATGAAAATTTAACCAGTGATGTTAAAACAGCTTTGTCCGATTATTCCGGTATAGTGGATGTTACGGTTCAAGGTAGCGTTGTTCATCTCGAAGGAGAACTGCCTTCAGACACAGACTATGAAAAAGTGATTACGCTGGCTGAGTCAACCAAAGGTGTTACGGATGTAAATGCCGATAAGTTAACGGTAAAAGATAGCAAGCAGCCCTTACAAGATACGTACATCACCGCCAAAGTTAAAGGCGCTTTGATTCAAGCCGACGTGATGGGGAAAGATATCCCTAGCTGGACTGTCAGCGTAGAAACTAAAAATGGGATTGTGTATCTAGCGGGAACCGTAGCCAATGATGATGAAAAACAAAAAATAATGAAGGTTGTTAAATCTGTGAATGGAGTTAACCAAGTGGACAACCAATTGGTCGTTGGAAATGTTGCGCCAGCTAATGGCACCACCACCACAACAACGAACGGTGGTATGCAAACTGATACAACGGATACCACAACGACAGACCAAACTGGCACAGCAGGTGATGCCACGACAGAGGATGCCACTGCAGGAGATGGCTCCAATGCTGCAACCACCCCGGACCAAAACGCTGGTGGAGGGTCTTACTAAAGCGTTAAATCATCAAAAAGCACATATTTTAAAATATGTGCTTTTTTATTGGGTGAAGGAGGGGGGGTATGTGTCGATTAATTGCTTACTTAGGACATGAAGTTTTGCTTGAAGATGTTTTAGTTAAACCAGTTAACTCTATCATTATGCAAAGTTTGCATGCGCGAGAATCTGAAATCCCGACCAATGGCGATGGGTTTGGGGTGGGATGGTACAATCTTGCGATTAACTCAGAGCCCGCGTTATTTACTTCCATTTCTCCAGCATGGAATGATAGAAATCTATTGCATTTGACTGCAAAAATCATGTCACCAGCATTTTTCGCTCATGTACGGGCTGCGAGTGCAGGTGGCGTGACACAATATAATTGTCACCCGTTCAGAAAAGGGAAATGGATGTTAATGCATAACGGCGGCATTAATCAGTTTATCCAAGTTAAACGACATATTCGCCATCTTCTTGATGACGATATTTATCATTGGATTCAAGGTGAAACCGATTCAGAGCATTTATTTGCGTTATTTCAACAGTTAGCCAAAGAAAAAGACATAACAAATCTTAATATTGCTGCAGATGTATTGCAGGAAGCCTACAGAATTATCAATGAGTTACAAGAGAAGTATGGTGAGGTGGGCGATTCTTATTATAATGTTTGTCTAACCGATGGAAAACGCTTATTGGCCAGTCGTTTTTGCACGGAAAAAGGCGCTGAACCAGATTCATTGCATTACGCGGTTGGAAGTCGCTTTGAAAAGCGCGATGACAAGTACCATGTGCTTCAGGAGCATGGCGAAAAAAAATGCGCTTTAGTCGCTTCAGAAAAATTAAATGATTTTAAAACAGAGTGGGAAGATGTTCCGGTGAATCACTTTTTGTTGGTGGAAGAAGATTTTTCAATCAGTACAAGGCCTGTGAATCTATAAACTATACCCGTGATCTTTCATAATGCGACAGGGCGAAAAAGGAAAAGCATATTTTGAAAGATCATGGGTATATTATCTTAAAGCTATTACGGGCTGCGAAAGCAATAAAGGATCAAAGGCATTGCCATTCACCAGAAATAGTCGGTAAAATCTACCCCGTTATCCGATTTAAGGAAAATTGTATGCCTTCGTTTGATGTTGTTTCTGAAACCAATGAATTGGAATTACGTAACGCAGTTGAAAACGCGCAACGCGAAATCAGTAATCGCTTCGACTTTCGGGGTGTTGATGCTGAGATTAAACTTGAAGATTTGAAAGTAACCTTAACATCAGAGTCTGAATTTCAAGTTCGGCAAATGGAGGATATTTTTCGTACTCATTGTGCGAAACGTAGTGTCGATACTGGCGGCGTCGACGTGGATGACAAGCCGGTTCATAGTGGAAAAACACATACCCTAGCCATGACCTTTAAACAAGGCATCGATCAGCCTACCGCAAAAAACATTGTAAAACTGCTAAAAGACAACAAACTTAAAGTTCAAGCCTCCATTCAAGGTGATAAAGTTCGTGTGACGGGCAAAAAAAGAGATGATTTGCAAGAAGCCATTGCCGTGCTCAAAAAATCGGATATTGAACTACCGCTACAGTTTAATAATTTTCGTGATTGAACTTATTTTCAGTCCAAATAGCGACTGTAAATTTCTAGGTATTTGCCGTCTTCTTCCATGCTAAGTAATGTTTTATTAATTTCAGAAAATAACGCATTTTGTCCAAGTTTGGCCATCATGCCGTAACCTTTCCCAACAGGCAATTTGGTTCCAATAAGCTGATACAATTCAGCATTATATGATGCCCAATATTTTGCCGCTTCATTATCTAATATAATCGTATCTATCACCGACACATTTCTAACATAATAGCGATATCAAACCCATAAAAAAGCTCTGGACTGGCGGCCAACACTTCAAAAGGAGGGTTAAACTGTAAAGTGCCGATAACCAACGGTTTGCTGCAACAATCCCTCCATAGAAATAAGCATATGGATAAGAAATCGGAGGCTTAAGTGGTAATACAATAATTATCGGCAGCATTCTAATTTTCTAAATATTGGTCTATATTTATACATAGAGACAATGATCAGCCTGGCTGAACCACACAGGTAGTGTTCGATGGAGATTAGTTTGAAATATGGTGTGATCTCTGTTTAAGGCAGAAAACCTAAAGTATTTCATAAATCTCTAGATTAAATGAAAATACGGCTCAGATGAGCAGGTGATCATTGTCTGCCACTCGATGCATCGAATAAGATTAAATCAAGCCCGCTCGTTATACTTAAGATTCGTATCATCCGAAATACCGTGACTTGACCATGATCGCTATCTTCGC
Source organism: Legionella yabuuchiae (assembly GCF_900640115.1). Classification (GTDB taxonomy): domain Bacteria; phylum Pseudomonadota; class Gammaproteobacteria; order Legionellales; family Legionellaceae; genus Legionella_A; species Legionella_A yabuuchiae. Next base: position 20,633 of record NZ_CAAAIW010000027.1, read on the forward strand.
CAATTTGCTAACTGTATTAAAACAATATAAAATGCAGGTCTTTTGTGCGATTTGTAAAGATGCATATGATTATTTGCCGCTGGATTTTTCTTTTCACGCTTCTGCTTTGCAATTTAGCATACAGTCACCATTATGTCGTAAAGCTTGGAGATGAAACGGTAACGATCCACACCATTCACCAGGGAAAAGGAAAAGTATTTGTTCATGTTCATCAAAATGAGACTACGGCCTTAACAGCGGCGTTAGCCGTGATCGCAAAGGAGCATGGAACAGTAATTACCCTTAAGCACTCTGGGCAACGAAATATTGTGTTTCATCTAGCTGGGAAACGTTATGAATTTGATCCCAACCGAATGTTTACTGACGTTGGCATAAAGAAAACGTTGGCGCAATTTGGTCCTTATTCACCTGCGGCGCACCGCGAAGTAAATAAATTAGCCTATCAGCTGAAACAACTTATTCCGCCAGGAAAAGTCATTGCGGTACATAATAATCGCTCTTACTCTCTAAACGATTATTTGCCAGGACATAAGTTGGCTAAAGATGCACAAGCGCTTCATTATTGTGATAAAGGCCACTATCGCAATTTCTATTTAGTAACCAAAAAACAAGCATTTCAACGGCTCATAAATTTAAAGTTCAACAGCGTTTTACAAGCGAAGCAGGCCACGGATGACGGTTCTTTATCCGTGTATCTCGCTAATCATGATTATATCAATGTCGAAGCGGGGTACGATCAATTAGCCGCCCAAATCTCTATGCTTCAACAGGCTTAACCTATTGATTTTCCCGTCATCAAAAGGATTTTTTGTTCAAATATAGTTCATGTATTATAATTATTATATAACGGATTAAAGCAAGGAAGCGATGATGAAAACAGTTATACCCTCACTATTGGTATTGTCCTCTGTCGTCTTGCTAGGCAGTTGTACGGTGACGACGGTTCAGCACTCACCAGGTTATCGAACGGTTGGCTATCAAGCCTATTACTGGGGTAATCGTTATTACCACCCAGTTCGATATCGTACCTATTATCCCGCGCCTTATCGTTATTACCAATATCGCTATTACCGTCATTATTCATTTCCGTATCGCTATTGGCCGTAAAAAGGAATGCTAGGAGCAATAAGACAGTGCTTCAAAAAGCACTGTCAATTATGCGCAGATAAAAGCAGCAATTCCTAACTGTTGGACTCTCAAGGCGGAAATGGCTGAGAAAGTGGTTTATTCTTTTGCGCGAGAAACGTATTCACCTTTGCGCGTATCGACTTTGATCAGCTCGCCTGTTTGTACAAATAAAGGCACGCGAACCACCGCTCCCGTTTCTAGAGTAGCAGGCTTCCCGCCGCCGCCAGAGGTGTCACCTTTGAGGCCAGGGTCGGTTTCAGTGATTTCAAGCGTTACAAAGTTTGGGGGAGTGACTTGGAGTGGTTCATTGTTCCATAAGGTAACCGTACACATGTCTTGCTCTTTCAGCCACTTAACGGCTTCTTCAACCGCATCAGGCCCTGCAGCATATTGCTCAAACGTATCAGGAACCATAAAATGCCAATGCTCACCATCGTTGTATAAGTATTGCATTTCAACGTCAACGACATCTGCTGAAGGTAAGGTTTCACCGGATTTATAGGTTCGCTCAACCACGCGACCCGTTTTAAGATTACGAATTTTCACCCGCGTAAACGCTTGTCCTTTTCCGGGCTTAACAAATTCGCATTCAACAATACTGCACGGCGCGTTATCAACCAGTACTTTTAAGCCGGGTTTAAATTCATTGGTGCTGTAGACTGCCATGGATGCTCCGAAGTTGAGTTTTTTGTGCGATTTCGCTAAAGTTCGCGCATTTTAACAAGTCTATAATCTAAATGCGAGATACAAAAGCCAATTGGCAACAAATCCTAGCGCAGGGATTTTCCACCGCCCGCGAACTGCTCGAGTTTTTAGAGCTACCAGTGCACATGGCTAGCCAAGATGCGGAACAGCAATTTCAAACCAGAGTTCCACGTGGTTTTGCTAACTTGATGGAGTCAGGGAATCCGAACGATCCATTATTAAGACAGGTGCTGGCTATTGATGATGAAACACAAGCTGTAGAAGGGTATAGTCAGGATCCTTTACTTGAAAAATCATTCAATACCCAAGCGGGATTGATTCAAAAATATCATGGACGAGTTCTGCTTACTTTGGTTGGGGCTTGCGCAATTAATTGCCGATATTGTTTTCGCCGCCACTTTCCTTACCAAGAAAATAATCCAGGGCGTGAAGGTTGGGAAGGTGTTTTTTCTTTCATTGCAGCAGATGAAACCATTCATGAAGTGATTTTAAGCGGCGGCGACCCATTATTAGCCAACGATAAATTGCTTTCTTTTCTCTTTGGCAAACTGCAGACGATTCGCCATGTGAGGACAGTTCGTATTCACACTCGGATACCAGTGGTTCTACCTGAACGCATTGATTCAAATTTAATCGCACTTCTTAATCGTTCCTCTTTCAAGAAAGTGATTGTCTTACATAGCAATCATGCCAATGAATTAGATGATCGTGTGGCTGAGGCCTGTCAAAAACTTCGCTCTGCATCCTGTCATTTATTGAATCAATCGGTGCTGTTAGCTGGGGTGAATGATGATGTGAATATACTGGCTGCACTAAGCCGACGCTTATTTGATTGTGGAGTGCTGCCGTACTATCTGCACCTATTAGATAAGGTCGAAGGTGCGGCTCATTTTGATGTTTCTCTCCCAAAAGCAACTGAGCTGTTTAAAGGCTTGCAAGCCATATTACCAGGGTATCTTGTGCCCCGCTTAGCGTGCGAATTACCGGCGGAAAAACATAAAACCTTATTGGGACTTTAAAACGTCATACGCCTGCCGCCATAATTATCCAAAAAAACAATCTCTAGCCCTCGCTGTACAACGCTAACAGTGTCTCTTGGGCGCTATGGCCACCTCGACGTAGGGGCTTATAAGTGCCATCGGATTGCATTTCCCAAACATCGCGATTGTCTTTCAAATAGTTCTTAAAGATTTCTTGTTTAATGCGTTGTTGACACTCGTTATCCAAAATGGGAAACATCACTTCGATGCGATAATAGAGATTTCGCTGCATCAAATCGGCGCTGGAACAAAAAAGACGTTCTTTTTCACCGGAACAAAAATAAAAAATACGATGATGTTCTAAAAATCGCCCCACCACGGAAGTAACTCGAATATTCTCTGAGACACCCTTTATTCCAGGTTTTAAACAGCAAACACTGCGAACGATCAGATTGATATGAACGCCCGCTTGTGATGCAGCATAAAGCGCTTGAATTATCGTTAAATCAGTTAAGCCATTTACTTTAATAATAATTTCAGAGTCTTTACCAGCAAGGGCTGCTTCCTCGCATTCTTTGATTAGGGCGAGAAGATTTTTTTGCAAGGTGAATGGAGCATGACATAATTCTTTGAGCTTAATTGTTCTGCCTAAGCCGGTTAGTTGCTGAAAAATGATTTGTGTATCACTGGTCATGGCAGGATTTGCAGTCAATAAACCAAAGTCGGTATATCGTTTCGCCGTTTCTTCATGATAATTTCCGGTACCAAGATGCACATAGCGCTTTAATTTTCCACGTACTCGCCGTACCACTAAAGTCATTTTGGCATGGGTTTTATAACCTACGACACCATATAGCACTAATACGCCAGCTTCATGGAGTTGATTGGCTAGCTTTAAATTAGATTCTTCATCGAAGCGGGCACGAAGCTCGATAACCGCAGTCACTTCTTTGCCTGAACGAGCGGCTTCAACGAGGGCTTTGACCATGACCGAATCAAAACGGGTGCGATAAAGGGTTTGTTTGATAGCCAGCACGTTCGGATCAGCGGCCGCTTGTCTAACAAAGTCAATGACAACCTCAAAACTCTGATAAGGATGGTGTAATAAAATATCTTGTTCATCCAGAGCGTTAAATAAATCCCTGTCCGATTTGAGCACAGAAGGAAACTTAGGTGTAAACGGAGGGTAGTTTAGATCAGGACGAGGAATACTGTTAATAGTGCTCATATAGCGCTGGATATTTACCGGCCCATCACAGTAATAAGTGTCCTCGTGGCGTAAATGGTATTTTTGCAGTAGAAAGTCAGTAATGGATTGTGGGCATTTTTTATCAATTTCTAAGCGTACGACATGGCCATAGTGGCGAGAGAAAAGCTCACGTTGCATTGCAGCAGCCAAGTCTTCCGCTTCTTCATCCTGTAAAGATATGTCACTATTACGCGTTAATCGAAACGCATAGCACCCACTGATTTCCATTCCAGGGAAAAAACCATGCACATGAGTTTCAATGATGGATGATAGGTAAACGAAATGGCTGCCTTCACCGCTCAACTCTGAAGGCAAATGAATGAGTCTTGGCAAAGACCGGGGGGCATGAATCACGGCGTATTTAATATTTCGATCAAACGCATCTTTTCCACTTAGCGCGACAATAAAATTTAGACTTTTATTGAATAAACGAGGAAATGGATGAGCCAGATCTAATGCAATAGGACTGACAATTGGCAGGACTTCATTTTTAAAATAATGTTTTGCCCAAAGATGGATGTCATCTGTCCAGTCTTCGGTTTTATAAAAATAAATATTCTCATGTTTTAAAGCTGGCAAGAGTTGTTTGTTAAAAATACTATATAATTCTTCAATTAACGCGTGAGTTTTAATGCTTAATTGATTTAAGAGTTCATCAGCAGATAACCCGTCTATGCTAAGCTTCATTGAGGATACGGCAATTTTTTCTTTCAATCCTGCAACGCGAATTTCAAAAAACTCATCCAAGTTACCACTGCAGATACAAAGATAACGCATGCGCTCCAATAACGGCACACGTTCATCAGCCGCCAGCTGCAACACCCGCTCATTAAAGGCTAGTGCGGTTAATTCGCGGTTAATGTAGTACTCTGGATTATCCAGCGACTTAGTCACGGCTTCCTCCTAAGGGACAAGAAAGAAACAAATCCCAATAAATCCTATAAATCCCCAGAAAGGGGACAATTGCAAAAAAGCGAGCGCTAAGAAAAATAATATACAAGCAATAACCATAGAATAGGAGAAATACATCTGAATTACACCTTGTGCAATCGAAAAAGAAGCCGCAGCTAATAAAGCTAACGCGCCATACTGTACGGCGATCATGATTTTTCGAGTGATCGGGCCATTATGACTGGTTAACCAAGTATATCCGGCTAAGGCGAGCAACAAGCCCGGTAGATTTAGACAAGCAACAGCCACCACAAGTCCTGCCACACCTGCGGCTTTATAGCCGATAAGGGCTGAGAGTTTCACCGCGGTTAGCCCAGGAAATAAAAACGTACTGCCAACCATTTCAATGAATTCTTCTTGTCCAATCCATTGACGATATTCGACGGCCTCATATTCTAACAGCTTAAGCATGGAATTCCCTCCACCAAGGGAAATAAGGCCGATTTTTCCGAAACTAACCAGTATGGCGACTAAGGTTTTGATCATAATGAAGGTGACACATTGGCTGATTTTAAAAAAGTCACATAATCGCAGGCTGTTTTGTTGCCTAAAATATGTTGGCTTAAATACTGCACCCACAATAAAATACGAGACTCAACACTGACACTAAAAAAAATCTGATTGTTAATCATGATCCTAGCGAACTCTAGAGTCAACTTTGGTGAATCAGGAAATTTATAAATGACGGCTTCTTTCTCAAGGTGAATGGAATAGGCTTCACGGTTTATTTTGGTCAGTAAAGTTGTTAGGTCTAGCACTTCCTCTTCGGGTAATTCTACTAAGGTACTGCCGTCGAGCGTTATTTTTTTCCCGTAAGCCAAGGCGTGGGCGGTGCGTTCTAGGCAAGGTTTATATAATAGAGCATCATTTCGGATTTTCACATTATAATCGCGGTCAGAAAGAATAAGATAGGTATCTGACCGATGCTTAAAACGATATCTGGATAGTTCTAAGAACGAATCGTCTAAGCCATGTAATGAAATGGGTTTTTTGTCTGGCCAAAAAAAACGGGCTTCCCAGCGTTTATCTTCTAATCGTTCGGAGTTCTGTGGTAGCTGCAGCGGTGAGCTTAATTCAATTTCAAAGTTCCATATAAAGCGTGTGCTCATAAACATTCCCATGATAAGCGCTTAAATTGAGACTAGGGGATTTTAATAACCCTTGCAAGAGGGTCATCATCCGGCAAGCCAGGGTTGCTCACTTCATACGGAACGAAAAATACTAATTTTTCGTTCCGTATGAAGATTTTGGGTATATACGAGAGGTTGATCTTGAATTAAGATGTAATCTATCTTTTTAGGGGGTCAGCAGACCCTTGCTCCACTTAAGCACAAATAAGGATTGTTATGTTTGCCTTGATTTTGTTTATTGTCTATTTGGCGTTTTCGCTGTTTGTTTTAAGCAAGTCCTTTAAACCCATCGCATGGGAAGTTGGCAGTGTGATTTATTTGATTGTCGCGACATTCGTGGTGGGATTGCCATGGTTCATTGCTCTGCTATTGTGGGTATTGATTATCGCAATTGATCTAATCATCCGAGTCGAAGCGATTCGGGACACGATTAGTGATTATCTATATCATAAAGTTGGCAATACGCTCCCCAAATTGTCTAAAACTGAAGAAGAAGCTCTGAGCGCTGGTGACACGTGGATTGAAGAAGATGTATTTCGAGGTGAGCCCGATTGGGAAAAGCTCGAACAAGTTAAGACTGAACTTACTCAAGAAGAACAAGCCTTTCTAGACAATGAAACCCAAACCCTTTGCGATATGCTCAATGAGTGGGAGATCTCACAACATAATGATTTACCAGAAAAAGCCTGGAAATTTATTAAAGACAAAGGATTTTTAGGGTTAGTCATTGCAAAGGAATATGGGGGAAAGGGGTTTTCAGCTCGAGCCCATTCGGATGTGGTGATGAAAATTGCCAGCCACTCTGGTGTGGGGGCAGTTACCGTTATGGTCCCCAATTCTCTCGGGCCTGGCGAACTGTTGCAATTGTATGGGACTGAGAAACAAAAGTCGCATTACTTACCAAGGCTTGCCAAAGGAGAAGATATCCCTTGTTTTGCTTTAACGGAGCCAGGGGCTGGCAGTGATGCCACCGCGATCAAATCCGAAGCCTTAGTGGTAAAAAAGAACGTCGAAGGTAAAACAGTGCTTGGGCTAAATATTACCTTAAACAAACGTTGGATCACGTTAGCCCCTGTGGCCACGTTAATCGGATTGGCCGTAAATTTAAAAGATCCAGATGGATTATTGAAAGGAGTGGGTAAAGAAGGCATCACTTGTCTCCTCATCGCACGGGATACAGAAAACCTAGAAATTGGCAATCGCCATCTTCCTGCCGATCAACCCTTTATGAATGGCACCATTCGAGGTGAGAATATTTTTGTTTCAATTGACAGCATCATTGGCGGTCAAAGTCAGGCGGGACAGGGCTGGCGTATGTTAGTGGAGTGCTTGTCCATTGGTCGCTCAATCTCATTACCCGCACTCGCTGCCGCTTCATCTTCTATTTCTTATTTGACAACTGGCGCGTTTTCTCGGATACGCCGGCAATTTAATGTTGAAATTGCCCAATTTGAAGGGATTGAAGAAAAACTGGCTGAAATCGCAGGATTAAATTATTTAGTTAATGCAACTAGGCTCTTAACGGTTGGGGCTGTACAAGAGCATAAAAAACCCTCAGTGGCATCAGCCATTACTAAATATTTCAACACCGAGTTGGCGAGGGTGGTTATTAACGATGCGATTGATGTTCATGCAGGCCGTGCAGTGGTTGTGGGACCCAGAAATTATATGACGTCTTTCTACCAAGGGATTCCCATCTCTGTTACGGTTGAAGGGGCAAATATTATGTCGCGTAACTTATTAATCTTTGGTCAAGGATCAATGGCATGCCACCCTTATATACGAGATGAGTTTTATGCGTTATCTGCCAAGGATAAATCAAAATTCAATGAAGTCATTTGGAAACATATTCATTATTTCTTTCGCAATATGGCCAAAGCCATGTGTTCAGGCTGGACAGGGGGGCTGTTTATTTCTACTCCTGAAAATCCACTCAGTCGGCAGTATCAAAAACTTGCTCGCTTAAGCCACGCCTTCGCTTGGCTAGCTGATCTGTCTTTAATTATTTTAGGCGGTAGCTTAAAACGTCGCGAACGTTTATCGGCTCGTCTTGCAGATGGGATGTCTTATTTATACATGGCTATGGCGGCTTTGCGTTTTTACCAAGAGCATGATGAAGATGATGATCAAAAACTGCATGCAAAATGGGCAACGACGTATTGTTTTTATCAGGCTCAAAAATCATTAATCGGCTTTTGTCATAATTTCCCGGTGCGTACAATTGGTATTTTAGCTCGGCTTCTCGTTTTTCCTTTTGGTCAAACCATGCGCTATCCTAGTGATAAGTTGGACCATCAGTTAGCTAAGTTAATGACCGGCAATAATCACTATCGAGATGTATTAACTAAATACGTTTATTTAAGTGGTGACGCCTCAAAGCCCGTGGATCGCATGGAAATTGCATTGCAAGGGATATTAAGCCATCAAGATTTATATAAGAAGGTTCATGATTTACGCGGATTTAAATTTGGCCATCTGAAAGAAAAACTAGCGGAAAAAGTCAAAGCAGGAGAGTTAACACAAGAAGAGATGGATCAGTTGGTTCATGTTGAAAAATTACGCTGGGACGCAATTCAAGTGGATGAATTTACTTTTGACTCTATGAAAAACAAGACCTTTTCTTCTGTTATTGATCAATATCAATCTCCCTTAGATTAAAGGAAAATTCTCCTCGCATGACAACGAGTTTGGACCATGTCACAGAGACCATCTACTCAAATTCGTTCCATTGCAGCTTAGGACTTTGCTATAATTGAAACACAGATGAAACTTAACGAAATTTTTACCAGGAATAACCTATGCCTGTACCCTCTTCAGATTCTGTACGAAAATGCGTAGAGATTATCACTAATGCCGATGCCGCCGAAGAACTTGTAACTACCCTAAAGCAGCAGTTAGAAAAGGCAAAACTTACTTCAAAATTTAGTGACCTAATCGAGCATGCCCAACAATTTGCCGAGTACGTACGTCTTAAATCAACCCAAGGCGATCCCTGGTCAGGCACTTTAGCTGATTTTACTGGCTTTCAACAGTATCAAACTGCATTAGCAGAAATATCCGCTAAACAATTAAGTCATGAAAAGATAACCTTTGATGTTGCGATCAGCAATGATGCGGAAATTTTGCGTGGTTACAGCAGTGAGGGGCAACCAGTTGGTGATGAAGAAAGCGAAGAGTTAGATAGACTCTATAATGGTTGGTTAGCAGAGAAGGGCATGCTCACAAGAAATGGAATTATCTATGAAGCGACTAATGATGGAAGAATTAAGGCGGATACTTCCGGTCGAGAGAAGAGGGCCGATGCTGAAAAAATACGTCGGCTCATAACCGACCCGAAGGAAGGGTTTAGCGTTTATGTCCAAGAAAAAAATAAAGCCATCCAAATTACAACGATTCCTAGAAATTATAATGAAGTAATAGAGACCATTTCTCCGGAAGAGCAAGGTCCAACTTAAGCCCCCTGCCGTTTAAATGAGGCTGGAAAAATTCAGCGGCCGGAATCAACAAGTCACGGGTATAAACAGCGATTCACCAAGTTTTATTAGCCAACTCCAGTCGACCTGGAGTTCCAATATCCATCCACCTGCCTTTGTAGAACTCACCACTCACTTTTTTGGCCTGGGTAAGTTGGCGTAAAATTGGCGTTAAAGAATATCGACCAACACTAAGCGTTCTAAAGACTTCTGGATGATAACAGGCAATCCCAGTAAAGGTATACGTTGGATTTTCATTGTTCACTAAGGGAGGCGCAGACAGTCCAAAATCACCATTTGTTTTATATTCCGGCTTATTAACAAGAACTAAATGAGCGAGATAAGATTTTGTCATGATGAGATCTTCAAAGTTGTAATCGGTTAATATATCGCCGTTAACCACTAAAAAAGGATCAGAACCAAGTAAAGGAAGCGCATTAACCACCCCTCCTCCAGTCTCAAGCCCACCAGGAGGCTCGGGTGAGTAGACAATATTAATCCCCCACCGACTTCCATTTCCTAGATGCTGTCGAATCATACCTCCTAGATGAGCGTGATTGATAACAATGTTTTCATAACCAGCATTGGCTATATTTCTAACATGATATTCAATCAAAGGAGTGCCCTGAATTAAAGACAGCGCTTTAGGTTGGCTAAGAGTGAACGGTTTTAAACGCTCGCCACGACCGGCGGCTAAAATCATTGCTGTTTTCATGCTGGGTGTTTCTCTTTAAATGCTGGATAAACCACTTCAGATGCAAATTGGTAAAACGGTTTGAGTTCGTCATAGGTCTCTAAGCAATCCAGAAAGTAATTCATAACCAAGGGTAAATCGTTTAAATATCCGGATTTATTATCCCGCAGATGTAATCTTGAAAAAATTCCTAACACTTTTAAATGTCTTTGTAGTCCGCAAAAATCAAATGCTTGAACGAATGCGTCGTAAGACCAGGTATTGGCGTTAGGCAAATGGTTATGAAAATATTTCACCCAGCCAAGCGTTTGTTCTCTCGGCCACTGAATATAACAATCTTTTAGCAATGAGACGAGATCATAGCTAAATGGGCCAAGCATCGCGTCTTGAAAATCAATAACGCCCAACGTAATGGATGATGCGTTAGGTAACAGCATTAAATTTCTAGAATGAAAATCACAATGAGTAAACACATAGGGTTGTTGTGCTATGGTCTCAGCAATCCAGTTAAACGTTTCATGAATGATCAACTGCTGTCGGGGGTGAATGTCTAACTTAAGATAACGTTGCAAAAACCACTCACAAAATAAATTCATTTGTCTCAGCATAAAAGGCTTATCAAACCTTGCCAAAGGGCTTTCTTCAGGCATTGTTTGGTGCATCTTAAAGAGTTCTGCTATCGCAACTTTATACAGTACATCAACGTTGTTGACGGTGAGCGCTGTAAATAACAATTGATCCCCAAAATCTTCTAAAACCAAGAACCCCTGTTCGATATCTGAAGCATAAATTTTCGGTGCATGGACACCTAGTGTTTGCAGGAGATGATCAACTTGAATAAAAGGTAATAACGCTTCTTTTTCTGGTGGCGCATCCATGACTATGAAGGTTTGATTGTTTATTGCCATGCGATAATAACGACGAAAACTAGCATCCCCTGTTAAAGAGATTAAACTAAAAGTTTCGGAGTAATTTTTTTTTAGCCATTCGTTAAGTGCGTATTGCCGTTTGTACATGGTATACTTCCTGCCCTTGTTTGGAGAAACTTTAGGGGATGTTGCCTAAGGCCCTTGGATTACTTAGTTCCAATGGGGATAGTAACTTCGCTGTTAAACTGCTGGCAAAAAACACCGAACGATGATGTTAAGAAACTTAAACTTAAAACCTCTAATCACTGCTAGGCTTACAGCGAAGACAATGCATTATACGCTAACCGGGACAGTCTTGGCAGTAGCTTTTGGATTTTATCTTGTGCACGAGGCCCGTGCAGCTACTACTATTGTGGAGCCTGTAAACGCATGCGTTTTTACGCCAGAGGACAGGTTTCCAACATCAGTTCGCAGCCGCTATGCTCAATGTCTTGGCTGGCAACGTGATGAGGCTTATCCATTATGCGGCGGATATTATCAAACCCTTGAGATTACCCCAATTCCAAAAGGGGAGGTACGTATTGAAGCAGATGAGGCTTCGCTTTATGCCGAAGGACGTTCTAAATTAACTGGAAACGTCATGGTGCAAGATGATGACCGAATGGTCAGCGCGCAAACTGCATATATTTATCGCGCCCCTCAAAGCAATCAAGTCACTCGAGTAGAATTATTTGGAAACGTACGTTATTTAGAACCTGGTCGTTTGATGATTGCACGTAAAGCGATCATTAATCCTCAAGATAAAAGTGGGAGAGTGGATGATGTGCTTTATCGTTTAAGCATCCATCGCGCCGGCGCTACCCTCCCTGCCTGGGGAAGGGCAGATTTTATAGAGCGCTTTCCTAATCAAGATTATCTGCTGCAACAAGCCACTTACAGTACTTGCCCTCCTGAGAATAGATCCTGGCAAATTTCTGCTGGTAGCATAACTCTTGATCATTCGGAAGCAAGAGGGGTCGCAAGAGATGCCTATTTGCGAATTCATGACTGGCCAGTATTGTATTCACCTTATCTTAGTTTCCCAACGTCGAAAGAACGAAAATCAGGCTTTTTACAGCCGGCCATAGGCTATACCAATGTGGGCGGGTTTGATCTTGGGTTGCCTTATTATTTAAATATTGCGCCTAATTATGATGCAACGATTACGCCTCATCTCTATACTCGCCGCGGCATTATGATGGGTGGGGATTTCCGTGCGCTTACACGTAATTCTTATATGACCATTGGAGGTAACTTTCTACCCGATGATCGCGCCTTTAATCGCTTCATTACAGAAAACCAGAATCAATATCCAAGCTTAATTGGACAGTCGAATAACCGTTGGGCTGTTTTACTTGATGATCGAACGTCATTAACTCGGAATCTAACTCTAGGGGTTAATTTTGAACAAGTTTCCGATGATTATTATCTACAAGATTTCAGCACGAATCTTGCTGTGACCACACAAAGTCAATTGTTGCGACAAGCCAATATGACGTACAACTCTGATCACTGGCTGGTGAATGGCCTGGTGCAAAGTTATCAAACGCTTCATCCCATTAATCAGTCTGAGATATCGGATATTTATCAACGCTTACCTCAGTTCACAGCGAACGGAATCTATAATGATCTACCCTGGAATTCTACTTTTAATCTTATGGCAGAATTTGACAATTATCGCTGGCCAGGCGCGGATTTAGCGCATCCCCAAGGGCCTAGACTTCATATAAATCCTATTTTGTCTATTGCCAATTACAAGCCATGGGGATATCTCACACCTTCTGTTCAGTTTGTTGAAAATAACTATAGCGTGAAGTATCGCACTGATCCTACCAGCCAATCGTTCAATCGCTTTATTCCACGGTACAACGTAGATGGTGGGCTTTTCTTTGATCGCTCAATGGCGTTTATGGGCCAGCGATTTACTCAAACCTTGGAACCGCGTTTGTATTATTTATACGTGCCTTACCACGATCAAACGGCAATTCCAGTTTATGATTCTGCTTATATGATTTTTAATCATGATCAACTCTTTCGGACGAATCGTTTTTCAGGGTTTGATCGCATTGGTGACGCTAATCAAATCGCCTATTCCTTAACAACGCGTCTTCTTTCAGATGAAACCGGAGGTGAGAAAGCGAGCTTTGCTATTGGCCAGCTAAGCTATTTTTCCAATCGTCGTGTCCAACTTTGCTATGAACGCCAAGGTGAGTGCGTTGATAGTCCCTTGTTCTTAGGCTGGTTGTCACCGACCTCCAAGACATCTCCTATTGCGACTCGGGCCAAATATCATATCAATCCAGCTTGGGTGGCGACAGGGGATTACATCTGGGATCCCTCTGCCAGCGCTACGAATAACGGGTATTTAAATCTGCATTATCAGCCGGATTACAATAAAATTTTTAGTCTAGGCTACAGCTATCTCGTGAATGGTGATATTACAGCGGTTGCTAATACAGGGATTCAGGATAATGTCTTGAGTCAAGGAACGATTGCCTACGCTTGGCCCTTTACAGATCGATGGAGCACATTAGGGGTTTACAGCTACAACATCAGTAAAAAATATAGCATGATGTCCTTTTTTGGTCTGCAATACGAGAATTGCTGCTGGGCTGTTCGTTTGATGGGAGGAAAAACGTTTAAAAATATTTCTCCAATAACGTTTGCGCCGCAGTACAATAGCAACCTCTTTGCACAAGTATTATTAAAAGGGTTGGGTTCTGCTGCAAACAGCGATCCTTCCAGCATCTTGAGTTCGTATCTTCCAGGATATGCCGATATTTTTAAACTGAAATAAAGATTGTGCGTTAAGATATCGAACTGGATTTAACATATTTGCTTGTATTTTGCGTATAAATACCCTAAATTGCACCAGAAAAAAGCAATAGGATCGATGGCATCGAATTAAGCTATGAGAGAGGATTTTGGCATGCTGAAACGTGTATTTTTAATATTATTACTAATTACGGCAATGATTGGCCACGCTGCTGAGCCGTTGGATAAAGTCGTTGCTATTGTTAATGATAACGTGATTACAGCGAGTGAATTAAACGCGCATAGTGATCTCTTACGTCAGCAAATTCAAGCCAAAAGCATGAAGTTGCCTCCGGAAAACATTCTTCGCAAACAAGTGTTGCAACATTTAATCGATGTAGATTTGCAGCTTCAGCTCGCTAAAAATAACAATCTCACCGTCGATGATAATGAATTAAATGACGCCATTGCTAAGATCGCTGGGTCAAATCACCTTACGTTAACCCAGCTTCGAGAGGAGCTAACTAAACAGGGCATGAGTTGGAAGGAATACAGAGATAATATCCAGAAAGAAATATTAATTACTAGAGTCCAACAAAAAGCAATAGGCCAAGAAATTGCTATTTCTTCACAGCAAGTTGAGGATTATTTAAGAACCGCTAAAAAAACCCAAAAAACCCAGCAGACGTATCACATTCAAAATATCGTCATTCCTCTTCCCGAAGAACCAACGACAGAACAGTTAAAGCATGCCAAGCAAAAGGCTTTGGAGGTACTTAAAAAAGTCAAAAGCGGTGAAGATTTTAATCAAATGGCCATTGCCGAATCCAGTGGGGAATATGCTCTTGAAGGAGGGGATTTAGGCGAGCGTCATTTAGCCGAGTTACCTGAATTATTTGCCAAGCAAGTGACTAACATGGAGGTTGGTGAGGTCTCCGGCCCTATCCGTGCAGGAAACGGATATCAGTTGATCAAGCTAGTAGCGATTGGAGGTAGTCAACAAAAGCATACCGTGACAAAAACTCACGTTCGCCATATTCTTGTAAAGCCCGCTTCCAGCATGACCGCTGACGAAGCCAAAAAACAAATCACTAATATTTATCAGCAACTCAAATCTGGAAAAGATTTTGCGGTGATGGCGAAGCAGTATTCATTAGATGCAACCAGCGCTATCAACGGGGGTGATTTAGGTTGGGTCACTGCTGATGAGCTTGTTCCTCAATTTGCTAAAGCCATGGACGCACTGCCATTAAAGACTATAAGCAAACCTGTAAAATCACCGTTTGGATGGCATTTAATTGAAGTGTTGGAGCGTAAAACGGTCGATGATTCAGCAGCTTTTGAACGGCAACAAGTAAGACAGTATTTACAACAGCGCAAATTTACTGAAGCAGTGCAAAACTGGTTGCAACATATGCGCACGGATGCCTATGTGAAGATCCTTGATAAGGAATTAGCATGAAACCACTGCTAGTTAGCAGTGGTGAGCCAGCAGGCATTGGCCCAGATTTGTGCCTGGAACTCGCACAGAAAAAAATTCCTTTAGTCGTATTGGGCGATGAACAAGTTTTAAAAGCTCGAGCAAATCAGTTAGGAAAACAAATACGCTTCCATCGTTATGACGGTGTCTACCATGACTCGCAAGCCGGTGAATTAACGGTATTGCATATTCCTTGCCATACCCCCCCTATCCCAGGGGTACTTAATCCCAACAATGCTCCTTATGTATTATCACTTATCGAAACAGGTGCAAAACAATGCCTGTCGGGAGAATTTTCAGCCCTTGTAACAGCCCCCATTAATAAGGCCGTAATTAATCGCGCAGGAATTGAGTTTCGTGGTCATACCGAGTTTTTAGCAGAGCTTTGTCAAGCTGAATCCGTTGTCATGATGTTGGCCTGCCCACACATGAAAGTTGCTTTAGTAACCACGCATCTACCATTAAAAGATGTACCGTTAGCGTTGACAAAGCCGTTGGTGAAGCAAGTCTTATCTTGTCTTAATGAGTCATTGCAACGTGATTTTGGTATAAGTCAGCCTAATATCGCAGTAGCGGGCCTAAATCCTCATGCGGGTGAATCTGGCTACCTGGGTCAGGAAGAAATCGAAACCATCATTCCCGTGTTAGAAGCACTAAGAGTACAAGGACTTAATTTGCTGGGCCCTCTTCCCGCCGATACTATGTTTACTCCAAAATATCTTGAGCATTGCGATGCAATGGTAGCTATGTATCATGATCAAGGGCTTCCAGTGTTAAAATTTGCAGGGTTTGGTAAAGCCGTTAATATTACATTAGGACTCTCAATTATCCGCACTTCCGTGGATCATGGCACCGCCTTGGATCTCGCAGGAAAAGGATTGGCTGAGCCTGGCAGTTTATACGCCGCTGTCGATATGGCTTTGGAGATGGTGCGTAACAGAACAGGAAGAATATAATGATTAGCCTTATTGCAGCTATGGATGAAAATCGTGGCATTGGAAAAAACAATCAGCTTTTGTGTTATCTTCCTGCGGATCTAAAACATTTTAAATCTCTGACGATTGGCAAGCCAGTGGTCATGGGAAAACGGACATTTGAATCCATTGGTCGTTCTTTACCTGAACGTCAAAATATAGTCATCAGTCATACCCTGGAAAATAGAGACGATATCAACGTGGTTAGAAGCCTATCAGAAGCGCTACACCTAGTCAGTGAAGCGGAGGAGGTAATGATTTTAGGCGGTGAGCGACTATTCTTGGAAACCATAGGTATCGCGGAACGAATCTATCTAACAATGATTCACGCCACATTTGATGCCGATGTGTTCTTTCCCCCAATCGATAGCGATCGCTGGCAATGCACCGAAACAATCTATCGGGAAAAGGATGAAAAAAATCCTTACGATTTGACCTTTTG
>NZ_CAAAIW010000028.1 GCF_900640115.1 Legionella yabuuchiae
GAGTCGTGTTTAAACGCGTCTCAAGTTCTGATGTTTTTTGAGTAGCTTCTTGAGCAGCGCGTGTTTGTTGTTCAAGAAGGTCGCTTAATCGCTGCTGCTCGGTGCTACTTAATTCTGTTTGTTGTTCTAATCTTGTCTTTAATTCTTCATATTGCGGTTTTAATGATTCAAGTTCTTGCGATAAAGCGCGGGCTTCATGTTGACTTTGAGCCAATTGCGCAGCTTGTGATTCAAGTTTTTCTTCAAGGCCACCAACCTGATCTCTGGCCTCTTGAAGTTGAGTAGCAATGGCATCTTGAGCTATTTTGTGTGCAGCATTTAAAGCGTCTAATTGAGCGGTTAGTTCTGCTTTATCCGCTTCATTTTGTCCAGAAACTTGTTGGATTTGCGTTTGTAAGCGCTCTACTTCCGCTGTATGAGCAGTAGTAAGCGATAAAGCTTCGGCTTTAAGACGCTGAAGTTCTGTTTGGGCAGTTTCTAATTCAGCTTGAATTGAATGTTGCTGCGTTTCACTCGCTTCAGCCCGTGCAATTTGAGTGTGAAGTGCGCTGGTAGTTGTTGCTAATTTTCTGCCTTCTTCGGCTATGCGAGTCTCGATGTCTCTGATTTTTGCATTGAGCTCGAGTGTTGCTACTTTTACTGCGGATGCAATGCCGCTGTTCCGAGTCAGTTCGTCAATTAGATCGTTTAGAGCACCTCGTTCTTGTTTGGTGACTTCGCCTAGAATTGCAGGTAATTCTAAGTTGACTTTGCGTTCTTGAATTTCGCTTACTTGTGGGGATACTTCAGCTAAGAGATGTTTAAAATAATCTTTCGCTGCAGAACGTTCAGGTGCTTTTTCTGTGAGTTGTTTAAAGAGAAGTTGTTTGTAAGGAATCGAAAGGGCATTGTTTTGTAAGAGAGTCCTTAATTCTTCTGGATTCGTGTCTGCTTGCTCAAATAACCAAACTTTATTCACCAACAGAGCAATGATTCTAGCTTGCTGTTCTGGCTTGCTTGCTTTGGTGTAATCCTTGCTGATTGCATCTAATAGTTCAGAAACAATTCGGTATTGGACTGTAGTCACTTCTTCAGTGGCTAAGAAGTTTTGTAACGGATTTAGTGGATTGGGATTACTGAGTAAGGTGATGAGAATGTTTGTGCTTTTTTCTCCACAACGTTGCCGTATGGCATCAAGTATGGAAGGAAGTTCTTGTAACTGACCTTGTTCTAAGCAGTGATTTAGAATATTTTTGCCATCAGCATCGGTTTGAAGAAATAGGGCTTGCCATTCCTCTTCAATAAGTCCTGCTTTATCCCCCAATGTCAAAAGTTTTTCCATGCCAGTATAATTACTAAACTGGGTAGTAATTAATAGTGGAAACGCTGTCGTATTCGCTGGCGTGTGCAGCAAGAATGATTTTGCCAATTCAGTGTTAGCTTCTAAAGCGCTCCAGTCTATAGAGCCGAGGGTGGTTTCGTCTCTTAAAAACAAATGATACGGTGAACTGTCATCCGGCGGGTAGGTGGTTGCAACGATTGTTTCTGGAGTTATGATATTGTCGGGATAACGCGCGTTGTAACGTTCTAATAGCATTTGATAGCAATCTTGATGGGATAAAAGCGCTGCTTGGTGGAGCGCTTTTAATAGTATTGGCTCATATCCAGGTTCTTCGGGTAATCGATCGAGAATTAATTGCAGCTGCTTTAAATTATGATTACGAATAACAATATGGAACGTATCATTTGACCATTGAATGTGCTTTTGAGTAGGGAGTTGATCTTGTCCAGGCCCATATTCTTGGGTTAATAAATCAAAAATGGTTTTATCTTCTGCCCCAGCTTTTTGCAAAGCTTCAATCAGAGCGCTAAAGACTTCGGTTTGTCCTTGTTGTAACGAAAAGTGAAGTAATCCTTGATCGTGCACATGTTCATAAAAGGAAGCGTTATCTGCATCTACTTTGCTTAATACCCCTTGTAAAATAATCCTTTGATTCAGAGCAATGCCGGTTTTTAAAAGATGAGAATAAGGAGCGTCCTCGTTAAAGCATAAATTCTCTAAATCATTAGAAGTGAACGCATTATTTAAGATGGCTAAAGATTCTTGTTGTTGAGCGGCGCTTTTTGAATAAGTAAAAAGAATGTCTAGCTCACTTACACCAGATGTCGTTTTTTGTAACAAATCATTGGCTGAGGGCGCGGGCTTATCTTTATATTTAGCAAGAATTGAATTCAGTAACGCTTCTTGGTTTAATGAAGCAAGATAATCTTCGTTGTGAAGTTGTTGGAATTGTTCAATGCAAGACGTTGCTTTTTTAAATTGCTCTTGCAACGCTTCTTTGCTTAAGCCTTTTCCATTTGCCACGGCTTGATGAACGGTACTTAAAATCTCATCAATACGATCAATAATTTCTTGTTCTGCTGCGGTGGGCGTTTTCTTTTGAGTGCATTGTGCGCGTAAAGCTTTAAGATGGCGATAGAGGTGTAATGGCTCTCCTTCTCTTGGATTACCCGGAATATACATAACCCCATCTGTTTGAGTATAGGCTTGACCAGTGGCTAAGTCTTCCGCTGTAATTTCATCTACAGCAAAGAGTTGATTAAATTTTTCTACATCAACAATTGTTAATCCTTGAGGATCTTGATCAGCAATGTCTAACACTTGGGGAACGACATAATCTGAAAGCACACGCCCACGCACCAGAGCAAAGTAGGCTTGGCGATTGCAAATCCCAAAAGTCATGGCGGTTAAGGCCCAGTTATCCATGGTTGGATCATTGGAAGTAAATCTTGTATTTAAAGTGGAATCACGCTCACCTGTAGGCAAGCCGGTTTTATTTCGTTCTTCACCTAATACTGTGGGACTAATATAAGGAAGTGTGCCATTGCGTGCGCCATGTAAAATTTCGAGGGTTGGATTGACACCAAAAGAAAAACCTTTGGTGTCTGGGTTATAGCGAACAAACCGTCCTTGCGGATCGGAGCACTGGTGTTCACCTAATGTATACGTTAAATCTGTACCAAATAATTCTTTAAAAATGATTTCTAATTGATGGTCTGTGGCGACTTCCTGAGGTATAACCGCAGGATCCACCGCTCTTTCAAACCCGCCGGTGGCCCAGTCTATGAAACGGACGGAGTAATGACCATTCGCATCGCGTTTATATAAAAAATTTTCAGGCTTAATGTCGTTATGGGCAAATCCTAGTGCGTGAAATTGTTCTGCTTCGTGTACTAAGGCCTCAGAGAGGGCTAAGCGGTTCTCAAGGGTTGATAAATTATGGTAATCAGGTCTTATAACAGGGTTATGATAGGCCAAATCTGTTTTACTATAACGATTAAACGCTTGGCTTGCGGTATCAGCTAAAGTATCGCCTTTAGCTCTGGCTGTTAATATTTGATATTGTCTAAGGGTTTTGGTTTTCTTTTCTTTCTCTTTAAGCCAATATTGTGTGCCTCCTGAAAAAGAATCGCGACTATTTTGTTCGGCTGATGATAAGGTTTGTAGAATATCGCTTTCAATGCGATATAACGGATCTTCTCGTGATGTAATAGGCCTGCTACGTAAGTTTTCACGCAATTGATTTTCGAAGGCTGGCGTTGCATCGGTTGTGAGAGCATATCCTTCTTTGATGACTCGATTTAATCCAGTTAATAACCCTTCCACTTCTTTAACTGAACCATATTGACCTACACCTAGAAGCCTTGAGTGGGTAAAAAGACGCTTGCGGTGTTTTAAGCTACCGTGCGTTGTGGCGAATCCTTCGAAAGGGGCAATTATGCCTCGGCTACCGCCATAGGAAAAAATTAACTCACTTGCACCAGGCGGTTTAATCAATGAATAGGGCAGTTTGGTTCGACCGATATCAATTAAAACCTGCCTTGTTTCACCGGTGAGACTCGTGAGTTTAACCTCTTGGCGACCGTGAGATGAATGAAGAATTTTAAACTGATAATCCGCTAAAGATTTGGGCTTAATCTCTTCGGCGATTTGTTTGACGACTGAAAAATAGGCTTCCTCTTCGGGTTTAGATAAAACAGGCTGGCCGCCTTTAGTGCGCTCATGTAATAGCAGAAATTCGTCGATCATGGCATCCATGTCTTGATTCATTTCTACTATTTCTTCGGCGCTTAGTTTTAAGGTTTGTGACATGGCCTGATATTCATCCCGGAATAAAGCTTTGAGCATGGAGTTTGTTGCGGCAGTTGATTCAAAAGCGGCATGAAACGTCTCAATTTTTCGGATGCGTTCGGCGTTGGACATAAGCATTGTTTTTGCTTTTCTAACAATGGAACGAACCTCTAGAGGGACATCTTCCTCATTTTTTTCAGCCAATATAATAAAATGCTGGCTTACGGTTTGCTCTAGATCAGAGAGTTTCAAAGCGTCCATTGGAGCGCGTTCCAACTCGCTAAAAATTGTCGTTAAGGATTCTGGAGAGGGTGGGGAATAGGAATAAAATCGATGTAATTCTAACAATTTTCTTAATAACAGTTCTTCGCTTAATCCGAGTTGTAAGTCACTGATTGTACGTGAAGGCACAGATTGTTTGACGTTGTTCAGTGCTTCAGTAAAAGAATGTTTTATGGTTTCATCCTCAGGGAATTGAATTTGCGATTCAATCTCAGCTAGCGTTTCGCCCTCAAAAGAATGTGTCACAATTGAACGTTTAATGGCTTCTAAATCAAAAGCAGTACGTGCAATCGATTCGGGACTTCTTCCAAATCCTCCGCCATCAAGAATTGCATTTAAGATTGTTTGGATTGGGGTATCTAGGTAAAAAAAAGCTGCTTTTATTTTACCGTCTTGGCCAACGGTAATCACAGGCTTTTCTATTTCAGCCTGAAACGCATCTTCAAGAATTTTTAATACTTGGGTATAAGCTTTCGTACCTTGAACTAAAGGATTGCTTTTGATGCCAAGAGGAAGTTTTGCATCTTTTCTTTGTCTAAACGCCTCACGAAAAGCCATTTCTAGCTTTTGTTTAGGAAATACGCGATTTTTTACTTCAGAGTGAATTTTGAATTTTCTATCATGATTCAAGATTCTTAGTTCTTCTAACTTATGAAATTCACGTTCTGATTCATCGCTTATAGTGAATAATTCAGTGTCTTGAATTGTTCTTGCCCACAATAAATCCCGTTGCATATTTGCTTTGCGTTTTTCTATGTATTCGCGTCGATCGCTTTGTCCAAATCGAAGTTTGTGAAACAAAGCACGTATTTCTTTCGCGGATTCGATTTGTTCATCGCTATCCCAAGGATGGTGTTGAAGGTGTAATGCTTCACTTACTGCAAAGAGTAATTTACTGATCGTCTGACCATCGGAATTTTGATACTCACTTAATTCATCAATAACATCAGAATTCCCTACTTCTGGCAGGAGATGATGTAGTTTTCGCGTGAAGGCAAGATAATCTGGATGCCTTGCTTCAGTTAGCTTAATGGATTCTCTATGTATTAATTCGAATATACCCATTTGGATAAGGTGCTGACTTTTCGTTTTTAACGCTGGTTCTTTACTGGTTTGATAGGTTAATAAAGCTTGATTGACCATATCCTGAATATTGGCAGTCGACAGACTGGCAAGCTGTTGTTCTTGTTCTTTTTGATCTAACTTTGAAAGAACCACACTATACAGCTTTGTTTGGATTGCTTTTATCTCGGGTGGCGCATCGGATAAAGTTTCGTCTAAATGGGGTATATTACGAAAATTGTCAGCAAAGATTTCAATAAATACATCATCTAGTTCTATCTCGGCATCAAGGTCTATGCCTAATTGCGAAGCTTCCTTCCGTATATTTCCAATACGAGATTGAATGCTTTTAATTTGGCTCCCAATCTTTTCTTTTACTAGGGCTAGTTGCTTATTAGCGATAGGGTTGCCTTCAATAGTCTCTGGAAGCTGACTAAGTAGCTCCTGTTGTGATTGTTCTTCGGTATTTAAATCTTTAAGGGCGTACGCCAACAAAACCTGTTGTAATCGTTTTGCGGGTTCTGTTGCAAAATTAATTTGCTGAATGCCGATTATAAAGTGTTTACAAGCTGTCATTATGCACCCACAATGGAGTTTTAAATTGATTAAGATTCCTTAAGTTTAGTAGAAAATACTTAAAGTTATATTAATTGATCAAATTGAAAAGATCATTTTTTCTGTAGGATTGAATGGAATGCTTATGTTTAAGGAAAAATAGTTGAAAAAAATGACCAAATATATCTCTATTTCAATTCGTGGAATGTTTTTCTCTATCGCTTTATTTTTAAGCGCAAGCTTGCTGTTCGTCATTCAACCCATTGCTGCCAAAGTCTTATTGCCTGTGTATGGCGGCTCACCGGCTGTATGGACGGTATGCATGCTTTTTTTTCAAGGACTTCTGTTAATTTCATATGCCTATGCATGGGGATTAAGTCGATTAAAGGGTCGGCATACCTGGAAAATCGTTCATGGGGTAATCACAGCCCTCAGTCTTATTTATTTGCCACTAAAAATAATCCCAAGCTTGGAGTTGGGTACGCCTGAGTTACAAATATTAGTTACATTGGCTCAAGAGATGGGATTGCCGTTATTGGTGATTGGGGCTTCTGCGCCATTGCTGCAGTTTGCATTTAGTCTGACTGAAGGCGAACAAGCCAACGATCCATACTATTTATATGTTGCAAGTAATCTAGGAAGTTTGATCGCTCTGGTGACTTACCCATGGTTTATTGAGCGTTACTTCAACATACCAGAACAATTTAAAACATGGACCATCATTTATTTATTGTATTTGGGATTATTGTTGTTTTTATTCTTGAAGATCCGGTATAGGCAACCGCCAACATTACCAAAAATCAATCGTTTGGTTACTTGGCATCAAAAAATGATATGGATTGTTCTTAGTTTTATTCCTTGCAGTTTAATGTTAGGCGTTACGTTTTTTATTACAACCGATATAGCTGCCACGCCTCTCCTTTGGGTTATCCCTTTAGCCCTCTATTTGCTTTCGTTTATCATCACGTTTGCCAGGCGACCAATCATTTCACATGCTTGGGTGAGCCGTAATGTCTTATTTGTGCTTATTTTCCCGATTACTGGGTTTATTTGGGGATCATCGCTTTTACCGGTTTTATTGCTCATGGTGTTTCATCTAACAGGGTTTTTCATGATTGCGTTATTGTGCCATGGTGAATTAATTCGGCGCCGTCCTCCAGCAAGAGAGCTTACCACGTTTTATTTCTGCTTAGCCCTTGGAGGCGTATTGGCAGGGTTATTTAACGCACTGCTTGCCCCAGTCATTTTTTCTTATCCCTATGAGTATCCGTTAGTGATGTTGTTAGGGCTATTGTGGATTCCAATACATCGAGAAAAGCCAGAATGGAGTACTCCTGTACTGGTTTTAATTTTATTAATTATCCATATATGTTTACCTTCAGAAGGGAGCTTGGCGTGGATTAGAAGATACGACGTGTTAGAACTGTTGGCATTAAGCATCATTGTTATTTGGCCTAGGAGTTCAAGAGCTTTGTTCATTAGTTTGTTCATTTTATTTGTTTTTATTTTTATGCCCTGGTTTAAATCGCATGAGGTTTTGATGCAAAAACGCAATTTCTATGGCATCAAGCAAGTGTCTGCTCACGAGGGAGTTCACGCCTTAATTAGCCACAGTACCATTCATGGATTTCAGGTCATGGGCAAAGAAAAATTAAATGGCTCCATCGCCTACTATGGAGCAGTTTTACCCGTCATGAAAACTATTCAGAATCAAAAAGAATCCATGCGGGTTATGGTTTTAGGCTTAGGCACAGGCATTATGGCTTGTCAATTTCGCAAACAAGATGAGTTGGTGATCGTTGAAATTGATCAACAGGTCATTGATATTGCTAAAAACCCTAATTTATTTACTTATTTATCTGAGTGCAAGCCAGACGCTAAGATCATCCAGGCTGATGGGCGTCTTGCGGTACAACAGGCTCGTGATCAGTCTTTTGATGTTATCGTGATGGATGTGTTTAATTCAGACGCTATCCCGATTCATTTATTGACCCAGGAAGCTGTAAATACCTATCTTAAAAAGATTAAACCTGAAGGAGTTATCTTATTTAATATCAGTAACCGCTATCTTAATTTGTTACCCATTTTGACCGCCGCTGGACGCAATAATGATTTAATTGTACTGCATAAATTTCAACCCGCTGTGAATAGGTTAGGCCAACTTTATTCCGAGTGGGTTATGCTGACAATGAATGAAGCCATTGCTTTTCAGTTAATGAGCAAAGAAGGCTGGCGTTTTGTAGCGGATGATAACGTGGTGCATTGGACGGATGATTACAGCAATATTATTCCTCTATTGAAATACTGATGGCTGTAATAATTGTGATCAGTTTTTTCACACAGTCCAGACAGGGTTGTCTTGTCTTGAAAAAATACTCATATTAATTATTCCTTAATCTTTTTGTTTTATAATTGTCATATTAATTATATTTCAGATAGATGAGTGAATGATTAATAAAAAACCAACACTTCTCTCAACCTTAGAAGAGCTCGTAAAATATCTTGAAGACGATCTTAATGCTGTGACGCCAAATAGCATTTATAAGAAGAGGCTTTCCGACTTTCAAAGAGATTTACGTGAAACGTATATCAATGAGACTCGTGAATTGCAAAATGAGGTGACTCGAGTTTTAACCGCTGCAAAGATTAAACCCAAATATTGGGGGCGTTTTGTAAATGCTCCAATAACAGGATATGAGTTTTTAAATGAGCTTCTTGAGTTGACTCATGATTTAGAAAAAAAATCTCGAGTTAATCACTTTCTTAACGAAATCAAACAAATTAAAAAAATTAGAACTCGGCGCCTTATGGATGTTCTCACGGTTGTTCTTGTGGGAGTTGCTTGGCTTGCTCCGATTTTTGTGACTCAAACTACAGCAATTTTAAAAGCGCTACCTGTCTTGGGTCTTGTCTATACCCTTGGGGTAGCCGCGTATAGTTTTTATCAAACCCATAAGAATAAACGTTCTTTTTTCATGGAAAAATTTATCGATAATTTCTTTTTGCTGAGCAACTCAGCGATTAATATCGCTAGACATGCGATTCTTATAGCCGCTGCAGTCACGATTAATCCCATAGCGGCAATTCTGTCAGTTGTTGCTTCATCTATAAATGTACTTCACCAATTCGTAAAACTGAATTACATGCAAAGTAAGCTAAAAGAACATGGTTCAATAAAAGAAAGTGATACGCTCGCTCAAAAACAAATAAAGACTCGCCTGCGATCTAAATCTTCAAAGATGCGAAGAGACATAATAATAAATTTAGCTGCCGCAACCGTGATGCTTGGTATCATCGCATTTTGGAGCTTTACCCCTCCTGGTCTAATCATTAGTGTGGTTGCTGTATCTGCCATTATTGCTGTTGCAGTGCTTAAAAAATTGGGATGTCGAATCAATGCAAAAATTACTAAAAAGACATTGATGCAAACATTCAAAGACATAGAACAGGCAGAGGTGAAGAAAGACCTTGCCAGCCAAAATGTCGCAGACCATGTAGAGGCGTTAGATAGCACGACTAAAATGACTCTTGAACTTGGACGCAGTGCTGAAAAAGAGGGTGATTTTATAGAACTAGCCAGGGTAACTTACCCGCCAGTTTTAACCCCGACCCCAACGAAAGGTTCGAATCAAAAAGACGCTATCGAACCCTCTGAAATCAGGGACCGCCCTTTTTCTAACCAGAAAAAGTAATTTTATTCTGATAGATGAACTTAAATGGTTGTGGCTAAATTTCCCTTACTTTCTAACCAAGCTTTGCGATCACTAGCACGTTTTTTTGCCAGCATCATATCCATTAACGCCATGGTTGAGGCTTCATCGTCTAGCTCTAATTGGACCAGACGGCGAGTATTGGGATCCATGGTGGTTTCTCTTAATTGGGTGGGGTTCATCTCTCCTAATCCTTTGAAACGTTGGACATTGATTTTTGCTTTACTGGTTTCTGATAAGCGCGACATAATCCTCTCTTTCTCTTCATCATCTAGAGCGTATTCAACCACTTTTCCAGCATCAATGCGATAAAGGGGTGGCATAGCGACATAAACATGGCCGGCTTTCACTAACGGTTTAAAATGGCGTAGAAAGAGCGCGCAAATTAATGTTGCAATGTGTGCGCCATCTGAATCCGCATCTGCGAGGATACATATTTTGCCATAGCGTAGACCCGTTAAATCATCACTGCCGGGATCAACCCCAATTGCTACAGAAATATCATGAATCTCCTGAGAAGCGAGCACTTGCGTTGACTCTACTTCCCAGGCGTTTAATATTTTTCCTCGCAAAGGCAATATGGCTTGGAAATCTTTATTCCGAGCTTGTTTCGCAGAGCCGCCCGCAGAATCTCCCTCGACTAAAAATAACTCCGCTTGATTTAAATCCTGCTGCAAGCAGTCGGCCAACTTGCCGGGAAGAGCAGGGCCCTGATTGACACGTTTTCGAGCGACTTGCTTTGATTGTCGAAGCCGTTTTTGTGCGCGCTCTATCGCCATGCTGGCAATTAATTCACCCTGAGTGCGGTGTTGATTTAGCCATAAAGAAAAAGCATCTTTAATCACGTTGCTGACAAACGCAGACGTTTGTCTTGAACTGAGGCGTTCCTTGGTTTGCCCAGCAAACTGAGGTTCTTTCATTTTAACGGAGAGAACATATTGACAGGGTTCCCATAAATCCTCAGCGGTAATTTTTACTCCGCGTGGAACTAAATTTCTTAACTCACAAAACGAAGAGAGCGCATCAAATAAACCTGCACGTAATCCGTTGACGTGTGTGCCGCCTTGGATCGTAGGAATTAAATTGACATAACTTTCACTGACATTAGGATTGGAGCCAGAAGACCAAACTAATGCCCAGTCGACCGCAGCTTCCTCGCTTTTAAATTCACCGCTAAAGGCTTCCTGGGGCATGAAGTCACTGGATTCTAGGCATTGATACAAATAGTCCGTTAAGCCTGCTTCGTAGCACCAATGTGTGGTCTCATCGGTGATCTTGTTGATGAAGGTCATTGACAGGCCAGGGCACAACACTGCTTTTGCCCGTAAGGCGTGAACTAATTGCTTAATCGATAAGCGGGTGGTGTCAAAGTATTTTGCATTAGGCCAGAAACGGATAAGCGTCCCGGTGTCGCGCTTTTTAGTGACGCCCACTTCGTTTAATTCAACTTGTTTTTCACCATTGGCAAACGCCATCTGGTAGATAATTCCATTACGCTTGATGGTAACGTCGAGCTTTTCGGATAACGCATTGACTACGGAAACGCCAACCCCGTGTAATCCACCAGAAAAGTTATAATTTTTATCTGAAAATTTACCGCCAGCATGAAGTCGAGTCATGATGACTTCAACGCCACTTAATCCTAGTTGAGGGTGTAGATCAACCGGCATACCTCTACCGTTGTCTTCGACTTCAATAGAGTTATCTTGGTGCAAGGTTACCGTGATGGATGAAGCAAAGCCTGCAAGCACTTCATCGACGCTATTATCAATAACTTCTTGCGCTAAATGATTTGGCCTTGCTGTATCGGTGTACATGCCTGGGCGTCGCTGCACAGGCTCGAGACCACTTAGTACTTCTATCGCTTCGGCAGTGTAATTATCAGACATAATGCCAGAACCTATGGTTAAATCGATAGTTTAGCATAAATAAGGAACGAAAAAATCGTATGAGCAAAAATGGCAGCAATTCGCTATTTGACGCTTTTTAATTAAACAAATTAGCCGTCCTTGCGAACGAAGTGAAGCAATCCAGCGTCGTTTGTTTCGAATAAGGCCACTGGATTGCTTCGCCTGCGGCTCGCAACGACGCTACAGGCTTGGTGGTTAATTAATGAGCGTCAAATTGAGAATTGCTGCAAAAATGGCCAGGACCGCCGCATAAAAATCGTATATATTACTCCACTATGACTGGCGGTAACTTATTTGCATAATTGAGCGGTTTTTTGGCAAGCTCGATGGATGCATGAAGGGCGGTTTTCAAAAACGCGTCCGCTAAAGAGGAAGTTCCTGCGGCCGTTGGAGTTCCTCGTTCGCAATCTTCGCCAATCTCGCGATTTAAAGGCAGTTGTCCCAATAGGTTCGTCTGATAGTTTTGGGCTATTTTCTCGGCTCCACCAGAACCAAATAACGGTTCCTCATGACTGCATTTACTGCATTGATGAAGCGACATATTTTCTACGACGCCAAGCACATCAATGCTTGTTTTAACAAACATTTTAATCGCTTTCTCTGCGTCTAATGTTGCTACGGTCTGGGGTGTGGTAATGATGATTGCACCGGCTAACGGAATTTTTTGTACCAGGCTTAATTGAATATCGCCAGTACCAGGCGGTAAGTCGATGAATAAATAATCTAAATTCCCCCAGTTTGTAATGTCTAACAGCTGCAGCATGGATTTAGCGAGCATAGGGCCTCGCCAGATTAGTGCCGGATCATTTTGGGTTAAATACCCAATGGACATCGCATGAATCCCATGGGCTTTAACCGGAACATAGCGATCCTGTTCAACTTGGACAGGGTCCGACTCGCCTAGCATTAAAGGCACGCTAGGCCCATAAATATCTGCGTCCAAAAGACCAACTTCTGCGCCAGAACGTGCGAGTGCCGCGGCAAGATTAACCGCTACGGTTGATTTCCCAACCCCGCCTTTACCGGAGGCAATAGCAATGACATTTTTAACCCCGCGTAATCCCATGCCTGGCAATTGAGTTTTATGGGCTTTAATGGCGCTTTCTACGGTTACAGACACGTTAAAATCAGGGAGAGCCTGCTGTAAGGTTTTTGTTAAATCCTGAATTAAAGCCTCTTTCACTAAATCAATAGGAAAGCCTGCGATTAATTTAAGCGTCAATTGCTTATCTTCTAATTCGATGATGGGCTTAACAGGTAATTTATTTAACTTTAGTCCCAGTAAAGGAAGGGTTGACTGGTTTAAAACGTCATTAATGGCTGCTTCAAGGTTCATAGTTACTGCTCATTAAAAAGCGCTCATGATACTCTTTATGGGACGGTTTTGTCATGTGCTTCAAAATTCCCAAGAAATCCAATGCCCACTTGCAAGATAATACAAGCCACATTCGATTGGCTCTTGAAAGCGGGCAGATAAGATACGAGCATACTGATTCACTTGTTCTTTGTGTTTATTGATAGAAATCGAATCTTCAAGGCCTGTTTTGAAATCAATGATCCATCGTTTGCCGTTATCCAGAAACGTTCTATCAATAATTCTTGTGGCCGTTTCTTCACCTTCTGCAATGATCAGTTCGTATTCATTTTTCTCGTGTTCATGCGCTGAAATTAACCATTGTCCTAATGGTTCAGTAAAAAGGCGACTAATTTGGGATTGAAGTGGATGAAGAATGGCGGCTGTTTCATCTTGAGTAAATCCATGGCTTAAACAATAGTGACTAACTATGGACCAAGGCACCGCGTCGATAGTCAGGGGGTGATTTGTGCAAATCCATTGCAATAATTCATGAGCGGCTATTCCGATAAATCGCGCGCGATTTATCGTTTCATTCAGATGAAGATTGCTATAAGGACTTTCGCTGAACTCAAGGGCGGTTTGATAATACTCAATGGGCAAATGATAAAGGGTCGGCAGTGTCGTTGCATGATCTTTTGGGGTATGCTCCTCATCATTCATGCTGCCATGCACTTCAAAATGAACATGTTGTAATAAATGACGAAACGATCCTTTTGAGATGCTTTTTTCATGATCGCTTAAGTACAACCTTTTTTTGGCGCGGGTCACTGCGACATAGAGTAGCCGTTGAGTCTCATAGAGCTCTTTTTCCTGGTCTAACTGTTGTAAGTAATCATACACCAGACATACCTCTTGGTGCGCGGCTTTCATCGGAGATACCAGCAAGAGATCCCGATGTTCCGTTGGCAGCCTTAGCCATCGTAAGAGCGGTTTATCGGAGGCTTGTGACTTAGAACTTAAGCTCGGTAAAATCACGGTATCAAATTCAAGCCCTTTCGATTTATGAATGGTCATTATTTGCAATCGAGAAGGCGTAACTTGTTTGGAATAGAGTTTATTGAATTCTTCTGCAAATTGCTCCCAGTCATTTATCTGCCCATGCGCTTCAAATTGATGAACTAATAACCAAAACTGCTCAAGATCAGCTTGTTCAGACTCTGATAATAATACGTCCATATGAAGATTGGATAGTGTGGTTGTAATCCATTCTACTAACGTATATTGATAACGCGTGTTTAAAGCTTGGTGCAACACGTGATAGATAAATTGGCAACGTATTTTCCCTTCCGTGCTAATTGAAGGAATGTGTTCAATTTGAGATAAAGCAAAGTATATGCTTTTTGCTTTGGCAAACGTTGCTAAATGATGTAAATCCGACAAGGATAACCCACACCAAGGACTGCGTAAAAACGAAAGCCAAGCAAGTCGATTAGCAGGCATCAATAACGCTTGCGTTAATGACCAAACATCACGTAAATGGGGTAAATTAGCTAAGGGGTCAATATCAATACCCTGGAATGGAATATGATTCTCACGAAGCAAACTTATAATGTGCCGAAGCTGGGTTCTTGAGCGAACGAGAATGGCAATGTCGTCTTCGGGATAGGTTTCTAATTCTTTCTTTGCAATCGCTACAATCGCCTGAGCTTCCTGAAGCGCGTCGGCGTTTTGTAGGGTTTTTATAAAGCTCTCTGAACTGGCGGGGTGAGTTTTTTCAGAAGCGTGAAATTTAACCGCCCCCGATTCAATGTCATCGGTTTGAGGAAAAACACGACGAAATGAGTCGTTAACCCATTCAACCACGGTGGCGCTTGAACGAAAATTACACTTTAATTCTAATGGCGTAAGTTTAACCGTACCCATCCCGAATTGCTGAGCTCTAAGAAATAAGCCAACTTCCGCAGACCGAAAACGATAAATGGATTGCATTGGATCACCCACCACAAACAACGTTTTCCCATCGCCAGGGAGCCATTCTTTGACTAGTTTTTCTAATAATTCAAACTGCTGAAGAGAGGTGTCTTGAAATTCATCGACCAGTAAGTGATGAATTTGATGATCGAGATACAAGGCTAAATCCGTAGGTGCTTCTTCATCACCAAGGGCTAACAGGGCTTGTTGTGAAATCGCTGCAAAATCCACTTCATTGGCTTCGTTAAATGCAAGTTGCAGGTGCGCGGCTAGCAGAGGTAACAGGGTAAATAAAGCTTGTAACACTTCCCACTGATGTTCATTGTATTGCGGGTTGGGAAGATTTTTTACGCGTTTTAGCGCTTCTAAAAATTCCGGAAACGTAATTAACTGTTCAAATAACGCGTCACTTCCTGATTTTAATTCCTGATAAAGCGCACTGCTACATACGCCTTTTTTTAAACCCACAAAATGATCAAACCTCTTACGTAAGGCCCCTTGTGTTGTTAATAACAAGCCAGCGAGCGCCGCCGCTTTGAAACGATCCAGCTCATTAACATTAGACCATTGACTAAGATGCTCTTGTGCCAAGGGGGGGGAAGATTCCAGCTTCGACAGTTGCTGGACTAATCTCATTAATTCATCCCAGCATTCATTCGGTAAGCTTTGGCAAAATCGCGCTAACTCATGCTGCTCAATCCATTCTAGTGCTTGTTCATATTCAACTTTGTCCTGGAGCTTGGCTTGGTGGACGAGCGCTAACCATTGTTCTCGGTTGGCTAACAACTCAGAAAATACATCTAATAATTTTTGAGGTTGGTTGTCTAAATGCTGCAATAATCGCTTTAGAGGAGGGTGATAACTTGAATGTTGTAACGCAAAGTCTAAGCATTTTTTTGCAGCTAAAGTATAGTATTTTTGCGGCTTATCGCAAATGGTTGCAAAAGGGATTTGTTTATCCTGTAAGGGAATGGCTTGTACTAGGCGCTGGCAAAGGGAGTCAATGGTTAAAATTCGTAATCGGCTTGGTTGTTGGAGGAGTTGCCAGTTTAGTGTGTTGTCCTGTTCTAACGCTTGACAAGCATAGTCATAAGTTAATTGTTGGTGGGCGGATTGCGGCGATGTGTTGCTTTGAGCTTTTTGTAACGCGATTAAAATACGTTCACGCATTTCATTAGCCGCTTTGCGAGTAAAGGTTAAGGCGATGATTTGCTCAGGCGCATGAACGGTAGCCAATAATCGCAAAAAGCGTTGGGTTAAAATTTCTGTTTTTCCTGAGCCAGCCGGAGCTTGAACAATAAACGACTGGCTAGGGTCGGTGGCTAGAATTCGATGATTGCTGTCCGTTAACATCACAGTTGCCTACTTAGTACGACTTCCTCCGCGGGTGGTCGCAGGTTGTAATAAGAACTCATGCAATGCCCATAGGCGCCCGTATTGGCAATTAATATAATATCGTTTTCCTGAGTCTCTGGCAGTAATCGGTCATGGCCTAAGGTATCACCCGATTCACAGATAGGGCCAACGATATGGGCAAAAGATGTTTTTTCTTCCTCTAAGCGAGATAAATTCACAATTTCATGATAGGAGCCATATAAAGCCGGACGTAGTAAAGAGTTCATACCAGTTTCAATGCCAACAAATCGCACTTTTCCTTTTTCTTTGCATTGAGTTACTTTAGCAAGTATGACCCCGCTTTCAGCCACAAAATATCGCCCTGGTTCTAGCCATAATACTAGGTTGGGGTATTGTGATTTAACGGCTTTTAAAGAAGCATCAAGAGCTTGAAGATCCAACGGCTTCTGACCTGGTTTTTCAACAATGCCTAACCCACCGCCTAAATTTAAAATCTTAACTTCAGGGAATCGTTTTGCTTCTTTTGCCAGCATAATGGCTGTTTCTTGCCATAAGTCAGGGAATAAAATCCCGCTTCCTGAGTGAGCATGGAGCCCTATAATATGAATATCATGCGTTTCAGCAAGCTTCTGAACGGCATCTAAGCAATGTCTAGGAATGCCAAATTTTGATTCATTTCCTCCGGTGCAAACGTATTTATGATGCCCCGCACCAACCCCTGGGTCAATTCGAATAAGAATTTCTTTTCCTTTAAACACTTCTGGCCAGTGCTCGAGAGGATATAAACTATCCACCGTGACGTAACATCCTAGCGACAAGGCATATTCATATTCATTTCGAGCTGAAAAGTTTGGCGTGAATAACAATCGATTGCGTGGAAAATCAGGGAACAGCTTAAGAACATGCTTTAGCTCCTGAATCGAAACGCATTCAAAGTTAATTCCTTTCTCATTTAATGTACGCAATACCGAAGGATGGGGGTTCGCTTTTATGGCATAAAATAATTGATCAATTGCGCCTGCTTCTAACAATTGTTCGGCTTTTTCTGCTTGTATTTCCGGATTATAAACATAGCAGGGGGAGTGCTTGGCCGCCAGGGATAATAACTGTTCTCGTTCTTTTTCCCACCATTTTAAGGTCGGTTCGGGTTGCTCGCCAAACTCTTCATGCCAACTTTTGGAGTAGTAGAAACTTTGCGGATTATTTTCAATCAGCAACGCATGTAATTTTTGGCATAGCTTATCGGCTTGGGATTCCTCCACCACAAACGTTAAGTTCAAGTCGTTGGAGGCCAAAGACATCAGATACACTTGTTGTGCTTCAAAAACTTCGAGGGTAGGGCCCAGTTGGGGGAGAACGGTACGGATACGGTGTCCGACTAAACTAACCGCACTGCAGGGTTCAATGACTTTGGCGCGACCAAATTGATTTAAATCGTTAATAAGCGCATCCAATGCGCTGCGATCACGCAGTTTCGCGTTTACATCTAAAGACACGGTGACGTTAAATTCTGATGAAGACAGCAAATCGACCGAAAAACCGTGTTGTTTAAACGTAACGAATACATCGGCTAAAAAGCCCACTTGTTGCCACATATTCAAGGTGTCAATCGAGATTAAGGTAACGCTGTGCTTGGCCAAAATCGATTTAATTGGTGGTGCGTTATCATCACTTTCCTGCGAGATGCGCGTACCATGATGTGCGGGCATACGAGTGTATTTTACTGCCATTGGTATTCCTGCGCGTCGGACAGGAGGTAGGCAATTGGGATGAAGTACTTTGGCACCCATGGAAGCAATTTCCTGAGCCTCATAATAATTTAATTGCTTAAGCAGTCTGGCGTGCGGCAGTTGATGGGGATTGGCAGTGTAAATTCCTGGGACATCCGTCCAAATTTCACAGAGGCTTGCGTCTAAAATAGCTGCGAGCAAGGCAGCCGAGGTGTCTGAACCCCCTCGGCCAAGAAGCACGGTTTCCCCTTCACCATTTGAAGCAATAAATCCTTGCGTAATAATAGCATCAGCGCTGCTATTTAGAAGCTCTTTGGCAAGCGCGGGGTTAGATACTTCAGCGCATCGTGCCGCAAGATAATTAATTGTTTCCCCACCTGCAATAGGGGTTGAAACTAAAGCCTTACGCGCATCCAGCCATTGGCAATGAATATTTTTAGTATTTAAAAAGGCATGACCAAGCCGGGTCATCATTAATTCCCCGAGGCTTAGTATTTTCGCGCGAGTTTTTGCTGGCGCTTCTTTAAGAAGTGCTATCCCGGTTAGCAATTGCGACAGTTGGGTTAGTTCCGTTGTAATTAAATCAGGATTGACCTCTAGTGATTGAGCAAGGTTAAAATAGTTTGTTTTTAGCTCGGTTTCTAACGTGTGGTGCTCATCCAATAATGCCGCATCAATCATTTTCTCAAGCATATTAGACGCTTGGCTTAGGGCAGAACAAACAATAATTGGCTGAGCATTGCTTTCCATGTGCTTAAGGGTAATTGCGGCGATATGCTCCCAATTCTCTCGAGAAGAAACACTAGTGCCCCCAAACTTGGTAATAACTTGGCGCATGATAATTCCGTGCAAAATTAATGCAGATTAGCATGGACTAGATAGGCGATACAAGCGTTTCAAATATCGTTCTTTGACACGAATGACCCCCTTAAATTTTAGTAGCCTGGAGAGAGCCGAAGGCGTAATCTAAGAGTGGGCATGGATGATCAATACAGCTATCGCCTTACACAGACTTCCATAGGAAGAAAAATAAAATTTTACCATCATGGGCGATTAATGCCTGAACAATATAATTTATAAACAGTAGCTTAAGATATTTTGCCTGAATAGTTTGAAAAAACCTTTCATTCATTTATTATCAGTTTTCATTAATAGTTTTTGGATTACATCTTAGGAGTAGGGAGTGAAGAGAATGCAGACACCACGTAGAAGTTACCTAAGTACCGCCATCCTAGCAGCTCTAGCCAGCAGCGCGGTTAATGCCGGCGGATTTTCCTTATATACAGAAGGAAGCGGTGCGGCGATTGGCAATTATGCAGCCGGTATTGCTGCAGAAGTTGCAGACGCTTCCATTGGTTGGTACAACCCTGCGGGCTTAGTGTTTCTTGATAAAGAACAAGTTGTATTAAGTGGTGTTGGCGTTTTTCCTAGCACAAAATTAAGTGGGACCAGCACGTTCTCCACTACGGGTTTGCCTCCATACATTCAAACCTTTAGTGGATTAGAAGCTTCAAAAGATGCCTTGGTTCCAGCCTTTCATTATGCCTTGCCTTTGAACGAGCGCGCGGCCTTTGGTCTTAGCGTGGTTTCTCCTTTTGGTCTTTCTACAGAGTACTCCACAACGTCTCCTGTTCGCTACGCGGCTACCTTTACGGAGTTATTGACGGTTAACTTATCCCCTGAGTTTGGTTATAAGTTAACAAATAATTTCGCTGTAGGAGCTGGGTTGGATTGGCAATGGTCGCAAGTAAAATTCAATCGTATGTTAGGCGCTCCAACGGCATTACAAGCCACATTAGTTGCACCCACGGGTTTAGATTCGCTAAGTTACAATAAAGGGCACTCTACTGGTGTAGGCTTTCATGCTGGGGTACTTGGCATGTTTAATGAGCAGCATACCCGAGTTGGTTTAAATTACCAATCGAAAATGCATCATGTGTTCCGTGGGTTTAGTGAATTGCGTGGTCATTTAGCTGACACTATTAATCCTACCTTTACCGATGCGCAAGCTGTTCTACGTAGCGATGGTTTATTTAGCAATGAAATTCATTTCCCAGAAGTGATTACCTTAAGTGGTTATCACGATGTAAATGAGAAGTTGGCGTTATTAGGCTCCGTCGTATTCACGGCTTGGAATGTCTTTGAAGAAACACAGCTCAATAACGTGGCTGGTTTACAAGTTGTAACCAACAGCACCACCGCTCAACACTATAGAGACGCTTGGCGTTTTGCCGTTGGGGCAAATTATCATGTGAATGATCAATGGATGATGCGAGCTGGTGGTGGCTATGATCAAACCCCAACCGTTGATGCTGAACGTGATGTAAGATTACCTGATGCTAACCGCTGGGCTCTATCTATAGGTTCGCATTACCAGTATAACCCTGCATTAGGGTTTGATATTGGTTATACCTATCTATTTGCTGGAAATGAAACGACTGTAAACAAGACTGATTTGCTTGGTACAACATCTTCCTACAATGTGGATGCTCGTGCAAAGCCGCATGCTAATTTAGTTGGATTACAAGCCGTTTGGACAATCGATCAGGAAGTTGTTAAGACGAAATAATGAGTAAGCCCGCCACAAATTGTGGCGGGTTCATTTTAAGCTTCTTTAGTAAAGACAATTTCACCTGGTTTCACAACCGTCATTTTATAACCATTTGCGCTTAATACTTTAGGATTAATGTCTCCATTTTTGAGGTTCATTTCAACAATCCCTAAGGTGGTTTGCGGTACGGTATTCAATTTAATTTTAGCCGGACAAATACCTGGTTTTGGTGTGTTCATGCATAAAATTCTGACAGAAACCCAACTAACCCGTTTCACAGCCCCTGGCTCTGTGGGCTGCTGCGGTAAATCCAGATTTGGCCCTAAAAAAGCTTGGGTTTGTACATCGGTGTTATTATGACTCACTAATTCAGACGGAGGAATCGCAAACGCGATCGCCGCTGATAAACTCAAAGAAGCGCCAATAAGCGCTTTGGTAAATCGTGACATAAATCTTCTCCTGATTAACAAATGGAATGCACAATAGCCCCTCTAATATAGGGGATTGTGTCTTAGGAAACAATCCCTAAGCAAAGAGCTACTCTGGAAAGGATAGAGCGAAGCTAAGGCGCAATCTAGAGATTGCGGTTTGCATCCCTGATTCATTATATCTCTTAACAACACCTGAAATAAAGTTTATAATGAACATTTTGTAAAATGAAACGACAAGATTTTTATTTTGAATTACCTGAGAACCTCATTGCTCAATATCCGTTAGATAAGCGTTCTGATTCTCGTCTCTTAACTTATTGCCGCAGGCAAAACGATTTTGCTCACCACCAATTTAAATCGGTGGTCGATCTGCTTGAACAAGGCGATCTGTTGGTGATGAACGATAGTCGGGTTATCCCCGCTCGTTTTTATGGCCACAAACAAAGCGGAGGTAAGGTTGAGTTTTTGGTGGAGCGTATCATTGATTCGCATCAGTTTTGGGCGCATATTAAAGCGAGCAAATCACCAAAAGCCGGAACTCTGATTGAACTCGACGAAGGATGGAAGGTTGAAATCCTCAACCGTGATGATGATTTATTCTTATGTTCCGTGAATGGTGATGTTGATTTGATGTTGCATCAAATTGGACATATGCCGCTTCCTCCTTATATTAACCGCAATGATGAAACCTTAGATCTAAATCGTTATCAAACGGTTTATGCACAACATAACGGCTCAGTTGCAGCCCCTACGGCGGGCTTACATTTTGATGAGCCGTTACTGGCGGCACTTAAAGAAAAGGGGGTTGAAATTGGTTACTCAACCTTGCATGTTGGAGCGGGTACATTTCGCCCATTGCGTTGTGATGATATTCAAGATCACAAAATGCACCGTGAATTCTTTACCATAAGTGAAACGCTAGCGGATGCTGTTAATTGTGCAAAACAAGAAGGTCGTCGTGTGATTGCAGTTGGAACAACGTCGCTAAGAAGCCTTGAGAGTGCAGCAGTCAACGGTAAACTTAAAGCGGAAAGCCGCGACACAGATATTTTTATTTACCCAGGGTATTCTTTTCAAATTTGTGATGGATTAATAACGAACTTTCATTTACCCGAATCCACGCTGCTCATGCTTGTAGCAGCCTTTATTGGTTATGAGGCAACTATGGAGATGTATCGCATCGCAATTGAACATCAATATCGATTCTATAGTTACGGAGATGCCTGTTTATTATTGTAACTCGCTGCTAACGTTTTTCTTTTATCGTAGCTGCTCTCCCCCTGACGACTTCCTGCGGCTTGACCGCAGGATCCAGCGATGTAGAAAGATTCCTGGATCTCACGATTAAGCCGGGGGAGGTGAGCTGGGTGAGCAGTTATCTTTTATCCTAGGTTTATTATGGAACATAATCTATGAGTCAACACAAAACGTTTGAAACAACTCAATTTGTCCCGATTATCTCTACCGAGGCGGGGAGCGCATTAACGGCTGAAAGTTGGGCAAACTCTGGGATTCAGTTGTTGTCTTGCTCATTAGAAACTTTGTTAATGAAACCAGGGTATGACGCGCTGTTAACCTTACCTTCTCTTAAGAACTATTTAGGTGCGCCAACTCAAATTGTATTAAATGCTTCATTACCTCAAGGAAAACGCAATGTATGCTACACGGTTCGCTCCACTTATGATGGTAAGATTACTCGTCTTAGTCTTGAACAATTAATTACCTTAGCCTGCTCTTTAGAGCCGGATATTCTAATTTTGCCTACTCTTTCAAGAAGCCAGTTTGAATCGATTCAATCTCTTTTGCCCAATCATAAGCCAATTTTTCTCTCATTATCGGATTCTAAGCTGCCTCCTCAATTTGGTTACTATCAACAAGTTGATGAGAATGAATCTGCAGATAATTTTCAGTTACAACACTTCACTAAACCCAGTTATTTATCGGGGGAATTTAGCCTTGATGAGCTGAAAAAGCTTGATGAAAAAGGGGTATCCTATCTGGAGTCGGATAAACCGGCTTTTGATGCCTTGCATGGTAGGCTTTACACAGAAGTAGGGATGCTTGATATTACAGAAAAGGCCAACGAATTTGATTTTGAACCAATTGATGAGCATTGCACTTGCACCAGTTGTTATGAAGGATTAACACGTGCCTATTTTCACCATTTATTCGCTCAAACGCCTCTTTTGTGTCAGCGCTTGTTAATCGAGCATAACATTCATTATACAAACGCCACGTTGGCAGCAATCTTCAGAGGTTAGTTCACTAGACGTGAACAATCTGGGATGGTTGACCGCAGCATTCACTGTAAACGTTATTTTAGACTTCTGCGGCGCTTCACAGGAAAAAGTAGCAAAGTTAAGACAATCCATTTACGCCAGGTCTAAATATCGATATTATGTCACGCAAATTATTCTAGAAAAAAGCGGTTAAGTCCGTAGCGAGCACCCTTAGCTTTCGTAGCAGGACTTAACCGCTTTTTCTAGGATTATAACCGTACGACGTATTGTATTTGTATAGAGGAGAACCACATGAGTTTTTTTATTAGTAACGCTATGGCGGCTCAAGCGGGCCAACCAGCACAGGCCGATGGCACGTTTTCATTAATTATGATTGCAGCCATTTTTGTTTTATTCTATTTTATGCTCATCCGCCCTCAAAACAAGCGCGCCAAAGAGCACCGCGAATTAATCAGCAATTTAAAAAAAGGCGATGAAATCATCACCAGCGGGGGTGTTCTTGCTAAAGTTACTGCTTTAGAAGAGCAATATATTAAAGCCAATATCGCTGAAGGAATCGAAATTAATATCCAACGAACTGCCGTAAGCGCTGTATTGCCCAAGGGAACTTTGAAATCACTTTAAGTTTGTCGTAGAGACCCACCCATGCAAAATAAATACCCACTTTGGAAAAACCTGATGTTGGTGTTCATCACCGTCATTGGTCTGATTTACGCGATCCCTAACTTGTATAGCGAAGATCCTGTCGTCCAGGTATCTTCTGAAAAAACAGTGGATCCACAACAGTTAGAACAGGAAGTAAAAAGCTTACTTGAAAAAGCTAAGCTAAAGTATCTTGGTATTGAAACGCGAAAAGATGGCATTGAAGTCCGCTTTGCATCGACTGATACTCAATTGTTGGCCAAGGATGTGATTCGAAGCGGTTTAGATAAAGACTATACCGTGGCATTGAATCTGGCATCATCAACGCCATCTTGGTTAATAGCTATTGGCGCTGAACCAATGAAGCAGGGGTTGGATTTGCGGGGTGGAGTGCATTTCTTATTAGAAGTGGATGTGGATAGCGTGATTAATCGCCGCTATGAAGGGATCATGAAAAGCATCAGTCAGAATTTACGCGAGGCGGGTGTTCGCTATTCTGGCATACGATACCTGGCAGATAAGGGCGTAAAGATTCATTTTCGTAATCAAGATGCTCTGGAAAGCGCTTACACAGAGCTCAATGATAAAATGCCAGGACTGAATTTTACAAAATCTAAAATCACGATGGATCTTACCGCTAGCTTAACGCCTAGTGAACTCAGTACCATCCGTCAAAATACTATCGAACAAACCATGAGTATTCTTCGTAATCGAGTGAATGAGCTTGGTGTTGGAGAAGCGGTAGTACAGCAACAGGGTGCGACTCGCGTAGCGGTTGATTTACCAGGAATTCAAGATGCGGCACGCGCGAAGCAAATTCTTGGAGGAACCGCCACCTTACAATTCCATTTGGTCGATCAAGAACATGACGCCCAGATTGCTAAACAAACCGGTGCTGTTCCGGTTAACAGTAAATTATACATGATGGATGGACAGCCCATTTTATTAAAACGGCAAGTTGTCCTAAGTGGTGATTCGATTACTAGCGCCGTCTCCAGTTTTGATCAGCAAACTGCATCACCCGCTGTACAAGTTCAGCTTGGCGGTGGTGGTGAAACCTTCTTTACCAAAGTTACTCGTGAAAACATTGGTAAGCGAATGGCTATTGTATTTGTTGAAAGCAAAACGAGACTGGAAGAAGTTGGTGGCGTGACAAAACGCGTTACCACGCGCGAAGAACGGGTTATTAGCGCTCCTGTTATTCAAAATGCCCTGGGAAATAATTTTCAAATCACGGGTCTTAAAGACACCAAAGAAGCGAGTAACTTGTCGTTACTGTTAAGAGCAGGAGCTTTGCCTGCGGCTATTTATCCTATTGAAGAGCGAACTGTTGGGCCAACGCTTGGTAAAGAAAATATTCGTCGTGGAATCATCTCTCTTGAGGTGGGTATGGGATTGATTTTAATCACCATGATTGTGTATTACCGCTTCTTTGGCCTAGTTGCCAATATTGCTTTGTTGCTAAACTTGGTGTTGTTATGCGCTGTCTTATCGTTGATAGGTGCGACGCTAACCCTTCCTGGTATTGCAGGGATTGTATTAACTGTGGGGATGGCTGTTGATGCGAACGTATTGATCTATGAACGAATCCGCGAAGAATTACGAAATGGGTTATCACCGCAGGCAGCCATTTTTGCAGGATATGATAGAGCATTTGCCACCATTATTGATGCCAATATTACAACGCTTATTGTTGGTTTAGTCTTGTTTGCAATAGGAACGGGTCCCGTGCGGGGGTTTGCGATTACGTTATCCATTGGATTACTGACATCTATGTTAACCGGCGTGACCTTTACACGAGCCATTGTAAATTGGTATTACGGCGGGAGAAATGTTAAAAAATTATCAATTGGGATTTAGGGGCGCACCAATCAATAATTTGCCCTTTGCAAGAAGCGACCGTAAGAGAGCATCTGACGATAGACTTTGTCTGCACAGAGCTCTCAAGGCGATAATCACAGTTTTCAAAAGAGAGGTTTAGATGGAATTATTTAATCCAAATTCCAATGTAGATTTTATGGGAGCACGCAAATGGACCGCGCTGTTTTCTATTTTGATTTTTATTGTTTCCATATCCGCGCTGGTGATTAATGGCTTACATTGGGGGCTCGATTTTACGGGTGGAACGCAAATAGAGGTCTCTTATAAACAGGCTGCCAATCTTCCTGAAATACGTGAAAAACTGTTTGATGCTGGCTTCAAAGAAGCTCAGGTCGTTAGCTATGGCACATCAAAAGACGTTTTAATCAGCATCGCACCTAGAACCGATATTGATCAAACCCTATTGGTGGACAAAGTTATGGAAAAACTACCTGGAGCGACTAAGCAGCGGGTAGAATTTGTAGGGCCTCAAGTTGGAAAAGAACTGGCAACCAAAGGAGCTTTAGCAATAATTGTCTCTTTACTTGGAACAATGATTTATATTGCTCTACGTTTTGAGTATCGCTTGGCATTTAGCTCAGCGGTAGCCCTAGTTCATGATCCCGTGCTGATTTTAGGGGTATTCGCCATGTTTGGGGTCGAGTTTGATCTTAAGGCCCTGGCAGGATTATTAGCCGTGATTGGATACTCTCTCAACGACACGATCGTTGTATTTGATCGCGTGCGTGAGAATTTTATTAAAATACGTCGAGCCAGCCCTGTGGAAGTTATGAATACGTCCATTAACCAAACCCTGTCACGAACCATCATGACGTCTGTGCTGACCTTGTTCGTAGTGGTTTCATTGTTTATTTACGGTGGTGAATCAATTCACGGGTTTGCTTTAGCGCTGATTATTGGTATCGTGATTGGAACTTATTCATCCATTTATGTTGCAGGGGCTTTAGCGGTAAGCATGGGGCTGGATAGAAAAGACTTTATGCCCGTGCAACGCAAAGAAATCGACGAGCGCCCATAATTCAACCATCATTAAAAAAACCTAGCTTGTGGCTGGTACTCCTGGATTGCTTAAGCCGCAAGCGACTTCGCAAAGACAACTAAGCCATGTGTGTCGCTTAGCATTAGCATCATGGCTAGTTTACTCCTAAAGTCGTTCCGTCATTGCGAACCAGCCAAGCTGGTGTGGTAATCCAGAGATCTCGGCCAGAACGTTTTGATCGTTTCGGCTGTACGTGGCTTTGCAATGACGAATCGATATTTCTGATGTTTTGCTACCCCTTGCTGCTGAATTATGGTTACAGCCCAGTGCCGCTGGAACTAATCTTCTAGCAACTTGTCGATTTTAGCAGCGCAGATGAAATCGTTTTGGGTTAAGCCGTCTAATGCATGCGTGGTAAACGTTACATTGCAATAATTATATCCAACTTCTAGATCAGGGTGATGATTCTCAATATTTGCTATCCAAGCTACCGCATTGACAAAGGCCATGGTTTCATAAAAGTTCTTAAAGGAAAACTTGCGATGAATCTGCTTATGATTAAGAGATACCT
Source organism: Legionella yabuuchiae (assembly GCF_900640115.1). Lineage (GTDB taxonomy): Bacteria > Pseudomonadota > Gammaproteobacteria > Legionellales > Legionellaceae > Legionella_A > Legionella_A yabuuchiae. The sequence continues at coordinate 27,280 of NZ_CAAAIW010000028.1, forward strand.
CCCAGGAGTCATGCAATTGGGGCATGAGATTGTTAATTTGTTCAGCGTTTAAAGCCGATCCTATGCCTTCGCATGATTCGCAATGTTTAGCGCTTAAATCACTGGTCATATTTTTTCCTTAGTGCAATATCGTTGTTATTTGTACCTTAGGCATTCTTCTAATGCGTCCAAGAAGCGAATATTCTGCTGCATTGTGCCTACGGTAATTCGTAAGAAATTATCCATACGGTAAGGATGAAGAGGTCGAACAATAATGCCATAACGAAGTAAGCTTTGGTAGAGAGGCCCCGCATCCTTCTGGAAATCCACCGTGATAAAATTTCCAGCGGTAGGAAGCCAAGTTAATTTAAATTTTTTTAAGCCCAATTTTAATTGCGCTAACCCTTGTTGATTGAGCGCTAACGTTTCCTGAATAAATTGTTCATCTCCTAAAGCAGCATTCGCCGCGACTAAGGCCGCGTAGTTTACAAAAAAAGGGGGGCTAATTCTTGTCAACAAGGCCGTTACTTCCGGTGCGGCAATGGCATACCCTAGGCGAAGCCCAGCGAGGCCATAGGCCTTTGAAAAGGTACGTGTGATAATGAGGTTTGGATAATGTTGTAACAATTGGAGGCTATCATTTTCTTGATCCTCAGAATTATATTCCACATAGGCTTCGTCAAGAACTAACAAGGTTGATTCTGGTATGTGGTTCAGTAGGTACTCAATGTCTCGATGTTTTACTGGGATTCCTGTGGGGTTATTGGGATTGGGCAGAAAAATAACAGCAGTATGTTCATTGCAAGCGGAAGCCATAGCCTTGATATCAACCGTCCAGTGCTCATCTACTGGCGTACTCACCACAGGAACGCCTAAAATTTTTGAATAAATTGCGTAAGAGCTGAACGCATAATTATGGGTTAAGACGTGTTTTTCTTGGTGTAGCGCAAAGCAATTAATAATCAGAGGAATAAGCATGTCGGTGCCATTGCCAAGCGTGATCATATCAGGTGTTATGCCTAATTTCGTACTGAGGTTTTTCAAAAGCGGGCTGTGATAGGGTGAAGGATACCTGGCTATCGCATGGCCGGAAAGTGCTGATAAGGCTTTGGTAACTTTATGACTACAGCCAAGTGGATTTTCGTTACTGGCTAATTTGATGATATCCGTCAAGCCTAGCTCATCCGCAAGTTGCTCGATAGACTTGCCAGGAATGTAAGGAGAAAGCGTTTGGATTCCTGGATGGGGGAGTACGTGGTAATCACAAGCCATAAGTCTTTCTCCTGAAGATTTATTATAAGGTTAGAGCGCTAAAGCAATAACGATATAAACAAGGTGACTAAATAAAATCTATACAGCAAATCGACCAGGCTAAAGGTCATGAGTATATATTAACGAACCTGGAGTCAAAAGGAAATTGTTGTTAAATAATGATTGCATCGATGGAAGGGGTCAAGTTATTCTATGCACGGACCAACCTCAGGATGAACAAACCATGCACCAAACCAATGGATTTTCTTTAACTGAAGTGCTGATTTCACTCGCCTTAATCACGACGATTTCACTGGCTTTATTGCATCAGCAATGGCAAATGACTCGAGTCTTTAATCAATTTCACCTTCAAAACCATGCCTTAAACGAATTGGACTCTATGTCTGAAGAAGTCCGGCTTGAGTTTTTTAACCCGTCTATGTTTCAGCGTACGATCATTAACCGTAATAAGGAGTCGGAACTTGAAATTGCCTGGAATGAGCCCGTACTGCAAGTTGATGGCCACCGTTCGCTTAAGCGCCGCCTATTGTTAGGATGAAATGCCATCGCTTGGGCTTTAGCCTTACTGAAGTTTTAATCGGGATGTTTATATCCAGTATTTTGGTATTAATGGTCATCAATCAATTTTTGAGCGTAAAACATCATGTGCAATATATAAGTCATGCCATGGAGCAAGATATTGAATTGCAGTTAGTGGTGGATTTAATGCGCCACAGTATTCGACATGCTGGATTTACTCCCTGTTTGAATTTAGAACACTTGGTTACCGCTGATCGGACTCAACAAAACCGATCATTAAGCGCTTTAAACATCGAGCAAGGCACATCAAGGATACGCATTCAACGAATGAATGAATCATTTGAGATGGTTGAAGTCTTATTAAGCGATCAAACCCTTTTAACGGGTAAAGCATTTAAAACCAATCAATTGGTACTCATTGCAGACTGCTATCACGCGGAGGTTCAGAAGATACATCGCGTACGTACCAAGGGAGACAAAGTTATGATAACCCTGGAAAAGCCATTCTTATTTAATTTTCATGAGCCCATTTACATTGGCCACTGGATTAACGAAGAATACTTGATACAAAGAAACAACCACTCCGAGTCACTCTTTTACAAACAAAACCACAAGGAAGAGCTAACTCCTCTTGTCAAATCAATGACAATTTCACTAGTTACTCAACCGGTAGGCAAAATTGTGCGAATCCATCTAGAGATGCTCAATGAACAGAACAAGCAATTTAGTGTACGGTTGCGCTAACCACGGGATGGTGTTTTTTACCACTCTGTTAATGATAGCCACATTAACACTGTTGATATTATCTTTAATGCAAGGCGTTTTTTTGTACTCCAAGTTTAATACTCAAAGCCTGGCTCGTCATGAAGCGTTTTATCAATTGGAAAGTGCGGTAAGTCTTATCGCATCAGATCTCACATCTTATGCTAGAAATGAGTGTGTCATTCAGGATAATCATCCTAATTCTGCAATTAATATCATTCCAGATAAAGGATGTAGTATTGAACGCGAAGGAAAAGTATTTAAATTTGTCGTTAGCGATTTAGGGCATTACGAATGCGTTCTCATTGTGAGAAATAATGAGCATAGTGGAAGTCATCATTGGTTGATCACTGCTAGCGAAGATTCCAAGACTGTTTTACAAATTCGTTATGCGACGGTTGAGTCTCAAGGAGAATGCCAGCATCAACCTATTTATTTAGCCTCAGAGGGCAAGCTCAGTTGGCGATTAATTAATGTTAATCTGGTCTAAACGGGTCCGGTGAGGATTCTTCCTGTTTCCTAAGGTCCTCAAGAGTGGATTTCATGTCTTTAATCGATTTGGCCAGTCCTTGGGTTTTGTTTCTATGAAATAAACCTAATCCAACCACTCCTGAAGCTGTGGCCCCAGCTACGCCAGCTTTTAAGCCTGCCGTTCCAGCAACAGCGAGCAACAAACTGGTTCCACCGCTTGGGATAGCTGCTAAAACGCCAGCCACCACTAAGGCAATACAGCCAAAGATGGCAAGAGCAGCCCCAAGTGTTCGCCATTTTGGGGAGGCATGACCAGAAACTTCTTTTGAAAGACCGGCTAATTTACGAATATTGACTTCGTCTTCTGGTGCGTGTAAGGCTCGATCGCTGCAAGATAATACCAAGGTTAAATCTGAAATTTCCTTTGAAGTGAGCTGTGCCCTTTTAGAAATTAGTTTAACCTGCTTCAGGATAATCTTTCCCTGGACGAATAGTTTATGGTTGTTGCTATTTCCAGAGAGGTTCTGAGCTAAGGCTTGTAAGCTGGATTCAAAAGCCTGTAATTGTTGCTCATACGCCTCGTTCGCTTTTTTACTCGGTGTTTTAAGCCAGCTGACGGAACCAATAGGGTTACTCAAGTTTAAATCAGCGCTTTCACGATAAAATTGTGCGTTCGCCTGTTCATTAAACGTAGCACCAGATCTAGAAACAGTTTTCATTCCAGGTGAGCCGGAGATATGATGACTTGCTATTTCAGCGGCATTACCGCCTTCTGCACGCATACTTTGAATAGAGTCAGTGTTAAGCCTATGAACTTTATAGTGCTTTTCCATCCAGGTTTGTATTGCTTTCTCAACGATGGTTCCCGTTCGGTCTTGTCCGCTGGCGCAATGAACCACGCTTAATGTTTCTGGTGTGCGGCAGGCTTTTAGCACCACTTCGACCGCGCTCCTAGCGCGCGTTGCTTTGGCTAAAGGAGCGATACCACTTGGTCGATGATCTCCGGCATCAAAGGTTAAACTGGGTGCCAAATCAAGGCTACGAGCCGTACCTATGATGTTAACGGGAATATAGGATAAATCGTCCTGATTGTCGTTATTATCACGAGTCGCTTGATAGAGATGGCGAATCATAATGTGCTGATTTTCATGATAAGAATCAGTATTAAGAGTGGTAAGATGAAGCTTTAATACTCTTTCAGAAGCTCTTGGGATTATTTCTTGAGCGGCTTGACGAATTTGCTCTAAGTTTTCACACGTGTGATCCTGTATCCGTTTGGCTGACTCTCCTTTTCCAACATAGACTGGAACCCCAGTTCTTGCCATCCATAACGTATCTTCAGGGAATGCATCTTTTGTTCGAGCCACTTCAATATGTTGTGGTTCAACATTAAAAAATAATTCATTTTTAACAATAAAAGCATTTCTTGCACCAATTAAATGAATTTTTCGACTTTGGGCCGGTAGGGCACGGTCGTCTTGGCTCATTAATTCCGCAAAGCAGGCATTGGCTTGTTGCGTAGCTAATGTTTGTGCCGTTTGAGCGGTTTTATCGGCAGCAACAGGGTAGGGGTTTAAATCAAAAGTGGTTGCTAGCACCTGTTTTTGCATGTCCGTTTTTTTAGTGACAGGATATTGCGTTTCACGTTGAAAAACCTTGTTTTGAGCATCATAGGTTAGGGTTACTAAGGGCCGCGCAGGTACTAATAAGCTTGATAAAACTCGATAATGGCTCAGTAATTTTTTACAATCTTTTCCAGTTTCACATCCTTGGGTAAGATTGGCTTCATAGAGTTGCCGTACTAACAATGTATCAAAGTCTTTTTCTAAGGTTTTAATGGCTCGAAGTTTTGCTTGTTTGCTGTTGTTGCTATGGACTTTAGTAAGGACGTTTTCTACTAACTTAGCAAATTCATCTTTTATTTCGGTTCGTAGCTTCTTACTTAGCTCTTCGTTAGGGTATTTTTGAGCAATAACATAGTCAATGGGACGAAGACGAGATAAACATCTTAGTAGGGTATTGTTCGCCTCAATGACTGGAGCAGTATGCAAAATTCTCTCAGCAAGAGGAGTGGACTTCGTAGCATCACGAACCCATTCATTGTTTTCACATAATTTAGAAACAATCCCAAATTGTGCGTCGCTGTGCTCTCGAAAAAGATCAACCATTTGATCGTAAATCCCTTGCCCATTGGCTTCATTTGGCAAGTCGTTAGCTTGGATTTTCTGTACTAATACATCCACGTTCAATTGACTATGATCTTTTCTTAATCGTTGATACAGTTGCGAATGAGTCTGTGGCATTATTTTACCTAAAATATGATTTTCTTAAATTAAGTATATCTCTAAAAGATTACGTAAATATGAACATTAAGAAAAAAAATTATTTCCTCAGTTTTTTAGCCATCACTTCATCAAAAAGACATTTTTTCTCTTCAGGTAAGAATTCGCGTAGGCGGTACAAAAGTTCAAAGAATTAAAATTTAAAAGCTTTAAAGCTAAGTTCAGCCTCCTCCTCAAAGAAAGCTTCGACGTGAGTATTATCGTCAAAAAAACGGCTGTACGAGCGGAAATCTTGCCGTGAAGAAGACCTCTGCTCATCACTATTTTCTTCTTTATCTACACCGCTCGCTTCTTCATCCTCACTGCTTGATTTATCCGTAAAACAGACACTGTCCTTATCCGACTCAAACGAAAAATCCCTATCACCACGACTTGAAGAGGTATAGGACAAAATTTGTACGTCATTGGAAAGATAATCCCGCGCTTCTTCTATATGATAATTTTCTCCTTTGCCAAGCATACTATCCAGGGTAACAAGATGCTCATAAGGTTCTTCAGTAGAATCATGGCCGTGGATAAATTTTAAGCGATAGGAGTAGAGGGTATGGTTGGCGGGTCTATCTAAAATTTCATGGTTTCGATTCCAAATGAGGAACTCAACGGGATTAGAATGAGTATTATGAAATTTCCATGAACGATGCTTAATGGAGGATATAAAGTTAACCTTTTCTTCTAGAACGGCTTTTGAAAAATTTAAGTTAATTTGCTGAATGGTCAAGGCCAACTCTTGCGGGCTGTCCTCACGATAAACTACTTCAAACAAATCAGCTAGCGCTTCAATCACGCTAAGGTCAATCTTCGCGTGGGAAAAAATAGTGATCTCTTTTCCGTATTTATCCAGAGAACAGGAGAGTAATTTTAAATGCGGTTTATAATGCCGGTTGATAATACGATATATTTCGTCAAGGAAAACAATGCCTCGCTGAATTAATGAGTCAAGATTTCTAAGTGAAATGCGTTGAAAATAAACAATTAATTCTGAATCAAATACTCCAGTCTTATCATAAGATTCGTAGGCGTCAACGAACGCTATGCCATGATTGGATAATAAAATTTCAAATTTGAGATCGTTTTGATGAATTATCTCAAGCATTTTTAAAACAAAATAATCGTTTTGACCTCGATCGCCTAATTCATCGCCTAGAAACCTGACGAACACTTCCTGGTTAATAACCTTAAGGGAGGAAATCAGTTGGTTAAATTCAGCGATACTCTCGGAAGTAAGCTTCCATTCTGGTAAACAATAGATGTCTACGATTCGGTCATAGTTTTCTTTGGGGAGTTCACAAATTCCGTGGCGTAGTAAGCTGTGCAATAGATTCAGAGCATTGCCGTGCAAATCACCGAAGGTAATTTCAGACACTGCCTCATGCTTTTCGGGTGCTGGGCACTGAAAAATATCCACGTTTCTTGTGATGAGTTGACCAACCATATGTATTCCAGCCTTATTAATTTACCCTATTCGTCTTATTCATTTTTCGCATGCTGAAATTAAATGTCAAGAACAGTACTTATACCCGTGATCGTTCAATATTAAGGTCGTTTAAAATCGATGTATTAGCGATGCACCAATCAAGGTGCATCGAACAAGGCTAAGGACGAGAAATTTGCTTTAACGCTTCACCAACGAGTTCATCACGCGAATAATGGGAGGCGATATCGCCTAAAGAAATAACGCCCAATAAGTTTTTATCGTCATTCAAAACCATCAAGCGATGAATTTGTTTATTTTTCATTTTTTGGGTGGCTTCTTCAACTTTATCAGTTTCAAAGCAATAATAAACATCAGAATCCATCACCGATTTTACGGGGGTTGTGGCTTCTTTTTTATCAGCAAGTCCGTTAATTATAATGTCTCTGTCTGTTACGGTACCTACGATTTCATCGGTGGTTTCATCCACAACGGGCAAAAAGCCCGTATCAAACTTTTTCATCTTTGAGGCCGCTTCGATAATGGTGTTATTCGTCGTGACGTATTCCGGGCTGTAGGTCATAATGTCTCTAACGTGCATAATGGACTCCTTATTATTTTAGTCAATTCCTTTTCTTGCTGAATTAAGAATAGATTACTTTTCTGAAACTTCAATTTAAGGAAAAATTAATCAAGAGGAACACATCGCTCTGGCATGGAGTGTCTGACTGATTATGGTTATTGGCGTTGATGATCTGTTTGCCCGTAGGCATTCTTTTTTTATTAGATAATTTCTTTACTTTAGTTGCGCCATCAACCCCCAAGACGGGTATTTGATCAAATGTGCTAACTAATCTAGGTTCATAATAAGAACCGTGAGTTTAAGAAAAGGAATTTGATGCTATGAAAGATAAAAAGCTGACATCCAAACCAATGAAATCTGGCCTTCATTTGTTCACTTTAGCTGGATTTGATGTCCGATTAGATTTCTCTTGGCTGATTCTTGCCTTTCTCGTGACATGGACGCTTGCTGTCGGTTATTTCCCGGCAAATTATCCAGATTTTTCCGCAGGAACGTATTGGATTATGGGGGTATTTGGCGTCATTGGGCTTTTTTTGTCCATTGTGTTTCATGAGCTTTGTCATTCGTTGGTTGGTCGTAGATATGGTATACCCATGGAAGGGATCACGTTATTTATTTTTGGCGGAATTGCCAATATGACCGATATGCCGCCGAATCCAAAATCTGAATTTTTAATGGCTGTGGTTGGGCCAATATTTAGCTTAGCTCTAGGGATAGGGTTTTATTGTCTAGCCCAACTGGGCTACTACTTGCAATGGCAAGATCAAGTGACCGGTGTGATTCAGTATTTATTTATTATTAATATTATTCTTGGAATTTTTAATCTATTGCCAGCGTTTCCCCTTGATGGAGGAAGATTATTACGTGCGACCTTATGGTGGTGGAAACAAGACTTAAAATGGGCAACCGATATCGCCTGCAAAGGTGGGGCAGTGTTGGGGTTTACCTTAATTATGCTTGGTGTTCTTCAGTTTTTATGGGGCGCTATAATTTCGGGTATTTGGCTATTTATTCTAGGATTTTTCCTGCAATATATTTCCAAAACCTCTTATCAGAACGTGTTGATTCGACAAGTATTTACCGATGAGCCTGTTAAAGCTTATGCTAAAACAGATGTCGTGACGGTTGATCAAAACGTGACGATTGATACTTTAATGTCCGATTATTTTTTACAGCATTATCATAAGCTTTATCCAGTTGTGAAACAAAACAAGTTAGTGGGGTGTATTTCACTAAAGGATGTTAAAGCGCTGGATAAAGAACAATGGTCTTCAACTAAAGTCAGCGACGTTATGCGTCCTTGTTCGGAAACGACCGTCATTGATGCGGATACCAAAGTGATGAAAGCGTTGCTGACCATGAACGCGAACAATATTAGCCGTATGATCGTGACGAAAAATAATAAGCTCTATGGGATTCTAACGCTTAAAGATTTAATGAACGTTGTCTCCGTCAAATTGGCTCTTGAGGAGTCGTAAATTGGCTTATGGCTGCGTTGATTGATCATGCGTTTTTCGGCTCTTTGACAAAAATGTATGATCAGGATGAAGGTGAGTAATAACGATGAATTCAGGATCATCGTCTAAAAAGGATTCCTACCCACAATCGAGCAAAAACGTATCATCAATTAATAAACCAGAATGATGAGAATGATGAGAATGATAAGGCGCTGAAGGTTCAACTTCACGCCGAGTCCCTAACACCTTTATTTTCATAATTTCATCTTCACCACGATACTTGTCTTTAAGAAACCGATTGTCGCTTAAGTAATTCTAGTTCTGGATTGCCACACAAGTCAGCTTGTTTTATAACGTATATTAATTTATTGTTTAAAATAACTCTTTTTTCCAGTTTCTTGAGCGTGGATGAATAGTCAACATGACACCGCTTCTAAGGATTTATTTCCCCCTTATCTAAAAAACCATGAGGGACATGATCGTCTTGTGGGATTTGAAATTGAATATGTGGGTATTTCGATTGAAGAATCCATCCAACTCTTAAAAAATCTTTTTTCGGGAAATATTAAGCGGCTCAATCAAAATGAATACGTATTAAAAGACTCATGCCTTGGCGAATTTAAAGTGGAGCTGGATGCGCATCTTTTAAAGCAGCTGGCGGCTGAATCAGAAAAAAATCGACAAGAAAATAAAATTGATATCAAAGGCTATATTCATCGGTTTATTTCTTCAGCACTTGATGAAATTATCCCAATAGAAATCATAACCCCGCCCGTGACTATTCAATCCATTCAATCATTGGATCCGATTGTAGAAGATCTACGTGAACATGGGGCAAAGGGGACATACACCTCAAAAATTGCGGCGTTTGGGGTACATATTAATCCTGATGTTCCTTCTTTATCCGCTGCCTGTATTCTAAGTTATTTGCGTGCGTATGTGTTGCTTAGTGATTGGCTAAGAAATGAAATTGATGTTGATTTTAGTCGAGCGGCATCCCCCTTTATTAATGAGTACCCGCAGGCGTACAAAAAAATGATTTTGCAGTCCGACTATCAACCAACCATGCATACCTTAATAGATGATTATATTCGCTACAATCGTACGCGTAACCGCGCGTTAGATATGTTGCCATTATTTATGTATATTGATGAACAAACGGTGAAAGAAAAAATAGGCTCAAAATTGATTCATGCACGCCCTACGCTTCATTATCGTCTAGCGAATTCGAATTTAAATTTGCCTGATTGGAATTTCACAACCGAATGGAGACGGTGGCTGTACATCGAAAAGCTTGCAGCGAATGATTCTGTGCAAGAGGAGATGGCGAAAGAATACTTAGCTTTGGAGCGGCAATCCATTTTTTTAAATAAAGATAAATGGATTAATACCACTTCAAATTATCTGCAAGCGTTATGAGCAATCGACCTGTTATTGCTATTACCCACTCCGTTAACCAATCGAGAGTAGCAATTTTTTTTGTGAAATTAGCCATTTGGTTAGCAGGCGGCACTGCTAAATGCATCACTGCACAAAAAAATTCAAATTTTTTTGATTATGATGGTTTGGTTTTATGTGGGGGAGTGGATATAAATCCTGAGTTATATGGGGATACGAAAAAGCAGGGCTACCCCTATGAACCCGAACGCGATGAATTAGAGCTTGCTCATTTAACCTTGGCCGAGAAAAAAAATATCCCCGTGTTTGGTCTATGTCGGGGGTGTCAGCTCATGAATGTATTTCGTTCTGGAACGCTTCATTTAGACATCGTGAAAGCGTATGAAAAAGCGCAATACCCATCAAATCTAATAGGCTATATCTTCTTTAGAAAAATGATTTATATCGAGAAAGAAAGTAAATTATTTGTACTAGTACAAAAATCTGAGATAAAAGTGAATAGTCTTCATAAGCAATCTATCAGTCAACTCGGGCGTGACCTTGTGATTAGCGCTTCTGAAAAAAATAAAATCGTGCAATGCATCGAAGATCCAAGAAAACAATTTTTTTTAGGCGTGCAGTTTCATCCTGAGTTTTTAATTTATAAAAACTACTTCCGCAATCTTTTTAGAGCCCTAGTGCGATCAACCAAACCCACCGCGTAAATTTGATCTGGGAAATCAATCATATTCAAAATGCGGCAGGGCGAAAAAGAAAAAGCATAAATCACGCATTTTGAACGATTACGGGTATAGAAAGGCACTGGTAAATTTCGTACCTTCCTGCCCCTGTACATGACAAAAAACCTGTCATGCCCGCGCAGGCGGGCAACCATCCATCAAAATAATCCGATGCCCAAATCAAGCCACTGGGGGTTGTTTTGCTCGATAAGGTTTATTTTC
>NZ_CAAAIW010000029.1 GCF_900640115.1 Legionella yabuuchiae
CATAACTACTTTCTTCAAACAAATTGGGCGTAAAAAGAAATTATTGAGAGCTAGGCTCACTGATAAATTTCAAATTGTCAGTGAACCTAATTTCGGATTTTGAAGTGTAATGGCTATATATGCATACGTATATCCGGCCATTCAATGAGTGAGAACTGTTTTAATTCACTCGGGCCTTGATGATATTCGCGCTCGGTCTCCTTATCGTCCCTACGGATATTCATCCAGGTTGCCTAAGTGCGTGAAATCAATCGTGACTTCCTTGAAAAACCGTCTAATGCGTTTGTAACGTGATTCTATGCTGGCAAGACTCGCAAAACCGCATGCTAATTCTGTTCAATTGATCGTTCTCACTTGGATGAGCGCAAGCAACATCCCAACAAAACAATGCATACGGCACTTGTTCCAGTTAAAATAGGCGTTTATCATTGCTGCAAGTTCACGGTTCTCCATAACAATACATCTTTTTCTTCGCAAAAAAATAGGTATTTTGGTGAATTAGGTGGGCTGCTGCAAGCGCTAAGTTTATCTTTTAACCCTCTAAAAACCGGGCACGGGCACCATTTCATTGGGCACGGGCACGTATTAGCTCAGTGGTTTTTTGTCCGGTACGAAGCCAACGTTATACGAATACATTGAAACTCGGTATTATCCTGCTACACTTACCCCCACCATTATCAGGAGGAGAAAAATATGAGCTTTACTTTACCGCAATTACCCTATGCCAAAGACGCGCTTGCGCCCCATATTTCTGTAGAAACTCTGGAGTATCACTACGGTAAACATCATCAAGCTTACGTCAACAATCTGAACAAGCTGATTGACGGAACCAACTATGCCAATATGGAACTTGAAGAAATCATCAAGCAGTCTTCAGGAGGGGTATTCAACAACGCGGCACAGGTTTGGAATCACACCTTTTATTGGCATTCTATGAGCCCTAATGGCGGGGGTGAACCAACAGGAAAATTACTTGATGCCATTAAGCAATCATTTGGTTCTTTTGATAAATTTAAAGAAGCGTTTACGCAAACGGCTGCTACTACCTTTGGTTCTGGGTGGGCCTGGTTGGTCAAAGATAAAGAAGGTAATTTAAAGGTCATGAGCACCAGCAACGCAGGCACGCCGATGACTGAAGGATTAAAAGCCATTCTAACCTGCGATGTATGGGAGCATGCTTATTACATTGATTATCGCAACGCTCGTCCCGAGTACATTAATTCTTTTTGGAGTTTGGTAAACTGGGATTTTGCTGAAGAAAATCTCTGATAGTGAATCTGTAGATGTTCCTTGTTGATTAGCTTCGACAAGGAGGTCTTGCCTTAACAGGAGTGAACATGGCTTTGATGACAACCTATAACCCACTGCCCATTTCCTTTACCCACGGAGAGGGGATCTATTTGTACGATGAGAAAGGCAATGCTTATCTGGATGCCTTTACAGGCATTGCCGTCTGCGGACTAGGCCATGCTCACCCGGACGTCACCAACACCATTCGAGAACAAGCTGGAAAATTGCTGCATACTTCCAATATGGTTCGCATCAAAGAGCAAGAACGATTGGCTGAAACACTAACCGCTATGGCTGGCATGGAGCAGGTTTTTTTCAGCAACTCTGGCGCGGAAGCTAATGAGGCCGCCATAAAATTATCGCGGCTTTATGGTCATAAGAAAGGCATAGAAACCCCTTCTATTATTGTAATGGATGGCGCTTTTCATGGCCGTACTATGGCTACTTTATCCGCTTCCGGGAGCCGCAAGGTCCAAGCGGGGTTTGAGCCTTTAGTACCGGGATTTATTCGCGCGCCTTATAATGATTTAGATGCTATTCATACCATTGCTGCCAATCGGGACGATGTCGTTGCCGTTATGATCGAACCCATTCAAGGAGAAGGGGGCATTGTGGTTGCCGATGAAATGTATTTGCGCGAATTAGCTAAGCTATGTCAAAAACAGGAATGGTTGTTAATCTTTGATGAAATCCAAACTGGAAACGGTCGCACAGGTAAATTATTTGCATGTATGGATGTTGGAATAACGCCTGATATTTTGACCACCGCCAAAGGTCTCGGCAATGGTATGCCGATTGGAGCTTGCATGATGAGCAAACAGGCTTGTGATTTATTTAAACCGGGGATGCATGGCTCCACATTTGGCGGCAATCCTCTAGCCTGCGCCACCGCTTTGACCGTTTTAGAAGTCATTAAGCGCGATAATCTTTGTGAGAAAGTCGCCAAAAATTCAATCATGTTACATGACAAGCTCATAGACGAACTCGATAGCCACCCCAACGTTCGTACGATTCGTGGCAAAGGATACATGCTAGGGATCGAGCTCGACCGACCTGCCATGGACATACGTCTTACCGGACTCGAACATGGCCTGTTACTAAACATTACCGCCGAACGCGTTATTCGACTGTTACCCGCTTTGATCATGAGTGAGGATGAGGTGAATGAATTAGTGTCAAGACTTGTGAAAACTGTTCACCAGTTTTTAGAAAAATAAGAACGTGAGCTGGCCCGAACCAGTCGGGCCAAGTGTTATTGTCAATTCAATCGAACCTCAACGTCTTTGTCGTACGGCTTCATACAAGCAGATTCCAGCGGCAACAGATACATTCAAGCTCGTCACCGCGCCATGCATGGGCAATGAAAATAACGAATCGCAATGTTCTCTGGTTAAACGGCGAAGACCACTTCCCTCAGCCCCCATAACCAAGGCAATGGGTCCTTTTAAATCAAGTGAATAAATGGAGTGTTGGGTTTCGCCCGCTGCCCCATAAATCCATACGCCACGCTCTTTAAGGGCCTCCATTGCTCGGACAAGATTGGTCACTCGAACCACCGGAATGGTTTCGGCAGCGCCCGAAGCAACTTTACTCACAACCGGGGTAATACCCGCGCTTTTATCTTTTGGAATTACAACAAAATCAACGCCCGCTGCATCCGCGCTGCGTAAGCAGGCCCCTAAGTTATGCGGATCGGTGACCCCATCTAGAATTAACAGCAATGGAGGACGTTCATCTTGTTGTAATAGTTCGGGAATATCACGTTCGGAATACTCAGGCAATGATTCGGCTAACGCCACGATTCCTTGATGGTTTTTATCGGAAAATTTTTGATTCATGGTCTGTGAGGAACAGGTTTGAATAGGAACATGACGTGACTGTGCCATCGCTAAGACGTTGTTGATTGTTTTATCCTGACGCTCCTGACTAATATATAGCTGCTTGATAAAACGTTTAGGATTGTCCAATAATGCCATCACGGCATGGACCCCATAAATGTACTGCTCACTCATCTGAATCTAAGTCCTCATCAGTGACAGGCTCAAAATCAATTTTTCGCTCATCTAAATCAACCCGAGCGACCATGACCGTCATATTGTCCCCTAAATGATAGACTTGGCCTGTTCGTTCGCCAACTAATCGATGCTTAATGGGATCAAACGCATAGTAATCATTCTTTAAAGACGTAACGTGGACTAAACCTTCAATGTAATATTCTTCTAATTCAACAAAAATGCCAAATCCAGTGACCGCAGAAATCCTGCCACGAAAGACCTGGCCTAATTTATCCTGCATAAATTCACATTTTAGCCAAGCCACCACTTCGCGAGTGGCCTCATCGGCGCGGCGCTCTGTAGCCGAACAATGCTTGCCCAGTCGATTCATATCTTCTTCATCGTATTCAAAAGAGTCCACTGGATTATTGTCCAGCAAATGTCCGATGGCACGATGGATTAATAAATCCGGATAACGTCGGATGGGGGAGGTGAAATGGGTATAAGCAGAATAAGCCAGTCCAAAATGGCCGTCATTGGATTCAATGTATTGCGCTTGTTTTAACGATCGCAACATCACCGTTTCAACCAAGTGTTGCTCTGGCTTACCCTGTAATTTTTCCATAGTCGCTTGAAAGTCTTTCGGACTAGGCTTTTTCCCTCCACCCAGTTGATACCCCATTTCATTTAGAAATTGCCGTAATTGCAGTATTTTATCTTCTTCCGGAGCCGGATGAACCCGATAGAGCGTTGGAATACTCGATTTTTGTAAAAATCGAGCGGTCGCAACATTCGCCGCTAACATAAATTCTTCGATCAGCCGATGCGCATCATTCCGAATCACTGGTACAATTCGTTGAATTTTGCGATTTTCATCGAATTCAATTTTTGTTTCGGTTGTATCAAAATCGATAGCACCCCGTTGTTTACGAGTATGTAGTAGTGCTTGGAATAAAGAATGTGCCGTTTGTAGCATTGGCCATATTGCTTGATATTGTTTTTCTGCCTCGCCTTGTTCAAGCCAATGGGCTACTTGTGTATAAGTTAGGCGGGCATGCGAATGGATAACGGCGCGATAAAACCGAGAGCGCGTTATCTTGCCTTGCGCAGAAATACCAAGTTCCGCCACCATGCACAAGCGATCTACATTGGGATTTAAGGAGCAAATCCCATTGGACAGCGCTTCCGGCAGCATAGGGACTACTTTGCCAGGAAAATAAACGGAGTTTCCACGCCGAGCCGCTTCTCTATCCAGTGGAGAATCTATTTTTACATAATGGCTGACATCAGCAATGGCTACACATAATTGAAATCCGCCTTTGGGCGTTGTTTTACAATAAATGGCATCATCAAAATCTCTCGCATCTTCACCATCTATGGTCACAAAAGGGAGATGGCGTAAATCGGTTCGATCCCCAACCTGCTCTTCGTTGACGTGCATCGGGGTATTGGTGACTGCCGCCGCAACATCCTCCGGCCATTCAGATGGAATGCCATGTGCAAGAATGGCAATTTCTGTTTCCATTCCTGGGGCCATATGCTCACCTAAGATATGCACTACTTTTCCGACGGCTTGCGTACGCTTACTGGGATAAGCCAATAGCTCAACCAGTACAATTTGGCCATCTTTAGCGCCATTACCAAATTCAGAAGGAATTGAAATATCTTGCGTCAGTCGTTTACTGTCAGGAACCACAAAGCCAATGCCATGCTCAGAAAAATATCGGCCCACAACATTGGTATTGGCGTGCTCTATCACTTCATGGATTTTGGCCTCGGCTCGTCCGCGACGATCTACCCCTATTGGATAAGCTAACACCACATCTCTATGCATGACCGCCCGCATTTCTTTTGCGGATAGTACCATATCTTCATCTCCTTCATCCGGAATGAAGAAACCAAACCCATCTGGATGACCTTGCACCGTTCCGCGTTGCAGGTTAATTTTATCCATTAAACAATAACGACCGCGCCGGTCAAGCATAATTTGACCATCTCTGACCATGGCTCGCAAACGAAAGCCTAAAGCCTCCTGCTTAGCTTCGTCTATAAGTTCTAATTTACTGATCAATTGATTACGAGAGATTGGACGTCCATAAGCTTCGAGAATCTGCAAAATGAGTTCACGACTGGGAATAGGATCCGAGTATTTTTCACGTTCTCTTTGATAGTGTGGATCCTGCTTATAAGGCGGTTTTTTTGTTTTTTTACTCACGTTTTATTCACCAGTTTATTGATCTAGGTTAGATTTTCTATTCATATTACTACTCTTCTGGAGATTGAGAAACCGGAATGACAAATCCACGACGCCCGATATAACCTTTTAACGCGTTTAAAGAGAGATCTTCTCCAGCCCAATACGTTCCATCATCGTTTTTCTGAGGCCAAGTAAGTTCATCAAAGGTACAAACTGCCAGCGCATTTGAACAAGGAATTTGCTGCTCATGTCCTGGCTTTGATTCAATGCAACTCAACTCAAATTCCTTTTCCGTCAAAGCAAGGGCTGACCAATTCCCGACCTGCAAGCGACTACTCCAGCCGGCGCTTGCACTTGGGTCAGACACAGGATGGGTTACCCATAAGTCAGAGGAAGAGATATTATGGATCATCACTAAGGTTGGTTTTGAGGTACTGAGTTTAACAGTCCCTTGGGTCACAGCCACAGGTTTACACCCTAATGGCAAAATATCTTGTGCATTGGCTAGAAATGACATTACGCCCATTAATAAGGTAATCAAAAATCTCATGATCACTCCATTTATCCAATTCATTAGTAAATTACAGCTTAACACGAACCTCAGCTCGGCAATATCATTTAATTTGGTCAAGTCCAAAAATAGCTTACGAACTAGGCAACGTATATGGGATCTTGGCCAATAAAAATTAGGCTGATTTGATTGAGCAAATCCATCGCGCCTATTGATTATGGAGTCTGATGGTACCTATCTATAGGCTATAGGGCGTGTTTATTTTGGAAATATGAATTATTAAGGTATAGTTTAGGATCAATTGACAATCGCTAGCTTTTTGAAGTAGGAGTGTTATGTCCTTTAAGTCCTTCGTACACCAAATTGTTGCCTTGCAACACGAGCACATTCTTTCCTGGAAAAAAAATAATGAAATAAGACTAGAGCAAGCAGACAGCCCTTTTTTAACCTTGGCTGCTGAAAACCATGCCTTTAATTATCAACTGTGGCACGCGGAAGACCGTGCCAGAAGAGACGATAAAGGATTTGAGTATGTATACCAAGCGAAGCGTGAAATCGATCATTGCAACCAGCAACGAAACAACCGCATGGAATCCATGGATCGCTGGTTATTTCAGCAACTAAAACCGGCGTCTCATCTCGATTGTCCTGTAAATTCAGAAACCCCTGGGATGATGATTGATCGATTATCGATTCTGGCGTTAAAAGCATATCATATGACGCTTCAAACCGAACGCACAGACGTTGATGAAAGCCATCGTCAAACCTGTTTAAATAAATTATTGATTATCGAAGCCCAACAAGCTCAGTTGCAGGAGTGTTTAGTCCAACTGCTTGGCGAAGTACAAGATAAAACCAGAACCTTCAGAGTGTATCATCAATTTAAAATGTATAATGATCCTAAGTTAAACCCAGAGTTGTACGGGGCCCGGGAGTAAGCGGCCGGTTCTCTTCACGCCAGTCTTTATCCCCTTGGCTTGGCAACTGCCCCACACTTGTACTGCGCTCCAGTCGTCTACCTTTAGTGTTCCAAAAACCATGGTTTTCCAGGCTGGCTCCTATCGAAGAAGAAGAATGGGTAGGTGACGGCGTGATTGGGGGCTCGGGCTCTTGAGTGATGGGTTGAAGGTGAATCTCTGGATCTGGCTCAGCATCCAATCCTGGTCTAGCCTCCGGCCCGATATTGACGGAATTGGCAGTAGCAGAATCGTTGGCCGTGCTACTTGGTTCTTCACCTAACTTTGGTTTTCCAATCCCCCTGGCAAGCGCTCTTAAGGCTAGAACAACTGAAAAGATTACGGCACTTCCCGCTGCAAGACCTAACATGACTGGGGTTTCTTGATAGTGGCCTTGTTCATCTATTTCTTGCAATGGATTTAAAGTGAAATCTATCGATTTTTGACCTTTTGCTAAGCCTGAAAATAAGGAGCGTACAACTTCAAACCATTCCTGGAATTGGTATTGCGGGGAGGGGTTAACCTCCATGCTCTCATAAATCGCATTTTTAACATGAGATGACTCGATTTGATTAATCTTATCGCGCGATTCTGCTTTGACTTCCTTTATTTTATTGACCAATATGTCAAGCGTGGCGCCATTTTCTGCTAAGCTTTCATCTTGTTCTCCTTGATCATGATAATTTTTATAAAGAGAAAAAGCGGTAAAGCCAATCAGGCAGGCTAAACCAGACAAAACGGCTGAAATGATAAGAACAGGCGGAAAAGCAGCCCCAATAATGGCGTATACTGTGGCCGTAGCGAATAAAACACTCGCAATGGCGCTATAGGCAGCCAACCCATGCCGCAAACCAGCTAATGCGGCTGAAGCTATAGAGAGTTTTAATTGTTCGC
This sequence comes from Legionella yabuuchiae, assembly GCF_900640115.1. Taxonomy (GTDB): domain Bacteria; phylum Pseudomonadota; class Gammaproteobacteria; order Legionellales; family Legionellaceae; genus Legionella_A; species Legionella_A yabuuchiae. The sequence continues at coordinate 7,843 of NZ_CAAAIW010000029.1, forward strand.
TTAACGCATTGCGACGCTCAATAAACTCATCATGCTTCGCTTTAAATGCGGTTATTATCGCTTCCTGTGCCTTAAATTCTTCTTGGGTGGCAACTGCGCCTGGCTCTGTATTACGAATCAAATTCAGCGCATCAGTGCATAACCCTTCTAACTCTTTACCACAAATAGCAAACTGAAGCTTGGCCTGGCTTTGCTTTAGCTTTTCCTGGTAGGCATGCTCTTCATACATTCGCGTCACAATGCATGCCAAAGTAAAGACCACACAAATAACCGCCATCGCCACAAAAACCTGAGGCACCATAACCGATAGGCCTAAAACCCCCATGTACAAATAAAGCCCATCGACAACCCCGCCGTACAATTGTGAAGCTAAGCCTTTGTAGCGATTGGAGTTTAAAAACTGATTCTGCTCATCAAGAGTAGACTGGATTGTGGCATGTTTATGTGTGGTCGTCTCGGTAATGGCGCTTAATTCAACTTCAGATAAAGGCCTTGATGTAGGCTGAGGAGTAAGCTTTTCTTTAAGGGCTAAATATTGCTCTTGCGTTAGAGTAAGCTCAATGCATTGTCCAAACAACTTATTAATATAAAACAGCTTTGAGTCGCAAAAAATATAAGCCGCATTTTTCTTAATGGGTAGCTCGTTTATGGTTTTTTCATTGGGCGGTTTGTCTATGGCTAACACTTCGCAACCTTCGGCTTCCCAACGCTCCAGCGCTTTAATGTTGCTTAGTATCGTATCATTGATGGCCATCATAGCTTTGCGCTTGTTAACCATCCGGCGATACCACAAGCGATTCAACACGGAAAGGCCACCAAGCAGAACCCCGACCGGGATAATCATAAAAGCTACATTTTGGCCTGATAATAAGCTTGCAGCGATCATGGTGCTGCGCACCCCTTTATAACCGTTTTTTAATCCTTTCATGGTATCGCGAACATACGGCCAAAGGATTGCGATGTAGCGTTTAAAGGCATTAGGATCATTATCTTTAAATGTATTCGCTAACAAGGAAAAAGCAATGATGGTAATCGCCTCGGTAGCGGCTATCAAAGCGCCACCAGGCGTACACATCCAGTCATGCATTAAATCAGAAGTCGAAGAATTACTATTCGCGCACAGCACATCAAAACCATACTTGATCATGCTGTATGAAAGACTCAATCCATCCAGCGCACCATACAAAGCATAGATATAGGCTTGTTCATGTAAAGATTTAGCGAATTTCTCGTGATATGAGAGGGTCTTCTTTTTTTTATTTTTTTTTCTCACAACCCGGCTATCAAAGTTGGGAACATCCCTTTGAAGAGAATTTGATGTGTTATCAGGTTGCACATCAGCCATGGTGTTCGCAGGTAGGGGCCAAGTTGCTGCAAATTGTAACTTGTTAAGTCTTATATGGCAAGTAAATTTTCAAAATGCATCAAAATGAACCAAAAAAGCTTTGGCCATCATTAAGTTTACCATAGATGTATTGAGAAAATAAAAAATAAAGTATAGTGGATCGTAAATCTCGGCTGTGCCAAATGCCCTAAAACCTGATACGATTAGTTATTTTTGTATCGTGTTTTGGAGGGTTAATGCGCTTACTATTTTTTTTTCTTTTTAACTTATTAACCTTTGGATCTGCAATGGCTGATAATGATAAAATCGTTTATGGCTATGTTGAAAAAGCGGTTTTAGTCGACCAAAACTTACTCATATCCACCAAATTAGATACCGGAGCAAAGTCCGCTTCCTTAAATGCGATCAACATCCGTGAAATCACCCAAGATGATAAAACTTATTTAAACTTTATCGTTCCCACCAAGGAAGGTGATCTCGAATTTACTGCGGAATACGTGGGAAATGTAAAGATTAAAGTCCGGACTGGGGAAAAACAAGCCAACCCCTTGTTAAGAAGCACTCACAAACGTCCTCTGGTTCTTATGAAGATTCGGCTAGGAGAAAAAGAGCGATTAATTCGCGTTAACTTAGCGAATCGTAAAAACTTCATTTATCCCTTATTATTGGGACGGGAAGCCATTGTCGCGTTTGATGGCATCGTAGATCCCAGTAAAACTTATACCGTAAAAACCAAAGCAGCAGCGGAAAAGAATAATGTCTAATAAGCGCCATTTATATGGATTGATTGTTATATTATTTGTAGTTGGCTTCGCAATTTTCCTTTATCGCTACGCGATATTGGGGGTTCCGTTAACCGAAACAGAGGATATCAACACGTGGACCGTGGAAGCGAATCTTAAATTTATTGCAGATAAAAACGTTCCGGTAAAGGCCAGCTTCACCATACCCTACATGCCGCCTTACTACTCAATTTTGGACGAATACTTTGTTTCGCATAACTATGGGGTCACCACAAATATTGTGGGTAATAATCGCGTATCTGTATGGTCGTTACGACGTGGCAGCGGCGTTCAATCTTTATATTATCGCGCCATTTTCCGCGCGACAGGCGTACCAGACACCCCCCTTTCAAAACCCCCCTTAGTAAAAGCACAACCTTTACCTGAGCACCAGAAGACTGCTGTGGAAACAATTACTAGCAATGCCCGTGAAACCTCTGCAGATATTCAAACGTTTGCTCAGAGCACGATTAAAGAACTGAATAAAAAAGAAGGAAATGTAAAACTCTTAACCGGCAATAAGTTTGATGATGAAAGTCTAGTCTCAGCAGCTGTTATTATTTTAAATCAGGCTAGAATTTTCGCTATGCCTGTCAAAGGAATGTATTTAACCCAGCAGAGCAAGGCTGAATTCAATACCATGCTCGTTGTCTACAATGAAAAAGAATGGGTCTACATCAATCCACGTACAGGCGCTGCGGGCTTACCGAAGTATTTTCTGATTTGGCAATATGGAGATAGGCCGGTTTTTGAAGTCAGCGGTGGAAAAAAAGTGCAAATGAATCTCACTGTTTCAGAAACACCGATTAATGCCTTAAATCTTGCAAAAGCTCGCGGCCTTCAGGTTGAATCTGAACTGCTGCGTTTTTCCTTATTGCAGTTACCAGTCAGCGCGCAAGAAACGTATAAAATCCTTTTAATGGTCCCCATTGGCGCTTTTATCATTTTAATTTTGCGTAATTTTATTGGCATGAGTACGTTTGGAACTTTTATGCCCGTTTTAATTGCCCTTGCATTTCGTGAAACCCATGTGGTTTGGGGGGTTACGCTGTTTACCCTAATTGTATCCTTTGGGTTATTAGCGCGATTCTACTTAAATCAGCTACGGTTGCTACTGGTACCCCGACTAACTGCAATTTTGACCGTAGTGATCTTAATGATGATTGTTATCAGCGTATTAAGTCAAAATTTAGGCCTTGAATCTGGATTATCCGTGGCTTTATTCCCCATGGTCATTTTAACCATGACCATTGAACGTATGTGTATTACCTGGGATGAACGAGGAGCCTATGAAGCCATTAAGTCTGGAATTGGAAGCTTAATTGCCGCGGTGATTTGTTACTGGGCCATGAGTTACCCACCCTTACAATATTTAGTCTTTGCCTTCCCTGAGCTATTATTAATCTTATTGGCTTTTGTGCTTTGGTTTGGACAATATCGCGGGTATCGATTGTTTGAGTTGCTTAGATTTAATGTACTGGCAAGTAAATTATAAGATCTCCTTACGACTCGATTGCATAAAACTCAAAGGTGATGCCTAATGTTCGGTCATTATAAAAATTTATTAAAAAAGGGCGTATTAAGCATTAATCGCCGCAATAGTGATTTTGTGTTGCGTTATAACAAGCGAAAGCTCTATCCTTTGGTTGATAATAAATTAAAAACCAAGCAATTGGCGATTGAAGCCAATATTCCCACCCCGCCGTTGTATCAAATTATTGAACGTGAGCACCAACTTAAAACGCTGGATAAGCGGTTAGAGACTTATTCTGATTTTGTGGTTAAGCCTGCACGTGGTGCTGGTGGTGACGGAATTTTGGTGATTATGGATCGCGTCTTAGGTCGCTACCGCCAAATTAACGGCAAGTTAATGACCTCTCAGGAATTAAGCTATCATATTTCATGTATTTTATCCGGCGCCTACAGTTTGGGTGGTCATCCAGATGTCGCCTTTATTGAACACCGCGTGGTGGTCGATCCCGTTTTTGCACCTGTTAGCTATGAAGGTATTCCAGATATACGGGTTATAGTATTACTAGGTTATCCCGCCGTTGCTATGTTGCGCTTGCCTACCCGCTTATCAGGCGGCAAGGCAAACTTACATCAAGGCGCCATTGGAACAGGCATTAATCTTGCCACCGGAAAAACACTGGGCGGCGTGTTTCATAATGATGTCATTGATTATCATCCTGATACGCTCAATCCGATTGTCGATATTGAAGTTCCTCATTGGGATAAAATTTTAGAAATTGCCGCTAAGTCTTATGAATTAACCGGACTCGGATACCTTGGCGTCGACATTGTCTTAGATAAAGATCATGGTCCTTTGCTCTTAGAACTGAACGCAAGACCAGGACTTAATATTCAAATCGCTAATCGTGAAGGTGTATTACACCGGTATCATGCCATTGAGGCGCGCTTTGCTGAAAAAGGTAACGAGAGCGTAGAAGAGCGCATTACCTTTAGCAAAGAAGCCTTTGCTCGCTAAGGTTATGGAATCAGGCGACGTATGCGTTGCGCTTCCAATGTCAAGGTACGAAAGTAATCATACGTCATGTAAAAATCGCCTTGATTGCCTGCTTTAGCCCCCCAAGAATTTCGCAACGTCAACAAGCCTCGATATTGGCGTCCATACTGATCTCGGGCAAGGGCTTCATCATCATAGCCAGTGATAATCATTTCGTGCCCGCCCGCATTATCCCAAGCATGGTTTGATTGTAAGTCATTTATGATCTCAGGAGTTAACGTCCAAGTATCATTAGCGACTTGATGTTTCCCGACAGCACCAACCATACCGAGCTGAATATCAACCAGCAAAACACCAAACGTCACCCGATCGCCTTCGCGCAATGAACGCTTGACTTGCTCTAGTGTAGTTGATGGGTCAATTTCTTTTGAAATGAACTGCCAAACATCAACTAAAGAAGACCAAGCAATCTGTTTTTCATACACCCCTTCGCTCAGATTATGGAATTCAAGCAAAGACATCTCGGTTGCTGGCTCCCCTTTCAGCCGCGGGTATTCAGTTTCTCCCCCACAACCATATTTGCGCTGATTTTCTTTACTGATAATGCCAAATTTATCCAGTTGGCTTAACACGACGGGTCCAAATGAACCTTGCCAACCACTAGGGCTATAAGCCACATTTTGTAAATGACGACCGAGCTGCAAGTGGCATAATTGACTGATGTAATCGCCTTGACCCAGTATGGCGTCAATGGCAGCTGTATTGGCGAACGTAGCGCAAGTTCCATGACTTCCTTGATCTAAAACCGGAACATTATTCATGCCCAGCTGAACACGTTGCATGCCATTTGCTGAAGCCATGAATGTGTCGTTTCCTGGAGCCGTAAGCATGTTTGCTCGGTGCATAAACGATTGTTTGGCGTTATCCGATAGGGCTAATTTCAGAAGAGTCACTTCTCGAGGTGAGGTTGCTTTTAATGTTCGACTTAAGCGATCTTGTTTGGTTAGTGGGATAGGCTGGTGGAGTTCGCCTACGATTGTAATCTCTTCAGCATGAGCTGAAATGCTTAACCCTAACGCAATAAAAAACAACCAAACAAGTTTCATAAACACTTCTCCCGAGATACTAGGTCAGTTTCAGAGTTTACGAACTATATCACAATGATCTTAATTTGGACACTTAAAATTTATTACCGCCAGCCTGATTAATAAAAAATCTTTTTGCCGCCGGCAATTGATTACACAGTTTCAAACCAACGCCTCGAGCCATAGCGATAGGCGGGAGCGAATTAGCGAATAATGTCTTTAAACCTTCCATCATCCCAATTATTTTCCAAACTTCATATTTGCGTGCGCGTTGATATTCGCGCAAATAGCGGCCAGATAAACAGGGAGATTTTGCTTTATCCATAATCCCTAACCAGCTCGCCACATCTTCAAGGCCAAGGTTTAACCCTAATCCGGCTAAAGGATGAATGGTATGCGCCGCATCGCCCATTAACATCCATCGCGTGCCTTGGTATTGGTTGGCATGGCGCATCACTAAAGGGAATTGATGCCGCTTATCCACAAGGGCGCAAGCACCAAGTTTTGCCGCAAATGCTTTGGTGAGTTCTTGATTAAATGTATCTGCTTCTACGGTCAACAAATGTTCTGCACGTTCTGGAGTCGTAGACCAAACAATTGAACAAGCATGCGGGTCTTTTAATGGTAAAAATGCCAAGGGCCCATCGGCATTAAACACTTGATAGGCGGTTGCTTTATGAGGATGCTCAACCGTAACCGTCGCTACTATTGCATGTTGATGATAAGGCCAGGTGGTCAACGTTACTCCAAGTTTATCTCGTGTTTTAGACAGTCCACCATCTGAAACTATTAATAGCTTAGCCAAATAATGTCCTTCTTCACAGGTGATTCGCACCTCTTGGTCAAGCTGTTGTAAAGAAGAAACCTTACTATTAGGAATCAGCGTAATCCCTGTGGCAATTGCTCGCTGCAATAGGGCTTTTTTAATAGGATCCTCAGCAATAATATTGCCTAAGCGTTCTTCACCAATCATTCGAGCATCAAAATCAATAAAAGCTCCATTTTGCGCATCCCAAATATGCATATGACGATAAGGCGAGATGTCCTGCTCAGAAACCTCAGACCATACCCCAAGCGCCTCAAATAACGCTCTGGAAGATTGATTTACGGCATATACGCGAGCGCTTTTCTGGATTAAATCTAATGACAAGGACTGAGCATCGATCACAGCCACAGAATAGTGACGTTGCGCCATGCCAATCGCGGCTGACAATCCAACAACACCGCCTCCCACCACAATCACGTCAAATTGATAGCTCATAAGGATTCCTGCTCAAGTAAAGGAATTTGACAAACCAAATCAGGAATCACGCCAGCAAGCCCACTGGCATAGCGCGATAGTAAGCGTTTTGCGCTAGGTAGATTATCCAGTAAAACCAGCCCCGCACTTCGCGCGTGCGATAATCCTGGCAGTGTTGAGGTAAACAGATCCACTAAACCATTGGTGAAGTACGTAATGGCTTTTTGATCATGCTGGCGATATTGTTCATACGTAGTTAAAGCGCTAGTAGTAATGCCGTATTTAATGAGACATTGTGCCAATAAAGCCACGTCGCGCAGACCTAGATTAAATCCTTGTCCTGCAACAGGGTGCAAGGTATGAGCGGCATTTCCAATAAACACTGTAAAGCCAGACACTTGCTGTTTCATAATCACTTGCTTTAGGGGATAAAGTCCGCGGCGACCAACTTTTGTAAATCGCCCAAGGCGATAACCAAACTCTTGATGCAGTCGACGAATAAACGCTTGATCGCTTAGATTAAGCATACGTTCTGCTTCATTAGAAGACAAAGACCATATCAAAGAGGAACGATTCTGAGACATCGGCAGTAAGGCTAAAGGGCCTGACGCAGTAAATCGCTCAAAAGCCTGTTCATGGTGCGATCGAGCCAAGCCAATATTCGCCACCACCGCTGACTGATGATAATGTTTAACCTCAGGTTTTAATCCTAATTGCTTGCGCACGAACGAGTCTGCTCCATCAGCCGCTACAATTAGTTTCGCCTTAATCGTAGAAGTCTTGCCACTGGAATCTTTAATCGTCGCTTGATTATCCACCTCATCAAGCGCAGTTAACGAAGCTGGTGCGAGCAGTTGATGCGAATCAATTAAAGGTTGGATTGCGCGATAAAGATCTTGCATTTCAACCACAAATCCGAGTGGTAGCTTATTCTTACTGGTTAATCGAGTTGCACCAAAGCGTTTTTGTTCAGACACATGAATCGTCTGTATTGCTGTGGCTTTGGTCGAAAGCGAAGGCCATACGCCTAACATTGATAAAATTCGCACGCTCGCAGAAGACAAGGCGATGCTTCGTGCGTCAAAATCAGCCTGTACTTTAATATCAAATGAATTGGCATCGACCAACAAGGCACGATAACCTGAATCCTTTAAAGCCAACAACAATAAGGCTCCAGTCAAGCCACCGCCAATAATTAATACGTCAACCGATTGCTTAGCCACGGACAAGCGCCTCAAGTTCATCTGGTTCAACTGGGAGGCTCGATGTTAAATTTTGGTGCCCGGTTTTAGTCACCTGGATATCATCTTCAATGCGTACCCCAATTCCTAACCAACGATCATCCACCAGGGGATGATCGGAGGGAATGTAAATTCCTGGCTCAACGGTTAATACCATACCCTCCTCTAAATGCCTCCATCCTTCGCCTTGTTTATAGGAACCACAATCATGGACATCCAGCCCTAGCCAATGTCCAGAATTATGCATGTAAAATTCTTTGTAGGCTCCTTGCTCGATGAGAATATCTACTTCTCCACGCAATACGCCGAGATCCACAAGACCCTGAGTTAAAATACGCACCATATGGGTTTGAATTTTATTCCAAGCTTTGCCAGGCCGCACCTGCTCAAGCCCTGCTTTTTGTGCGGTTAAGACCAATTCATAAATGGCTCGTTGCTCAGCAGTAAACATGCCATTTAAAGGATACGTTCGAGTAATGTCCGCGGCATAGTTTTCATATTCCCCGCCCGCATCAATCAAGACAAGATCTCCGTGTTTAAGAGGGGCATTATTCTCAGTGTAATGCAGTATACAAGCATTGTTACCGCTAGCCACGATGGGATCATAAGCGACACTTCGACAACCTTCGCGAATAAACCCATACACCAGTTCAGCTTCTAGCTGGTATTCATATTGCGCACGAGAACACATAGCCATAGCCCTTCGATGGGCAGAAACTGAAATGGCTGCGGCTTTTTGCATTAAAGACAATTCAGCATCGCTTTTAAACAAGCGCAATTCACTAATGACGGGGGTAACATCACAAAACGCTAGAGGCGCGTTAATCCCTTTACGAATCTGCCCCCTGACTTTATACCAAGCATGTTTAATTCGCTCATCCCAGTGCGGGTAGCGACCAAGGGGATAATAGATGGCTTTTTTTCCCGATAGTAATTCTGGCAAGCGATCATCACATTCTTCAATCGAGAACGCGGCATCAACGCCTAGCTCAGTCACCGCATCCGCTTGTCCAAGTCGATGCCCTGTCCATAATTCCTGAGTGGGATCTTTAGGGCGATTAAATAAGATGCTTTCCGTTGCTCTACCAGACGTGACGACCAAAAGCCCATCGGGTTCATTAAAACCGGTTAAGTAATAAAAATCACTGTCCTGTCGAAAACGATAATGAGCGTCACCATTGCGCAGTGCTTCAGCTGCCGCGGGAATTAAAGCCACGGAGTCAGGCTGTAATTGCATCGCCACACTGTGACGACGGGCAATGTATTCATTTTTTGATATCATAAAACGATCCTTCTCGTATCAAACCCTATGTCCAGATCAAGAAAATATTGTCAATGAGCTTTTTGCGTTTCATGTTCATGGAGGTTATTTTCTTTTAAATCCCCGTATATTCTCAACACCGCCATGCGAGCGTACTCACTCACTTCCATTAACGCTCGTTCATCTTCTTCTTCAATCTTTAAGCTGTCATAATCTAACTTAGCGAATTCAGCAATGTGTTGAATCGCATCTTGTACTTCTTCTTCCTCAATTTGCTCGACGTCAACGCCTGCCATAACTAATCCTTGGATAAATCCTTCACACCACTCACTGAATGCTTGTGCTCGATGCGATAATAATTGATCCTCATCCGGTAACATGAGCTGAAACTCAAAATCAAGATTCGCAATTTGCTGTTGGCTGACGGCATAAACATCAAATAAGGCTAAAATAGCGGCACGGGAAGAGTCATCTATTTTAAGCATTAGTGCTCTTAAGTATTCTTCGCCCTTGTGTGTGGCGCCAGCACATAGATAACCACACATCATTCCATGAAGCTCACTTCCTGAGATCGGGATATCTAGAGAAGAAATCGAATCAATAAACGTTTGATATTCGGGCAGGTGTGAGGACACACTACTTGCAGACATAAGATAACCTATTACAAAAACTCCTATAATAACTGATTTGCTCGCTCAAACCAAAATTGTTACTATTTGAACCATGCTGTAACATCTTCCAAGAGCTTACTATGACGAAAACCAAATCCTGTACCATACGCCTGCTCAATAAAGTCTACAACATCAAATGTCCAGAAGATGAGGTGGAAAACCTGACGCTTGCAGCTGCGCAATTAAATAATCATATGATTGAAAATAAGAGAAAATTCCACAATTTGGATGACTTTCAAGCGCTACTACTCGCCGCATTGCACGTCAGTAATGATTTAATTCACTGCCAGGCCAAACAAGAAGAACGCCAAAAACAGCTCGCACAATTTATTAATTCTCTAGAGACAAAAATTAGCCAAGCAACCGAAGAAACTGCACTGGAAATGGTGTGACCTAAAGCTAATTTGAAGCATTGCTACAAGCCAACGCGGTCGGATTCTGGAGTCCTCTGGGTAGTTTATTGCCCCGACGTCCACGCTCGCCATGATAATGAATCAAATCGTCTTCTTTAAGGGTAAAATGTCGTTTCCCGGCATGAACCGTGAGAGCATATCCAGGCGCTAGCGCCTGGATATCAACCACATATTCTTCGCGGGCTGCCGCTTTAGACGATGGAATGTGAATCAGCTTATTGCCTTTGCCGCGAGAAAGTTCTGGCAACTCCATAGCGGAAAAAATGAGCAATCGTCCAGTATTCGTAACACAAGCAATGCGGGCCTCCTCTTTCACAAGCATTGCTCTCGGTGGCAACACCAAGCTATTATCAGGAAGCTTTAAACAGGCTTTACCATTACGGTTTTTAACATAGAGTTCATTTAATCGCGCCAGAAATCCATAGCCTGCGTCACTGGCTAAGAGCACCCAATCCTCGGGATCACCACTCGCTAAAGCTATAAACGAAACTCCATCGGCTGGATTCAATTTTCCAGTTAGAGGTTCACCTTGGCCGCGCGCAGAAGGCAACGTGTGACCTGGAAGGCTATAGACTTTACCCTCTCCATCAAAAAATAAAATTTGCTGATTGGTGCGTGCGTTGGTTTGGGCTTTAAATTCATCCCCTGCTTTGTAATTTAATTCTTTTCCATCCACATCATGCCCTTTTGCAGCACGAATCCAGCCTTTTTGAGAAAGAACGACGGTAATGGGCTCATTGGGTAAAATATCTTCTTCTTTTAAAGCCTGCGAATCCTCACGTTCAATAATGGGCGAACGTCTTGAATCGCCAAAACGATCGCGGTCCGATTTAATTTCTTCTTTCACCAGAGTACGGAGTTTTTGCTCACTAGCAAGTACACCTTCCAAAAAATCCCGTTCTTGTTGCAATTCATCGCGTTCTGCTGTTAACTTAAATTCCTCAAGCTTCGCCAAGTGACGTAATTTCGTATCTAAAATGGCATCCGCTTGTCGCTCGGTCAGGTTGAAACGCACCATCAACGCGCCTTTAGGCTCATCGGATTCGCGAATAATTTGAATGACTTCATCCAAATTTAAGTAAGCGATGAGTAATCCTTCAAGCACATGCAACCTATCTAAGACTTTATCTAGGCGATACGAAAGCCGTTTTTTTACCGTACTTAATCGAAACGAAAGCCACTCTTTAATAATCGTTAAAAGATTTTTTACCTGCGGCTTGCCATCGAGTCCAATCATATTAAAGTTAATGCGATAACTTCGTTCTAGATCAGTTGTTGCAAATAAATGAAGCATGACCCCATCAACATCAACGCGATTTGAGCGAGGAATAACCACCAGTCGAGTGGGGTGTTCATGGTCAGATTCATCGCGAATGTCATCTATCATGGGCAGCTTTTTTTGCTGCATTTGAGCTGCAATCTGCTCCACAATTTTCGCGCCAGAAACCTGATAAGGCAGAGCCGTTATCACAATATTATGGTGTTCAAGGTGATAGACCGCTCGCATTTTAATGGACCCTGTACCGATGTCATATATCGTGCGAATCGTATCTTCAGGAGTGATGATTTCTGCACTGGTGGGAAAATCTGGCCCTTTAATGAACGTTAAAATATCATCTAACTCTGAATTAGGATGTTCAAGCACTCGAATGCAGGCATTCGCAACTTCGGTCAGGTTATGGGGAAGAATATCAGACGACATTCCTACGGCAATGCCAGTTGCACCGTTTAACAACACATTCGGTAATCTGGCGGGTAAAAGCGCTGGTTCTTGTAAAGTACCATCAAAATTATCCACCCAATCCACGGTCCCTTGTTGTAATTCAGATAGCAGCAATTCCGCGTAATTAGACAATCTAGCTTCGGTGTAACGCATGGCAGCAAAGGATTTGGGATCATCCGCCGAACCCCAGTTTCCTTGACCATCCACTAAAGGATAGCGATAAGAAAACGGTTGCGCCATTAAGACCATGGCTTCATAACAGGCAGAGTCCCCATGAGGATGAAATTTACCGAGCACATCCCCCACCGTACGGGCTGATTTTTTATATTTAGCACTCGCCTTAAGCCCAAGTTCACTCATGGCATACACAATTCGCCGTTGTACCGGTTTAAACCCATCGGCAATGCTCGGCAATGCTCGATCTAAAATGACATACATCGAATAATCAAGGTAGGCTTTTTCAGTAAATTCAGTTAAAGGTTTTCGTTCAATAACGTCATTTGTGGTCATAGGCGTTTTGTATCTTTCGCTAGAATGGATAACGTGTAGTTTAACAGAAAACATTCACCGCTGCTAAGAACCTAAATCTATCAGCCTGAGTGCTTTTGTGAATAACTTATGAAGCATCCGTGCACTTTGAAACCAGATTTTTGTAAGTTATTGATTTTAAATCACTTAATTTAAATGCGGTGCGTTTAGTCGTTATTCTTTTCTGTGGATAACTTTGTGAGTTTTGGGTTCATATTTTTTTTATACGATAACAATAATGAATCCGTTTGCTGCGCTTAAAGTCTTCATCAATTGTAGCTAAGGTAATATCCTCTACGTCGTATCGTTCGAATACCTCTGGCGCCATTTTAAAACGCTTAAAATTGGTTGAGAAATATAACACACCATCCTCATGTAATAGCTGCATGGCGGCAACTATAAGCGACACATGATCGCGTTGAATGTCCAACGTAGTGTTCATCCGCTTAGAATTAGAAAAACTTGGGGGATCTAAAAAAATCACATCGAAGTGATCACGACATCGATTTAACCACTCTAAGCAGTCATACTGAATAAACTGATGACGAGCAATATCCAGGTCGTTGAGTTTGAAATTCTCTTTAGCCCATTCTAAATAGGTTTTTGATAAATCAACATTCGTCGTGATTGCTCCCGCCAAAGCGGCATGAACGCTGGCCGTAGCTGTATAACAAAAGCAGTTTAAAAAACGAACGTCTTTTGGCAGCGTGGCAAACGTCATACGTAAGGGGCGATGGTCTAAAAATAAGCCTGTATCTAAATAATCGCGCAAATTTACTTTGAACTTAGCCTGTCCCTCTTGCACCACCATGGTTTGCTGGGTTTTACTGACCTTCTCATATTGGCTTTTTCCTTTCTGCATTCGCCGTTGCTTCACCACCATACGATCCGGAGAAACATTCAACACGTTAGGCACAATTTGCATCACATCTAAACTTCGTCGTTCTGCTTTATGCGCCGGAACCGAAGCGGGTGGTGCATACTCTTGCACCACCACATGACCATCGTAATAGTCGATCGCAAAGGCGTATTCCGGTAGATCCGCATCATATATCCGATAACAACTGACTTGGTTACGCTTAGCCCATTTCTTTAGATGGGTGACGTTTTTTTGTAAGCGATTGGCAAACATCTGCGCGCTTTCATTTAATCGTCCACCGGCTTGATCTTTTAATTGATTGCCTTGAATCGTAAGACAATACAATTTGCACTCTAGAGGCCCATTAAAGAATGTATATTGTTTACTAGAACGAAGTCCTGTGGCCTTCGCCAGCAATGGATTAGACGTTAAAAAGGCCGCTTCATAGCACTGAAATCGCTCAAACATGACTGTTCCAAAGGTTTGATACAGTGGGATAAGTTCTGTAGCCTCACCTAGACGCTCACCATACGGCGGGTTTGCGATCAGTAATCCTTTTTCTGCAATAGGCTCTAGGGTTTCAATTGGCTTAACGTCAAACGACACCAGTGTTGCAACACCAGCACGCTTAGCATTGTCGCGGGCAATTTGAATCAACCGGGGGTTCGTATCGGTGCCAAGAAATTTAATGTTGACGGGTTTAACTTCTCTTAACGCTTGAGCTCGAATCTTTTCCCAAAGTGACGGTTGATGCGAAACCCAATGACTGAGTGACTGATCGGTTCGTAACAGTCCAGGAGCGATACGAGCCGCCATCATCGCACCCTCAATCATTAGCGTTCCGGAACCGCAAAATGGGTCTTGTAAAGCAAATCCTTTAGCAGCAAGCTTAGGCCAATTGGCTCTGAACAGTATAGCCGCGGCCACATTTTCTTTTAAAGGAGCAGAACCAGCGTCTTTACGGTATCCACGTTGGTGCAAGCTATATCCAGTCAGATCAAAACTAACGGTCAAAGTGTTTTGTTTCAAATAAGCGTGTAACAGAATATTAGGGTTATGCCGTTCAATAGTAGGGCGTTGATTTTGGAGTTTACGGAAATGATCAACAATTGCATCTTTAACAATTTGAGCGCCGTACATGGAGTTTCGTATCTGGGCTGACGAACCATGAAATTCGATGGCTAAAGTTTTACTGGAAGTAAACACCGTTTGCCAGGCAAACTCACTGCATAATTTATAGATGGTTTGTTCATTATGAGCCTCGCCGTTAAATAATATGAGTTGCACGCGATTTGCCAATCGTGACCAAAGGCAAATATGGTAGATTGCAGCTAAGTTAGCATCGCCATATACGCCTTGTGGGCTTACTCGTGAAACATGAAGCCCCAACGATTTCAATTCTTCTTCTAATAAGTATTCTAAGCCCTTTGGACAACTAATAAACAGAGAATAATTCATGACATAACAGACCTAAGATAACGAAACAATGCTTTGCTAGCACCAGTATTTTTTTCCTTTTGCAGCTCATCCGTTGCTTTTTTAATGAGCTGCCGCAATCCTTGAACATCTTCTGGATGGTAACACTCCACAAACTCCGTTAGCGCTTCACGGCCACCATGAATGAGGCGGTCACGCCAAAGTTCGATTTGATGAAACACCGCCGTTTTTGCTTTATCTTCAGCCAATAACTGCTCATATTCAGCAATAATTTCATCGCTATTAGCGGCACGCATCAGCTTTCCAATCAACTGTGCCTGGCGACGTAATGCCCCATGACTTTTGATGGTTTTTGCCGTCATTATCGCTTGTTTTAACGCATCCGGAAGGGATAATGTATCCAGTTTTTCTTGGCTTAATTCAACAAGCTTTACGCCAATTTTTTGTAGCGATTCGGCTTCGTTTTTAAGTTGGGTTTTACTTTTTGGTTCATCCGTCATGGGGTCATTCCACAATAGTCAAAATTGTATTTCCATCGTCATTTCAGTTCCGATGACTTGCATGTCTAAGCACTGAGTCTTTGTTCCACATCATAGTGAAAGGATTCTTTCGATGAGCGGAAATGAAGATAAGTTCGCCCAATCGCAAAAAAATTATAGATTAGAATACAAAGCAGTAAAGAATGAAGCCAGGTCACGGTTAATTTGGTGAATAACGGTATAGTAATGAATACCCCGATACACCCAGATAGACTTAAAATTAGGGTTTTCTTCAAGGGAATTTTATCATGTTTTAGAAATACCAATGTCGTTAAAGGTTGCTGTAAGGCGCCTGCCGTCGTCATAATCGGGAAAGCCACGACAGGTGAAACATTTAAAATAAATAAAACCCCCTGCACCATAACAAATAACCCTATGCCCACAGAAGTCAGACCACCGCAGACGATCATGGCAAAAAAGCCCGCAACAAGCCTCCAAGAATTTAGTGCGGAAAGCTCACCGCCAACAGGAATGATGCGGAATTGATGACACAGCAATAATATAATCAGCATTAAGAAACAACACACCATGGCAAAGCGTATGGTTTGCTTGCTTAAACGACTCACAATAGCACCACCCAGTAAGCCTCCTATGCAGGTTCCAATCACCAATGTTAGGAGGGTGGTGATATCCACATCAATGAGTTGCATAAAAAAAAGAGACTCGATGGTCCCTGGAATAACTTGCGCCCCGTTATTTACAGCGGGTAACTCATCGTCTTTAAACGTTCCGAGCATCTTGGCAAGAGCCACATTGACCGCAAAACTACCAACACCAACGGTATCGGCAATAAAAGCTACAACTCCGCTGACACTGAGCTTTAGATATTGAACAGGACTCAGTTCAACAGGGGGTTGGCGGCAGAGTTTAAAAATCATGACCGCCACGCAAATTAGGGTCAAAAGGATTATCGCGAACACTATTAAACTGATGGCCATTTTAAACTCTTAGAAATTTTAAGCCTCTAGGTAATACGTGATACCTAAGTTATTTTGCCATTAAGTTAAGGATTTTTATCTTTCCCTCGAAGGCTCAAATCTATCTTGTTCTGGACATGGCAGATGAACTCTCAGCCTTTACAAGGCGACAGAGTCTAACAAACCATATGATAATTTAGCAAGTAAAAAGTTTAATAAATGAACAAAAAATCACTTAGAAATTCATTCCTTTCTAGGCTGGGTTAACCAAACAACCGCTTTGCCAGCTTAGCCACATGCTCCCCCTGTGCTCTGGCCAACTCTTTTTCAAGATTGCTTGGGGTTCGACTTCCATCAGCGCCCGCAAGGGTCGCGGCCCCATAAGGCGAACCTCCACGAACCTCACTAATATTCGTTAAGCCATCAGCCGAGTAGGGAAGTCCAACAATGATAAAGCCATGATGGGCTAACGTGTTCCAAAAAGAAGTAATGGTTGTTTCGTTTCCACCTCCGGTGCCTGTAGACGTAAAAACGCTGCCTATTTTTCCAATTAAATCACCATTCATCCACATTTTACCGGTTTGATCAAGATAATTACGCATTTGTGCGGCCATATTGCCAAAGCGGGTTGGAGTACCAAAAATAATGGCATCGTACTCTTTCAAGTCCTCCGGTTTTGAAACTGGAGCCTCTTGATCCAGTTTTACACCGGCATTTTTAGCGACATCTTCCGGCATGGTTTCAGGCACACGCTTTAAATCAACGTCGATACCATCAACTTTAGAAACGCCTTTAACCACTTCTTTTGCTAAGGTTTCAACATGTCCATAACTTGAGTAATAAAGCACCATTATTTTTGCCATAACATCCTCTGTTTTTTTTAATTTTTTTTTATCTTATGATTTTGGAATAATACTCGTTAAAGTCAAGGCCAAGGAAACAGAGCAGAATCACACTTTACTAAGCAATAGATTATTTGTGTATTAATTGCACTTATTGGTATGCACGACTGTCCCACCATAAATTTATGTGCACTTATAAGCATAGTTGACCTTTCTAACTCAAAACTCGTCGTTGCGAGCCATGGCGAAGCAATCCAGTTCGATGTTTTTAATGCACATCGGCCTGGATTGCTTCACTTCGTTCGCAAAGACGTCATTTTGATGGGACAGCCCTGAATGGTATGAGAGTTTTTATCCTTGGCTATAATTCTTGTGGTACAATCACACGGTTATGTTATCTTCAAGAAAGGTTGATATGATTTACCTAAGAATGCTCAAGGCGTGTGGATTGGTGTTGGTGCTTTATAGCAATGCTTTATTTGCTACACAAACACTGCACGATTTATACGGCCGTGAAATACCCTTATCTTCCCTTAAAGGTAAGTGGGTTTATATCAATTATTGGGCAAGTTGGTGTCAGCCTTGTCTGGAAGAAATCCCTGAACTCAATCGATTTTACAATCGCTATAAAGCCAATGACGTGGTTATACTAGGCGTCAATTACGATGCGCTCCCCCTACAAGAACAAAAACAATTAGTGCGAGAATTTGGCATTAAATACCCTAATTTAAGCCAAGACCCGTCAGCCTTCTTTCACATAGGAGACATTCGAGGCGTTCCAGTAACGTTCGTGTTTAATCCAGAAGGAAAGCTCAGAAAAACCTTATACGGCCCACAAACGATAAAATCACTAAGACAAGTGATGTCTTGATCAGGGGTCAGAGATTGAGACTCATTTGAATCGGGTCAGGAAGTTTCTCTCAACAAACGTTCTTTTTCATCGCGAGTCAATCGGACGGTGATGCGCCATCCGCCATCTTTTATTTCTTTTTCCTCTAATACGGCATCCAACTGATACAATCGCGCACGCAGTCTAGCTTCTTCAGGCTTTAGTTCCAATGTT
Organism: Legionella yabuuchiae; assembly: GCF_900640115.1. Lineage (GTDB taxonomy): Bacteria > Pseudomonadota > Gammaproteobacteria > Legionellales > Legionellaceae > Legionella_A > Legionella_A yabuuchiae. The sequence continues at coordinate 26,256 of NZ_CAAAIW010000029.1, forward strand.
TCTTCAACAATACCTCCGTGAAGTTGCTGCGCGATGGCTTCTTTTAATAATTCAAGACCTTCTCCTGTGGCGGCAGAAAGCCAAACTTTGCAGCTATCATCACGACAATCTAATTTTGGTTCCCAGTCTTGTTGGCGATCGATTTTGTTGAATACAACAATTCGTTTCACTTCATCGGCATCAATTTCTTTTAACACCTGTTCAACCGCGGTAATGTGATCGCGCCAAATAGGATCCGAGATATCAATCACATGCAGTAATAAATCGGCCTCTTTGGTTTCTTCAAGCGTGGCATGAAAGGCATCCACAAGCTTATGAGGTAAATCACGAATAAAACCAACGGTATCTGCCAATATTACAGAAGCAGAACCCGGAAGATCTAATTTACGCATGGTTGGGTCGAGCGTTGCGAACAATTGATTGGCGGCGTAAATTTTTTCGCCCGTTAATGCGTTAAACAGTGTAGATTTTCCAGCATTGGTATAACCCACCAAAGAAACCGTCGGCATCGATGCACGGCGGCGAGCTCGACGGCTTTGATCGCGATTTTGCCGTACTTTTTCAAGACGTTTATGAATCGATTTGATTCGCTCGCGCAACAAACGACGGTCCGTTTCCAACTGGGTCTCACCTGGGCCTCGTAAGCCTATCCCCCCTTTTTGACGCTCCAAGTGCGTCCATCCGCGAACTAAGCGTGTTGATAAGTGCTCAAGCTGAGCCAGTTCCACTTGTAACTTACCCTCAAACGTTCGCGCACGCTGCGCAAAAATATCAAGGATTAATCCGGCTCGATCTACAACGCGGCATTTAAACAACTTTTCTAAATTTCGCTCTTGTGAAGGTGATAATTCATGATTAATTAACACTAACTCTGCGTCAAGCGCCGCTACTTGGGCTTGGACTTCTTCGGCTTTACCTAATCCAATAAAATATTTAGCCTCTGGAGATGAACGTGAGCCTTTTACGCAGGATAGGATTGTTGCATCAGCCGAGCGGGCAAGCTCTTTAAATTCGGCTAAGGCCGTTTCATAATCAATACCGGGGAGAGCCAATTGCACCAAAATGGCCCGCTCTCCACCTTCTGGACGTTCAAACAAGATTTAAATTCCATTCGTTAAAAAATTGTATCAGTCTATCATATTTTTAATCACCAGAGGACAGATTAACCGCTCTTGAAGGAACCACGGTCGATACTGCGTGCTTAAAGACCATTTGAGTCACCGCGTTTTTAAGCAAAATAACATGCTCATCATAATCATCTACGATGCCATGCAACTTTATGCCGTTTACAAGAAATACGGATACCGGCATTTTTTCTTGGATTAATGCCTTAAGAAATGACTCTTGTAACGCTTGATTGTGAGACATTGCCTGCTCCTTGTAATTATTATTTTTGGCAACAACTTGTTATTTATTTGTCGTACGATTTAGAAAATACTTTAGCAATGTTCCCTGGTGATGGTTCACTGCTATACCCATTCCCCCGCAGATACGGATTTTTTTGCGACTTGAATTTGGTGCCAGGATAGCGAAAATCCAGTATCTTCAGGTGGAATGAGTATATGATCTTACCTACACTAAAGAATAGAGTCGTATTATTAAGGACAATATTATGAACATTACCTTATTTCTTGCTGAAGTCATTGGCTGGTATTTTGTAATCATCAGCTTATTTGTGTTGATTCGCAGGCGCAAAATGGAAGCAATTTTGTTAAACATCGCAAGTCAGCCATCAATGATTGTGATCATTGGCATCGTCACTGTTATCCTAGGTGTATTGATGGTGGTTAGTCATAATAGTTGGGTGATGGATTGGCCTGTGATAATCACCTTAATTTCCTGGTTGGTGCTTTTTGGCGGCTTATTTCGCCTGTTTCTTCCCGAGTGGGGTGTTAAAGTTGCTCATTGGTGGTTTAACAACCAACCCTATTTGATCGCGCTTACGGTGGTGTATTTATTAATTGGATTATTTTTACTTTACAAAGCCTTTACCATTTAATAGCGATTGAAATTTCACATTTTTTTAAAACTTCGACTATTATTAACATCACCACTACAAAACCAAAAACAAAGGACTGATAATATGGCAACTACAACGAGAAAACGAACCAACAATAATGACAAAGCACATGTTTCGGAAGCAGCGAACGCCCTCTTGAATGAGAGCAAAAAGTACGCTTATGAGCTCTATGAAGAAGGCGTCAATAAAGTCAATGGCGCAGGACAACATGCTAAAGAATACGGTGACGAGCTAGCAGACAAAGTCAAAAAAAATCCCATGACCTCACTTTTAGTTGCGGCCGGTGTTGGGTTTTTGTTGTCATCGTTATTACGTAAATAATGAAGCCAATCGATGAATTAATCGGCCTTGTTTCCAGCAAATATGAAGCAGTCAAAACCCTGCTAACCATCATTAAGCTGGAAACAAAATTGGCCGGTTTAAGCGTTTTTCCTTTGGTCATAAACCTAGGAATTCTGATTGCTATTGCTCTAACCGCTTGGTTTACGGCAATGATATTAGTTGGTTATGGCTTTTATGTGCTTTTTAATCATTTTTTTATAGCCATTCTAGGAGTATCTATCCTAAATCTGATTTTTCTAGGCCTCTCAATAAAATACCTGCTTTATACCCTTAAAAACATGAGCTTTGAACGAACAAGACGATTACTATCCCAACAAAAAGGTAACAGCGATGATGACAACGAGAAGAGAAGTGATCAAAACCTTGGAGAGGATGGAAAAGAAATTTCACCGCGAGCAACGTGATGCTGACCGCCATAGACAATATTGGTTCAACGTATTCAAAGAATATCAACCCTTGATTATCGCAGCTTCTATCCCTTTAGTTTATCTTTTTATACGCGCCACGGGTAAAAAAGCGAACCTTCAACAAGCCAAACGATACGCACGCTATTTAATATTAACGATTATTGCCAGCATACAATCCAAAGTTTTATCCAGTCTGGTCAATAAAGCGTTTTGAGAGATCTCTTACAAGATTATAAGCCCAAACTTAGATGACTCACTCTGTGAAAAAGTTATACTTACATCACAAGGATTGACACGGAGTGTCTGACAAGAAGTCAATTAAGGACCAGCACGCAGAATGCTTTACCGCAAGGAAGCGGACTTTAATAGAGCTAATCACTGCGTTCTGGCTTTATATCCTATGTTAGTAGACACTAAATTTATACTCTCCGAGCCGCGTGCAAAAGCAATCGTTAGGACTCAAATTCTGGTAATTATATCCACTTGCAGTATTTCCGTTATAGCCACATCTAAGATGTTAAGAGAAAAAACGCGGGTATCACGTACTTCTATACCCGTAATCTTTCAAAATGCGTGATTTATGCTTTTTCTTTTTCGCCCTGCCGCATTTTAAAAAACTCGCAAGGGAATGAGCCATTACTCGCTTTTTAAAATGCGGCAGGACAAAAAATAAAGGCGCCTAAAAACACGCATTTTGAAAGATTACGGGTATATATTTTTTATTTAACCTTTTTTGGCAATGCCTAGATGGAGATGAACGCGTAATCCGGGATGGTTATAACGAGATCGACCTCCTGGATTACAGCCATCACCTCCACACTGCGCAAAAACTAAAAAACCACCGTAGTTTTATTCAGTAACATTAAACATCAATATTTTCAGCGTCTAAGGCATTTTCTTCAATAAACTCTCTTCTAGGCTCAACGTGATCGCCCATCAAGGTCGTAAAGATTTCATCTGCGGCCACAGCGTCTTCAATGGCAACTTGCATCATGCGACGACTAGCAGGATCCATGGTGGTTTCCCAGAGCTGGTCAGGATTCATCTCACCCAAACCTTTGTAGCGCTGTATGCTTTGGCCACGTTTCGCTTCATTCATGAGCCAATCCAAAGCTTGGTCAAACGTATCAACGGCAAACACTTTATCATTGCGCTTAATATAAGCTCCTTCCTCCATCAAACTACCTAAGTTACTGCCAATTCTGACCAATTCCTTGTAGTCTTTCGATAAAAAGAGCTCTGTATTTAAATCTACAGGAGTGTCTACTCCGTGCTGAGTAATCATTACACGTGGCAGATAATGATCGTTTTCCACATCATGAATCACTTCAACGCGAAACTGGTGCGTTTTGGTATCGCTTTGTTGAATGCGCGCACTTAATTGCTTGACCCACTGATTTACACTTTCTTCGTTGTTAAAATCTTCTTTTTGCAGCAAAGGCAAATAGGCTAATCGCTTCAAAATCTCAGGATGGTAGCGTCTGGAGTAACGCCTCACGATCTTTTCCATTTGCCGAATATCATGAACCAAGCGTTCTAAGGCTTGAGCTGTAATCGGCGGTGCGTCTTTTGAAGGATAAAAAGCAGCACCATCCAGAGCATTGTTGGTAAGATAATCAAATAATGCATCATCATCTTTCACGTATTGCTCTTGTTTACCGGTTTTTACTTTATAAAGAGGGGGTTGGGCAATGTAAATATATCCGCGCTCAATCAGCTCTGGCATTTGGCGGTAAAAGAACGTTAATAATAGTGTACGTATGTGAGATCCATCCACATCGGCGTCGGTCATGATGATAATACGGTGGTATCGGATCTTATCGGGATCATATTCATCAGCACCAATTCCGCATCCTAAAGCTGTAATTAAAGTAGCCACTTCTTGTGAAGAAAGCATTTTATCAAAACGCGCCTTTTCAACGTTTAAGATTTTACCTTTAAGCGGTAAAATAGCTTGGAACTTGCGATCGCGCCCCTGTTTGGCTGAGCCACCTGCCGAATCTCCCTCGACAATATACAACTCTGATAAAGCAGGATCCTTTTCCTGGCAGTCTGCTAATTTCCCTGGAAGACCGGCAATATCCAACGCACCTTTACGCCGGGTCATATCCCGAGCGCGCCTTGCTGCTTCTCGTGCTCTAGCCGCATCGATCATTTTACCAACAATTGCTTTAGCGGCAGCCGGTTGTTCCAGCAAAAAGTCGTTCAATTTTTCTGCGACTAACGATTCTACAACGGCTTTGACTTCAGAAGAAACTAACTTATCTTTGGTCTGAGAAGAAAATTTAGGATCAGGTACTTTTACTGATAGTACGGCGGTTAAACCCTCGCGAGCATCATCACCGGTGGTGGCCACTTTCGCTTTTTTAGCCAAGCCCTCAGATTCAATGTAATTATTCAACGTTCTGGTAAGCGCACCGCGAAATCCCGCTAAGTGAGTTCCGCCATCACGCTGGGGAATATTATTGGTGTAACAAAAAATATTTTCTTGATAAGAATCATTCCACTGCATTGCAACTTCGACGGTTACTCCTTCCTTCTCCCCGTTCATAGAAAATACCGCGGGGTTAATAGGATTTTTATTGCGATTAAGATGTTCTACAAACGCTTTAATTCCACCTTCATAACGAAATGTATCGTGCTTATTAGTGCGTTCGTCATGTAAGTGAATGCATACGCCAGAATTTAAAAAAGACAGCTCGCGCAAGCGTTTTGCCAAAATATCGTAATGAAATTCAATATTAGTGAACGTATTAGCGCTAGGTTTAAACCAAATTTGCGTACCGGTGCTATCGGCATCACCCGTTATAGCCAGAGGAGCTTCCGGTACACCATTAACATAGTGTTGTTCATGTACCTTGCCATGACGTCGAATCAGAAGATGCAACTCTTCAGATAAAGCATTAACAACTGAAACGCCAACGCCGTGAAGTCCACCCGATACTTTATAAGAGTTATCATCAAACTTACCGCCAGCGTGAAGCACCGTCATAATTACTTCCGCAGCAGAACGTCCTTCTTCTTTATGAATATCGACAGGAATACCACGGCCATCATCCTTTACCGTAATAGATTCATCGGCATGAATGATCACGTGAATTTCTTTACAATAGCCGGCTAACGCCTCATCAATGGAGTTATCAACCACTTCAAAGACCATATGATGCAAACCAGTTCCATCATCCGTATCGCCAATATACATACCAGGACGCTTACGAACGGCATCCAATCCTTTTAATACCTTAATATTGTTTGAATCGTAACTGGTCTCAACACTCATATCATTCCTCGTGTGAAAAACGGGGCGGAAAATTGCTTGATTATACCATGAAATGGGTAGATATAGTAATGGCTTGAGATAATTCGCTTCGTACCGGACAAACAACCACTGAGCTAATACGTGCCCATGCCCTTGCCCGGTTTTTTAATGGGCAGAGCTCACCATTTTAATGAGCATAGATACAATTCGGAATAACAGATCTCTGGCATCACTAAGCTTCTTTGTTTCGATCAGACCTAGGCAACGTATATGGACTCATCCGTTTTCGCAAGTAATCATTGAGTGAAAAGAGAAGTATACCCGTAATCTTTCAAAATGCGTGTTTTTAGGCGCCTTTATTTTTTGTCCTGCCGCATTTTAAAAAGC
>NZ_CAAAIW010000030.1 GCF_900640115.1 Legionella yabuuchiae
CATGGGATAGTACTTTTTCCCTAAAATCTAATGAATATGTCATAGCTAAAAAGCGCTAATTATAACAAATATATAAGACTTTTTAAATTTTAATCAACTATACAATATCGGTCGAGTCCATATAAGACCCTAGTGGTCTTAAAAAAATTTGTTCTAGCGTCCGTTGTTTTAATCTCCCAGTAATAGGTAATTTAATTAAGATTAAGTAAATATCATGGTGTTACTAGCTTTCAATGTTTTAAAAATCCAAATAACAACCCCATGTTTTCCATGGCTAACTATTAAAACATGGCGCTGTTTTGTTGTTCTTTCAATCAAAACAACCGACTGTTTTGTTGACTTAAGCTTATTGTTGCTTATAATTTAGTATATTACTCATGATAAGCAGATGAAATGGAGCGAACTTTATTAAATTATATGAACAACTGGCTGGTATCACCTGACCGGAAACCGTTAGTCATTCGTGGGGCAAGACAAGTTGGTAAAACATGGCTGGTAAGACACTTAGCTGAAAAGACAGGAATGCAATTAATTGAACTGAACTTCGAGAAGCAACCTTCTTATGCCAGTCTTTTTGATTCTAATGATATAAATCAAATTTTATTAAATTTAAGTACGGTATTAAATCAGAAAATAGATCCTCCAAAGTGCTTATTATTCTTTGATGAAATACAAGCAGCACCTCAACTGCTTAGCAAACTTCGCTGGTTTGCAGAAGACTTACCCCAATTAGCAGTAATCTCTGCTGGCTCTCTATTAGAATTTATTCTAGCGGAGCACTCTTTTAGCATGCCAGTTGGACGAGTTAGCTATATGCATTTGGAACCAATGTCATTTGATGAGTTTTTATTAGCAAATGACAAAAAATCACTTTACGACTATTTAGATCAATATGAGTTAAATGTCGAGATCCCATCTGTAATTCACGAGCAATTAACTGCTTTATTTAAAGAATATCTGATTGTCGGCGGTATGCCCGCTGTAGTGTCTAATTGGGCTGCTGAACGCTCTCTGAATAGAGTTAGTCAAATACAAAATGACTTATTGGCCACCTATCGCGATGATTTTTCAAAATATAAAGGTCGTTTAGCGACAGAAAGATTAGAGGAAGTACTGAATTCTATTCCAAAAATGCTTGGACAAAAATTTGTATTTAGTAGAGTTAATAAAACGATTCAAGCATCAACAATAAAGCATGTATTAGATCTGTTAGAAAAAGCCCGAATTGGCCATCGAGTACAAAGCAGCTCAGCAAATGGTGTTCCGCTCGCATCGGAAATTAAAGAAAAATTTTTTAAAGAAATTTTCCTTGATATAGGCTTATGTACTACCGCATTAGGACTGAGCTTAAACCAAATTAATTCAACAAATGAAATTCTTTTGATTAATAATGGCGGCATTGCTGAACAGGTAGTAGGCCAATTACTAAGAACAATTGAACCACCCTATATCGAACCAGTTTTGTATTATTGGCATAGGGAAGAGGCCGGCTCAAGTGCTGAAATTGATTATGTAATCCAACATGGTAATAGAATAATACCTATTGAAGTAAAAGCTGGTGCCACAGGAAGCCTAAAGTCATTACATGTTTTCATGGGATTAAAAAAATTACCTCTCGCCATGCGAATTAACTCTGATTATCCAAGCAAAACTAATGTAAATGTAAAAGATAATTTAGGGAAATCTGTAAACTATACTTTTATATCCATTCCCTTTTATCTTGTCGGGCAGATACATAGATTACTTAGTTAGTTTAACATGTTCATGTTCACTCTATGACGTTAGTTTTTCTCACCTTCTGAATCGCTCGAATCTTAGCCACAGCACACGCCAACTCCGCAGCCGCTAAGGAATAATCAATTTCTGCATCTTTGTTAGCAATCGCTCCTTTCTTTTTGCGATTAACCATAACTCCTGCGTTTTTTCTTTTGTGAACAGGAAAACAAATTCCGCTTTTTGATAACAAGCAATCGAATAGTAATTCTTAAGATCTAGTGTGACAAGAGCTGTATCAAATTGCTGAAAAATAATATTCTGCACAAATTGCATTAGCGCAACGCATACAGGCTCCTGATCCAAAAATTATTCTTCACCAAGATAGAAATCAATAGCGGTCACTTTTTTGCAAATTAAAAGTTTTATTAGCAGGTAAGCCTATCGGGCGAAGTGCATTGCTTGCGTTTCTTCGCCAAACTCTACTTCGCTCAAAGAGCGCTCCAATTCTTCTCGATTGGTATCAGACGCAGCCGTCGCTTCTTCTGTGAAATCTAAATCATCTGCTGCCCTATGATCTGAACCTAAGGCGCTCATAGCAGCTCCATAGGATGATCTTATAGGGCCAACGCTTGGATTTAAGCGTTCCTGTTTGTCATTTAATGGGTTATCTATTTTGGAAAACTTTTTTTCATTATAATAAATCTTACCTAAAGCCCCAATAAATGTTGCACTAACCAGTGCTATACCGCTTAACGCCGGCATAGATGTAAAGGCAATCATTGGAATACCCAAAGATTCCAAAACATTGGTTAAGGCTAAGGCCAAACCGATCGCCGTTAAAACTGCGAGTCCGACCCCACCAAGTGAAACAGGGTTTCTTCGAAAAAAATTTGGATGTTTTGGGGCAAGGTCTTTTTCTGAATCCAAGCTGGCTTTTAAAGAGGTTTGATAGCGCTCCTCGGAAACTTGCCGATTTATGCCTTCTAACACGTTAACTAATCCACACTCAGTAGCAAACGAAAGAAAATCGCTACTACCTATCGCCTTTGCAACGTCAAAGCGCCTTTCCATAATCTGAACAAAGCTAGCTTGTAACGAGGCTAGGTCTTCGTTGTGTGTTCTGGCTAATTGCTCTAACACAGCGTTTATGATGTTGTTTTTTTTCTTTTTTGGGATATTGATACTGTTTAGCAGACGAGCCGCGTCGTCTAAGCTTATGTTGGATTCATCGAACTCAATCAATGCCTCATAAGCTTTTTTAAGTTGAGGCGCGTTGTCACGTGTTATTGCCTCTTGATAGTAGGCTCTTATTTTTTCATTTAATGTTTGCAACACAAGGGTTGCATTGAGCGGCTTAAAAAGCGGATGCCCCAGCACCGATTGAAAAAGCCTTCGATTAACACCGCTATAACAGCTTGGTTTGTCGCCTTCTAAATCATCGTACTCTTCGGTGACGTATTGAGCGGCTTCATTTTTCAAATAAAGCGGTTCTTGCGACACATCCCCTTTAGGCCTTGGGCCTTCTACCACGATCTTTCGAGATTTATCCCAATTATGCGCCCGTCCTATCAACGCCAATTGCTTAATAAACGCCTCAATTCTGCCTTCAAGGCTATATCCATCCACCGGCTCTGATGCCTCATCGATAGCGGCTAAATAAAAAGGAACGATCAGCGCCTTATATTCCTCAAACGTCGAATAACGGTCGGTCGTAGGTCGACCGTCTCTTTCATACACGTAAACATAGGAAGCATTCGGCGCCATCCAATGGTTTGGTTTAGATAAATAACGATAAGCGGTATGAACATCGTGTTGGTAATAGGCCTCAAGTGCAGCTTGATACTGCCTATTCGTTAAACCAAGCTGGCCATGCCGTCCTTTTTTTAATGCTTGTAAGTCACCCCACTCCAAAGGAAGATTTATTTGCCGTGCTCGACCGCTTGTATTTTGGTGTATCATCACCGCAGGATGGGCTTCATAACGTTCTTTCAGCGCGGCTTTCACGAACTCTAAGCCCTCATCGAGTCCACCCATGGCGTGTATGCTCTCTTGGTAATATGAGGTAACCTTATTGATGAGCTTGCGCTCGGGCAAAGATAAAGCAACCATTGACGACTCTCTGTCTTGAGCTATCGCTCGTAAATCAATATCTCCTTGTGCTTCTCGGTGATAATAATTATTTCTTGCAGCTAACCTCCTTACTTCGGGTAGTTGCATCAATAAAGAGACAGCGGTTTGATTTCCTATGCCAAAAGCGAACCGTACCAATTCATTTTCCTCGCCTTCATTGACTGATTGATGAGCCAATCCTCTAACAGCCGGAAGGGATAATAAAAAATGGATATCATTGAATAAGGATAATTGGTTTGTGGCTGATGGATCTTGGCTTCGGCGAATAAGATTTCTTATCATATAAAAGCAAACTTCGGCCTCATTGACTTCTTCTAGGTCAAATACACCATTTGGATTATCGTCTTCATATTGATCCTTCCTCTCCCTCAACGAGGAAATCTTGTCAGATAGAAAAGGATACACATAAGCCTCACCATACTCCCTATCATGCATCTCCATAAAAGCAATAACAGGCGAGCAACTATCAAGATAATAATTGATGATAGGTTTGTCTCTATTTAGAGCAGCCTCACGAATGGCCACGTAATTACCCGCTTTAACCGCTTCTTTTTTCTCTTCAGGTGTGAAATGCGTTTCTAAATACTGAAGGGTCGTGAGATGACCGCGTTGAGCGGCCCATCGAATGGCATAGTAATCGCTCGCTTTAACCGCTTCTTTTTTCTCTTCAGGTGTTAAATTCGTTTCTAAATACTGAAGGGTACTGAGATGACCGCGTTCGGCGGCCCATCGAATGGCAGAGTAATCCCTCGCTTTAACCGCTTCTTTTTTTTCTTCAAGCGTTAAATGAGCTTCTAAATACTGAAGGGTACTGAGATGGCCATTTTCGGCAGTCTTTCCAATGGCAGTATAATGATCCGCTTTAACCGCTTCTTTTTTCTCCTTAGGGCTTAAATGCGTTTCTAAATGCTGAAGGGTAGTAAGATGACTGTTTTGGGCGGCCTTATGAACGGCAGAGTAATTATTAGCTTTAACCACCTGCTTTTTCTCCTTAGGCGTTAAATGCGTTTCTAAATGTTGAAGGGTAGTGAGATGACCTCTTTGGGCGGCCTTATGAACGACAGAGTAATTATTAGCTTTAACCACCTGCTTTTTCTCCTTAGGCGTTAAATGCGTTTCTAAATGCTGAAGGGTAGTGAGATGTCCGCGTTGGGCAGCCCATTTAATGGCATAATAATCGTTCGTTTTAACCGCTTTCTTTTTCTCCTTAGGCGTTAAATACGTTTCTAAATGTTGAAGGGTAGGGAGATGACCGCGTTGGGCGGACAATTGAATGGCCAGGTAACCATTCGCTTTAACCGCTTCTTCTTTCTCTCCAGAGGTTAAATGCGTTTCTAAATGCTGAAGGGTAGTGAGATGACCGCGTTGGGCAGCCCATTTAATGGCATAGTAATCGTCCGCTTTAACCGCTTTCTTTTTTTCCTGAGGTCTTAAATGCGTTTCTAAATACTCAAGGAAATGCGTTTCTAAATATTCAAGGGTAGTGAGATGACCACTTTTGGCAGCCAATCGAATGGCCAGGTAACATTCTGCTTTAAACGCCTCCTTTTTCTCCTTAGGAGTTAAATGCGTTTCTAAATGCTGGAGGGTAGTAAGATGACCATTTTTTGCAGCCAATTGAATGGCCAGGTAACCATTCACTTTAACCGCTTCTTTTTTCTCAATAGCTGAAAAGCCGAGCGTATTTATATGAGACCATTTTCCACATAAGGACAAGATTTGAATAATGGATAAGCTCTTTGAGTCAATGAAGTCAGGATCCCTATCGCTTATATCGCAACGGTATTTTGTATTTAAGCCACCTGCTATAAGAGAATGGTTAGGAGGGTCGCTTTCTAAAAAAGCGTTTAATTCAGGATGACTTGATAAATTTGTGATATATATAGCTAGATTAGGCATAAGATATTATCTCGGTCGATGATTATTGCAAGTCTTGATTTTACACGATATCTTACCGAGTCTTTCAAGGATTCCAGCTGAATTTACAAGATATTTCATCCCCGGGCTGAATAAGCTGTGGCCATTTGAAGAAAAAGAACAAATAGCAAGGTAAACCCATGAAGAATAGTTCTTCAACGGTCATTCAGGCCCGTTGAAAGAAACGTTTCAGTCGACTCAGGCGCTTTTACTTAACGAGCTCAATTATTAATCTCCAGTTTATTCATCTGGAAAAGGTTTTTTCCTTAACTCTTTTAATTGACCTTGTCTAGACTTTTCGTCCAACATTTTTTGTTTCGTGCGTCTAGAGCGCCTTTTCTTTTGTCGCTTTACTTTTTCAAGCTGCTGCTGTGCTTTTGTTTTTTCGTCGCTTATCATCGCATGCAGTTTTTCGCAAAGACGAACTCTTGCAAAATAGCGATTGTCATCACGACTTCTCGACTCTTGGCATTTTACTTCCAAGCCGGATGGAAGATGTTTTAAATAAACCGTAGAAGCCGTTTTATGTAACTTCTGGCCTCCTTTACCGCTTCCTAATATAAATTTTTCAATGAGATCTACTTCTTTTAAATGAAGTTTAGCCATCCAATGCGTTAATTTATCCCATTTTTCGTTACTAATCATGGCATCTGTCATTTAGTTAAAAGCTGTTCTTATCTGAGCTATCATAGCAAAAAATTTAGCTATTCTTGTAAATAATGATGAATACCAAGACAAAATGCTATGCAGGAGCACGATGAGCGTAAAAAAATGGTTGAACAGGACGAGTCGGAGGATTCCTTGGTGCCATAGGAACCGGCATGAGATCGGTCCTCGCATTGGCAGTGGTAGCAGTCTAGGGTATGCAGAATTTCTAATTATCCATAACCAGAATAGTTTGGATCAGATCGTGGCATCGCCCTAATGTGGATTTGAGCTTAGTATATATTCGAGATCGTTCAAAATGCGACAGAGCGAAAAAAAAGAGCCTAAATCACGCATTTTGAACGATCACGGGTATATTGTTACTTAAAGCATTCAGGCAATATATTTATGAGATTAGTCAGTTTTTGAGACTCATAAGGGATAGGGGAAAAAGAAGGTTGCCATAGGCTATGGGGCCAGAATGGATCATCTTCATAACGCCCAACCACATGGATATGCAACTGTCGGACCATATTTCCTAAGTTAGCCACATTAATTTTATCTGGCTTAAAATGCGCCTTAATCTCGTGCGAGAGTTTCGTGATTTCCTGAATTAGCTGGTTTCTACACCCTTCATCTAGCTGATAAATTTCTTCAACACCTTCAACTCTAGGAATCAAGATAAACCAGGGAAGCCGTGATTCATTTTTCAAAAAAAGTCTAGATAAAGGCCAATCGGCCAACTCAATACTTGTTGATTGGATTCGTTCGTCTACTTTAAAGCGCATATTAAAACTCTAACCCGACTATATAAAATGTGACTATGCTTTAAGTGAAAAAGAATCACAAGTCATAAAAAAAACCAGGTTTTTTTCTAGAGCATGCTTTATTGTAACCGTTCATAAAAAACTAATGTCATCTGCAAATCGAATTAAAAATAACTGGACCAATCGGGTTGCATTTTCTGCTTTAAAATAATCCTTACCCCGATAAACATCGAGTAACGTTTGAAGAGAAACGCCCACGAGTTGGGCGATAATTTCAAAGTTTACTTCACAATGAGTTAATAACGCTTGAATCAATAATCGTTGCTTATGTTTTTTGTAACCCAGTTTTACACAAATTTCCGTATCCAATCCCTCTTTTGTCCTAATCACAACTTACTCCAATTAATAGACTCTTTTTAACCAGATTGAGGATTTTATAGGTTTTATTTGAAAATAATTACCGTAGAAACTACTTGATTTTAGGAAGATTCGATTGACTTAAAATTTCTATCAGCTTATCCCTTGAAATATAACCAATTTTTTCTTGGATTTTTTTCTTTATCTCTAGAACATAGCCTTCAACCGTTCGATAAGACAGTTCCATTTTTTTTGCAATTTCTTTAGAACTGTATCCCATAATCAATAATGCCGCGCAATCTGCTTGTTTAGATGTAAGATAAAGATCATCGGATTCATTCAATAAGAAATACCGATTTATTTTGGTAGCTTCGAAAAATTGTATCTTTGCCTCATTATTAAGTCGAACGGGGCCAACATCACGAGGAAGAATAGTCTGAGGTTTTGGCAAATAAATTCGATTTTTTTCAGCATGCTGGATTAAAGCTTGTCCTGAATCATTAAAATAATGAATAAAGTGATGGAGTAAATCAATGTTTCTTATGTAAAAATTATTAACCTCATGTTGTGATTGATTGGCCGCAAAAATATATAAATACGTTACATCATCTCGTTTTATGACAAAACTTATCCCGTGGTCGATATCAAAAAAATCGCGCCCTTGAAGATAAATCGGATCTTTAACGTCCAACTCTGACCATAAAAAATACCCCTTAGGCAATAGATGTTCGACATCAATTGCGCCGGCAGAATTATAAAGGGCATGTTTATAAAAATGACTGATCCAATCCGGTCGGTTCGTTAGTAATTCCCTTGAACAATCTTGATGGTAAATTTTTATATAATTAAAGTAGCTAATACCAACGGGTGACAAAATAGGGTCACAAAGCTCTTTTACCCATTGACTGCACTCTAATGTTTGAGACTTGTCTAAATCTATCCCTTTCATGGATCTTGCGTTAACTATGAGGCTAAACCAAAGAAGTGCTACGCATTGTTGTTAGCAATTCAGTGATATCAGAATTAATTTGGGGGATTGTACATTGTTTAGCCGATATGAATCCATTTTTTTTACAAGAAAGGATGAATTTAAATAAATCATCAAAATACCCAGCAATGTTTAAAAAACCGATGGGCTTATCGAACAGACCTATTTTAATTGCATTCCAAGTGTCAAAGGCTTCTTCCAGTGTTCCTAAACCGCCAGGCATAACTAAAAACATATCTGCTTTTTGTTGCATTAATCGTTTTCGCTCCTGCATTGTATTAACTACGTGCAATTCATCTAGTGTCTTTAACGGCTTTTCTTTTTCTATTAACTGTTCAGTTATAACGCCTATTGTTTTACCTCCATAAGCTTTAACCATGTTTGCCAGTAATCCCATCAGTCCCAAACTAGAGCCACCATAAACTAGAGCAAATCCGTTTTTCGCAAGTTCTAGAGCAGTTAACTTGACAGCGGCACTAAACACTTGATCATTTCCTGGGTTTGCACCTAAATAGACACAAATAGAAGTCACTGTTATTCCTTAAAGAAAATTTTTTATTAAGGTGTGTTTACAATTCACCACCACGGTCTTGGTATAGGACTCAAGCTTCCTTCTTCCTATCGGAACAGTTGTCCGTGGGCTGGGATGAGGGTTGTCAATAGAATCTGGACAAAGTCCAGAGAATTTGCCATCATAAAATAGCCAATTATTTGAACAACATCTAGCGCTAGATTATAAGAAAACAAAGATTAACAGCAAGCAAAAAGCTATGATAGCCGTTATTCCATGTCCAATTGCCATCCACTTAGGAACGGAGTGACCGGATAAATGCTTATAAAACATCATAATCCCGCCAAACGCCGCGAGAATGAAGAGGGTTAAACTAACCAGTGGATACTGTCTGTGAAAATAGGCATAAACTATTAATAAAATAATACCGATAGCAGCAAGCGGCCCATGCACAAACGCAACCATTTTGGGGAAGTTTTTATCTCGCAAAATGAAAGAGAGCATATATAGCCCTAACAAAGCAGCAAGGCTAAAAAAAATTACAGCGCTAAGTAACATTTAGAAAAACTCCTTTTAAGAATGCTGTGTAATTATTCAAGCGAAGCTTCTAGCATAATACTAAAAATGTCAAGTGACTGAGTTTTTGGCACTATTTTTTTCAACTTGGCGACCTACCGTTCCTTATCGAGAAATTACCGATGCAGTCATTCTTGAAATACAAGTTCGCTTACCCTCTTGATTATAAATATCGACCTGCCAGACATGCGTTGTGCGGCCGATGTGGATAGGATAAGTAATCGCTTTTACATGACCTTCTCGAGTAGAACGGATATGATTCGCATTAATCTCTAAGCCCACACAATAAAATTTATCTAAATCGACAACCGCATTCGCTGCCGTACTAGCGACCGTTTCAGCTAACACCACATTTGCACCACCATGCAAAATTCCAATAGGTTGTTTAGTGCGTTCCGTTACTGGCATAGTTGCGGTTAAAGACTCCTCCCCAACGTCAACAAATGTAATTCCTAGATAAGCCGCCATTGTATTTTCACCACGCCGGTTTAAATCTTCCGTGGTAATATTCTTAAACCAAATAGAGTTCTTTTTATCATTCATAATTGTTTGAGTATTTTAGAGATTAATTAAAATTATAGGGACTTAATTAAGCTTTGTTAAGAAAAACATCATAACAACGAGTTTTGCTCGACCTGAAACCCAGAGTAAAAATCGTGGGCCATGAAGATCAAATTTAAAAACATCTATACCCGTGATCGTGCAAAATACGTGTTTTTAGGCGCCTTTATTTTTTGTTCTGCCGCATTTTAAAAAGCGAGTAATGGCTCATTCCCTTGCGAGTTTTTTAAAATGCGGCAGGGCGAAAAAGAAAAAGCATAAATCACGCATTTTGCACGATCACGGGTATAAATCTAAATAATTAAAACTTTTGTACCAGGATGGGCTTTTACCCAATTAGCCACATATTCAATATGATTATTTTTGCCAACAGCAATACATCCACGCGTTGAGCTTGGTAAATGGTTTAACCAACCAAACCAATTAGATGACTGTGCAGGCCCATGGAGCCCTACATCTCTACCTGTATATCCTGAAGCCAATTGCTTTGAAGTCGGATAAAGAATTGGAATAAAGACTTTAAATTTAGTCGATTTTCTTGGATAAGCTAACCCATACAAACCTAATGGAGTTTTATTATCACCTGCTTTTTGTTTACCGACTCCTTTATTACCCAGGGCTATATTAAAGGTCTTCACGACAATGCCCTGTTTGCAAACATTTAAAATTCGCTTTTTAGTGTGTACATTGATTCCGTTTGATAATGGACAAGTCTCGGTACTAGCAAATAACGTAATCGAGGAAAGAAAAGAGACCATGAGTAAAAATGCTTTTATTTTCATATAAGCAGACAAATATTACTGAAATTGACTAATAATTATTCCACAATATTAACTTTATTCATAGAGATCTAGAGACTTGTCGCTTAAATCAGCAATCGTTAATTTACCAAATTGTTTTATGAATCTTTAATAATCTGTATTCGTTCAGCTGTGTTGCTATTATTATTTTGATTACCTATATCATCGGCATACAATGGCACACACTAGCCAATTATAGAGCGCCAACTCCCATGCCTACTAAACTTAGAAAATTAATTGACAACCAAGACGCCGCTGCGTTGAGGGCGTTTATTGCTGAACATGAGGAATTAAATTACGCATCGATTAGCCCCAACGGCGCATCAGCGCTTTGGTGGGCTTTGATGCCCCCCAAAGGCAAATCCATATCTTATGAGGTGGTTGAGTGCCTGCTTGATTATATCAAAGGAGACGGCACACCTCTTATTGATCCCACGCAACCGCTTGCCGGTCAAACGCCGCAGCAATACATAGATGCGCATAATCAGGAAGACACGCTAAATGATGTTTTAAGAATAGTAACAGCGGCTGAAAATCAATATCAGCACCCAACCCGCCCTCAAGAACAAGCAGGCCTTGCCGCATTGGCTGATGACGCTCAAAATGTCCATGACCCTAGGCTTAGTCAACTTGCCCGCAAAAACACCATTCAACTGTACGAGCATTACATTGAGGGCGCGGGTTTTGCGCTTGATGAAGCGTTATGCCAAAAGACTTTTAAAGAAATAACCGCCTTTATTGAAAACCACCCGAGCCTACGCGCTTATAAAGCGACACAAATGAAAGAAGGGCTGGATTATTGTTTTAACACGCCGACGCAATTTAGTTTTAGAAACGGTCAAGATGGCACGAATGATGAATTTAGTCTCACTCTTGCGCAGTTGACTAGTCTCGTCTGGCTAGCTGCCAATGAAAAAGAAGAACGCCTACTTCCTGAAGACAGCGATGATAAAGATGGCGTTTTGCGCCTTGAAGCAAGAAAAGTAGCGCTTTTAAATACGCTTTATGATAATGCTACGGCTTATGGCCAAGGCCACCCCAGTTGTGCCGGTGGCGCTTGCCATCGTTTGGGCTCATCACTGGCGTCACTTCATCGTTTAGTGGATGCCTTTCCTGCGGACGTAAAGCTAACAGGAGATGCGGCAAATATCGTTACCATTCGCGTCCTAGGCGAAGCGCTGGGCGAGTTATTACAAGAAAATCCCGAGCATCATTTGGCCTTAGTGCGTTTTTTCTCGCTTGGAGATTATAGCCAGGAAGAAGAAGATAAAAAAACATACCATGCGTTTATTGAAGCGCGAGCAGCGACCCTTACACAAACGTTAGCTGATGAACATATTGCGGAAGAACAAATTGTAGCTACGATTGAAGCCATCCGTGGGGATTCTCCTTCCTATCCGCTTTCATGCCACAAAATAAGCCATCAGTTATCTGCTTTAATGATGGCTTATGAAAAAGAAGCGCTGGATAAGACGATATTTT
Source organism: Legionella yabuuchiae (assembly GCF_900640115.1). GTDB lineage: Bacteria > Pseudomonadota > Gammaproteobacteria > Legionellales > Legionellaceae > Legionella_A > Legionella_A yabuuchiae. The sequence continues at coordinate 12,451 of NZ_CAAAIW010000030.1, forward strand.
TTGAAAAGAAACCGGCACAAGAGATAATGAATCAGGGCATTCAATGCCTGGCTGAGTATTTAAAAGAAAAAGAAGCCTTTAGTAAACTGCTTGAAGCCCATGGTTATAGTCCTAGCTCCGATGAGAAGGCAGCCTTTGCAAAAGAGTTTATTACACAATGGTTTCAGCAAAAAACGTATGAAGGCGCGGCGATAGACATCAGTAATTTTCTTAAAAATAACCTTCAGGAAGAACAATTAGCCTTCCCAGCGCAATGCTTTTACCTTGCTTATTTTAAAAGCCAACAAGTCATTATGGCAGAAAATAATCCTCACCAGGCGCTATGGTTAAGTCAACTTACCAATCAACAGATTATCGCTTTGATGAGCGGGGTTGCGCAAAATAAGGAGGGCCAAATTGGCCAACAAGACCTTGCGCTGCTTCCCTTACTAGTAGAAGAAGCCCTGCTTCAAGGAATGACCGCGAACTTAAACCTTCAAGGAATAGGCTTTCAACATATGGACCTAAGAGGCCATGATTTCTTCGGCGTGAATTTAGATAACGCGCGCTTTATTGACTGCTTATTGCCCATTAACGCAAACCCTGCCAGTTGCGAGGCGATGCATCTTGAAGATTGCCACTTACCACTGATTGCAAGCGATGCGCCGGCAATTGCTATTGCCGAGTTATTTAAATGCCGCCCACTGTCAAAATTAACGCTTGCGCTGTACCTTAAAAAAATTAACTCAGTGGATGATTTTAAGGCACGGGATAAAGACGGCTATACCGCGTTGCAATTGGCGGTCCGGTACGGACATACAGAAGTAGTGAAGGCCATTCTTAAAAGCCCGCATTGTGATAGCGAGGTTTTAAAGGCACAAGATAAAGGTGGCAATACCGCGTTGATGTGGGCGGTCTTGTTTGGACGTATTGAAACAGTAAAAGCGATTCTTGCAAGCCAGCATTGTGATGGCGAGGTTTTAAAGGCGCAGAACAATTCTGGCACTACCGCGTTGATATGGGCGGCCCGCGAAGGACATACAGAAGCTGTGAACGCCATTCTTAAAAGCCAGCATTGCAATAGCGAGGTTTTAAAGGTACGGGATAAATATGGCGATACCGCGTTGCTATTGGCGACCTATGAAGGAAAAACCGAAGTAGTGAACGCCATTCTTAAAAGCCCGCATTGTGATAGCGAGGTTTTAAAGAAACGGGGTATATATGGCAATACCGCGTTGATGTGGGCGGCCTGGTTTGGACGTATTGAAGCAGTAAAAGCCATTCTTGCAAGCCAGCATTGTGATAGCGAGGTTGTAAAGGCAAAGGATAATAATGGCAATACCGCATTTCAACTAGCGAAGCGTAATGGTCATCGCGAAATAGTTCAAGAAATAGCGAAACATGCTCCCCCTTTGCTAGGGAATATTAGCATGATGATATTGGGTGGTTTTATAGCCGCCGTGGGAATAAGTGCTGTCGCTATTGCATTTACCGTGTTAAATGTCGACACCTTTGAAACAGCAGGCATTACCTTGGCAACGATGGGCGTAGCAACAACGTTATCTGGAGTCGGTTTATTCGCTGCTGGCGCCCATAAGCACAAGACCCGCCAATCAAGTCGTTTATCACTGTCTGAAGCAGTGTTTGGCGAAACACCTGCTGCTGTTAATTAGGGGTAACGACATTAATTTGTTTCATGCGTGAAACCGCGGAAGGTCATCAACATAAGCCGGCCTTTATTTCTGACAACTATTGGATTTTTTACAATTGGATTTTTATGCTGAACTATGGTTTTTTGTGATCATTTTTAGTACAATATGCAAATTCAGGGCTTAATAGACAGTGAACCAATGATGAATAAGAAAATTTTTGCTAAAAAAATTCAAAAATTTTTTATGCAAAAACAAATCGTTATTAATCCTAATACCCATAAGAAATTTATAGGCTACTTATTTGAGCAATTTAATCTAAACCCTGATAATTTGACACCGAAATTTATTATCAAGGCCGCTTCTGATTTTCTAAAAATTGACGTACATAAAATGCGCGCTCTGTTGCATCAGAAGAGTGCCAGACGATCGATTTTTTTCCATCCGCGCGGAAACACTGCACCTAATTCAAAAAAGAGCTGGAAGAATTTAATACGCTTAGTAGGTAAAAGTCATAAACCACGTTTTAAAATAACATCGCCTGGGGGTGGTCCACTTACCCCCAGGAGACGAACAAAAGTGCAAGATATTATGCAAAATCATGATATCGGTCTTTCTCCATTACAGCTTAGGGAGGATGAGGATAGGGCAAGACCTTATGCGCTCGTGGATGGCTCGAAGTATGAATGCGATATGGTCAATAATAGTTTTTCATTATGGCGTCAAGTCACCCCTACAAAGCCCGGATTAGACCCCTCACCAAACCGAGTCCAACGAGTTAAGCAACAAGTTAAGCAACAAGTTGAGCTACGAGGTAAACCGCGCCGGTTACCCTTTTTTGACCCAGACCAACGAGTTAAGCAACAAGACAACGAACAAGATAAGCAACGAGGTAAGCCGCGAGGTAAGCCGCGAGGTAAACCGCCCCAGTTACCCGTTTTTGTTTCAGATAATTCCCCTGAGCGGTTTGAATTTTCCATAACCGCCGCTGATATCTATGCGAGGATGGGTGTTAAACGACCCATAAGCCAGGTGCAAGTGATGAACGGTAAAACCGCAAAAGATGTTTTGGAAGCACTTGGCGCGATTATTAAAGACAAGCAAAATGGGTGTAATTATCATTGGGCGCATCGTCAAGGATGGTCTTTAATGGGGGCACAGGCAGAAGATAACCTCGACCCTACCACTGCGGGAAGTAATTATGATACTTACTTTAAAGTTGAGGAGCCTATTAAATATTTATTATTAGAAAAAGGCGTGGATTTGATCAAAGTTAAGGGAGAGGTCGAGTTTTTTAAGGACGCGCCGGGCTTGCCAAAAAAAATAACGTATGAACTGTCTTCAGGAGGTGGTGACTCCCAGATCATATATATTGATCCAATGAATAGCCGGATACCAACCAAAGAGGAACATGAAGTAGCCAAGTGGTTTGCAGAAGTTACGCACTTAACCAAAATTGGTTTATAAAAGTCTCTTTCGAATTTTTTGAGGGAAACCTAATTGAATTCTCAAGGCTGTGGTTTCAATTCGGGCGGGGCTTTCCGTTTCGGTATTTTGCATAAGGTTTTATACCCGTGATCGTTCAAAAGGCGTGATTTATGCTTTTTCTTTTACGCCCTGCTGCATTTTAAAAAACTCGCATGGGAATTGAGCCCATTACTCGTTTTTTAAAGTGCGGCAGGATAAAAATAAAGGCGTCTAAAAGCACGCATTTTGAACTCACGGGTATATACGCACAGGACATTGTATAGACCCCGTGAGCACGTCACGGGGTGCTTAAATACGCGTTACTTGTTATAAACTCAAGGTACCAATCGTTCGTCCTGAACGCAATATGGGAATTGTTTGCGCAATTGGGTCAACGTCCTCGGGTAAGTGCGCGTGTTTAACCGCATCAACGAGCTTTTTAACTTCCTGACACATACCAATGATTTCTTTGGAAAATTCTGACGTTAGTAGGTTTTGGTTTAGGGTAGGATGTTCTTCTTTAATCACAAACTGGCGATACGTACAAGAGAGCTCATCCAAAAACACCTTACAAGCAGGAGACTGACCACTTTTAGAGAACTGAAGCATCTTTTTAAATGTTCGTTCATCTTCTTCTTCAAAAGAGAGCTCGTGTTCATTGGCGACATGCCTCATGAGTTCAATGAATTTGCTAGCCATATGATCTTTTGTCACCGAGGAGTCGGAAATCATCTCTACTAAGCCAGATGATTCGGCGAGTGATTTTAATGTGGAATTTTTTATCCCTATGTTTAAATTCCACATGTCAGCAAAGGCTACTGTTTGCTGCACAAGCGCTAACCCTGACAGAAGAAACGCCATTTTATGAAGTTTATCATGTACTTTCTCAACCCACTCCTGCTGTGAGGAAAGCAACGACGGAGCTTCCGGCAGAAGAGTAGGCTCTCGCAGCGTAGCAAATAAGGGACTCCATAAACGAGTTTGGATGTGTCGATAATAAAATGCGTCATGTACCTTAACGTGATGGCGCAGTAAAGGGACGATTTCTTTGCCAAGCTCTGCTAATTCTTCTCTTAAACCATACAGTTTTCCTTGACTAGCAGTAACCTCTGGTAGACGTCCTTTGAAGAAGTAAAAAGAAAGTTGATCCCCAAGTCGTTTATGGAATATTTCTGCAATTCGATGACTTCCGGTACAGATGTCTTCAATGATCTTAGTTTGAATTCGCTCTTCCTCGGCGCTTAATCGTTTTCCATGTTTAGTGAGTAACGCATGAAGTGTCTCTAAGACATGAGCGGCTATTGCTTGAGGTTCGGTGAGCTGCTCTTCTTTAAGCGTCATTATTAGAGCATTTTTTTGCATCAATAATTGTTCTGAAGAAAGTTTAACACCATATTTTTGACAAAAAACATCTAAATATCCCATCGCTGCAGCCGTATGAAAAATACGTTGATATTGCTCATGCCAATTCATAAAGCGAACGCGATCTAGGTAAAATGTTTCGGGTAATGCAGCCAGATCAAAGTTTCCAGATTGTTGGATAACACCAAGACAAATGGCATTAGCGACATGGCTTGAGATGTATTGCGAACATAAAATAGCATTATTCAATCGGTAAGTGGTTGGAGAAGCAACCATTTTATCGATCCACCCCAGAACATTGGCCAGATTAAACTGGCCGCTTTGTAAGCGATTATAAAATGCTTGTTTCTCATAATCGATGGGATTACTGGCCACTAAGGTTTGGACAAAATCAGCCATTTCCCGGTTAATTTCAGAAAATTTATTGTAGATAAAATCAACAGATTCTTTCAATAAAACACCTGAATTTGCTCCCAAATCAAGTCTTAGTTCGAGGTCTCTTTGAAATTCAGTTGTTGCCGGGGCATGTGCTTCGGAACCTGCTTCTTTAAGTTCTTCAATAATCGCATTAATAACCTTGTAAAGCCCGACTTCCAAGCCAAGGGATTCGATCTCAGCAGTAACCGATTCTTTGCTAAACGCTTCTTTCAATCGCCTAATTCGCGGCCCATTATGAGGGGTTAAAAAAGCGAGTCTGTCACGAATTTCCTCAATTACCGCAAGAATAGGTTCATGATCATGACTTGCCAGTGCTGATATCGCCAAATCGATGTCGTGTTGAGGGTGAACCTCGAAGCACTCAGCAGGAAGCGCAAATGTTGGATTGAGCGCCATTTCATGCACCAACACCTCGTTTGGAGAACTCATCCATTTATTGGCTTCAAGCGCTTCCTTCAAGGATTGTAAATTATCCTCAAGCTGTTCAATGCCATCCATTCCTAATAAATTGTTTATTTTCTTTCGCAAGCTATCTAATTGCTTACCGTACCCATCATAAAGTTCTAATTGCCTAGGATCGGGATTGTTCAACGTTGCGAAACGTTTGATTTCAATTCTCAAATATTGATCAATGCAAACCTTAGCCAATCGAGCGCGATTATTAGATTCCCACTCTACAAAGGTTTCATAGTATGCGTTTTGTGCTTGATGAAACGCCTCCAAATAAGGGCGTCCTTCCTTCATGAATCGTTTATCAGCTCGCATTCTTTCTTGCGATTGGCTTAGCTGATAGTGCTCCATGCTTGCAAATACTCGATCAGATGAGGGGGTTTCGCAGGCGAGGGGGGAGCCCACATGAGTTGGAATATCTCTCATGTAAGTCTCACTCATAAAACGACATAAGTTTTCAAAAGAGATCAGCATCGCTTCAGCTTGGGTTAATAAGCGCTCATCAATATTCGTCGGAGATTCAAAAATATGATCTGATTTTGTGGCGATGAGATAGGCTGATAGAAAAACACGCTCCGGACAACGCACATCAAAGACATGATGTCTTGCAGGAATAATGATGTCCTTCATTTGTTCTAAATGCATTAAAAGAGTGTGGGTGATGGTCTGGGTATTCTCATCAAGAACGCATTCTTCTAGTTTTGAAAATGACTTATCTTGGGCTTGTTGAAGGGAAACAATGTGTTTAATATAGCGCGATGATTCTTCAGCAGTTTGTTTTAAGTGAACTTGCTTCCACCATCGTTGAATCATTCGTGCCGCTTCAGTTTGTCCATCATCCCTTCTGCGCTCGGAAGCTCCGCGACTCATATCAGGACACGACAAAGACCTCCTAAAAAACGATGTACCCACAGCATGTAAGACCATTGCACACCTCGCTTATTTTTTTCCATGTCTCCTTATATAAAACAAAAATCGTCTTCATCGTCAATAAAAATTTTTTTTCTAAGACAGGTGTAATAGGGATGGATGCAGCTTAATCTAGTGAAGAGAAATAAAAAATAGCATTGCGAACAATAAAGGTAAAAAATGTAACATCTTCCGAAAGCCTCGATATAGCCAGTGGGAAATAGCACTTACTAACAAATAAATAAAATAAACCAATAAAAGATACCGAATCGTTTCCGTAGAAGCATGCAACAACCACGCTAACAATAAGCCTATGCTAATTCCTAAATTAGCGCCGCCACACTCAACCTCAAAGAAAGGGCTCTCAGAGGTCTCAATAAGATGGCCTTGCCCAATCGTATGCCATAAAAAAGCGCAAAAGGCCAAAGGCGCTATCCCGACGAATGCAAACATACGTATTGCGTCTTGCAAATTCCCCGTGCCGTAAGCATTAGCCGCTATAAATATTCCCACAAAGGCGAATCCGTAGCCTAAAAAACGCGTGCTTTTATAAAACATCTGTTTGTTGAAAGAACTCATTGCGAAATTTCTCAATATTAAACGACAGGTTAAATAAGACGTATGAATTTTATCATAACCAAATTCTAAAACTAAATTAACAAAAAATAACTCAAATCTCTCTGTACATGACAGGATTTTTTGTCATGTACAGAGCTCAAATCTGTACGTATGCCTCATTATAATTTTTGTCGCAGGAACTTCTAAGCGCTTAAGAAAGCCATTACCCTAGAAGGGTATAAAGTCTGGCAATCGAATTCATCTGTCATGGAATACGTTATAGTAAAGACTTAGATAGCGAAACTCACAAGTGTCTATAATTTATACCGTTTATAATCGGTTGCCTCTCCGTGAAGTAGCGGCACTTGAGCGCGTTTGGCTTGTTGCGATTGAGCCTGAGATTCTGCAATCTGACGGGGTTGCGGTGGGAAAAATCTTATGGTCCTCTCTCCTACTATTCTAACATATGAGGCACGTTTTTTTTGAGGGTTCTCTGCATCAGAGTGTTTTGTTTCGGGCCCCTGTAGTTCTAATTGAGGTGAGCGTGTTAATGCAGTAGGCGCAGTATTTCTGAGTATTACTATGACCTCCTTGCTGTTATCTACAGTTACAGTATGTACAGTAGCCAGACAGTCTTTTGATCTACCTGCTGGGTACTTGTATATTCCCAATATCTCCAATTTACCCGCCAGCTTCTCAGTTAACAGTCGTCTCATGTATTGATTAATTATGAGAACTTTAACTGAGCCATCATAGTTATTAACGTTGCCTCCCGCTCTGCATATGGCACCAATAATTACCTTGTCAAACCAATCGATTTTATCAAATCGCTTTAATTCTATGCCATGATACAGCTCGATAAGCTTATTGCGCTCATCAATATAAGGGGGGGAAGTCAATGTTGTATCGTGCTGCGGCAACCCAGGTGCAATATCTTCAATATATCCGTTGTGTACTTCGGTAGTAATAGGGTGCTCGTGATCTTGATATTGCTCAATCATCTGTTGATATACCCGTGATCGTTCAAAATGCGAGTTTTTAGGCGCCTTTATTTTTTGTCCTGCCGCATTTTAAAAAGCGAGTAATGGCTCATTCCCTTGCGAGTTTTTTAAAATGCGGCAGGGCGAAAAAGAAAAAACATAAATCACGCATTTTGAACGATCACGGGTATATATATTAGGCGCGAGTTTTGAATTTTGATCCACAACCGTAATTTTTTGATCTGAATTTTGAACATGCTGCATATAGGCCATAAAGGCAATCAAGCGTTCGCCCCAGCCTCCCATTGGATCTAAAGCACTTTGAGTTTCATGATTAAATCTGTGTTTCAAAAAAAATAAAATGGCTAAAGCTACCCTGCAATCAAATTGTCCCACTCCTACCGTTCCAGCTAACTGCTTACGAATTCTATTGTTAGTAAAGTTGCGAGGGTTAAAACTTCTATACTCCGTCTTCTTCATATCCTCGCTAACACTCATCGCAAGAACACCGTATAAGCTTGCTCTTTGTGCACTATTAACAGGGTTCCACAATGTTTTGGGTGATTTCCCTTGTTGCTCCGTGCCACAAGCAACAATCTCGTCTTCAATATAATAACCCGTGATTTGTTTATAAGTACCAGCTTCCCGAGAATAGTTTTTGATACGTTCTAAGGAGGAGTTAAATGCACCATTTTTATCTTCATTTGCTTCAAAAATAGACACAATTGATGGGATAAATTCATTTTTTAATTTTAAAAAGCAGTTTTCTGCTACTTCGAGTGAAGTTTTAAGTTTCGGGAACGGAGGTTTTTCTACTAAAATACAAACCGTCAAACGCCGTCCTACGAGTACTTTTAATAGACTAAAAAGTTTTTTTCTATCGTCTTCATTATCCATATTTAAAACATCGATATGCTTAGCAATAATGTCATTGAACGGTTTAATGTCAAAATAATCCTTTTTTTCCCTATTATAAAACTTCGCCGTTTCTATAGAGAGTATCGCTTTAACCAATTCATACCATGACTCTTTCGTTGTTTTGGTAGTATCTTTCCAAATAGCTGTTTCATAATTTGCTTTCACAAGCGTAGCTGTTGGCGCTTTTTTTCGCCGTTGAACCCCATTAGTGCCATCAAAAAAATCATCAAATTCTTTCTGAATTGAGCTATCTAATGTCTCTGAACCAGGCATCATATGAAACAAGCTGACAACGCTTCTTTGCACGCCTATCTGTTCATACAGGTTTGTCCAATGATTTGGTTGTGGCATAATGAACTCTGAATAGGGATTGACTACTTTTTAGACTAATCAAAAAATAGAATTAAATAATCCATATTACATAAAAAACCTTAAGAAATTATTAACTAACGGGTATATTTGGAAAACAAGGAGGGATTCTATGAGTGATGAGATCTACAATCAACCTGTAACTGGTCGGATAAAAAGTCCTAAATCAGCTGAACTGGTTTATTTTCTATGCTTATTGCTAGGAGGCTTCGGTATCCATCGTTTTTTTGTGGGAAAATACGTAACTGGATTTCTCATGCTCATTACAGCAGGCGGCCTTGGGCTATGGGTTCTTGTTGATTTAATGTTTATTACCAATAATAAATTTGAAGATAAGCAAAAAAGAGCCATCATTCTAACGAAACAACCCTCCCTTCTTAAGCGTTCGCTGATTGTGATCAGTACCATTATTGCTTGGCTTGTGATTTCAATTTCCACCTTTATTGGAATTATTTTTTATCTTACCAGCGGCATGGTGGATGTTGCGCGCTTACAGTTGACAGCCTTAAGAGCGGGCCAAAATCAATTAGCTTACAGCTATACCTCAAAGCAGTTTCAAAAAGCCATTCCATTTAATCAGTTTGAACAATTTATTTCACTTTACCCCGCACTTAAAAATGCTGAATCCGTCAGTTTTACTCAAAGAAAAATTGAAAACAATTCAGGCGTTATCGGCGGAACATTGACCACCAAAGATGGCAAAGAAGTCGCTGTTCAATATACATTCACTAAAGAAGATGGTGAATGGAAAATCACCTTAATTAATATCAACAAAAAAGAATAGCTGAGTGCTTTGTGATTTCAACCGGCTTTTCCGGCTGGTCCGGGAATCTCCTCTAAGTCGCGGTAAATTGCATCGCTTTTGCAAAACCAGGGCGTTTTGATCCCAAGACATTGACAAGCAAATCTTCCTGCTTATAATAATCCCAAAATGGATTGCTTAGCATGTATCTGGATGATCTCCCTCGCTTTTTACAGAAATAATGTTTCTCATGTTTGGATAATAAACCTCCTAAAAACACTCCCTTTCATTTTTTTTATTTCCATAGCTTCCATAGCGGCAGAGCCAAACCTTAATCTACAACTCTACTCCCTCGAGGATAGGTTAATTTCTAATAATAACTGCCCCATAGCAAGCTCTCCTTGCGAGGTGGACTTAAACACTGTATCCGAAGAACAATTATTAGCCGGTATTGCTTATGGCGAAGCTTCAACCTTAAACAATTTTGCAGAAATGGCAGCAATTGCATCCGCTACCGTTCGTCGAAGAAATGCAGCACACCAACCCACGGTGAATGCGTTAGTGCAAAAATATAAAAATTTTTCTTATGCGGTCTATGACGGCAATGCAAGATATAATCGCTTAATGTGCTCAGCTTCAGAATTGCCCTTTGCGCAAGCGTATGAGGCCGCACGAAACGCTCTGTATAATGGGATCGATTACGCCTCTGGTGGTTGTTTTTGGGATGGGTTCGATTTAAAAACCAAAGGGCCTAATCATACCAAATATAAACAGGGATTTCGCTTTATCAATCCACTTCATAATGTATTCTGTATTCCTGAATCACCATTTATCGATCGAATCATCGGGGGCAAAATATATCATTATAGGTTTGATTCAACTGCCGCTTTTGGCGCTACCGTCTTATGGAAATTAAACAAAGAGTATTTAAAAGCGGCGGGAGCTGGTCAATGTTTATGAATCGGATAAGCCAATTATTTCTGCTGATGTTTCTAACGCATTCAGCTTTGGGCGAACCACCTTTTGAAGTCATTCAATCTTGCATGACAGGCAAAGCCACGATGCCTGACCTTACTATTAAAGAAATAGAAGAAGATGGTTTTACAAGCGATAATATCGATAATTGCGAAGCCCGATACAACCGTCACTTTAAACATCATCTCTTTGGTATGGTGGTTTGTGGTGAGGAATTTTTTCTAGTACGAAATCATGAAAAAATTCGTTTTGATACCGCGATAAACCATTCATTAAATCCTAGAATCAAACCCGGAATTCCATTTACGGTTCGTTCATTTTGGAAAAAAATCGACTTTAAAGGCGAGTCTTATCTTTGCATCGAATCACCTTTGTCGGAGTCTGGGGTAGGGGCTTCTATAAATCAGTATTATATTATTGAACACGGTTTTGAAGAAACAACCGTCCCCATTCTGTATTATTATTTTTTTAATGGGGATGTTAGGCCGGTATTTTCAATTTAGCCCTATTTCTTAGGGTTTTTTTCTAAATTCTCTTCTGTAATGTCACAATACAACGATACACGATTGCGACCATGGTTTTTAGAGTAATACAATGCTTTATCCGCCGCATCAAGTAAATCGTTGGGGTTATTTCCATCCACAGGGAAGGCTGAGATACCAAGGGAGATCGTGATTGGCCCTATGATCTGCGCCCCATATTTAACTTGCCGCTGTGAAACTTCCTTGCGAATGGCTTCAGCACGTATGCGAGAGCTTTCCAGGTCAATGTCGTAGAGCACAACGACAAATTCTTCCCCACCAAATCTTGCGGCGATATCTCCATCACGAATTGAATTTTCTATGATTTGACCTACTTCTTTTAATACCGCATCTCCAGCATCATGCCCAAAGGTATCATTAATTTTTTTAAAATGATCTAAGTCCAGCATCAATATTGAGATAGGAGACTCTGTTCTTTGCGATTGATTCACTAGTTTTGACAAGAAATCATCCAAATATCTTCGATTGTATAGGCCTGTTAAGGGGTCACGAACGGATTGATGGCGAAGATTTTCTCTAAGCCTTACGTTGGCAAGAGCGAGCGCAATAAGCTCGGAAAAGGCGATAATTAAGAGTTTTTGATTTTCATCCTCAAATAATGCGGCTTCTTCTGACTCAAGATACAGTAACCCATATATATCATTTTGAGCCATGAGGGGAATACACAACATTGCGTTATTGTTTTCTTTGTCCTCGATATGTTCACAAACCAACGTATGATGCTGTTTATCAATTTGATGAATACGTCCAAGCCGGATTCCCCAACACTCATGCGGGGTAAAGGTTTGTTCTTGGGAAAGGGGGGTTCCCCAACTTAATATTTTTTCTAAATAGTTTCTAGAAGGATGCATAATGTAAAGATACCCACTAGCAAATTTCATGAGTTGTGTTGAGTATATCTCTACAACGTGGGCTAATTCTTTTTGTGAGCTGCAGGCTAACATGATATCGCTCATTTCGACGAGTAAGGTAATTTGCTGATTTTTGTTTTCTAACACTTTCATACCTAGGCTAAGCTGTTGGTACGATGCCTGTAACTCCTCATGTTCTTGTAGTCGTTTGGTAATGTCTCGTAAGCTGTGAATAACACTGCCATTTTCTGGATCATGATTTTTTATGTGCGAGGATGACAGTTCATAAACGTGTTTTTCATCTTGAATGATGCATTCTATTTTTTTTTCATTAAGTTCTTTGATAAGCGATTCTTTTAAATCGGTTGCAAATTCTCTTCGGTTTTCTGAGACGTCATTCAAAACATCCGGTAAGACCATTCCTACTTCAATCTTTTTCCCAAATAAGCGCTTAAATTCAATAAAATAATTGTCATTAAACATGATAAATTGCTCATCGTTATTAAACGCTGCAATCATTTCCGTGGAGCTTTCAATAATTTTTCTTAGTTGTACTTCGGTCTGAGAATGCATACGTTCAGTTTCTCTACGTCTAATTAACTCAAAATTCGCCAACAAAAAAGCATAAAGAAGAAATGAAACGCTAATAATATTGCCTATTAACAATATAAAACTGGTGTTGTCAGCGTTTTTAGTCTTAGCTTCATTTCTTTCTTGCAACAACACGTGTTCAACCGCATTGATTTCTTGGCCAATGCCTTTCACGCGCGTTGAAACTTCTTGACTCCGGTTTAGTAAATTAATTCCTTCTTCGGTAAAAAGCTTATTGTTATGTTTCAACAAAATCACTCGGTTTAACCCATTAAGACGCTCTTCGATTAAAGCAATAAACTCCAAAACGCGTTTATTCTGCTCCTCATTATCAGAAGTCATCAGAGCTAATTCTTTCAATTCTTGTTTGAGTTCCTGGACGTCTTCATCGAAATCAGCCAAAAAATGTTCTTGTGTAGTGATTAAAAAACCTCGTTGCTGAGACTCCAAGCTCACAAAGAGATAAAGCGCGGAATTCACTTGATCAATGACTTTATAGGTATGGATTACGGATTGACTGGCCTCAGCAAGGGTTTGCATTTGTTTATAAGATACAAAACTAAAAAGAATGGTTGATAAAAGAGCAATAACAAAAATAAGATTAAGCGCCGCTTGACTGAGCTTTGTATCTTTAACCCGGTGAAAAAATGATGAACCTTTTGCGGGATTATGATTCATTTCGCCATCCTAGTTCCTTACTCCCATTAAGTATAGCTTTTTTTGACTTTATCGACTGAATCGAATTAATCTTTATTGTTTATAACGAGCATTTGTTTTGAAAGATCACGGGTATATTAGAGTCTGTTGACATTTCATCTGCCGCCTACGCGGTAGTGGATCAAGTCCGTCACAACCTTTTTTGTCCGCGGGATCTTTTAGAAGCGCTAACCAATTTATTCATGAGGAAATAGATAATGCAGCGGTGTTTAAGCCAGCTGATGTATCAGAGGCTATTGAGGTATTCAAACAGTTATCTCTAAACTCCTAACCAAGACAGGCGTTTATGAAAAATATTTAAGAACCAATTTTATGAAATCTTTGGCATTGGATGTGGTTAACCTTTAATGCCTAGATTTTGTGCAGTGGCTAAAATTGGCTTTATGCATGGTAAAGGCTTCGCGCTAAGTCTATTTCTGAGATTTTGCTTCAAACAAAAACGGATGAAGTGCATAGCATGGATGCTGCGGTCGTGCCGCAGCAAGTAGGGTGTTCCGTGAGTCGCGAAGCGCAGATAACGGTAAATAATTTCTTAACCCGATATTCCTCTAGAAGCCAATGATGAACTGCCAACTTCTTCCGCAGTTTGTACTTCAGGTGCTCTGAAAAGACTCAATCGTGATGTCTTGGGTTTGGGGGTGGCACTACTAGACCAAGCCTGGATTCGTTTTACTGCTAAAATGTGTGCAGCCGGATTGTGAATGATATCACCCCAGCCTCCTCGACGCGCCCAGTATTGCATAACTGTTGGAAGCTTATGATAATTTTTAAGTTTTGTTAATTCTGCCATGTTTTCAATGGTTTCTGGCGTTTGTGTATCACCAAATTCTTGCTGGTATTTTGCTCGAAAATAATCGACTTCAATAATATTAATTTTGTTAATCAGCTGGCTCATGGTTTCCTCAAAAAGACCTTTATCCTCTTCTGTGGGTAAAGTTGTTTTGAGTTGCCCAAAAAATTCACAGGACTTACGCAAAACTCATCAAAACAGATGGACTTTTAAGCTCTTGAATCAAATAATTACGCAAGAGACTTTTCTTTATCTGATAGACAGT
>NZ_CAAAIW010000031.1 GCF_900640115.1 Legionella yabuuchiae
GGGCAAATTTAAAAAAGAAAATTAAGAATGAAATTGCTAATTTTGATTCTTTAGCTCAGGCGATTGATCATGCTTTTCAGGGGATCGTTTAAATTTTAATTCACTATATCAAACAATCTGAAGGCATTGGAGGCTATTAAACCATTCCCCAAATGCTAATGGCCTGAAGTGGTAGCTGTTTTAGCACTGGTGGAGAGATGGAAAGCTTCGACTAGCTTTGGAGTGATATGACTATGTTAGATTTTAGCGCGCTTCCAGCAAATTATCCTATACTGATACTATTTCAAAGGGATTTAATCATATGTCTAAAAAGGAATTAGAAACTTATCACTCAAAACGTGATTTTCGGAAAACCGAAGAGCCTAAAAACGATTCTAGGATTAAAGAAGGCCAATGCATTTTTGTCATACAGAAACATGACGCAAGTCAACTTCATTATGACTTTCGTTTACAAATCGATGGATCCTTAAAGTCCTGGGCTGTACCCAAAGGTCTTTCAACCGCTGCGAACGAAAAAAGACTAGCAATTCGCACAGAAGATCATCCTTTAGATTACGCCAAGTTTGAAGGAGTAATTCCAGAAGGGGAGTATGGCGCTGGCACAGTCATGGTTTGGGACTTCGGTCAATATGAACCGCTTGAAAATGATGATGAGCATAAAAAATCAATGTCGGAAGCTTTAAGAGGAGGTGCTTTAAAATTTCGTCTAGAAGGTGAAAAAATAAAGGGAGGCTATGCTATGGCACGCATGAACCGTGGCGATGATGACGATGATGAACAATGGGTCATATTTAAGCTCGATGATGAGGAGGCGGATGCCAGAAGAAATCCGACTAGCTCTGAACCTGATTCTGTTTTAACGGGGCGATCTTTAGAAGAAATTGCTGAAGAAGAGGGTAAGGATGAATAAATTATTAAAACAATTACCCTCTAATCTACAAAATAAGCTCGAAAAAAAAGAACAACGTAAGGATATCGACCCAATGCTTGCAACCCTTACGCATGAGTATTTTTCCAATGAAGATTGGATTTATGAGCGAAAACTCGATGGCGAACGCTGTCTTTTGTATAAAAAAGAGAATGAAATCTGCATGATTTCTCGAAATCATAAAGAACAAAAAGAATTTTATCCTGAAATTGCCAACGCGATGAAAACTATGTCTGGGGATTTTGTTATTGATTGTGAATTAGTAACCTTTGACGACAAAGTAACCAGCTTTGAACAATTACAGCATAGAATGCATGTTAAAAATCCAGATGAGTCATTACTAAAAAAATATCCAGTCTATGCTTATGTATTTGATTTTTTATACTACGATGGCTATGGATTAGAGCAATTACCTCTAAGAAAACGTAAATACTTGTTAAAGCAAGCCTTTAAATATGAATCTCCAATTCGATATTTACCGCATCGAAATAAAGAAGGAGAGCAGTACTTAAAAACAGCCTGTAAAAAAGACTGGGAAGGTTTGATTGCAAAAGATGCTAGAGCCCCCTATGTGTATACTCGCTCCAAAAAATGGTTAAAATTTAAATGCGTTCATCAACAAGAGTTTGTGATTGGCGGTTATACGGACCCAGAAGGGGAACGAATAGGCTTTGGAGCCTTATTAATCGGATACTATGAAGAAGATCAATTAAAATTCGCAGGGCGCGTTGGAACCGGATTTGATGATGATTTTCTTAAGTTCTTACATAAGAAAATGCAAAAAAAAGAACAAGATACTTGCCCCTTTGATGATTATGAAGAATCCGCAGAACATATTCATTGGATTGAACCGGCGCTGGTGGGAGAAATAGGTTTCACGGAGTGGACTCAACATGGGAAGTTGAGGCATCCTCGATTTCTTGGGCTTCGCAAGGATAAGGATGCCATAGACGTGCATCGAGAAGATAAATCAAAAGCATAAGGTTGGAATTTGTATGAATATCGCAGGCGTTGAAATTTCTCATCCGAAAAAATTGCTTTACCCTGAACATGAAATTTCAAAGCAAGAGGTTGCTGAATATTTCAGTAAAATTTCTTCTTACCTGTTGCCCTTTGTTAAAAATAGGCCGATAACTTTAAAGCGGTATCCGAACGGAATCGATAACGATGGTTTTTTCAATAAACATCGTCCAGATTATTTCCCTGACTATGTTAAAAAGTTAACCGTTCCAACTAAAGAAGATGGCTCTGAGATGAACATGGTGGGAATAGAGTCTGAACAGGCGTTGGTTTATCTTGCTGGGCAAGATACGCTAGAATTGCACATCTCGTTATCAACGATGGATTCCATTGAAAAACCTGATCAAATTATTTTTGATTTTGATCCTTCTGATAATGACTTTGAAAAAGTTCGTACAGCCAGCAAGGCATTAAAAACGCTTCTTGATGAGTTCAATCTTCATAGCTTTGTAAAAACTTCAGGTTCAAGAGGATTACATGTTCATATCCCCATTGAGCCGGCGTACAAATTTGATGTAATCAAACAGGTTGCGCGTAACATTGCCAAAAAACTTCATGAACAGTGCCCTAATATTACCACTTTAGAACAACGAAAAAACAAACGTGGTGATAATGTTTTTATTGATTTTTTACGAAATGACTACGCCATGACCGCAATCGCTCCCTATTCAACGCGAGCTAAACATGGAGCGCCAGTGGCGACTCCAATCAGCTGGGATGAGGTCGCTCATCCATCATTAACGCCCCAAACCTACACAATCAAAAATATTTTTAGGCGCTTAGCTCAAATCAACGATCCCTGGGATAATTTTAACTATTATAACCGTCGAAAAGATTTAAAAGAGATCTTTATATAACCGATTATTTATTTAGTAAGCGATTGGTATAGGCAATCGTCAATGCAGAAATAAGTAAGGTTAGATGGATGATCACTTGCCACATCACCGCATCGTTACTTTGCTTAGACGGCTCAATAAATGTTCGGAGTAAGTGTATGGATGAAATCCCAATCAAAGAAAGTGCGAGTTTGATTTTCATGGCTCCAGCATCTAAATGATCCAGCCATTCGGGTTGATCAGGATGAGAATCAATATTTAATCGCGATACAAACGTTTCATAGCCTCCCATGATGACCATAATCAGTAAGTTGGCAATCATAACCACATCAATTAGATCCAAGACTCCGAGCATGATTTGTGTATCATTCGCAGAGGTAATATGCGCCATGAGATGAAAAAGCTCCGCCATAAACCGATAGACGTAAGCGGTCAGTATAAAAATCAGACCAAGATAAAGAGGGGCTTGTAACCATCGGCCCATAAATATAATCTGGCTAATGCTGTTTACAAATCGACGAGATCCTTGGCTTAACAGGGGAGGAGTTTGTTCTATATACGGCTTTTCCATTTGTTATCCTGATTAATATTTAATCAACACTGCCGCGATAGTTTAATTCTTCCCTGTAGAACAAGCAATAGAGCTATTGTTTATCTTGAACTAAGCCGTCTGATTCAAGCAAAGGCTTTTTCATCCACTTTTGTTCATACCACGTACGAATTAAAACGTAAAACGCTGGAACGAATACAACAGCCAGGCAGGTTGATGCCACCATTCCGCTGGCTACCGCAATTCCAATAGAGCGGCGTGCGTTAGCCCCTGCTCCAGTTGCAAATACAAGAGGCATCACGCCCATAATAAAGGCAAAGGAGGTCATTAAAATGGGTCTAAATCGAATTTTAGCGCCCAATACGGCTGCTTCTAAGATGGATTTCCCATGAAATTCACGTTGTTCTCTAGCGACTTCAACAATTAAGATCGCGTTTTTAGCGGCTAATGCAATTAATAACAAGATACCGATTTGAGTATACATGTTATTCGCCAGCCCAAGGGACGATAAGGCTAAAACCGTCCCAATTAATGCCAACGGCACGCTCAATAAAATCGACGCTGGTGTAAACCAATTCTCATATTGCCCAGCTAGAATTAAATACACCAAGATTAATGACATCAGAAAAATAAAATAACTTAAATTACCCGCGATTTTCTCTTGATACGCGGTACTCGTCCATTCATAGGACATTCCAGAAGGTAAATACTGTTTTGCCAGCTGCTCCATGGCTTGAATGGCTTGTCCAGAACTATATCCTGTTCCTGAAACCCCGTTAATACTGCTAGAAGGGTAGAGGTTATACAGTGAAATAATCGCAGGGCCTACGTCATAATCAATATCAGTTAGAGTACCTAGTGGAACCATTTCGTTCGATTTATTTCGAACATAGAATTGGCGCAAATCGTCTACGTTCATGCGGTAGGGGGCATCAGCTTGAACATACACCTGAAATACTTGCCCAAACTTCGTAAATAGATTCACATACGAAGAGCCTAGATACGTCTGTAACGTGTCAAAAGTATCTCCTAAGGTAACGCCTAACGATTCAGCTTTGGTTCGATTAATTGGGGCTTTAATTTGCGGTACTTCTGCACGAAATGAGGTCATTAATCGTTGCACAGAAGGTTGTTGGTTCCCTTGGTTAATTAAATAGTCAGTAACATCCTGTAATTTACGGTAATCAAAAGTACCATCCCGGACTTCAACTTGCATCTGAAATCCTCCTGATAAACCTAGTCCTTGGATAGGAGGGGGGACAATCACCATCACCTGTGCGCTCAATGTTTTTTTAGCGATTTCATTGAGTTTCATATACATGGCACGTAAATCTTCATCCTTACCACGTTTGCTCCAATCCTTAAACATCACGTACACCACCCCAGCATTAGCCAAGGGCGTGTTGTTATCCAACAGTGAAATACCATCAATGGCAATTACGTTTTCAACACCGCCCAACTTCGATGCTTCTTTAGAAAGCTCTTCTAGCACGGATTCAGTGCGATCCAAGGTTGCACCATCAGGTAATAATACGTTTAAAACCAGATACCCTTGATCTTCGATGGGAATAAAGCCCGTTGGAATTCTGCTTAGTCCAACGATAGCAATAGCAACCAAAATAATGCCAATAACAGAGGCTTTCTTACTATGATGCACGAGTCTATCAATTAAACGGGTGTATCTGGCTTCCAAAGGATTATAAATGCGATCAAACGTTCGAAAAATAACATTTTTCTGTTTATTTGGATCAATGGATCTTAACCACATGGCGCATTGAGTAGGCTTTAAGGTCATTGCATTTATCGCGCTAATAAACGCAGTGGCGGCGATAACCAAAGCAAATTGAGCATACATTGAACCCGTTAAACCCGGCATGAAGCCTGCGGGAACAAACACCGCCATGAGTACTAGGGTGATCCCCAAAATAGGACCAATAAGCTCTTTCATAGCTGTAATAGACGCTTGTTTGGGTGGTACGCCGCGCTCGATGTGTTGAGATACGCCTTCCACGATAACAATCGCATCATCCACGACAATTCCAATGGCTAACACTAATGCAAATAATGTCAACAAGTTAATGCTAAATCCTAGTGCCAGCATGGCAATAAATGCGCCAATTATGGTGACTGGTACGGTCGTCGCGGGAACTAGGGTGGCTCTAAAATTTTGTAAAAACAAAAGAATTACAACCAGTACTAAAATACCGGCTTCAAAGAGTGTTTTGTAGACTTCATTAATAGATTCTTCAACGAAAACGGTTGTATCAAAGGGGATGGAGTACTTTAAACCCGGAGGAAATTGCTTCGACATTTTTTCAACGGTTTTTTGTACTTCTTCAGCCACTTGTAATGCATTCGCGCCTGGAAGTTGAAAAATACCAATCGCTGCCGCGGGCTTATTGTTTAGCTTCGCAAGCTGACTGTAATTGGACGATCCAAGTTCTACTCGTCCAACGTCTTTGATCCGTATAATTTGAGCGCTGGTGCTTTTGTTTGCTTTTTCGTCTGGTTGGGTGGGTATGGTTTTAACAATAATATTGGCAAATTCTTCCGGATTTGTCAGTTGTCCGGGAACATTGACGGTTAATTGATAGGGCTCTGAACCTACGGTTGGAGGGGAGGCGACTTGGCCTGCTGATATTTCCTTGTTTTGTTCGCTTATGGCATTAATAACATCGCTAGGATTTAGAGAGTAAGCATACATTTTGTTAGGGTCGAGCCAGATGCGCATGGCATAATTTCCCGAGCCAAACACAATCACATTCCCAACCCCTGGCAATCGCGATAACTCATCTTGCATGTTTATCGTGGCATAATTATTTAGAAATAGGCCATCGTATTCGTTATTTTCAGACGTTAATGTGACAAACTGCAAAATAGCGGTCGATTTTTGTTGTACCATTACTCCTTGTTTCTGCACTGACATTGGCAATTGCGCCATAGCGGCTTGCACACGATTTTGTACGAGCATTTGCGCTAAATTCAGGTCCGTTCCAATCTCAAACGTTACAATTAAATTGTAACTGCCATTATTGGTGCTGGTTGATTGCATATACAGCATGTTTTCTACCCCATTGACTTGCTGTTCAATAGGCAGAGCTACGGTGTTAATTAAAGTGGACGCATCAGCGCCTGGGTAAGTCGTTGAAACCTGAATCGTTGGAGGTACAATCGCTGGATATTGCGCTACCGGTAAAATATAGATTGCGATCATACCAAGAAAGACCAACATGATGGCAATAACATTAGCGAGAACAGGTCGGTTAATAAAAAATTCAGAAATCATGCTTGTTGTTTCTCGGTTTTAGGAGTCACTTTATTGCCAGGGGTTGCGAACTGCAATCCAGAAACGATGACTTCATCCTCGGCAGAAAGTCCTTTCACAATTGCCCGCATTCCTTGCTCCGTGGCGCCAACTTGGACACGCTTTTGAACCACCTCTTGATTCTTATTTACAGTCAAAAGATACGGCCCAATCTGATCGTAGAGGATGGCGGTTTCTGGAACGGTTAATTCAGGTTTGGGCTTTGAAATCGGAATTCTTACAGTAACAAATAGCCCTGGTAATAAGACAAAATCTTTATTTTCCAATAACGCTCTAAATTCTAATGTTCCTGTCGAGGCATTTAACCCCGTACTCACGTAATCCAATTTTCCCTCATGAGGAAATCCAGTTTCACCTTGCATTTGCACATAGGCGGGTATTGTATTGATTTCCGATGGCTTGAATCCCGAAGCACGTGCGGCTTGTCGAAGTTTAATGACATCCAGCTCATTAAGATTGAAATAGACATAAATTGGCCTGATTTGTTCGATAGTAGCTAAATCAGTGGCTTCTCCATGACCAACTAAATTCCCAACGTCAACCAAATGTCGGCCGATGCGGCCATCGAACGGCGCTAGCACGTGCGTGTAGCTATAAGTAATTTTTGCGTTAACCACATCTGCTTCGGCCTTGTCAATTTGTGCTTTAGTTTCCTCAACTTTTGCCTCCCACTTCTCAACGTTATTTAAAGAAGTTGCATTTTGCTTATACATTCTTTTTTGGCGCTGATATTCAGATAAGTCATAAGCATAAGCTGCTTTTTGAGCTTCGACGGTTGCTTGGGCCGATTTAAGCTGCTCCAAATAGGGTTCTGGTTCTATGATAAACAGCAAGTCGTCTTTTTTCACAAAGGTTCCATCGGTAAACTTAATGGCCTGCAAATATCCCTGCACTCGAGCTACCAAATCTACAGAGTTATATGCCACCACAGTACCCGTTTGAGCGACATATTCCGTCATCGGCTTTAGGACGGGTTTCTGAGTTATCACTGTGGGTGGAGGAGGGGTAACGAGCTTATCCTTGGTCAAGGATCGTGCAAACCAATCCACCAAAAATAAAACCACAACCAACAAGATGATTAATTTAAACCACTGTTTTCGTTTTACTGAATCCATATTGATCACCAGTTAGGTAAATACAAATCTTGAAGCTGTTTTGTGTTTGTTAACGGCGGCTGATGATTTTGCGCTAACAGCAAATTGCCCCAATTGGTTCGAGCAGACATAACCGCTTTAACCCGTTCAGGCACAATGTCATGGCATTTTCTAATCTGCCAGCCACCGCCGAGAGAGCGATAAAGTGCAATAAGCGCTTTTGGTGTATCACCTTGTGCAACAGCCAATGAAGTTTCCACGCTTAACTGTTGGCGTTCAGCATCAAGAACGGTCGTAAAGTCTGATTCGCCTTCTTTATAACGTACCATCGCTAATTTGGTTGATTTAATCGCTGCACGATTAGCCGTAACTAGGAATTTTTGTGTTTTGTTCGATTCGGAAAACTTTGTAATATTGTCTTGAACTTCTTGCTGAGCCTTTAAAACCAAATTCAAATAATTAAATAACGACTCTTGAAAAACTGCGTCTTGTGCTCGCACCGCATTGGTGATTTGGCCATAATTTAAAATTGGCCAATTGAATCCAGGCCCTGCTGTAACCGTGCGGTTAGACCAGTTAAAGAGTTCACTTAATGAGTTGCCGCCAATGGTGTTTGCAGAAAATGCAAAAGTCCCTGTCAAAGAAATCGAAGGAAACAGATTGGCTTTAATTGCACCAATCGACTCGGATTGTGCAATCGCTTCCAGACGTGCTTGATAAATATCTGGGCGTTTGGCGAGTGTTTCTTTCGGTATGCCTACCGCTACAGATAAAGGGGGCTTAGGAATTCCTGATGTTTCATTACCTAAGCAAGCGTCTACACGGTCAGGGGTTGTCCCGATTAAAACAGCTAATAAATCTTTATTTTGTTGTAGCTCACTTACATAGTTAGGCAACCTGGATTGTGTTTGAGAAAGTTCTGCCTGCGCTTGTTCAACGTCTAAAAGGCTTGTTTCACCGGCTTTGTATCGGGCCTTCGCGAGTTTAAGCCCTTCGGCTTGTACCCGTATATTTTTTTTGGTGATCTGAATTAATTCTTCATTCATTCTAATATTGACATAGGTTGTTGCTATATCAGAAGTCAGGCTGACTAAGGCGTTGTCATAGGCCGCAAAAGAGGATAGAAAAGCTGCATCATTCGCTAAAATCGCACGGCGATATTTCCCCCAAAAGTCAATCTCCCAACTAGCCGAAGCACCAGCCGTATCGGTCCAAAAATTGCTTGGCAGTAAGGTTTCTAACGATCCACCGCCGATTCGGTTATAGGTTAAGTTACCCATTAAGGCTTGCTGTTGTGGGTACAGTTCACCGACGGATTGTGCGAGCTGAGCCCTTGCCTGAAGGACTCGCATTGCAGCACTCTGAAGTGACAAATTATTATGATATCCTAAGTTAATTAACTTCGTTAACGTAGGATCATGAAATACCTTCCACCACGAAGCTTCTTCTAGCCGTGGCTTATTTTTAATTTCTTTAACAGACTTATCATGATTACCCCATTGTTTCGCAATGGGCGTTCTAGGCTCGCGGTAATTGGGTCCTACCATACACGCGGTTAGAAACAAACAGAAAAGCCCAACCAATGCCTTTAACATATCCCTCGCTTAAGACAAGCATTTCAATTTATTAACAAAATACTATACACCACTCGTTTAAAAATACGAGCGTTATTTTCTAATACTCATCCCCTAATAGAATTTGTCCTACTCAATAAGGTACCTATTGGATTGATAATGAGATCATTATCTTACTTACAGGGTTCTTAAGGTACAACACACCTGAGCTTGTTAATTTCCTGGACAAGTTTATATACCCGTAATCTTTCAAAATGCGTGATTTATGCTTTTTCTTTTTCGCCCTGCCGCATTTTAAAAAACTCGCAAGGGAATGAGCCATTACTCGCTTTTTAAAATGCGGCAGGACAAAAAATAAAGGCGCCTAAAAACACGCATTTTGAAAGATTACGGGTATATAAGTATTTTGATCAAGCAATAAATAGGGTAGGTCAGATGGCCTAACCTACCAAAGTTGAGATTGAGTGTTACTTAAGGTATTAAACGACCTTCCTCAAAAAAAGTCACTTTCCCTGTTCTAAGATCATGCATGCCAGCTACGATTCCGACTTGACCGTTTGTAATTAACGTTTGAATGATTGGGCTTTGCTGTTGAATTTCACGCGCTACATGCAACGCATTGTTTTTAGCAATTAAATTCACCAACTCAGGTTTAGAACAACTTGAAAGGCCACTGTCTTTTTTAGCAGGTTCCACTAATGGTGAGATTTGATCCAGCACATGGTTAAGGTGCCCCAATTGTACCCCTTCACAAGCGCCTGCAACAGCTCCGCATGAGGTATGACCCAAAACGACGATTAACCGCGCCCCAGCTACTTTGGTAGCAAACTCTAGACTGCCCAAAATATCTTCATTCAAGACATTTCCAGCGACTCTTAGGGTAAACATATCGGCCAAACCCTGATCAAAGATAAACTCAGGAACGCTACGTGAATCCATGCAGTTTAATACGACGACCCAAGGGTATTGGCCATAGGAGGATTGCTTGGCCTGAGCAAGATAATTGCGTTGTAGTCGTTTATTATTTAGAAAACGTTCATTGCCATCCTTTAATCGTTTTAGGGCTTGCTTTGGAGTCATTTGACTTTGCTTCGACTCAGTTGAGACTTTGCTTTCTCTCAATGAGTTATTAGGCGCTGTAGCAGAAACGATTGGCACGCTAAAAATTAAAAAAATCACCCAAAAAAGACTATTTATCCATGTCATAGATTTTATCCTTTTAAAATTATTTTCAGTATAAAAATTAACCCACTTCAATAGTAGAGCATTTTGCAAGAAAGAAGTCGATTAATAGTTTTTGATCCTCAAGTACTCTTTGATAATTCTCAAGAGATTTAATCCATAATGAACCTTATTATGAAGTCGAATTTAGGGGCTTAAAAATGAGCTATCATTTATTGTAGTCGGGGCAGTTAATACAAACAGCTAAGGAGAGTAATGAAAATATTATTCATCAATACAGGCCCTTGGGGAACTGGGAGTTTCACTGCAATTAAGGGGTTATCAAAAAATTTGTTACGACTTGGGTATGATGTAAAAATTTTTTTCCCTGATGCAGGCTTACAATCAGAAGATTTAAACGAATATTACCATCAACCTGATTTATATCATATTTGGCAATTTCCCATTGGTAATGCAAATATTGTTTTGCCTACTTTTCCCTTGATGCTTACAGACCCACATCCAAGAAACCCTGAACCCTTATATTTTAATCACCTTAAAAGTGAGGCATTGCAATTTTACTTACAGAGCCTACGTCTTGAACTATCAACTTTAATTGAGTCTTTTAAGCCTGATGTGATTGAATGCCACCACATTTGGTATGCAAGCTGGATTTTACATACCATGAATCAAAGCTATTTAGTAACAGCCCACCACAGCGATCAATTGGGTTTTCGCTATGATACGCGTGTAAGGCCATATGCCATTGCAAGCGCTCAAGCAGCAAAAAAAATATTTGTCATATCGGAATTTGTCAAAGAAGAGGTCATGGAGCTTTATAATATCTCAGAATCTCGAATTGTACTGAGTAAAAATGGATTCGATAAAGAAATTTTTCGAGCTAGAGTCATTGATAAACACCAAAAACTTTCAAAGCTAGATATTTCTGTAAATCCAGAAGCTACCTTCATCAGTTTTGCGGGTAAAATATCCCTTAATAAGGGTATCGATATTTTGCTGAAAGCAAATAAACTTTTACCCTCGACTTTAAATATTCATTTTATTGTTATGGGTGCAGGATCTATTGAACCCATACTTAAGTTCATGACACCGGGCTCATATTCTTTAAAAAATATTCATTTTGTGGGTCATCAAACTCCTGAAAGTGTTGCAGAAATCCACAATATTTCTAAAGTTAGCATTATGCCATCAAGATCAGAAGGTTTTGGAATTGCGTGTTTAGAAGCAATGGGATGTGGATTGCCTGTGGTGGTGAGTAAAAGTGGTGGGCCAGAAGAGTTTGCTGTGGGAAAAATTATTGATAAAGAAGCGCCTGAACAACTTGCAGCCGCTATTGAACAACTTGTGAATTTACCCGTAAAAGAGTACAAAAAATTAAGCCAAAAGTCGTTAGAAATCGCTAATCAATATACCTGGGAAAATATTGTAAAAATTCACACGCAAGTCTACGATAAAATTATTAGCTAAAAAAATTAGTTACTGAAGAATAGCATATGAAAAAAACAATTGTAGCTGTTATTGGAACTGGTTATGTTGGTTTACAGCTTGCCAGTATTTTTGCAAAAGCAAATTGCAAAGTGATTGCATTTGATATTAATGAAATGCGAATTAAAGAATTATCTCAAGGAATTGATACAGCATGTGAATTAAAAAATTTTCAAAACTTAGATATTATGTTTACCCATGAAATAAATGATCTAAAATCGGCCACTCATTATATTGCAGCGCCACCGACCCCGATTAACATCCATTTTGTACCGGATTTGCAAGCATTGAAAAGTGTTTGCAAGCTAATAGGAAGCCTATTAACGAAAGAAGATGTTATTGTTTTCGAGCCAACAATCTACCCCGGTGCGACAGAAGAGTTGCTTATTCCAATTCTTGAAGAGCAAAGCAGATTAAAAAGCGGTATTGATTTTTATGTTGGGTATTCTCCAGAACGAATAGTTCCGGGTGATCCAGAATATAGGATTGAAACGGTAACCAAAGTTATTTCAGGGCAAAATAAAAAAGCGCTGAATAAAATAAAAAAACTATATGAAAAAGCGTTCCCAGTTAAACCCTATATAGCTCCTTCTATTAAGGTAGCAGAGGCTTGCAAGCTGCTTGAAAACATTCAACGTGATGTCAATATTGCCTTGATGAATGAATATGCGCAAGTCATGTCCGCTATGGATATATCTATTTATGACGTTTTAGATGCTGCAAATACCAAATGGAATTTTTTACCTTTTAAGCCAGGATTTGTTGGGGGGCACTGCATCCCTTTAGACCCCTATTATCTTATTTATCAAGCGCATCAATATGCCATAAACCCAAATTTGATAGAAACTGCAAGACAAGTCAACGAACATTTTGTGAGCTTTATCCTAGGAATATTATTAAAAAAGATGACAAATCAGAGAATTTCCTTTTATAAAGCTAAAGTAGCGCTGTTAGGCATTAGTTTTAAACCTAATACAACAGATACTCGCCATAGCCTTTCACTTGATTTATATAAAAGACTAAAAGCATATTCAATTGAAGTTTATGCTTGTGATGATTTGGCCGATCGTCGAAATTTAAACTTAAATTGGATTGATTGGAAGGATATTAGAGATTTTAACGCAATTGTTCTTATTCAACCCCATCAAGATTTTTTAGAACAACCAGCGAAACAATTTATACGCAAATTAACCAAGCATGGGGTTTTCATAGATTTACCTGGATCATTTAGAAACCAATTGGCTCATATAAAAGATATTGCTTATTGGAGTCTTTAATGAAGATTTTAATAACGGGCGGGGCAGGGTTTATAGGATCCAATTTAATCGCTTATCATTTACAAAAGCAGGATGAAGTCATTGCTGTAGATGATTTGTCAACTGGGAATATAAATAACATTGAAGCGTTCAAAGCTCATCCAAAGTTTAAGTTTTATCATGAAAATTTACTCACTTGGTCAGGACTGGGTAAATTATTAAATCAAGTTGATAGAGTTTATCATTTGGCGGCTATGGTTGGTCTTTTTCGGGTTTTATCTGATCCTTTACAAACCTTAAAAACCAATATCAATATAACTTTTAGAGTTTTGGATATTATTCATCAACAATCCAATAAGCCATTGGTTGTTATTGCATCGAGCTCAGAAGTTTATGGGAATCAGCATGGCGCCCTGAGAGAAACGAATCATTTGATCATCGAAGATACTTTAAAAGGTCATGCTGCCTACTCAGTGAGTAAGTTATGTGATGAATCAATAGCCTATTCGTATTACCAACAACATGGTATCCCTTATATTATTTTAAGACTCTTTAATACCATTGGTATTAATCAATCTGGGCAATATGGCATGGTTGTACCTCGTTTTATAAAACAAGCCGTGCACGGGCAAGAAATAACCGTATACGGAGATGGTCAACAAAAACGATCGTTTTGTGATGTTAAAGATATGGTGCGACTTATGGATGAAATCGCCTCTGTTCCTAAAGCAGTTGGTGAAATTTTCAATGCCGGAAATTCTCAAAGCATATCCATAATAAAGTTGGCTAAGCTCATTAAATCTCTGAGCGGCAGCGACTCGAAAATTCGGCTTATTCCTTTTAAAGAAGTATATTCAGATAATTATATCCAGATTCAAGAGCGTAAACCCGAGCTTTCTAAAATTCTGTGCTATATTAAGTTTCAGTTTGAATGGAAGCTAGTAAATACTCTAGAGGAATTAATAATCCATGAACAAAATAAG
Source organism: Legionella yabuuchiae (assembly GCF_900640115.1). Classification (GTDB taxonomy): domain Bacteria; phylum Pseudomonadota; class Gammaproteobacteria; order Legionellales; family Legionellaceae; genus Legionella_A; species Legionella_A yabuuchiae. Next base: position 14,234 of record NZ_CAAAIW010000031.1, read on the forward strand.
AAACATTAAGAAAAAATGGTATATCGGTTTATTGTTTTGTCTAATCACTTTGTCTGTGCAGGCCAAAGAATCTGATTCTATCCGTGATAAATCACACTTTGAATTAACAGCATCTACCTTGAATGCGCAAGTGAACTCTCCCAATGAAATTTGGGATTTTTCATCTCTTTTTTTTTACCACAAAAGCCAGTATGGAAGTTTCGGAGGTTCTGCTAATTTTTCCAGCCGATTAAATAACAGTGCTTGGCAGACTTATCTCAATGCCATTCCAAATCTTACAGAAAAGTTTTGGTTAGACTTAGGGTATGGTTTTTCTAATACACCTGAACTATTTCCTAATGATTTAGTCAAAGGTGAAGCTTTTGCAAAGATTACTGACACAATAGTTATCTCTGGAGGCAATACTTATAACAAAATCGAAGAAAGTTACTTTAATACCTACACAGCCAGCATAGCGAAATATATAGGTTATTATTATTTAGGTTTTCGACCATATCATTTTGTTCCGAAAACAGGGCCAAAATCAACGCTCTATCGATTTGAGGCGAAGAAGTTTTGGGAAAATCCAGATAAATATGTTGGTGTTTACTTTTCAACTGGAACCTCTCCTGACTTATTTGATTTATTGACCTTTGAATTTTTTAAAGTAAAAAATAACATCCTAATGCTGGAAGGGCAGCAGCCGATTAGCGATAAACTGCTGTTTAAACTTGGAGCGGGACTGGAAACACAGAAGTTCCCAAATGACTTTTTACGCCGGCTTTATTATTTTAATTTTGCAATTAAATTACGGATGGCTTAAGCATGTTTACTAGCGAACAATGGATTGTAATTATTTTTTTAACTGTCGAGGTGGTTTTAGTAACGCTTTTAGTATTAAGTACCTACGGCATGAAGCTCTATTACTCCTTAAAAGAAAAAAGAGACTTAAAGCGATTAGAAGCGCTAAAACATTATTTGAAAGAATCGAAAAAAGACATGCCACCGCCTCATCAACAACACCCACAATTAATATTAAAAGCCATAGCAGAAACCAAGGCTCTTAACTCAAAAGAAAAAGCCAAGTTAGTCGAAAGATATGTATTACCCGTGGCACGACCGTTTTATGATTCAAAACACTGGATTAAACGTTATACGTTACTTGAAGCATATTCTTATGTGGTTTTAGATGAAGATAAAAAAAGATTGTGTGCGTTAATCGAAGACGAACTGCATATAATCCGGGTGAACGCCGTTCATGTAGTCTTAAAACTCTCGGATAAAGAATTATTTAGAAAAGCACTAAATCAACTGCAAAAAGAAGGAGACTTACCCAATAAAATCTATATCGCTCAAGTTGAACCTAATGAATTATTGATGCGCTTTTTAAAAGAAGAATTAGAGCAAACAAAAGATGTTGATCGTAAAATTTTATGTTACCGAATCTTAGAACACTTAAAGCCTTCCGAAGAAATTTTTGAATTGGCCCTAAGGGATCTCTCATCAGAAAAAATGGAATGTCAATTAGCAGTAATAACTGTTCTGGCTGAAGCAAATCCTGATAAGGCTAAATATAAGTTGTTGGAATTGTTAAATCACCCTCACTGGTTGGTTAGAAACAAAGCAGTTCGAGCCCTAGGGAATCTTCAAATTAAAGACACGATGCAAGCTATTGCGCACTGCTTAAATGATGATGTTCGATGGGTAAGAATTAATGCTGCAAAAGCCCTGTTACAATTTGGAGAACAAGGAAAAGAGTTGTTATCTCATTATAAAGAATCAAAAGAATCTTATCAGCCAAGCTTAGCAGCATATTTCCTTGATGTGCAAACAATGAAGGAGAAATTATGATCACCATATTAATGATCATCAACTATGCAATTCTTATATTTTTTATTTTTTCTGCCATTATTTATACGCTAATTTTATTAGGTTCGCTCCCAAGTATTTTTTACTTTTTTAAACGAGCAAATATTACGAATATTTATAGTTTATTACAGACTAAAGAAATGCCGCCAGTAACTATTATTACCCCATTTTATAATGAAGAAGAAATTATCATTGAAAATGTCTTGAGCTCTTTAAAAAGTGACTATGAAAATTTATATATTACCCTCGTCAATGATGGCTCCACTGATGCAAGTTTAAAACAACTGATTGAATATTTTGAGATGAGACCCGAACCTGTAACTTATAGCGCTAAGATAGCCACGGCGCCTATCAAGCACCTATATGTATCATCAAAAAACCCACGTCTTCTGGTTATTGATAAAGAACATTCAGGCGTTGGAGATTCACTGAATGCAGGATTAAATGCATGTTTTACTCCGTATTTTATGACTGTAGACGCTGATTCAATTATAGATAAAGAGGCGGTAGCGGAAATGATGTATCAAATGCTATCAAGGCCAAATACCGTGGCAATCGGCGGCGGGGTATATATTTTAAACAATTGTGAATACAAAAATGGTGAGATGGAACAAGTTCGGATGCCATATCGTTATATACCTGCTTTGCAGAGCGCTGAATATTTACGTTCACATTTATTCAATCGCACTGGTTGGAATGTTTATAAAGGAACTATGAGTTATTCTGGGACAGCAAGTTTGTTTCGTTTGGCGGATGTTATTGCGGCTAAAGGATATGATACAGAGAATTATGCACAAGATTCAGAAATGATCATGCGTTTACATCATTACATGCACAGTAAAAAGAAAACTTATAATATTGGTTTTAATCCGTCCTCTACTGTTTGGACAAGAGTGCCTAATACCTTAGTCCAGTTTAGCCGCCAAAGAGAACGTTGGCAGCGGGGAATTCTTCGAAGCATATTGAGCTACCGAGATATGTTTTTCAATGCTCGCTTTAAAATACAAGGCTTATTTTCTTATCCTATGTATGTCATTTTAGAAGCTATTGCGCCTTTTGTAGAATTTACCGCATATTTTACACTAACTCTCGCCTATTTCATGGGAATTTTAAATGCTACATCAGCAATTTTATATATTTTACTTGCGTGGGGATTTATTGCGTACTTAACGATTGCCAACATGTTTATTAATATCATTACCTTTAATCGTTACCATCGGATCAATGATATTTTATGGATGTTTGCCCTTGCGGTTTTAGAAATGATTGGCTTTAGACAATATCACACGATAGTCAAAGTTTGGGGTTCATTTCATTATTTCATTAACCGAGTACAAGGCAAACCATTATAATGGCGACATATCTCGTAACAGGCGGATGCGGCTTTATCGGCGCTCATTTGACAGAAAAACTAATTAACTTAAATCATCGCGTGATTGTTGTCGATGATTTATCAAATGGAAATAAAATTCACCCCCAGGCCGTTTTCAAAAAAACTGATCTGACAAGCTTTGATGAACTTACAGATCTGCTTGCTGATTGTGATGGTTGTTTTCATTTAGCGGCTATTCCAACTGTTGCTGTTGAGATTGACCAATGGTTAGCAATTAATCAAGTTAATCTAATTGCTAGCTTTAAAATTTTAAAAGCCGCAGTAACAATGGGAAATATACCTGTAGTTTATGCTTCATCCTGTGGCGTTTATGGTGATTCTTGCAATTTGCCGCTTAAAGAAGAGAGCTTCATTCATCCTTTATCCTTCTATGGATGCGATAAACTCTCTGTAGAGTTAAACGCATATGCTTTAGCTCATACCAATCAATTACCAAGTATGGGTTTAAGGATCTTTAATGTATATGGGCCTGGCCAACATTCTCAGTCGCCTTATGCAGGCGTCATTACTCAGTTTATTACTAATTTGCTAGAAGATAAGCCTGCTGTTATTTATGGAGATGGTGAACAAACACGAGATTTTATTTTTGTTGAAGATGTCGTAGATTGTCTAATTCATGCCATAAATATTTTAAAACAAAATGCACACGTATCTAATATTTGTACTGGAAAAGCTATTACCATCAATGTTCTTTTAGACAAAATAGCAACATTGCTAGGAAAACCTTATAAAAAGCAATACATGGATACAAGAGTTTTTGATGTTCGTCACTCTTGCGGCGATACCCAGCGCATGAACCAGTACGGTTTTGTATGCCAACATTCTCTCGAAGAAGGATTAAAAAAAACGCTTCATCATTTTTTAAAATCGACTAAAAAAAAATAATGGGAAGGGCAGGATCACTCATTTAAATTTTTAAAATACTGAAACTAATATTAATAAAAACACACAGCATCTTGGATTATTATTTATCAATATGATATAATTCTGCCACCACCATGTGATTTATTTCGGTTTTATGCTTAAATTTTTAGTGAATACCTCTAATGAGGTAATTGTTGACTTTAATAATGGAAAAAAATTTGTTGGGAAACCAGGAGATATTTATTATCAATCCGCTCAAAAAGGACCTACTTGCTTTTTTTATGGCATGAATCATATTCGCTCGAGATATGGTAAAGATTCAAAAAGTGACAAGCGGCAATTTGAAATAGTTTTTTCCAAATACAGGAAAAGTATCACTAAGCTAGATGAGGCTTTTCAACAAGGTGAATTTGATGAATTAGAATATACCCGAAAGTTACTGAAAAATTCAAAAGATACTTTAGAAGCGTTTGGTGTCCCAATTGCGGAGCAAAAGCGTTATCTTGAAGGTATAGAATCATTATTTACTTTTCCACATAAAAATCACGGTCTTCATGAGATAGAATGTCTTTATGAACAAGCAGTTTTGAATAAAGCTCGAGAACTGTTTGGCATGAGGCATAGCAATTGGGGTCCGCGATCTAGTTTTAATGATTTCATGAAAGAAATCAGGGAGCACGGAAAGCTAGTTGTGCACGGTAAGTTTGGTAAGCCCTTTTATGAATGGGCGTCACCATCGGTCTTAAAAGAAGATCATCATGGGATTAAAATTCAGTATTACAAATCTAAAGATTATCGTCACCCTGAAGGAAGCAAGTTACTATTTCACAATATTGTGATAGTTGGAGCCATGAAAAATAAGTCTGCAAAAGATTTAGTGCTTTACCTTGACCCTAATGATCCTTTGGATCCTAGTCATTCGCCACAGGTATACGCTATGAGCTATGAATCATTTTGCACTAGATTAACAAATATTTATTCTGAGTATCGGGAAGCTTCTATTGGCGGTAGTGAAATGACGCATAACCCCTTGGTCCTCAAAGGACCTTTTGCTTTAACTGCGGGCCCTGAAATGGAATCAGAATATGATCTTAATGATTTCATGGTTATACATTATGGTCGCGAGGATCTGGAATATTATCATAATGAACGTTTCATCCTAAAATAAAAATTAAATAAGGTCGTTATCGGTTTAATCTATTATTTTACTGACTGCATCAGTGAGTTGAATCTACGGAGCCTTATATCCACTAAGCCTGATTATCAAAATAATCAGACTTAGCGGAGAAGCTACCGGACAATTTTCCAATGATTTTTGTATATTAAAACCGAAGGATACGTCTAAAATTTTTGAATCATTAAACTCGGATTGGACATTATTTACCCCCCCCTCATAGCTAATTTTATATGTTCTATCCATTTTTTGTATGCTGTAAAAGAAACTGTAAACTGTAGTAGCGCATTAGTTCTATCTCTTGTCTTTATTGGCTGTATTATCACTTCTTGGGTATAGTACCAAGAGGAATCAAATAGTTACGTCAAATAGGAAGTTGATATATGATTAAAAAAAAGGAAAAAGCCACTATTGTTGTACGAAATGCAAAAATAGATGACATTAGTGCGATTCGCGAGTTGGTAAAAAAAGCCTATCCAGATTATATGGAAACCTACTCTTCGGCCGCATTGCGTGGACATATGAACCATTTTCCGCAAGGGCAATTTGTCGTGGAATACAAGCAAAAGATTGTAGGATACTGCGCAACCTTCAAAATTAGCGGGAATATCGCTTTAAAACCTCATACCTGGAGTGAAATCACTGGCAATGGATTTGCATCAACGCATGATCCTCATGGGGATTATTTATATGGCATGGAAGTGTGCGTTCATCCTGAATATCGTGGGCTTCGGATTGGTAACCGCCTCTATACGGCGCGTAAGCGTTTGTGTCAAGCTGAAGGCCTAAAAGGAATTGTGTTTGGTGGCCGTATTCCAAGCTATCATCGTAACGCTAAAAAATATCCCAGTATTGAAGACTATTTGCGCGCGGTAATCAACAAACATGTGCGTGATCCAGTTTTGTCGTTCCAGCTACGCAATCAATTCGAACTGATTGGCGTGTTACCCAATTATTTAACCACAGATAAAGAATCAAAGGGATATGCGGCACATCTTTTATGGATAAACCATGCTGTTTCTTCTGAAGTAGAGACACAACAAAAATCTTCGATTATTCGTGTAGAAGTCATCGATAAAGTACGCTTGAGTGCTGTACAGTATATGCAACGTCGTGTGCATTCTTTTGAAGAGTTTGCAAAGCATGTAGAATACTTTGTTGATGTCGTTGCGGATTATTATTCCGACTTTGTTGTGTTTCCTGAGTTATTTACTCTTCAATTGTTGTCAATAGACAATGTTACCTTAAATCCCGAGGAAGCGATTCTTAGATTAACTGAATACCGCAAACCATTTGTAGAACTAATGTCTTCGTTGGCGGTAAAATATAATATCAATATAATAGCAGGATCTCACCCTACCAAAACAAAAGATGGTGTCTATAACATTTGTTATATTTGCCTAAGAGATGGCCAAGTGCATGAACAGGCTAAAATTCATCCCACCCCAAATGAGCGATATTGGTGGAATATTCGTGGCGGTGATGAACTTCATACCATTATGACGGACTGTGGCCCTATCGCCGTTTTAATTTGTTATGACTCTGAATTTCCTGAGCTTGCACGACATGCAGTTAATCAAGGAGCGCGAATCCTCTTTATCCCCTTCTGCACCGATGAGCGCCAAAGTTACCTCCGTGTCCGTTATTGTGCTCAAGCACGAGCAATTGAAAATCAATGCTATGTGGTTATGGCTGGGAATGTGGGTAATTTACCAGGCGTTGCAAATATGGATATTCAATACGCACAAAGTGCTATTTTTACTCCCTGTGATTTCCCCTTTGCTCGTGATGGAATCGCCGCAGATACAACACCGAATGTTGAGATGGTTTCTTTTGCTGATTTAAGTTTGCGCGCTTTAGAGACTGCGCGCAGCCAAGGAACCGTCCTTAATTTAAAAGACCGCCGTCATGATTTATATACCGTTAAGTGGAATATAAAATAGTAATTTTCTGACTTGAAACTCGGTCTATAAAATGAAAACTAAGGCGTGGTTATCATTCATCACCACCGTCTACTCACTCAAGTCGCGGCGTAGGAAGTGGTGAGTTGTAAACACGCCTTAGAATGTATAAGTCTAATAGTAAGGACTTTTTTAAAATCACCTGTTTCAATGAAGAACGACATAAGCCAATGGCATTGGATCATTACACAACTCATTGCCAGTAAAGAACTTTAACGTTGCTTCAAAATATAAACTATAATTGAGTGTTAGTGATTTTAAGATAATTCTCTCTTGTCATCATTTTAGTAGAACATTTTATTTTTATTTTATTAGGCAACGTATATGGACTCATCCGTTTTCACTCAAAGATTACTTGCGAAAACGGACGAGTCCATATACGTTGCCTAAGATGATCAGCGAAGATTGAGGCATCCAAGCTCTTACATGACAGAATACATTAAAACGACGATAGGTACATTTGGGATTTAATCAAGAAGCCTGAAAATCTAAGCCAGATAAGGGATAGAGTCGTGTTTGATCCTTTAAATGCATCAATTACACCCGCATCCTGACTGACCCCGTTAAGAGAGCGAATAACAGGAGGAGGTACTAGCATTAGACCTCATGCCATCAAACCATGCTAGAAACGAAATTCCAAGAATTTGTTGAACGGTTCTTATTATTCTCTGGTTGACTACCCTGTTCTGAATCTAGAGTTTCTGTTGCTTGTGATTTTTGTGGGGTTTTTGCTGTTGTTGTAAAATCTCTTTTAAAAATACCAACAGAAGATATAGCTAAAGAAGCCATACTTGAACTCAGCCCACACCAGCCATTAGGCGTTGGTTCTTCAGCTAGACTCCATATGGAAAAAGCCAATGAAGTGCAACTTACACCAAACCCTAAGATTAGTATAATAAATTTAAATTTATTATCTCGCTCAAGCACCAAATTATGGGCTTGTAATTTTTGTGCTTCTTCTTGTGTTAGATTCATAAATTACAATTAACCTAGTTATGAGCAGATGGTTATAACATATATTAGAAGCCCTAGCTAGCGCTTTGTGAATGCGCTCTCTGTACGCTAAACAGATAATACAAACTAATCAATCTCATTGAAGAAGTGGCAATAATTTGGGAGAAAGGTCACCTTGATTTTGCATCCTGAATATCTTGTACTTTATGAAAATCCGCCGTTTTCTGGTATTCATATATGAGCATACAAGAGGCATCTCATAAAAAGACTTATTAAAAAGACAAAGCAGCCATTTCTGTGTGGGCTAAAACTTCTTTGCTTCTAAGGTAAAATTCAATATGCTATAACGACCATTCGCGTAAGGTGGAGTAATATGGATATTTATCGCTTACAGCAAGACTTGGATGTATCTTCGATCACGGCTTTGGTCACAAAACAGCAACTCGTTTCTTTGTTAACCCATTATCAAGCACTGCAAAATGACATTGAACAACACCCTGTTATGTTGCGTACAACAGAGGAATGGGACGAATTCGAGAAATTATTCAAACTAACCACCCTTCTTTCCAAGCTGATTGCCCAAGCAGACGATACCCCTCAAAGCCTTTTTTCATTGTTTAATGCGGATAACTTTGAACCCAATGCTGAACATCTAGAATGGTTTGTTGCGCTTTTTAAACGTGCATTTAGTGCTGAAAATAAACTTCCGGTAGTGTTGTTTAATATGCGCATTGAATCAGAAGAACCCTTGATGTTTGGCGCATATATTGCTTATTTAGCTCGAAGTGGCGTTTCTGCAAAGCGTATTCTCAAATCAGGTCTATTGCAGCAATTTTTTCTGTACAATTGTTGGGATATGTCCTGCGTTACTGAAATGTATACCTTGCTTCGAAGTTCTATTCAACCGAATGCACCAGAATATAATGAGTTAAATAAGTTGTGCAGGCTTGCGTCTAAAACGCGAGGAAGTAAGGAGCCAGCCTATCAACGCTACGCACTTGATGGCAAGTTGTCACGTGCTCGATTGATAAACGTTAAAATTCAACCATTAAACTTTTCTTATTATCCATCACCAGAGAATGTTTATAATTTATACTCAATTTTTGGCGATAAGTTTTTAGCAGAGGCGCTCTACTTAAGTACGAAAGAAAAAAATCCGAGATTCTCTATTCAATTAATCCAATTGATCTCGCAGCTTGAAACGAATAATTTAGCTCGTTTATACCAAGTGATTGAATCACCAGACATTTCAGATTCAAAAAAAATACCTATTTTAAAACTGCTCGGCATGTTTGTTTCTAATGAGCAAATGCATGCACTTATTCGCGAGCATGATGCGCTTTTTTGGATGGCGCTTGTTTCCAAACCGTCTTTGTTGCCAGAGGTGATTAAACAATTTCCACAAAGGTTCAAAAAGTCATTACCTTTGCGTCATGTTAAATATTATTGCAAATTGTTTTCTTACCAACATATTTTGCCTAGCGCTATTTTATATAACATGCGGTGGGTTATATTTAATTTAGTATTAAAAAAGAACTTACCAGAATATGAGCTTATGCGTTGTATAGATTATTTAAAAACGCAAAAAGATGCAGAAATCTGGAGTATTAACTCAACAAATCGTTTATTAAGCAGTTTGCTGAAATTGATTGATGAAAAGATAAACGCATTTTCCAAAGAAAAATATGATGAAATCGTGGAATGTTATAATAAGCATCGAGTTATTTGTGCAAGACTACAGGAAATTAATCAAAAGTATTTCGTGTATCCTGATGGTCGTTATGCATTACAAGCGCTTATCATTCGCCAGGCATTCTTAGCAGATAAGAATCTGGATATCAATCATTATATAAACCTTATGCCACCAACTAAGGACGAGTACACCTCCATGGGGTATAGTATCCAAGAATATAATTTGGCAAAGTGTAGGCTCTTGTATCAAGTTTTGGCAGACGTGGACATGCCGTTATTGCAAAGTAAAGTGATTCAGTTGCTAAAGAATGGATATCAAGTCACTGACTGGCGCATGGTTATATTAGCCAATGGCACTAATATTCAATACAGGGCTGTGCATCAAGGTAATTATCCTCTACTTAACTTAATATTAAAAGATGAAAGTCCTCTTGGATACATGCATGCCTTAAATCGAATCAATAAGGACTATTCATTGGATAATGAACACCCGCTGCTTTATTTTTTATGTGCTAACCCAAAAGCATTTGTCGCCTTTCTATCATTGTATCCATCTGAGGAAAGACTTAAAAAATTGTTAGGGGTTAAGAATTATGAATCATATTTTCATCAGCCAGCAGTTATTGAAAAAGCCATTCAGTACCCAGAAACTTTTCGTCTTATATTAAAGGAATTATGTCCTTTTAAAGAATTAGAGATTTTAAAACATAGATGTCAATCTGGAAATTATGTACTGGATGAAATCGCACAACATTATCCTGAAACACTAAAAATTATTTTTGAATGTGTTTGGCTCCCCACCTGCAAATCTCTTTTAATGGATAGTGGAGCAGAAGGTCTTTCCAGCCTCCATTTTGCCCTCTCCAATGCCGCCTCTTCAAGAGTCATTCGAGAAAAATTCACATCAATTGAAATCCGTGATGCATTAAAAGGAATAAGCACGGAGGGAAGAAATGCCTATTATTTTGCTGCAGCAGATTCTGAGTCCTTGAATTTTCTTATAACGCTTTATCCCAGGGAATGTACTCTGTGGGCTTTGCAGCAGGAAGATGTTAAGGGTGTCTCAGCACTAAATATCGCAGCAAGAAAAAAAGAGACCATGGATGTGGTGTTAAAGTCCATACCAAATAATCGATTTGTAGCCATAAAACACCGATCTGAATTATCAAGCAACATTACATCGGATACGTATTGTCTTGACCTAAGTGCGCTAAATTTTGAGGCAATGTCATGTGCAGAAATAAAAAAAATGCTTAGAAGTATTCCTTCATCGGTTCAACTGGTTGCTCTAGAGCCAAACCATTTTTTACCGAGAAACATGTTGTTGATGAGTCCAACAGTAACTCTTAAACAGATCCGTTTTAAGCATTATCTGGAAAAAATTCAGCAAGAAATAGAAACATTGCGCGATGACAATGAAAAATATCAGTTTGGGAAATTCGTGTATGATAAACTCATGCAAGCGCAGCAAGAGTTTCTAGAGCATCGTGATCGCCGTATTTTTGTTCAGGATTGTTTAAGAACCATCGATCATGCCTTAGTCGTTTTTCAACCTTATCCTGAGTGGCGAATTATTTTAGGTGAGTTGGGTAGCGCCTTGGCTTCTATATTGTCATTGGGCGTTGCGAATATATATAAAAAGCAACGTTTCTTGGGATTTTTTAAACCTAAAATTGTAAATACTTTAGTGGAGCTCAGACAAGATCTGCATCATATAGAGACAGAAAACACTGTATCTTAAAAAAAACTAAATAGATTTGACTGTAGTTTCTCTGTACATGACAAAAAAACCTGTCATGCCCGCGCAGGCGGGCAACCATTTCTGGTTTGGCACTGAAGTAACTTAAGATAACTCGCTGCCATAGAATGAAAATCATATAATCTCGATCGTCAAAAGGAGGTTATATAGAGTGTATCAACGAGTTGAAGGATCGTTTAAATATGTATTTTGGCTGGAACAAGGCGAGAATGACATGTTTTGTAACTATGTTGCTTGCATTGCTTGCTACGCGTAC
>NZ_CAAAIW010000032.1 GCF_900640115.1 Legionella yabuuchiae
ACCGGATTCACCACCGCGGAGTATGGGTCTTGTATACGTGGTCGCAATTGAATGCTGTATAAGTTCGAGGGGTTGGCGAGAAAGTGTCGGACAGAGCTCCCATAGCTATCTCTCATCGCTGTTACGGCTTCTAGGTAGATGTTGATTTGAGCTAAGCGTTCTTCTTTCGCTTGACGCAGAGGATTTCCTTCTTCCAGCAATAACAGGTCAAATTCAAGTGCGCTTTTATAAGCGTCTAGCTCCTTGAAGGCCGCGCCATCTTCAAAAAACGCTTTTAACTCCACATTTGACTTACAAGTATTGTCTGTACTGATATCCTGGCCTGCAATGAAAGGGACCAGCAGATGCACTTGATTTTCTGGGGTGATGTAAAGGTATCTAGACGACGTGGGTTCGGTCAATAAAATCCGCATGGTCTTTTCTCGCAACAGGTGTCCAGTTAATGCGCATTATACACCATTTTTTGCAACAAGGCCGTGGGCTACCCAAACATGCTATTTTAAGTGTTATATACCCGTAATCTTTCAAAATGCGTGTTTTTAGGCGCCTTTATTTTTTGTCCTGCCGCATTTTAAAAAGCGAGTAATGGCTCATTCCCTTGCGAGTTTTTTAAAATGCGGCAGTGTGTGACCGGCATGGGAGAGGGGGCAGATCGAAGTAAACTGAAACATCTGTGCTCAGATTAAGAGTGAGAAGATTGCAAAAAAAACTTTAGGGAAGTTGCCTAAAAAATCAGGGTAGTACAGGACAGAGTTTTGCGGACCAGAGCTGTCCCATCAAAATGACGTCTTTGCGAACGAAGTGAAGCAATCCAGGCCGATGTGCATTAAAAACATCGAACTGGATTGCTTCGCCATGGCTCGCAACGACGATTTTTGAGTTAGAAAGGGTCAACTATGCTTATAAGTGCACATAAATTTATGGTGGGACAGCCGTGTTTGCGGACTAAATACCATAGCCTTATGCATCGAGTGATGATAATATCGTTTCTTCCTAGTTCTTGAGAATCAAGCCCCTATGTTACGTAGTCTTTTTCTTATTTTGTTTAGTGTTTGGCTAGTTGCATGTTCCGCGCATGATGAGCAGTATTATTCAACCCATCCCCAAGATTTACAACGTGCTCTGAATAATTGCCCAAAAGATTCACCTAAACAAGTGAGTTGCAGAACATTGGAAATGATCGCTAATCGCATTAATAAATATGCATTAGAACTGCGCACAAGTCCGCAGGGGTTTGGTCAAGAAATCTTAGCGCTACAAGAAAAAATTGCCCAACAAGAAAAAGCACTCAGTCAAACTCGCGATCAACCAGATCTTAAACACGCTTTACAGGAAAATAAGATAGAGTTAGAACAGCGTTTAGCGGTAGTTCGCTGGCTGGAATCTCCTGAGGGTTGATATGAAAATACTGCTAAGCAATGACGATGGAGTACTGGCTCCTGGACTTCGCATGTTATCTCATGAATTAGCGTTACTTGGTGAAGTAGCGGTCATGGCGCCCGATAGAAATCGAAGTGGCGCGAGCAATTCTCTAACGTTATCTCGTCCATTGCGAGTGAGGCAGATGGATAATGGCGATTACAGTGTTGAAGGAACGCCCACGGATTGTGTTCATCTTGCTCTGACTGGTTTTTTCGATTTCCAGCCGGATATCGTCGTTTCTGGGATTAATGAGGGTGCTAACTTAGGCGATGACATTTTGTATTCTGGTACGGTTGCGGCAGCGATGGAAGGACGGTATCTAGGATTTCCAGCCATAGCGATTTCTATGGTAGGTGAAGGAATAACGCATTATGAGACTGGGGCAAGGATTGCGAAACAATTGGTAAAAAAATTGCAAACGGAGCGATTGCCTTCTCAAACGATTTTGAATGTTAATGTTCCAGACTTACCTTTTGAAGAAATAAAAGGGATCGAAGTGACTCGGTTAGGCAGGCGCCATAGCGCGGAGCCAGTCATTAAAGAACATGATCCTCGCGGTCGACCCATGTACTGGATTGGACCCCCAGGAAAAGAGGCAGATAGTGGCCCAGGAACCGATTTTTTTGCGGTCAGTCATGGCGCAGTATCCATTACACCACTTCATTTAGATCTCACTCATTACAAACTCTTTAACGAAGTTGCTACCTGGATGGATAATATCAATTGGACGTCTTGAAGTTTTTTTCATATTGGTACGATAAGACCATTGCCTGGTCAGCGCACCGTCATGCTCCTTATTATCTCGCGGCCGTTTCGTTTGCTGAATCGTCTTTTTTTCCAATTCCTCCTGACGTCATGCTGTTAAGTATGGGATTAGCTAAGCCAAGCTCGTCCTGGCGTTACGCCCTTATCGCCCTTGTTTTTTCTGTTTTGGGCGGGATTTTTGGATACTTTATTGGTTATCTAGGAATTGAATTAATAGAGCCACTGCTTAAAAGTTCCTCTTACGCCGCCAGTTATGACAAAGTGGCTGGCTGGTTTAATTATTATGGTGTTTGGATTGTCATTTTGGCGGGATTTACGCCACTTCCTTATAAGTTATTTACCATTACCGCGGGCGTTATGCAAATGCCTTTTTTCCCTTTCATCCTCGGATCTATTCTTGGTCGCGGGCTTAGATTTTTTTTAGTGTCAGCGATCATGTATTGTGCAGGGGAGCGTATTCAGGCGCGATTACGGTATTATGTTGATTGGATCGGCTGGTCGACCATTATAATCTTTGTTATTGTTTACTGTTTCTATCGCTGGAAAAGCTAACCATGCGTGCGAGATTATTACTTTTATTTATAACTGTTCTAATTGTGGCTTGCAGCCAACGCGAAGGGTTAGCACCAGTCACTGAGTCTAATTGGCGTGCCCCTCGAGGAAACCAGACTAGGCATGTTGTCGCTCCTGGAGAGACATTGTATGCCATTGCTTTCCGTTATGACCAGGACTACCGTCATTTAGCAGAAATCAACCATCTATCTTCTCCATATCGATTAAGAGTAGGGCAAGTTATTCACTTAAAGCCAGGCTCTAAATCGTTTATGAACAGGCCTATCTTAGCTCGTAAAAAACCCTCACGTTCACCACCAGTAAAACCCGAACCTTTGATTGCTCATTTTAATGGCCGTTGGCAGTGGCCAGTGACAGGGCGAATCGTTAATTATTATTCTCCAGCCCATGGAAAAAAAGGAATTGATATTGCTGGGCGTAAAGGAGAGAACGTTCGAGCAGCTTCCGGAGGGGTTGTTGCTTATTCAGGTAGCGGATTATTAGGCTATGGTAATTTAATTATTATCAAACACGATAAACAATTTTTAACCGCCTACGGAAATAATGCACAAATTCTTGTTAGAGAAGGGGATTACGTTAAACCCGGTCAAGTTATTGCTAAAATGGGACTGATCGATCGCAAATACTGGGGCTTGCATTTTGAAATTCGAAAATCAGGTAAGCCAGTCAATCCATTGAATTATTTGAAAAAAGGTTGACAGAAGATAGGTATTTATTGCAAAAATACCAATGTGATTTGATCTTTAACTTATGAGACTCTACATTTTATACCCGTGATCGTTCAAAAGGCGTGTTTTTAGACGCCTTTTGAACGATCACGGGTGTAGAACACTCCCAGTTTGGATTGCGGGTTTAAAAAAGCGCCAAGCAGGGTTTGATTGTTTCTGCTATGATAAATAAGTTTATTGATTTTTAATGATTAATTTGTATTGTACAGGGAATATCGTTTTTTTAACTCATCATAAACAAGCATAGGTGGAACAATGTGCCCAAAAAAATCATCAGATACACCATCCATAAAAGATGAAGAACTCATCAATGATGATGATTTTAATACCAACGACGATAGTCTTCTTTTAAATGATGACGAGGTAAGTGAGGACGAACCTGAAGACGAGCCTGATTTTACTGATGAAGAAGCTTTTCCGACTTATCAACGTGGTAAAAACGTGGCTAAAGCTATGGATGCCACACAAATTTATTTGAGTGAGATTGGCTTTTCTCCGTTATTAACTGCTGAGGAAGAAGTTCATTACTCAAAGCTTGCGCTTAAGGGCGATGTTGCTGCTCGAAAGAAAATGATCGAATCAAATTTGCGATTGGTTGTAAAAATTGCAAGACGATATTTAAACCGTGGCTTGCCATTACTTGATCTTATCGAAGAAGGAAATTTAGGGCTAATGAAAGCGGTGGAAAAATTTGATCCAGAACGAGGATTTCGTTTTTCAACTTATGCTACCTGGTGGATAAGACAAACCATTGAACGAGCAATCATGAATCAAACGCGAACCATTCGCTTGCCTATCCATGTCGTAAAAGAACTTAATGTTTATCTTAGAGCTGCACGCCAATTAACTCAAAAACTAGATCATGAGCCATCACCAGAAGAAATTGCAGAAATGCTGGATAAGCCTCTGGAGGATGTTGAAAAGTTACTGGGCTTAAACGATAAGGTGACTTCTGTCGATACTCCGATAGGTTTTGAAGAAAATAAATCAATGTTGGACACTATTGCTGACGATAGCAGCGTCAATCCGGCAGAATTCCTCACCGATGAAAATATGAAAACTCATATTGAATCGTTATTGGATGAGTTAACTGAAAATCAGCAACAAGTGATTGCTAGGCGATTTGGACTGCGCGGTCATGAGAAAGCAACATTGGAAGAAGTAGGGAAAGAAATTAATTTAACTCGTGAGCGGGTACGTCAAATACAGGTTGAGGCTTTAAAAACGTTACGAGGACTTTTTGAGGAGCTAGGTTTAACTCAGGAAGACTTATTTGAATGATCAGAAAATTTAAATGGAAACCATTCATATGAATGGTTTCCATGAGAAGTTAGTTGGTTTTTAGGGAGCTAAAACGTTTTAATTCGGGGCTTTAAAATTTTTTTCTAATCCTTTCCAACAGGATAAGTAATCCTCTTGACGAGCTGGGTGCTTATATGCGGACTCAGTGACATTCCATGGATCCTGTGATTCAAACATGAACGCTAGTGTATTGTCATAATACTCTGGTTCAAGTTTCTTTGTGCTGGCCTGTTGATAGGAAGCTTTATCTGGGCCGTGAGCAGTCATGCAGTTGTGGATGCTAAACCCTCCCATTGCAAACCCTTTTTGCTTAGCATCGTATTTTCCTTTAATTAATCCCATGAATTCACTCATGATGTTACGATGAAAGTAAGGGGGACGGAAAGTATGCTCAGCGACCATCCAACGTGAAGGAAAAATTACTAAATCAAGATTAGCGACACCTGATACAGGACTTTCAGAGGTCAAAACCGTAAAAATAGAAGGATCAGGATGATCGAAACTGACTGTATTGATGGTATTGAATAAGGATAAATCATAACAATAGGGCGAGTAAGTCCCATGCCACGCGACTACATTTAGCGGGGAGTGATTACTAAAGGCTAACCAAAGGTTCCCTTTGTATTTACATAATAATTCCACTTCTGATGATTGATCCTCATAAGCGGCTTCGGGATATAAAAAATGACGAGGATTTGCTAATCCGTTAGCCCCAATAGGGCCAAGTGAGGGTAGGGTGAGAGCTAGAGCGCTGTTTTCACAGAGATAGCCAGCGGCTAAGGAGTCTAATAGTTCAACCTTGAATCGTACCCCCCTTGGAATAACAGCAATCCAGCCAGGTTTAATTTCAAGCCGTCCAAACTCAGTATGCAGTTTGATTTTCCCAAGGTACGGTACAAATAATAATTCACCGTCATAAGTGCTAAAATAGCGATGCGTCATGGAACGATTGCATTGATAAAGGAAAATGTTTTGCGTTTCATTAGCGCTTATATGTTGCAACCCATCCACAAAATCATGGTTCGTTGTTTGTTCAGGATAAGGCGACCAACGAAGCGGCGTGGGTGGTTGTTCCGACAAGAGAGGGCTGGTTAGGTTATTTTTGTATAAGGTAAAATCTTGTTGAACAACTGAGGGCATTATTCGATACAGCCAGCTGTGTAGGTTTTGATGGCGTGGGCGGGTAAAAGCAGTACCATTGAGTTGCTCAGCATAGAGTCCATGGGAACATTGCTGTGGTGAGTTTTGCTTTTTAGGTAAGGATCCTGCAATGGCTTCGGTTTGATGATGATTTCCAAATCCCTTTAAATACATCGATGCTCTCCAAGAATTGACATGAATCTACAATGTTTAGAATAACTCGAATTAAACAAACCTGTCGAGCGCTAGACAACGCAGAATCATAACAATAATTTAACGAGTCTTCTTTGTCAGCGCTGCGTTTTTACATATAATCAAGAAAATATTCAAATTTTATCAGTATGAGGGTTTATCATGGCAGGTCATAGTAAGTGGGCTAACATAAGATTTAGAAAAGGCGCTCAAGACGCTAAGCGGGGTAAAATTTTTACAAAATTAATTCGCGAGATCACCGTTGCTGCGCGTATGGGAGGAGAGGATGAAACATCAAATCCTAGATTAAGAGATGCGGTTACCAAAGCATTGAAAGCCAATATGAAACGCGACACCATCGATAATGCGATAAAACGCGGGGCAGGTGGGCTGGAAGGCGATAATATGATGGAGCTACGATATGAAGGATATGGACCAGGTGGCGTTGCTATTCTTGTAGATTGCTTGTCAGATAATAAAAACCGTACCGTTTCAGAAGTTCGGCATGCGTTTACTAAGCACGGGGGAAATTTAGGAACTGATGGCTCAGTTTCCTATCTTTTTAATCAACAAGGTGAGATCTTGCTTGCCAAAACCGATAAAGAAGACCAAGCCATGGAAGTTGCTATTGATGCCGGAGCGGAAGATGTGATTGAGGCAGATGGTCAGCTTGAAATCATTGCTCCACCGGAAGCTTATCATGAAGTGTTATCGGCATTGCAAGAATCAGACTTTGAAGTGGAACAATCTCATATTACTATGCGAGCACAAACCATGGTTCCGTTAAGTAACGAAACTGCTGAAAGCCTAGAAAAGCTCATTGATATGTTAGAGGATTTAGACGACGTGCAATCCGTACATAGCAATGCGGAATTTCCTGAACATCACTTTGACAGTACCGGCGAATGACGATTATTTTAGGGATTGATCCTGGTTCTAGAGTCACAGGTTACGGCGTAATCAGGGAAAAAAGCGCAAATCATCTAGAGTACCTGGATAGTGGTTGCATACGGACAGGTGAGAGTAGCATGGGGCAAAAACTCTTGACCATTTTTAATGGTATTTGTGAAATCATGGAGGGATTTTGTCCGCATGAAGTCGCTATTGAACAAGTTTTTATTCATCATAATGCAAGTGCTGCCTTGAAATTAGGCCACGCTCGTGGCGTGGCGATGGTGGCTTGCGCCTCTCATCGAGCTCCTATTAGTGAATATTCTCCCCGTGAAATTAAGCAAGCGGTTGTGGGCTATGGTGCGGCTCAAAAAGAACAAGTTAAGCATATGGTTATTAACTTATTAAAACTTAATAATCCCCCTCAAAGCGATGCTGCGGATGCTTTGGCTATTGCAATTTGCCATAGTCATATGAAACATGGGTTATCGACAATGCGACGAGGGAGACAACAACAGAGAAGGTGGCGCTAATGATTGGATGGTTAAAAGGACAAATTATTGATAAAAATCAACCCGGAAAACTTGTGGTTGATGTTAATGGCGTTGGATATGATGTTGAAACGTCATTGCAGACTTTTTTTCAAGTCACCACACCAGAGAGTCTGGTTGGACTCCATATTCATACCGTTGTACGTGAAGATGCCTTATTGTTGTATGGATTTTTAGAAGAAGAGGAACGCACTTTATTCCGAGCTTTAATTAAAGTTAATGGCGTTGGACCTAAGCTTGCAATCGCTATCTTATCAAGCATTACCCCGGCTGAATTTGTTCAGTGCATTCAAAATCAAGACGCCCAGATGTTAACGCGCTTACCGGGTATTGGTAAAAAAACAGCCGAACGTTTGGTGGTAGAAATGAAGGATAGCTTGAAAGGCTTTTCAGCGAATACTAACAAGCCAAGCCCACTATCTGATTCTTTGCCTGCTCAGGATGAAGCCATTAAAGCGCTAGAGTCTTTAGGCTATAAGATACAGGAAGCCACAAAAGCTGTTAAAAGAGTGGATGATGGTAAACAAACCTGTGAGCAATTAATCCGACAAGCGTTGCAGGTTTTATCCAGCCGGTAAGGAGAGGCTTAGCTGCTTTGATGCTGTGCTTCTTCCTGGATTGGAAAAAACACTTTCACAATTAACCCCGTTCCTTCGGGTGGCGTGTTTAAGGTAACCCGTCCGTTATGTAGCGCAGAGATTTGTTGCACGATGGCAAGTCCTAGACCGCTTCCAGGGCTTTTATTCCCTAAGACACGGAAAAAGCGCTCAAAAACACGACTTCGTAACTCGTCGGGAATACCTGGTCCGTTATCTTGCACTTCCAGTACCACCTCATCCAGCTCAGAATACACTCGAACGATGACAAAACTGTTTTCTTTGGAATATCGAATTGCATTATCGACCAAATTTCGAATTAAAATGCCAATGGCTGTAGGATTTCCTTTAAACTCTGGGACACTAGAGCCTTCCTTTAACTCCATTTCAATATTTTTCTCAACGGCAGTAGGCGCTAGCATGGCTAAGACTTCGCGGGCGATTTTACCAAGATTAACTTTGTCAAGATCATGAATGGTGGCCGCTTCAGGAACCAATTTACTCATGGTTAGTAATTGCTGAACAATATGAGTACTACGGTTTACACTGGCGATTAATTTTTGTAAGGCTACGTTTTTTTCGTCAACATCTTGGGTGTTTAACGCCACTTGTGCTTGGGCTTTAAGTGCGGCAAGTGGGGTTCTTAGTTCGTGGGCCGCATCAGCAGCAAAGCGTTTTTCTCGCTCAAAAGCTTCTTTAAGGCGGAAAAAGAGTTTATTTAATTCATCTACAACAGGCTTAATTTCTTCTGGCACCCGTTGAATATTCACTGGTTCAAGATGGTTAGGCGCTCGGTTGGCAACTTCTTCTGCGACGCGATCTAGGCTATCGAGTCCGCGACCAATAATGATCCAAATGAGTAATCCCGATAAGGGGAAGGTAAGCAGCATGATGTATAGATCATCTTGAGCAATTCTTTGCCCAAGTTCATTACGCGTGTCGTAGCGCTCGCCGAGTACCGTTCGAACCCCTGCTTTATTGTTATAGGTTGTAAATACCCTCCAGTCTTGATTATCAAGCTGTTTATCGCTAAAGCCATCGGCTTCGGAGGTGAGGGGAAGCTTCGGCGCACTGGACGACTGGAGCAGTAATTTTCCTCCATCTGTCCAGACTTGAAAGCTGAATTTATCAAGGTAATGCTCGGGAGCGTCGTCTTTAATGAGTGGATGTTCGAAATAGGTTTTTACCTTTTTAGGAATATTATTCAGCGATGTTTGAATTTTTGATAAGGGGCGTTGGTGAACATCATCTCCTAGTAATGCCTGATAGGATAATGCTGAAACAGCCATTAAGGTATCTAAATGTTCTTGAATGTCTTTCTGATCAAGGTAATAGTTACCAATAGCCGTCAAGGTCGTTGTGATCGTGATGGCCAGTAATAAATTGATTAAAAGAAATTTACGTATTGAAGATTTCACGGTAAAGGATCATGCCTAAAAAAGTGTTTAATTAGAACTCTCTTGTTTTTCTACCATATACCCTACGCCGCGAATGGTACGAATGTAATTGGCATTCAGCTTTTTCCGTAAATTATGAATGTGCACTTCTAGTGCATTACTGTCCACGTCTTCATCCCATCCATAAATGCTTTGCATGAGCTGCTCGCGAGATAGTACGTGACCACTGTTTTCCAGGAGTTTTTCTAAAAGCGCAAACTCACGCCGTGGCACATTAACCAGTTCATTATCAACCATGACGGTATGAGCGGCGGGATCAAGGGTTACATTACGATATTGCAATACGCTGTCTGCCCGCCCTTGAGAGCGTCTAATTAACGCGCGTACTCTTGCGCTGAGCTCATTTAAGTCAAAAGGTTTTATAATGTAGTCGTCCGCTCCCGAATCCAAGCCCTTTACTCGACTTTCAACGGACTCTCGCGCCGTTAAAATAATAACAGGAGTGGTATTTCCTTCGTGGCGAATGGATTGAAGAAAGGCAATTCCTGACAGTTTTGGCAAGCCTAAGTCTAAAATAATTAACTCAAAAGATTCTGTCTTTAAGGCAGCCTTCCCCGCTTCACCATCTTTTAACCAGTCGACAACATACCCAAACTGGGTTAATCCAGTTTTAACCGCATCCCCTAATAACTCATCATCTTCTATTAAAAGTAATCTCATGATTTCTCCTAGCCTTGAGAATTACGTGAGGTTTGTTGTTCAATTGGCTTGTCTTCAACATGTCTTGCTAAATATATAGCTTGGAGCAAAATAAACAGCAGCGTTAATCCCGCGCCGCCAAATAATTTAAAATTGACCCAAATATTGGTATCAAAGGAATAAGCGATGTAAAGATTAAGCCCACCCATAATCAAGAAGAACATCGCCCACGCGATATTTAATCGGCTCCAAATTTTTTTAGGTAAGGTGATATTCCCATCCATCATTTTTTGAATTAGGGTTCTTTTTCCAATGAATGCCGAGCTTATAAACACCAACGAAGCTAGCCAATACAGCACGGTTGGCTTCCATTTAATAAACCAGGGGTTGTGGAAAAATAAGGTGGCACTACCTAAAACCAAGATTAATCCTAAACTGATTAAATGCATTTTTTCATATTTTTGCATTTTGATGCGATAAAACAAAACCTGAATAAGCGATGCTGCCATTGCTACGGCGGTTGCAACGTATATTCCAAACAGTTTATAGCAGACGAAAAACACCAGAATTGGGAAAAAATCAAATAATAATTTCATTTAACCAAACTATTTTTATTAACTAATCTTAAGTATAACACATGATTTTGAAGGATCTTGCAAGTATCAAAGAGACACTTTTTTGGGTGGAGGTTTTTTAAATCTCTTTAGACTTAAATCGTAAGTTGTCTTATATACCCGTAATCTTTCAAAATGCGTGATTTATGCTTTTTCTTTTTCGCCCTGCCGCATTTTAAAAAACTCGCAAGGGAATGAGCCATTACTCGCTTTTTAAAATGCGGCAGGACAAAAAATAAAGGCGCCTAAAAACACGCATTTTGAAAGATTACGGGTATATGATAGCTTGAAACCCGCATCAAACACTTTGAAAGGAGAGATCTAAACAGAGAATGGCTAATATGCATATCTAAATAAGCTTTGCATGGATCCCACGCATAAAGCGCGGGAAGTAAGCGGTGTCAGTTGAATCAACTGACCTTAATGTAACAAAATTTGCTGGCCAGGCTTTAAAGCATGTTTGCTTAGATGAGGATTTAGCTTCATTAACGCGCCGACTTTTGTGTTAAAGCGCTTTGCAATCCGACTTAAGTTATCGCCTTTTACTATTGTATAGTGATTGGGGCCAGTAGATTTTTGCTCCTTCCAAATAACCAGTTGATGTCCTGCATGGAGCGGAACGTGCGGACCGATGAAATTCCATTTTTTAATGCTTTCCTCAGTAACCCCATACCGCTTAGCAATTTCGGAATAGGTGTCTTTCTTCTGAACAATGTGAATAAGCTTATACTGCTTGGGCTCAGTAAAGTTAGTTGCAGGTGTTTTATTTTCCGGACGCGATTGCGGCGCAGGCTCAACAGGGATAGGGGTTGTACTAGGAATCAAAAGATATTGCCCAACTTTAACGGTATTTGATTTTAGCTGATTTAACTCCTTAATCAGATTCGCTGTAGTGTGATGTCTTTTGGCAATTAGGTTTAAATTTTCGCCCGAAGCTACTTTATGGCGTCGCCAATTGACACGCTCTTCATGCGGGAGCTGTGATAACTTATGATAAAAAGTTCGAACTTTATCCACTGGGATTAAAAGTTTATAAGGGTGATACGGCGCGGTAGTCCATCGATTGTATTCTGGATTAAGTTTAATTAGTTCTTTATAGGAAATGCCAGCAAGCTTTGCGGCGTGATTTAAATCGATTTGGCTGCCAACATTAACTTCCTCAAAATAAGGAACGTGTGGAATTTCTGGCAATTGAACATGATAACGCTGTGGATTTTGAATGATTGCGGCTAAAGCAAGAAGCCGTGGAATATAGTTTTTAGTTTCTCGGGGTAATGGCAAGCGCCAGAAATCGGCTTGACGGCGCTGACCACTTTTTTTAATTAACCTTGAAACAGTTCCTTCTCCTGAGTCGTAAGCCGCGAATGACAACAACCAGTTGCCATTAAAAAATTTATTTAGATAAGCTAAGTAATTCAATGCAGCATCAGTCGAGGGTCGAATACTTCGACGTCCATCGTGCCACCAGTCGCGCTTTAACCCTAATTCAGTTCCAGTGCCTGGCATTAGCTGCCAAAGACCGGCCGCTCCTGCCCCAGAATATGCAAAGGGATCATAGGCGCTTTCAATGAGAGGAATTAGCGCAATTTCACCAGGTAAACGTCTTTTACGAATTTCAGAAACAATGTGGTAAATGTAGGGTTCTGATTGAGCAAGTCGCTTAAGGTAAGTAGGGTGGGATACAATCCAACGTATTTGAGTTTGTACTTCCGGGCGTCGTTCTTCATGATTTAAGGTAAATTGACGGCGTAATACATCCCAAATACTTGGCGTAAATTGGGCACAAACCGTATTGGAAAATAATCCAAAACCTACTAGTATAAGAAATAAGTATTTAATTATCAGTTGATTACACTTCAACCTTATGTGCCTATTCTAATATAGAGCATTGCAGTCTACTAAAAAAAAATCCATTAGAAAACCTTTTGGGGTTCAAAATTAGACACTTGTGCATATATTAGTACACATAGTTCATCATTTTATAAAAAAACGCCTATATCCCGTTCATAATCTTAAGTTCTTGCTTAGAATTTATCTTTGGCATTGCGAATGTGTTTGAAAATTTGAAACTCATCGTCGGGGTTTATTCCATTGGCTTGGGCATAATTCTTTAATGCAGTAGTGTCGGTTCTAAAGAACGGGTTGATTTGTTTTTCAAGGGCTATGGTTGAAGGCAAGGTGCATTCAATGGTTTCATCCCTTAAATGTTTCCTATAATTTTGGATAGCCTCATTCATAGGTTCAATTTCCGCCGCGAATCTTAAGTTTTGCCTTGTGTATTCATGCGCACAGAATACTTTGGTCTGATCAGGCAGAGACTTTAGCAAGTGCAGAGAGCAAAACAGGTCTTTTATAGTACCATCAAACACTCGACCGCAGCCTGCCGAAAATAAAGTATCCCCGCAAAATAGCCATTCTTTCGAGGGTTCTTGATAACAGATATGTGTGCTGGTATGCCCTGGAATGCTTATGACCCTAAAGTCATAATGATCGATATGAATTAGATCTTCATCGCGTACGGTGGTGTTCAGTTCTGAAATTCGAGGATCCAAAGGCCCAACTATAATGACGTCTGAAAACGCTTGTTTCAGCGCATTTAATCCTCCTACATGGTCGTAATGATGGTGGGTTACTAAGATATGCGTTAAGGTTAAGTGATTCTTTTTGGCATATGAGAGAACTGGGTTTGCATCGCCAGGATCAACACAGATAAAAGTTTGATTTTTCTCATTGATAATAGCCCAAATGTAATTATCCTTTAAAGCAGATAACGCAACGATCGCCATAACCTCCTCCCTTTTTTCCTAAAAAAATATACCTTAACTTACCATTTGTCATTTTTACACTATACTTTGATTAGCATTGAAAAAATGGAGGCGAATTATGGGCTTACATAAAGGCTTAGAAGACAGCCAGCTATTTTCAGATTTAAACTATGACGAAGATATAGATGGACTTGATCCCATCGAAGATTCTGAACAAAAAAAGCGCGTTCGCAAGATGATTGAAGAAAGACTTGAGCGTAAACGTTTAAAAGAAGAGCTTGAAGATGAGCTTGATGGAGAATTTGATTGGGATGAGCTTGATAAATAACTCCTAGGGACGTTGTCTAATTTACTTCAGTGCCAAATCAGAAATGGTTGCCCGCCTGAGCGGGCATGACAGGTTTTTTTGTCATGTACAGAGATTCTTATTTAAAAAAATTCAGGTACGCTGTCTAGTGTTTGCTATTTTTTTTGCTGATTGAGTTCTGCTGCATGTAAAGTATTTGTCAAAAGGGTTGCGATGGTCATTGGCCCGACACCACCCGGAACAGGTGTTAACCAGGCAACAATTTCTTTTGCACGATCAAACTCAATATCCCCTTGAAGCTTCCCTTCTTTGCTGCGATGAATCCCAACATCAACCACAATATGGTTTTTGTTTAACCACTCAGTATTAATAACGCCATGATGGCCTGTTGCCACAATAATAATATCTGCATTTTTAATATGTTCATCTAAATTTCGGGTCGCGCGATGGCATATTGTTACTGTGCTCCCGGCAAGTAAACATTCTAGCGCCATAGGTCGCCCAACAATATTAGATGCACCCACAACCACCGCGTTTTTTCCTCGCAAGGGCAGTTTATAATGGGTTAACAAGCGTATAATGCCATAGGGTGTACAAGGTCGTAAGAGAGGGTTCCCTTGTGCTAGTCTTCCGAAATTGTAAGGATGAAACCCATCAACATCCTTGTAGGGATTAATATGCTCAATAATTGTTTTACTGTCTATGTGGGGTGGAAGGGGTAACTGCACTAAAATTCCATCAACTTCCTGATTTTCATTTAAGTCAGAAATGAGAGACAATAAGTCGTATTCACGGATATCAAACGCTAAGTGATAGAATAAGGATTGTATTCCCATTTCTTGACAGGCTTTTCTTTTATTTTCTACATAAATCTGAGAAGGGGCGTCTTCTCCAATCAAAATCACCGCGAGTTGCGGAGGACGCAACCCGAGTTCGATCCTCGAGTCAACAGCCAGTTGTATATCCTGATGAAGGAGCGAAGCGACTTTTTTGCCATCGAGTAAAGAAGCGGCCATAGGAGTATATCTTAATCGGAAAAAATGAAATGGATTATCAAACAGATACAAACAACAGTCAAATTAGGTTATTAATAATTTGAATGATTTAGGATATAATGCTATGTTTTTTATTAATATTTAGCGAGGAAATATTGGTGCAGGGAGCTCCTTCTTGAAAAAATTACTTCTTTACGTAATTATCATTTTCCTCTTTCCTGTGGCTGCCAATGCACTTGGTCTCGGCGATATGACCGTGCATTCTTATTTAAATCAACCCTTTCATGCCGAAATTGAATTGCTCGATGTGGGTAATTTGCCGTCTTCTGGAATTAAAGTAAGTATCGCTTCAGTGGAAGACTTCGAACGAGCTGGACTAGAGCGTTCTTATGTTCTTGATGCACTCATTTTTCAAATGGAGAAAAAAGGCGGTAAGACCTCCGTTGTCGTTCGATCGATTGAGCCAATGACCGATCCTTACTTTGATATTTTAGTAGATTTGGCCTGGCCAAATGGTCAAGTTTATCGTGCCTATACAGTGCTTCTTGATCCACCGGCGTATCAATTGGATTTAAAGCGAAAAGAAACCCGAACGCAGAAGAAACAACGCTCTTATTCCACTGCCAATACTCGGGTGCCTGGGGTTGTTGAAAAAGAGGTAATTACTCAAACGTTTAAGACGGATAACGCAATCGGTAAATCTAGAGCGGAAACTTATGGTCCAACTTTAGAAAATGAAACCATCTGGCAAATCGCGCAACGTATCAAGCCATCCGGTATTACGTTGCAGCAGATGATTTTAGCTATTGCCGGGGAAAATCCTGAAGCTTTTACGGATGGTAATATTAATGGCTTGAAGAAAGGGGTTAAATTAACCATTCCTTCTTCAGAACTAGCAGCCACAATTCCCGCAGACCTCGCTAAGCGTGAAGTCTATCAACATGACATCGCATGGAAGAAAAAAGAGACTATTAATCATGTGTTAGAACCACCTTATTTTAAGGTCGCTGGCGAAAAGAAAATTACTGTATCAACTCATGAAGTAGATTATAAGTCTAGTTTGCCACCTGTGCCTGATTTTAGCGCTTCGCTTCCTGTTAAAACGACCTTTTTTTCTCCGTTTATTACTAACACCCCATCCTTTTTATCTGCTGGAGAAGACGTTGCTCCTAAGTCGGCAACTGGTAAGACCAGAGACCAGGATACGTTAACTGATCAAGCTCATATTCGAGCAGAGATGGCGATTGCTGCTGCAGCTATTGATTCTGTTCGTGAAACCAACTTACTCTTAACAGAGCAAGTTAAATTGTTACAAGCTGAAAATAAACGCTTACACGATTCGCTTCAAAAACGAGATCAAGTTCTGCAAAAGCTACAAGAACAAGTTCGGAATTTAACCTTAAGACAAGGCCTAGCCGGCCAAGCCAGTGCGACTCAAGAATATGAGAGTCCCTCTTTATGGCCGTGGTTACTACTAATTATATTATTATTAGGCGGCGGCGTGTTGAGTTATTGGTGGTTTTGGATGAGCAACAGAACGCAAAAACTCAAACAAGGGGCTGATACCGTTGCGGAGCCTTCCGATAAGCCTATCACGCTACCAATAGTGGCTGCGGAAGAAGCATCGGAGCAAGAGTCAGAGGAGGCTGAAACTTCTGCCCCAATAAAACCCTTTTCTTCTTCCGGTGTTGTTATTAAAGAAAGCCAGGTAGCAAAAACACAAAAAGAAAAAGAGGGGGAATCTAGTATCCAGGAACCCTTCGGTGAACCTAGTTCTCAAGATGCTCTAGGCTATAGCGAGCCTCAAACCGCTAACGCGCCCAAAGTGATTGGTGAACCACTAACATTAGAACCTCCTCAAGAAATAATAGACGAGCTTCAGCCTGAGTCGCTCGAGAGGGTCGAAGAACCAGAAGCAGGGGTAGGGGCAGGAACAGAAGAGCCAGAGCCAGAGTCAGAGCCAGAGCCAGAGCCAGAGCCAGAGCCAGAGCCAGAGCCAGAGCCAGAGCCAGAGCCAGAGCCAGAGCCAGAGCCAGAGCCAGAGCCAGAGCCGCTTCAAGAGCCAATTAAGCAGGAAGATATAAAAGCTCAGGATTCTAATGCTTCTAAGAAAGCTCCAGAAGAGGTGCAAGATGAAGGTTTGATTGAGTTCGAGCCATACATTGTAGAAAAACCAACTGAACCAGAACCATCTTCACAATCTACTGATAAACCTAGTGAAGATGAGCACATGCTTGAGTTTGAACCCTCAGTGTTTGAAGAAGAAAAAGAGCCTAAGCCAGCACAAGAAGAAAAGCATCAGGAAGATGAGCACTTTAAAATAGAGAAACCCGAGCCATCCATTGAACAAACACCGCTTTCTGATGAAGAAAAAGAGGTTGAGGAATCTGAAACAGAACAATCGGATTTGGAAGATGAAGAAGCGTTAAAACCTATTAAAAGCCCAAGAGCATTACAAACGCTACTCGATCTTGCCTCGACTTATATCAGTATGTCTGACTACGAGGCGGCGAAGCAATCTCTTGAAGAAGTCAGAGAATATGGGACAGAGGAGCAGAAGAAGAAAGCTCAGGAAATGCTGGATAAACTTTCTAACGAGGACTAAATGATACTTCGCGCGGTCACAATCTGAGGTTTTTGACTGGTTCTTTTCGCCCCAGATTGTTGCTTAAATCTTGGCAATAAACTTGTTATTGCGCTGCGATTTAAGCAACAATCTGGAACAAAAATAACCGCATCAAAAAACCTCAGATTGTGACCGCGCGAAGTATAGTCATAAAAAAAGGATTTTTAATATGTTATCCATTGATCTGGAAGCACATTTTTATACACAAGCTGCATTTAAGTATTTGGAAAAAAGAGCGCAATATCCCTTGCTTGTTAAAGAAAAGGAACCGGATGCTTATAATTTATGGTTCACAGAGCAAATTGCATTGTTTCAAAATTCTGAGTTTATGCAAAAATTATGCGATTTGGAGTCCACTCGTTTAAAAGCCATGGATGATGGCGGACTGGATGTTCAAGTGTTAAGCTTTTCTTCTCCTGGAATAGATGAATTTGCTCCGGATTATAAAAAGGCCAATGATTTATCGGTTGAGTTAAATGATCTATTGCATGAGACCACTAAACGCCATCCAAACCGGTTTCTTGGGTTTGCAGCCATTTCACCTTATGATGCAAAAGCTGGGATACAAGAGTTAGAGCGGGCTGTCAATAAGCTAGGATTTGTCGGTTGGCTGGTTCATTCAAACTTTGGCGAAAATCATTACCTAGATGATCAATCGTTCTGGCCCTTACTGGAAGCAGCCGAAAGCTTAAATATACCCATTTACTTACATCCAACCACCCCTTTAACGAAAGAATTTGGTAAATACGGTTTTGCATTAGGCGGTCCACCCATGGGGTTTCAATTTGATACCGCATTGTGTTTTTTAAGAATGGTTTATGCGGGTGTATTTGACCAGTTTCCTAAGTTAACGATTATTCTTGGGCATATGGGGGAAACCTTGCCTTTTTTGTATCCTGATCGCATTGATTGGGCCTATTCAAACCCGAATATTTCTAAATTGCCAGGTTTTGTAAAAGCTCGCCCACCCATCAAGCGAACACCTGCAGAAATAATCTCAGAAAATGTTTATATAACCACAAGTGGTCGCTTTTCAAAGCCCTTATTAGATTTTGCTTTGGCGGTACTTGGTGAAGATAAAATAATGCTGGCTACTGATTATCCCTACGAAAACATCACACAAAGCATGGATTTCATTCGTTCTTGCAATTTGTCCGATACGGTACTGCAAAAAATTTGCTCTGCGAATGCGAGTCAGCTTGGCATAAAACTAAGTTAGGAAACGGTATATAATTCTCAAAAAAGGAGTTTAATAGTTATGGAAAAACACTTTCAAACAATAACGGATGATGAGCTTAAAGAATTTAATGACATCTGCACTAAGAATGGCATTCAGGCAAAAGAATTTACACTAACCGAGCATGATGTCATTAGACCGCAGGTGGAGGGTAATTTATATAACCTCCAAGGAAAAATAACATTATTAAGAAATGGACACAGCAAAACCTATAACACAGGAAATCTTAAGGATTGGACGAGTGAGTTTGAGGATGATTTAAAACAAGGGTTCTTCAAGTGAGATAGAAAACCTGGTTGCTTGCAGCTCCTTGGTGATACGGCGATATTATTTTTATGAGTCTTTCCAGAATTTTGTGTAAGTAGCCATTTTCAGATTCATAGTGGAATACGACCTTCGCATTCAATTGTGAATCGATTCATTGCAGCCTTCCAGTTATGAATAGGCATTTTCCAGAAAGTCTCAGCGTAATAACACATGAATTCGGCTGCACATGCAAAACCGCCCCCAAAACCAGTGGTGGCTAAAACGCGATAATTGCTGTTGATTGAGCGCCAGATAGTGCATGTCATGTCCTTAGTGAGATGTAGGCGCTGCTGTTTCTCCATTCGATGGCTGAGGATGTTCAGGGGGAATCGGAGCTCTTGGGGTAAAAAAGCTATGGGGGCTTGAGTACATGGGGTCTTCTGTGGGTTCCAACATAGG
>NZ_CAAAIW010000033.1 GCF_900640115.1 Legionella yabuuchiae
TATAACATTTTTATGAACGTCATATTTAGATTCTTAGAATCTTGGGAATACAATTGGTCAATAATACTCACGAATACCACATTTAATAATCAAGTTGGACTCGATCATAACACAAAATTCTCAGAAATTCTGCAGAATTCAGCTTGATCGCCCTAATACGTGTTTTTAGGTGACTTTATTTTTTGTTCTGCCGCATTTAAAAAAGCGACTAATGGCTCATTCCCTTGCGCGTTTTTTAAAATGTGGCAGGACGAAAAAGAAAAAAGCATAAATCACGCATTTTAAAAGATCATGGGTATAAACCCATTAAACGCATTGGATCATCGCATTTTTCTCAATTCCCCCATAGGGCGTGCTTGAGTTTTGGTGTTTTCACGCTTACTGTTCTGTGTGGAAAAGAGTGAAAAAGAGGATGATGGTGAAACTATAGCGGCAGGTGTGTTGTCTTTTGATTTAACAACAAGTACTGCGCGGAGTTGTTCGTTGATCTTCTCTGCTGAAAAAGACAATTGCCTTTTATAACAGTCAACCAAACTCATGACTTGCTCGCTCGTTACAGCAGACATGGTGAGGTCATGGCCTTCGCCGCATATTTTTTTGATTAAGATTAGAGCGGTATTTTTTAATAAGTCTTGGGCGGGTTCAAAGCTTGGTAATAAAGCATACTTATGCATAAGTTGACTCAGTAATGTCGCCGCATCGTCGGTAAATCCTTCTGTCAAATACCAGGTATGGACAACCCATTGCATAATAGTTTGAAAATAATTTGGATGGAAGGAGTCAATCTTTAATTTCGGTAAATAGGCCGCTTTTAGCAAGACGAACTCATCCATAAGAGCGCCTGGCATTAGCTCTAAAGCGTCTATGGCTATAAAAACAGAGTAATACAATTCGTTTAATTGCTCTGGAGGAAGTCTAGATTGGTCGTAACGTTTAAGCAGAGCTTTAAGATGATTTAGGTGATTTTCTGTGCTGCAGTCAACCTCGAGCAGTTCTTTAAGTAAAGAAAGATCCTTCATAACTAAAACAAGCGCTTCACTGACCATTTTTTGACTCATTAAGTAATGATAGTAAAAAATATTATTATCTGGTCTATTTAAATCATGAAGTGCTGCATCAAGACCCATCTCAGCCGCTTTACGGTATAGCCTGGCGGCTTGGGTAAGCTTTATCTTGCATCCTAGACCGTTTTCAAGCATCTTAGCGCGATAGATCATCGCCTCTTTATCACCAAGGGCAATCGCTTGCTCATAAAGTGCAATGGCTTGTGCGTAATTTTTCTCACCGCACAGACCTTGTTCATGCATCCTGGCACGATTGGTCATTGCCTCTTTATCACCAAGTAAAATCGCCAGCTCATAAAGTGAAATGGCTGCAGGGGGATTTGCCTCACCACCCAGACCTTCTTTATGCATTCTGGCTCGATTGATCATGGCACCTGTATTACAAAATGCAATTGCCTGTTCAAAAAGGCTAATGGCTTCTGCATGCGTTACTTCTCCTCCCAGGCCATTTAGATACATAATGGCAAGGTTGTTCATTGCAGCTGTATCACCACCAAGTTTAATCGCTTTCTTATAAAGCTCAATGGCTTTTAAGTAATTTACCTCACCGCCCAAGTCTTTATAAATGCCAGCAAGATTGTTCATTGCAGCTGTATCATTAAAGATAATCGCCTGCTCATAAAGTGCGATGGCTTTTGCAAAGTTTATCTTGCCGCCCAGTCCTTTTATATGCATTAAGGCGCGATGATTCATCGCGCCTGTGTGATTAAGGATAATTGCTTTCTCATAAAGCGCAATGGCTTGGCTGTGATTTCGAGGTACTCCTACCCCTGAATGATTCATCCAGGCAAGAAGAAAGAGAGCATGGTTATCGTTTTTCTTTATTTGAAGTTCGCAATATTGCTTTAATGGTTCAACTGTGGTTATAGCCTGCGTTGCTTCGTGCGTCAAAGAACAGACCTGAAACAAACTACATAATAAATCGTGTTGGCCAATATTGCCTTTGATCATGTCATCGACAAGTATTGCAAGTAGCTCTAACCTGCTTTTTGTCTTAAGGTCAGACTGAGTAATCATAGTTGCTCCTATAAGCTTTAACGCAGGTTTGGCTAAGCATTAAACAGTCTTGTATAACGAAAAAAATTGACTAATTATAAACCATGATAAATTTATTGTAAATTTTTTAAGCAGAAATGGAATACAAATTGCCGATTTGGTACCTTTAACAAACAAGAAAAATGCGATGCTGCGAAATGCTACATAGAGGTTCTTAAAGGAGAACGAGATTTATCGAGCCTAACAACAAGAACTCAAAATGCTTTACATCAGGGTCGACTTGGTGAGGTAATAAAGGAGATTAAAAATCTTCTAAATCCATAATGTTAACTTTCTTCCAGCCTAGTCAGAATGTCAGATCAAACTGGAACTTATACAAATGATGTTAACAGAAGGATCATTTAATAGTGAAAATGTATAAATTAATAAGCATTTACATCACCTCTTATTATTTTTTTGGAATAGTAGTTTTTCTTTTTATATTTGGCTTTGAAGAAAGCTTAAAAATGTTGAAAATTTCACCTATGACCGTAGGTTTCAGTGGACCACTTATTTTCTTTTCCTCATTCATCGCCACTATCATAGTGATTTCACTTATGAGAAAACGTTTATCACTACAACCCTACCCCTATTTTATGCTAGGTTTTTATATTGGCAATTTATCTTTGTTGTTATTTTTTCTAATACAAGCTTTGTTGAACAATTTCATCATTTGGAAATTTCCAGAGTTTTTATTAATATTTATTGCGCCATTTATAGAATTATTACTTGCTTATATGTTTGGCTTTGCATTTCTGGCATTAATTCCTTCCTGGTTAAGTGCATATATTCTTTTTAAAGTGGTACAAAACAAAGAAAAATAATGTTTTATAACTGGTACGAGCATAGTATCCGGTTAATTAACCACCTACTAATTAGGAAAGATCAGATGCAAAACCAATCTTTTCGCTGGGCTCTAGTTGATTTAGAAACCACAGGAACACACATCACCCAAGATAAAATTACTGAAATTGCCGTTATTATTCTCACTGAAAAAGGAGTTGAATCGACTTGGCACCGTTTAATTAACCCCAATCAAACCATCCCTGAAGCCATTGTCCGTCTAACGGGCATAACCAATCGCCTCGTGGCTAAGGCTCCTAAATTTGCGGATATTGCTGAGGAGTTAATCATACAATTACAAGATTGTGTATTGGTTGCGCACAACGTACGCTTTGATTATGCGTTCTTAAAAAATGCCTTTAAACAATGCGGTTTGAAATTTCAACCACCTATGTTATGTACTCTGAAATTAAGTAAAGTTTTATACCCCAACTTAAAACGACATAATTTAACTACGCTGATTAAACATTTTAAGATTCAACCTAATACTCAACACCGTGCAGAACAAGATGTCATGTCCTTATATCATATATTACAAGCCATAATGACCGATATCTCACGTTCAAAACTATTAGACTACGCTAGCATTCTTCATAAACAACCCAGTTTGCCCTTGCATCTTAAAACGAATGTGAATGATCTGCCAGATACGCCAGGAGTTTATATTTTCTACAGTCGAGATAATACTTTGCCCCTTTACATTGGTAAAAGCATCTCGTTGCGGCAACGAGTTCTTTCGCATTTTCAAGCCGATCACAGTCACACTAAAGAATTTGCCATGGCTCAACAAGTTGAAACGATTGAGATCATTCCCACACCAGGTGAGCTCAGCGCACTCTTGCTAGAGTCGTCTTTAATTAAACGAAAAAATCCTCTTTATAACCGCAGATTGCGGCGAAAAAAAAGCCTCGTTGGGTTCAAGATCTCGGAAATCAATGGTTATAAAACCATAGACGTCGCTAGGGATTCAATTGATGCCTCCTCGTTATCCCTTGTAGGGGCCTTTAATAGCAGGCACTCTGCAAAATCCACGTTGCAAAGCCTTGTCAAAGAATTTCACCTCTGTCCTAAATTATGTCACTTAGAAAATACGAGAGGCGCTTGTTTTTATGTGCAGCTTAAACGCTGTCATGGCGCTTGCACACATATGGAGTCCGCCGAATCATACAATCGGCGGGTGTTAGCAGCCTTAGAAGAATACCAACAACAAGCCTGGCCCTTTAAAGGGAGAATCGCCATCGAAGAAACTCACCCGACTACCCAAACGACGCAGTACTTAATTTTCGATGAGTGGCGACACTTAGGAACAGTGGATTCATTAGCCTCACCGCTCATTGAAGTCCAAGAGCATGATGTGGATACTTATAAAATCCTATCCGCTTATTTAAAGAAACATTCTCATTCAATCAAGATCATAACTGGAAAGCTCGAAGATATCTTGCCCGCCTAGCGGGCAATTAATTTAGATTTGACAGGGCATAAGAGAAAGCACACGGAATGACGTCTTTGCGAACGAAGTGAAGCAATCCAGATCGATGTGCATTAAAAACATTGAGCTGGATTGCTTCGCCATGGCTCGCAACGACGTCATTTTTATGGGACATCCCTAAGAGAAAGCAACTTTCAATACCTAGGATCCTTTGCCTGCGTTAGAGTTGTCTTTCTTTTGGTAAGGAATGGCCCGTTTAGAGATATCAACAACCGGTTGTTTGCCCGCCAAACTAATAGTCATGATCTCTTTATTGTTTAAATCAAAGCTTCGCAAATCAACGGATTTAATCGTCTGATCTTCATAAGTTCTGAGGTAATAGCGCAAATTAACTGGATCTTTTACAGTGGTTGCTAATGTTAATTCAGCTTTCACATTACCGTTTTCTTTACTTTGAACAGCGCCATAAGGAATATCAAATTGATTTAAAATATGAAACGCTTCAAAGACCGTATCCTCTGCGGTTTCAGTTGGAACAGCGGTGGTTGAGAAAATAGCGGCCTGCACAAACCGTGACGGAGGTGTGAAATCTCCAGGCAACCCACGAAGGCCATTTCCTTCACCAAATTGATTTAGCTGATAACCATCAATGGATTTCTTAGGGACATTTAATGTGGATAACGTCATATAGTTTGATAAATTGGTTAAGTGCCAATCAAACGTGGGGGAGTTGGTAAACACACCAATGGGGTTTTCTGAGACCACCAGTTTTCCGTCAATTGGCTCAACCACTATACTTTTACCCAATTTATCATAAAAAACATAATGAAAAGGCGCCACCCCATTCCATGCTTTTTGAGCCGTTGGCACAATAACGACCGAATCAACCGATTCTTTCAATTCATCGACCGTTGCAAATTGTGTTAACGCCCAGTTTATAAATTCCGTGGGCGCTAACGCTGAATTTTTATTATCGTCAGTTAATGAAGCATAAGAAGCGTACCCCGGGAAGTAAAACGCCCCCCCGGCAAACCCCTTTTCATTTACTCCATCAATAATCGCAGGCGCACCGAATGCATTAGCCCCCACGGCAGCATATTTGGCGCTATATTTAAGTCCTGATGTTCCATCCGGTAACGTACCCGAAAAAGCAAAATGTCTCGGAACCACAAGCCCCGCTAAATCCAGTGGCATGCCAAACTCGACGGTACGGCCATTGATATGACTGCCATCTTTAGCGCTTAATTGAAACCCAGTGCAAGCAAGTAATGTGCTTGAGAAAAGAGAGCAAATTAAAATAATAGAGCGCGTTGTTAACATCCAATATTGTTTCAATAACATGTCGAGTTCTCTCTAATAATATATTGGGTATATAAAAGCTAGCCACCTTCCTCATCACTGTCAATTAAATATTTAAATTAAACCACTTGCCCTGCAGCCCAACCTGAAGACCAGGCCCACTGAAAATTATATCCGCCTAACCACCCAGTTACATCTAACGCTTCACCAATAAAATATAAGCCTTGATGAGGTATGGATTCCATGGTTTTAGAAGATATAAAATCGCAATTCACCCCCCCCAACGTGACTTCTGCGGTGCGATACCCTTCCGTTCCATTTGGCTTTATAAGCCAATCATGAAACTGCTGAGCGACGAATTCCAATTCTAAATTTGAACAATCAGAAATCATTTTTTCACCCAGTACTTTCGGAATAAATACATCAACGACACGCTTTGGAAGATAGTTCGATAATATTGAAGCCAGGTTTTTTTTCGACGAAACGGTTCGTTCGGATTTCATGACTTCAAACAAATCCAAATCCGGTAATAAGTTGATATGAAGATCGCCACCAGGAGACCAATAGGAAGAACTCTGAAGGATTGCAGGGCCGCTCAAACCACGATGGGTAAATAAAATATTTTCCCGAAACGCCATGGTTTTGGTTTGTACCAAGCTGTCTACGCTGATTCCTGATAAAGGTGAAAACCGTTCTTTATCTGCAACATCTAAGGTTAGAGGCACTAATCCTGCACGAGTTGGCCAAACGGGTATGCCAAATTGCTCTGCCACTTTATACGCAAAAGGACTCGCCCCCATGGTTGGGATGGATAAGCCTCCTGTAGCAATGACTAACGATTCACAACGAAAATCGCCTTGAGTTGTTTGAAGTCGATAGGTTCCATGGGGTTGTTTTGTAATTGATTCAATGGATGTAAACAGTTTGATCTCAGAACCTACTTGGGCACATTCTTTAAGTAATAATTCGACAATATCCTTTGATTTATTATCACAAAATAATTGCCCTAGTGTTTTTTCATGGAACGGTATTTTATGTTGTTTAACTAATTCAATAAAATCCCATTGAGTGTAGCGAGACAAGGCTGATTTACAAAAATGAGGGTTATGAGAAAGATAATTCTCCGGTGAGGTATAATAATTAGTGAAATTACACCGCCCCCCACCAGACATGAGGATTTTTTTGCCAACTTTGTTCGCGTGATCTAAGACAATAGTATGACGACCGCGTTTTCCAGCTTCTATCGCGCACATTAAGCCCGCAGCACCTGCGCCTAGGATAATAACATCAAATTCTTTCATCTGGCTTTAGAATAAATCAAGAATTATACCACATGAGCCTAGCTAGTAGGTTGGTTCGTTTTAGATGGTGCCTTGCATCAAACTTTGTACAAAATTAAATGGCTCAAAATGCAGGCGCAGGATTAGCTTGTTCTAGTTGGAATGTACGGGTTGAGCTTGAATATAGTGTGCGACCAAACAAAGTATGTTGTAACTTGGTCATTATCCCTGGTCTATTAAAATGTATATTCAATTTAGCCTCACTACTTTTAGACCAAAACAGGTCAGTAACTGACGGGTTAGCTTTATTTATTGATGCATGGACTTTTCTTGGAGCGGCGATCTGTGCAATTTGACGTGCAATAGAGTGACTGTGTTTATTAAACGCCGATGGTTCCTCGGCCGTATTACATCCAAACAACATGATTTGGACATTTAAGGGTAATAATGAAAATAAATCATGATTGTTTTCAAGAAAGTAAGAATTTAACTTCCCTCTTGAAAAATCCATACTATCTTGATCAGCATGTGCTCCCAAAAACAGGCATTGTATTTGAGTTGGATTCTTTTCTTGGTAAGTTGTATTGGTCATTATTTCACTGATGCAAGTTTTGATATCATTGGGAGAGTCAATAGTTCTAAGAGCAATCGAGTATTTTTTTGAAGCACTTAGGAGGTTTTTTTTAAATTTAAGGCATGGTGCTAAGGCTTGATTATGATCTTTACTAGACATAATAAACAAACAAACCTGATGAGGGTTTAGGGGATGCTGCCAATCAAAATTTTCCGAAAAGTTAGGAAACTGCTCTTCAAAATGTTTTAGGGTATCAATTTTTTCCTTTATTATTATGTAATCAACCAATTTACAAAATAAAGGCATCATTAATAATAACCCGGGCACCGCGTAGGGGATATCAATTTGATAACCTGTTGGAATATGTTGTACTCTAAGGCACCAACCCCACCAGCGATATATTACTATAAAACCTAATACTGCTTCTAAAGCTGTAAGCTTTGGCGAGGATTTTATCCTTGCAGCTGCAGACTGCAAATAGTCTTTTTCACGCTTAAATAATTCTACATAGTTTTCAGGCCATTGGCTTGGCATTATTCAGAATCCTCGCTTATGTTCTGTTAATCCAAACGTTCAAAAAATTATACCCGTAATCATTCAAAATGCTAGGTTTTGAATGAGTCAACGGGATATAAAGAATCGAGGGAAAAGCACAGTCACGCAACAGGACGATACCTGTGATCTTTCAAAGATTCTTAAATCAAGTGATTTTTAGCGCAATTGTCCTGGCATTGGATCAGAACTTATTGAAATCACGAGTAAAAAAAGTGTATTGTTCTATAATTAAAGAGGGATTTTTTTGGAGGCTATATGCGGCGTCAATGGTATATTGGGTTTGGGATTGTTCTACTTTCCATTTTCCTATTTTTTGTAATGCTGCATGATACCGTATGGTTTTTTGCACTCTTAATCCCTTTAATTATCTTATGGATCTATGACTTAGCTCAAAAAAAACATACTATTTTACGCAACTTCCCTGTTTTGGGACACATGCGTTATCTTTTGGAGTTCTTTCGTCCGGAAATTCAACAATATTTTATTGCAAATGATGAAGAGGAACGTCCTTTTAGCCGTGAAAAACGTTCCATTGTGTATCAGCGAGCCAAAAATGTCCGTGATACCATCCCTTTTGGTACAGAACATAATATTGAGGAGGTTGCCTATACTTGGGTGCTTCATTCGTTAGCGCCTAAGCATGCCGCAGAGGTCGAGCCAAGAATTACTGTTGGTGGTCCTGATTGCAAAAAACCTTATAGCGCGTCTCGTTTAAATATTTCAGCTATGAGCTTCGGCGCACTATCGCCTAATGCACTTATGGCTTTAAATAAAGCCGCTAAAATTGGAGGGTTTGCTCATAATACTGGTGAGGGTGGTTTAAGTCCTTACCATTTACAAGGTGGGGACGTTATTTTTCAAATTGGAACCGCTTATTTTGGCTGTCGCAACGATCAAGGGTTATTTGATCAAGAAGAATTTAGCAAAGAAGCCAATCGTGATGAAGTAAAAATGATTGAAATCAAACTGTCTCAAGGCGCAAAACCTTCCCATGGAGGTATTTTGCCCGCTGCTAAATTAACTGAAGAAATTGCAAAAGTCCGAAAAGTAAAAATGGGGCATGATGTTTTATCCCCTCCCGCTCACTCGGCATTTGACTCACCAACAGGGTTATTGCACTTTGTTAAAAAACTGCGTGACTTAACGGGTGGAAAACCGGTTGGGTTTAAACTATGTATTGGCCGAAAACACGAATTTTTAGCAATCTGTAAAGCCATGCTCGAAACCAACATTTTGCCTGATTTCATTACGGTCGATGGTGCAGAAGGCGGCACAGGAGCAGCACCGTTAGAATATTCGAATCATGTTGGTGAACCGCTTGAAGCGGGACTGATTTTTGTGCATAACGCGCTGGTTGGGATTAATGTACGGGATAAAATCCGTATTATTTGCAGTGGTAAGATTGTCACAGGATTTGATATGGTCAATAAAGTTGCACTTGGTGCTGATATGTGTAATTCAGCAAGAGGAATGATGATGGCCGTTGGCTGTGTCCAATCCAAACAATGCAATGCCAATACCTGCCCAACCGGGGTCGCTACACAAAATAAACGTCTCCAACGTGGGCTGGTCGTTGATGAAAAGAAACACCGTGCCGTCAATTTTCACAACAATACCGTTAAAAGCTTTTTAGAAATGATCGGCGCCATGGGCTTTTCAAACCCTAGCCAGTTAACGCCTGATTGTGTGATGAGACGAATTAACGATGAGGTGGTCAAACCGTTCAGTGAGATTTATGAATATCTAACCCCTGGTCAATTACTCGGCGATAAGATTCCAGAGAGTTTTAAAGGGCATTGGGAAAAAGCACATCCGGATCGATTTTAATTAGGGAATGGCATGCACACGCTAAAGCTCTTTATTACCGCTTTACTGATATTTTGCCTACTCGATTTGTTTTGGCTTGGCTTTGCTGCCAAAAGTTTATATTTTAAATATTATGGCTCAATGCTTCGCCTTGAAGACGGCAATTTGCAAGTTCTATGGTGGGCCGCGTTCATCGTTTACTGCTTATTTGCAATCGCCATTACCTCATTTGTGGTTCCCTTAGCAAACGGCTCATTATTTTGGGCATTAATCTATGGAGGATTATTAGGAATCGTTACCTATGGAGTCTATGATTTTACATGTCTTGCCGTGTTCAAAAACATGCCGATAGGGATGGCTTTCTTAGACTGGGCCTGGGGGGCTGTGATCTGTGCACTAAGTTCTTTTGCCACAGTCTTTGTTGCAAGATGGCCATAAAATCGTTATATATACTGCGCGCGATTCAGCAGAGTGGATTAAACAAGGTATTAAAGACCACAATCCACTTAACAATAATTAGCCGCGCAATGTATAGAAACCTTTTTAAGGAAAACCGATGCCTTTGTCTTGTTTAAGCGCAAAACAGCTACATGGTGCTATTCTCAATGGATGTCAAAGCATTATAGCACAGCAAGAATTACTGAATAAAATCAATATTTTTCCTGTTCCTGATGGCGATACCGGGAGCAATCTAAGCTCAACGGCCAAAGCCGTGATGCAATATTCTCACCCCGCTCCAGCCATAAAAGAGACCTTACAGTCGGTTGCTGAGGCCAGCATCATTGGCGCGCGCGGTAATTCGGGGATGATTTTTTCACAATTTCTGAATGGTTTATATGAACATTTAAGCGACTCAGTCGAAGTAAGCTTGAGAGACTTTAGCCAACAGCTAAAACAAGCCGTGATCAGCGTTAGAAGCGCTATATCAAAACCCGTTGACGGCACCATGCTGACCATCATGGAAGCCTGGGCCGAATTAGTCAGCCAGACCGCGGCTCAAGTCTCCTGTTATCGCGATATCATGCAAGCGATATTACCAGCCCTTGAACAAACGGTAGAAAATACCAAAGAAAAATTAGCCGTATTGAAACAATCAAATGTTGTCGATGCCGGGGCGCTTGGGTTTTACCATTTTGTGAAAGGATTTGCTTCTTACTTATATGCGCCAGATCAAGTAAAAACAATTACAATTGCCTCGGCATCCTCTGAGTCACGACATCATCATGAAGTTCCCACGACACCTCCTACGCATCGATATTGCACTGAAGGCGTTTTACGAGGAGAAGCGATTGATAAAGCAAATCTAAATGAAATCCTTTCTAAGCTTGGTGAGTCTATCGTTATCTCGGGTTCAAAATCGTTGTGCCGATTCCATGTGCATACCAATACCCCTCAAAATGTGTATTCACAATTGCTTACCTTAGGGACGCTTCAATATCCTAAAATTGATGACATGCTCAGGCAATCGCAAACCGTTCATCAACGAAAGCATTCTATAGCCCTAGTCATGGACTCTTGTTCAGATTTACCGCAATCCATTATTGATCATCATCAAATTCACGTGTTTCCAATTAACTTACATTTAGACAGTCACGATCTACTTGATGGCTACAGCTTTAATCCTGATGAATTTTATCAAACGCTAGCCGACTTAAAGCAGTATCCTCAAACCTCACTACCCAGTAAAGCGATGATTGAAGCCAAGCTCGCCCATCTCTCGGAGCACTACGAAGAGGTCTTAGTGATATCTGTATCTGAAGCGTTGAGTGGGACTTGCGACGTAATTCGTTCCTCTGCGCAAAAACATGCAAACGTTCATGTGATTAATTCTAAAAATAGTACGGGTGGCCAAGGGTTATTAGTCCGTTATGCCGCCGAACTAATTGAACAAGGGTTAGATATTGCTATGATTTTAAGCGCGCTGGATAAAGCCATCGATAACGCTAAAATTTTTGTGGCGATTGATCAGTTCGACTCCCTGATTCGTTCCGGAAGGATTAGCTATTTAAAAGGAAGATTCGCCCAATTAACTGGAATAAAGCCCATCATATCTATTGATGAACAAGGAAAAGGCATCGTTTATAGCAAGGCATTAAATTCTCAGAAAGCCTTGTCCAAGCTCATTACCTGTGCTCAGGAATTCATAGAGAGAAAAGCGCTTAAATTACGGGATTATTGTGTTTCTCATGCAGGCGTTTCCGAAAAAGCTGAAGCGTTTGCAACATTAACCACCGAAGCGTTCGGTAAACCCCCCGTATTTATTGAGCATGTTTCCACTGCAATCGGATTGCATGCAGGCTA
The DNA here is from genome assembly GCF_900640115.1 of Legionella yabuuchiae. Classification (GTDB taxonomy): domain Bacteria; phylum Pseudomonadota; class Gammaproteobacteria; order Legionellales; family Legionellaceae; genus Legionella_A; species Legionella_A yabuuchiae. The sequence continues at coordinate 12,187 of NZ_CAAAIW010000033.1, forward strand.
TAATGCAATTGGGCTCGCTGTTTTGATGGAATAACCTCGCATGAGTAAAACAATTGGCATATTCGGTTTTGGATATACGGCTCAGGCATTTGCAAAAACCCTCGCTAACCAGGGGTTTACTATTTATGCTACAAGCCGTTCCGAGTACGTTAGGGAAACGTTTAAACGGGATAACCTTAACGTATTAGACTTTAATGAAGCAAATGCGGAAAAAATCATCCATTCTTGCAGCTTTATTTTACAGTCTATTCCTCCCAGTGCCGAAGAAAACGATCCGGTTTTAAAACGATTTAAACCGCTATTAATTGAGTCAATTCCTCAAATAAAATGGCTAGGCTATTTATCATCAACCAGTGTTTATGGCGATCACCATGGGGCATGGGTTGATGAAGAGTCAGGAAGCGTCGATCCCGGTACGGCAGGAATCATTCGTCTGATGGCTGAGAAAGAATGGTTAAATTTATACAAAAAGCACAACCTTCCTGTTCATGTTTTTCGATTAGCGGGCATCTATGGCCCTGGGCGCAGCGCGATTGAACGGATTTTATCCGACAAAAGCGTTTCAATATATAAACCCCAGCAATTTTTTTCGAGAATACATATCGACGATGTTGTTCAAATATTGAACTTATCGTTGCATCATCCCACGCCAGGAGAAATTTTTAACGTGAGTGATGATTTACCAGCCGCTTCCCATGAAGTAGACGCGTTCGCATTAAAGGAAATGAACTTACCCCCTCTCCCTCTGGTTCACATTGAAAAAGCTAATTTATCTCCTCGGGGCATGGAGTTTTATCGTAGTAATAAACGGGTTTCCAATGAGAAAATTAAATCGATATTGAATGTTAAGCTCAAGTATCCGAGTTACAGAGAAGGGATAAAAGCCTTAGTTACCGCCATCCATCGCTCCTAAAACAATGATGTGTTAGAGCGACCTTAGTAGCCGTCGTCAATATTAATTTTTTTGGTAACTGCTTTTCCCCCTGCCGACTTCCCGCGGCGTGTCCGCGGAAGGTCGGGCGAGGTGAGGTGGCTGGTCAGTTATTTTTTATTCTTTTTGTTTAAATTTTTCATATTGTGTTCTAATATAAAACCTATAGGCGGTCAATTTTAATCATTTTCAAGGATCGAACATGAACTTCCTACTGCTAATTTTTTTAGCAGCAATGAGCATGGACGTTAATTCTTTTTTTTCAACGCCTCATGAAAACGCGTTTCGGATAAACCATGGAGCGGTTTTGCCTATATCCGGAGAAATGTCTTTAACAATCCTACAACCAAGTGATTCAATCAAGAAAACGGTTTGGTTAAATTCGGTTAAAGACATGTTAAAAGCCAAAGCCCCATCCATGCGCGAAAGCGTTATTAACAAAGTGATGAAAACATTAAAATGCACACATCAATATGATGTGGAGCACAAACCCATACTCACCGTCATAGATTTTTCGTTACCCTCCAATCGCAAGCGACTTTGGGTGATCGATTTAGAAAAAAAAGAAGTGCTATTTAACACTTACGTTTCTCATGGCATTAAGTCAGGAATTTTAAATTCACACTATTTTTCCAATATCAACAATAGCAAAGCCAGCAGCATAGGGGTTTATAAGACCAACGAGTCGTATTATGGGCGTCATGGCTTAGCACTGAGATTAACAGGATTGGAAACAGGGTTTAACGATCAGGCTTCTCGTCGTGCCATTGTGATGCATGGTGGCTGGTATATGGAAGAAGAATTTGTAAAAAAATACGGCCGTCCGGGACGAAGTTGGGGCTGTCCTGCGATTCCTAAAACGCTCACGAAACCCATCATTCAAACCATTAAAGACGAAGGGTTATTGGTGGCTTACTACCCAAGCGAACGCTGGTTCTTACAATCCAAATATTTACACTGTGATAATAGCTGCATGCTGCCTCAAGCTGAACTTGATTCTGTATTAGAGGAACCCGAAGAAGATAGAGATGACATCTTATTCGTTGAAAAAAATAATAACGATCGTCATGAAGAGAATGAGCCGATTGTTGTGATGAGCGCTGATGACTATATCCGTACATTCAAGACCAAAGCACCGCTTAAGCGAATGCTAAGACGCCAGATTAATCAAATGGAATACATTGCTCTAAATAGCAATGAGTTTCAATCACTAATAAATCAACCCAACGAATCAGAAGCAACAGAACTGAGCAGCCATTTTGAGGATATTTTCTTTGTGATTCCACAGGTTAAACGACGAAATGGAGCGTATTTGGGTACAGAAATGAAATTTGTAAAACTCGGTAAAATCAAAACTGTGAGCATAAACACAGAGAATGTTCCTGAACCTAATAACGTTCAATATACGGTCCATCTGGATAATACTTCGTCTTTAAAGCTTAAAACCACGAATGAATTTATTCGCTGGCTTGGTTTATAAACCTTGATCTCTGAGCAATATGAAATTAAAGTGATAATTTTTAAACCGGTGGCAAGGCTTTGAAATCATACGAGTGGATTTTATTTGACGCGGATGAAACCTTATTTCACTTTGATGGATTTAGTGGTCTTCAGCATATGTTTTTGAGGTATGGCGTGGAGTTCACCCAAGAAGATTTCATGGTCTACCAAAATCTGAATAAACCGCTTTGGGTTCAATACCAAAATGGCACCATTACTGCCAATCAAATAAAACAGCGCCGGTTTACTCCATGGGCTCAAAAACTCAATGTTGCTCCAGAAGAGCTTAATCGCGCTTATATGGACTCCATGGCTGAGCTGTGCAAACCACTGGACGGGGCTATGAATTTAATCCAGTCGCTGCAAACGAAAACCCGCTTAGGCATTATTACCAACGGCTTTAACGATTTACAGGAAATTCGTTTAGAGCGCACCGGACTTAAGCCACTTTTTGATTTACTCGTTGTTTCTGAAACGGTGGGAGTAGCGAAACCTCATCCTCACATTTTTGATTACGCCTTATCGTATGCAGGGAATCCCGACCGCTGTAACGTGTTAATGGTTGGAGACACCCCTGAGTCGGATATTCTCGGTGGTATGAATGCTGGCATTGATACCTGCTGGCTCAATAACGGCACCAAGACCCTACCCGATCACATCAAACCTAACTATCAGGTGTCTTCTTTGCATGAACTGTATACGCTATTACAACGTACTTCGGGCTGAATAAGGGATAATCAGGCTGCAAAAGGCTTATACTGAATACCTAACGCGAGCCAATAATTTGTGTTCTTTAACCCTGCTGCGTTTATGAAAAAGTCCCGTTCACCACTAATGCGATCAATCATTTCAGTATTCGCCTTTGTATTACTAAAATAATTTATTGCGCCTTCAATATATACCTTAGCGCGAGGATTCATTCTAAAACCCGTATCAACGGCTAAAGAATAAAAAGAAGCCCCATTACCAGATTCTTTAAAAGTTAGACTGCGAGCATAATGCTGATCAACATCATTCGATTTCACATAAGGACCATATTTTACAGCGGCATTAACATCTAAAGCCTTGTTTTCATAATGACCTAATGCACCCAGATACCCCGTGTTATACGTTTGCTGATACCCTATTCCAATCTCATTTTCTGGAAAGCAACCAATGAATTGCCTGTTGTCATATTGAAAACACCCACCTCTGGCTAAAAAGCTAAATGCGTTTCGTTGATAGCCTGCCATTAATCCAAGTTTGAGATGCTCACGTTTCATGAACCAGCTACGTAAATTTAGATCCACTTGATTTGCATATCTTAAATCAGTGTCTTCATGATGAGACCACTCCGTCCAACTTGATTGATTGGGATTAAGCCAGTCGTAATCATCCATTGTGGCATTACCCATACCCGCTGTAACCCAACCGGCCGCATTTAAAGCTAAGTTTTGAAAAATCTGATAATTAATTTCTCCGATTACAATGGCCGCTTGCTCAATGTTCCAATTAAGCTGGCTAAGAGTTAGGTCATCTTCATAAACATATTCTTTGGATTCTCCTCCTAGGTAACCAATGCCTGCATTTATGGACAACTTATCTTGCTTGATAATCTTATCCTTATCGAGAGGCATAGCTGCATTTAATCCGCAAGGAATGACGAAGCAAAAACACAGCATGGATATCCATTTAGTCATTATTTTCTCCAACGCGCTTGAATTCTTTTTCACCAAAAATAGCCGATGGGTGCGTATAGAATTTAAATTCGAGCAAATTATTGCTGGGATCTTTTAGAAAAAAACTTTGGTGTTCTATTCTCGTATTCTGAAAACGCGTTTTTAAAGGAATTTCAAAAGTAACTTGTTTCGAAACTAATTGATCAATAAAGTTCTTAAATGCAGCTTCTTCTGTGAAAATTAGGCCAAAGTGTCTGGGATAAATGGACGATTGTTCTGGGACAGGCGAATCAACTTTATGCGCAACAATCTGATGTAAGCCTAACTTTAAAATAAGGGCATGTTCAGATTCTCTTCCAATGTCGCACCCTAATGCGCCATGGTAAAAGGCTTTAGCCTGTTCAAAATCATGGACCGGAAACGCCAAATGGAAAATAGTCTGCATAATTTAACGCCTAAACTTCTTTAGAATACAAGGCCACTCCATTACCCTCAGAGTCCAAAATCACCGCGCGATTTCCATAAGGGCCAATTTGCTCCACAGGCTTTAAAACCGTTCCACCCATTTGCTCAACCGTAATAACCGCTTCTTTCAACCGTCCTTCTACGTTTAAATAAACTAAGGGCCCTTGGTTGGAAGGCAGTCTATCCTCCATAACCGCCAAACATCCTGAAACATTGTTTTCAGTGTGAGGCAATAAACCAAATTTAAACCCATGTTCATTTATTTTTTGGACTGACTCATCAAGCACCGCCGAATAAAAAGCAATAGCACGATCCAAATCATTAACTGGGATATCAATCCAGCAAAAAGTATTGTTTTGACTCATAAAAACCTCATTAGTGGCGTCAATAGAAATAGAATTTTGTAAAAAAAATAGTAGCCTGAGTGCAACGAAGCGAAACCCAGGATCAGAACTTGACAAAAGCTTAGCCCTTGGTCGGCTACACTTTATGCAGACGACTACAAGTGCATCGTTCTCAAATCGAGTAATAATATCGCTCAAAGAAAGAGATATCAATTAGAAGACTCTCTCGATTTATACCCGTGATCGTTCAAAATGCATGATTGATGCTTCCCCATAGATGGAACCTATTGTTGTAGCAAACTGAGCAGCGAGATTTTGAAATAGAAGCATGTTTCCTAGATTAGAACCTATTGCATTACTTGCGATTTGCATTATTTTTTGACACAATATCGACAGTTTAAACAGCTCACTCATTATAATGATCTTTGGGCAACATTACTTTTTTAGAGGCCGGCATGAGAATACAGCAATTATTACACTCTTTAAATGACAAAAATATTCAAGGATTGAATGAGGACGAAATTGTTTTATGGTCACAACTTACAAATGAGGAGCTCAAAGAACTCGCCGCTTATCGCAATCAAACCAAACGTACTATCTTACACCGTATTCTCAGCACAGATCGAGTCGTCCCCTCTCAAAATGAGGTTTTTTGGACGAACGTAAAAAAAATATTTCAGGCTATAAAAGATAAATTAATAGAGCAAGATTCTGAGCGATTAACACACCGCATCCTGCTCAATCATAACACAGCTAACGTACGCAAAATGATTACAACTGCACATGAAGTGGGTTTAGTTTCTTATTTCTCGGAACCCAAAACGATGGCGACTTATTTAAGTTCTTCGGAGTACGATACTAGAAAATCGCTTTGTCAAGCCAAGGGATTGCCCGCTCTATCGGCAGATCAGGTGATTAAATTAAATCAAGGACCCAAAAACCTCAAAGCCGAACTCGACTCTGCACGAAGCGTGCGCTCTCACGCCATGAATGAAGTAGCATCGTTAACTCGACAAATTAATCCGCTTAAAAGCGCGCTTCAAGTTGCAAAGAAAGAGCGAGATAAAGCAAGAGAACATCACGGTACTGTGCAGCAGAAGTTAGAGGCGATGGAATCTTTTCTATCCCAGGGCGAAGAAGAAAAACACCAACAGCAACAAAGAATTCAAGCTCTCCAAACCAGAGTGAACGATTTAGAGAAAGCGCTAAAACAAGCAAACAAAAAGGCTAGAACATTAGAAACTGAACTTCACACTTCTCTAAGAGAGATATCACAATTAGAAACAACTAACCGTGAACTAATGTCAGAATATAGCCAAGTACGACGTTACAGCGATAGAGCGCAAGAGCAATTATCTAAAATCCCTGAGGTCATGGGCTTAGTTCAACTTGCAATGCAGGGACTTCATGAAGTTAATGGCACTCCAACGGAATTACCGGATGAAGATTCTCCCGATTCCTCTCAACCTGGTGTGGAAACGCATGCAAGTCCATCAATTGCTTCGTCTTCCGCGGGCATGTTTAGCCGAAAAAGAACAGCACAAGAAGCCGGCCTTCCCTCTTCCTCTGAAAAAGAAAGAAGGCCGAATAATCCACCCCGCTTTTAGCCGCAATGAGAAGAAGTTGGCTTGAGACCCAATAGTTTCCTGGATCTTATTAACTTTCCTTCTCTAGGTTATTCTATTTAAACATTGCGACATTTTAGGAGTCCCTATGCTTTCATTCGAGCCTTTGAACAATCTATTAAACATGGATCTAACCCAACTTCGCGTAAACAATGGATGCGCAACCGATGAAGCCATGGAGTATTTTGTTCACTGCCTTAATGAATCAGGACTTACGCAAAACCCATTAACTTGAGAAATAGATCACACATCGAAGAGCGAATGGATCAAAGATTAGTTATCTGAGTCATAGTAATCTAC
>NZ_CAAAIW010000034.1 GCF_900640115.1 Legionella yabuuchiae
TATATAGCCATTACACTTCAAAATCCGAAATTAGGTTCACTGACAATTTGAAATTTATCAGTGAGCCTAGCTCTCAATAATTTCTTTTTACGCCCAATTTGTTTGAAGAAAGTAGTTATGGCTTCTGTAAAATCAGAAAATTTTTGGTAGTACTTATTATAAGTTACCTTTTCATGCATGATTTTCCACAGCCTTTCAATTGGGTTTAAATTAGGAGAGTATGGAGGTAGAAAATGAAGCTTTATGTTTAGTTTATCTGCGAACGACTGAACCTCTTTACTTCGATGATACCCTGCATTATCCCAAATGATATGAATTTTGTTTTTTACCCTATGTTTTGACCGTAATACTTTTAAAAAGACTTTGATGCTTTCTGTATCAACCTTTTCGGAGTTCTGTACCACGACCTTATGACCATTAAGACAAAGTCCTCCCATAAAACTTAATCTTTTCTGCTTGCCTGTAGTGGCTACGTTCTTTCTTACGCCCTTTTGAATCCAACCATAAGCCAAGCGTGTTTGATGCTGGGGATGAACGCTATCAGCGAAATATATAGGCTCTTCATCGCCAGCTTTATTTTTTAATTCCTCATAGTAAACCTTAAAATCTTCTTGTGCTTGACTGTTTACTTTGCCTGGTACTGGTTGAGGCTTTTTATACCGATACCCTTGGTTCTTTAGCCATTTGGTCATACCACTAATGCTATAAGAAATAGAAAACTTCGATTTTACAAATTCACAGATGTCTTTCACATAAAGGTAGGTGTTTTCATCTAAATGGGCTTTTAGCATAACTGTATGCTCGACATTCAAATGACTACTGCTGCCACCACTTTCTATGGTTAATTTATGCTTCGCAAAATAATCATTGATGTGGCGACGAACAGTATCATCATCCAGTAATAATATGTGTGCAATTTCTTGATAGGAATAATCCCGGTCAAATAACAATACTGCTTTGATGCGGTCACATATTTTGCGATTTTTCTCTCGACGATGTTGTCTTATGAGTTTTTCGCGCTCAGTTGCTTCTAATTTTCTCTTCATGTGCGCATTTGATCATACTAGATCCATGATTTCAATATTTTTTTTCGGATTTTGATTTCCGATGGGTATATACCCGTAATTTTTCAAAATGCGTGTTTTTAGGCGCCTTTATTTTTTGTCCTGCCGCATTTTAAAAAGCAAGTAATGGCTCATTCCCTTGCGAGTTTTTTAAAATGCGGCAGGGCGAAAAAGAAAAAGCATAAATCACGCATTTTGAAAGATTACGGGTATATATCTTTGGAAAAAGCAAATCGCTATATTACGGCAGATTTTTGAACAGGGGCGGGGAAACTTCCGCCCTTGCCTGTATTGGTGCGGTAAAAAACCGTTAAATTACATCCTAGGCTCATTTAATGGGGGTAGTCTGTGTCTAATTAACCCTGATACTAGATTCATACCTTTGTCATCACCATATCTGCGGTCAATTTCATCAGCAAGAACACGTAAATCGCCTAATATCGGATGTTGATCACTACCACCTTGTGAAAAGTAGCGATTAAAATATTCAACACCAAATTTTTGTGGGCCATCAATGGCAGATTGCATTATCCTATTGAAAAGTGTCTCACCATCATTAGGTGATGGCATTGCAAATAACTTCATTCACGATTTCCCAAACAGTTAAAGAACATTATTTTACCACTAAGATTAAAATTTACAACAATTCCGATGCTCCCTGAATAGAGTGGGTCAAATACAAAATGACTTATTGGCTCCCTATACCCATGATCGTACTTAGGTAGTTCACCGTGATGATTGACTACAAGATGGATTTTTAATCCAAAAAACTAGCCAACGGAAGTTTTTCCATTTTGGACAACTACCTCAACTATTTTGTTTCGTTTGAGCGTTTCAAGTGACAAACCGATAGATAATTGGAGTCAATATAATAAATCCCTGTTTTTTTACCACAGTTAAGTTGAGAACATAAGGTTAACGGAACAATCGCTCGAGGTATCAATTCAATAAAACGGCTAGCGATCTAAGTCTCAATAAGCTTTTCTTTATTTCTGCGAGAACAGTTTTTTATGTCACGTTCTATTTTTAAACTTAAACGCGTTGCTGTGATTTTATACTTCATCTGGACAAATAATGCCCCACCCTTCATAATGCAGCATTTTTGTTTAACCGCCCGTTTAAGGCCAAAGTGATTGACCGCAAGAATGCCAAATCCTTTAATTGAAATTAAACACGTTTGTAAATCCTATGATCGCCAGGAAATTTTAAAGGATATTTCCCTATCGGTTTATGCTGGGGAGTTTTTAACCTTACTCGGCCCTTCTGGATGCGGCAAAACCACTCTTTTACGGCTTATTTCTGGCTTTGATGAGCCAACCAGTGGCTCCATCTATATTAATAATGCCTGTGTGAATCATTTGCCGCCTCAGAAACGGGATGTGCATACCGTTTTTCAAAGTTATGCCCTGTTTCCTCATCTAAGCGTATTTGAAAACGTAGCCTTTGGCTTACGTTGTAAGCGTGTTATGGAGTCTGAGATTAAAGATCGGGTCACTGAGGCTTTAAAATTAGTGCATCTTGAACCATTTGCACAACGACGCATTCAGCAATTAAGCGGCGGTCAACAACAACGTGTAGCAATTGCCAGGGCCATTATTAATCGCCCACAAGTGTTGTTACTTGATGAACCATTAAGTTCATTAGATTATCGCTTACGAAAAGCCATGCAATACGAACTGAAACAATTGCAAAAAACACTTAATATGACCTTTATCTTTGTCACGCATGATCAAGAAGAAGCGTTATCTATGTCTGATCGCATTGTGGTTTTCAATGAAGGTCAGATTGAACAGATTGGTACTCCACGCGAAGTCTATGAAACGCCAGCCAATCTCCATGTCGCTAAATTTATTGGTGAAGCCAATATTTTTGATTTAGAAGTAAAAGAAGCAACTGAGCAAGAAATCTTACTGCAAATCGACGCCACACCTTTACATTGTAAAAATACTGGCAACTACAAAACAGGCGATAACGTTCACCTGATGGTTCGTCCAGAAGATATACGCGTCTGGGGGCAGGCTGAAGTCACTGATAATGAAAACATGCTGCCTGGAACAATTGTTGACATTATTTACAAAGGTTCGACCGTCGATCTTAAAGTTGAGCTTCCCTCGGGCAAAATCATTAACGCATCTGAATTTTTTGATGAAGACGATGACAAGCTTGAATATGTCATCAATGAAGCGGTCTGGATTCATTGGCTTTCAGGTTGGGAAGTGTTGTTGCCTTATGAAACTGAATAAACCACTTTCTATATATTTTATTTACGTTTGGTTACTGGTATTTAGCTTCATTCCTCTCGGGCTTATTTTCGTGACAAGCTTTTTATCAAAAGATCCCATCAATCTCGTTTCGTTGCCATTTACGTTTCATAACTACCTTGAATTAATTAATCCTTTATTTGGCAAAGTTTTTTTGCGCTCTATTGTAATTTCGTTCATTACAACCGTGGGTTGCCTGTTCTTGGCTTATCCTTTTAGTTATTTTCTGATTAAATCTAAGCAACAATCCATGCTTTTGTTACTCATTATTATTCCTTTTTGGACCAGTTCGCTCGTTAGAACTTATTCGCTTATTGCGATTTTAAAATTTAAAGGAATTTTAAATGCGATTTTATTATCGCTGCATATCATTGACGCACCACTTTCACTGCTCTATACCAATTTCGCCGTAATAAGCGGCCTTATTTATAATTTATTTCCGTTTATGGTCTTACCGATTTTTACCAATATGGAGCGCTTTGATTTTAGGCTTATTGAAGCCGCTAAAGATCTGGGGGCGAGTAAATGGGGAACGTTTTATCGAGTATTTTTACCCAATACTGCCAAAGGAATTATTTCCGGCTGCTTGATGGTCTTTTTGCCAGCGATGACCTTATTTTATATTCCAAATGTATTGGGGGGAGCTCGCTCTATTCTTTTAGGCAACATGATTCAAAATCAATTTTTGGTGCTGGAAAATTGGCCGCAAGGCGCGGCAACCAGTACCATTTTAACCCTGTTGCTTTTGTTGCTACTGTTATTATTTCGCCGATTTAATAAAGGGGCTCAAGCATGAAGCATGCGTTACAAAAATCTTTTTTAGCCATGGTTTATGCGTTGCTTTATTTTCCTATTCTTGTACTAATTCTCTACTCAGTGAATAAAGCGCGGTTTTCTCTGCAGTGGCAAGGATTTTCTTTAAAATGGTATGTTGAACTGTTCCATGATCGTGAGCTTTGGTCTGCCTTTATGCATTCAGTATTCTTAGGATTGTGTGCCTCACTCCTTGCAACGATGACAGGCGTACTTGCTTGTGTGCAATTATTTTTGAGACCTAAAAAGAAACAGCCTCGCTCATTCTTTGCTCTTTTATTATTGCTGATTATCATCCCCGATTTGGTGCTTGGCGTGGCGCTGTTGTTATTATTTAATGTATTAGACATTCCCTTGGGCTTTACGAGCTTACTCATTGCTCACATCACATTTTGCATACCCTTCGTTGTCTTAACCATTAACAGCCGAATTCATACCCTAGATGCAAATATTTACTATAGCGCCCTAGACTTAGGCGCCAGCCATGTTCATGCCTTAAGAAAAGTCCTTCTCCCTCTTCTTTGGCCTTCGGTGCTCAGTGCCATGCTGTTGTGTTTTACCTTGTCATTCGATGATGTCATTATCAGTTACTTTGTAGCTGGACCTGATTTTAATATTTTACCCTTAACCATATACTCCTTAGTGCGGGTTGGGGTAACACCAGAATTAAACGCTTTATGCACGTTCACGTTTTTAATTTCCATGATTTTAGTCATTATTGCGCACCGTTTATCGAGGAAGGCAGCATGAAACGGTTGATTTATTTTTTCCACTCTTTTTTTCTAGCCTTCCTGTTTGGTTCAAGCCATGCCGGAACAGTAGTGAATGTTTATGTTTGGGGCGGAGAAATACCAAAATCTGTAATCCATAAGTTTGAACATGAAACCGGAATTAAAGTCAATTTTTCGACTTATGATAGCAATGAGACTATGTATGCCAAACTTAAGGCGAGTAAAAGAACTGCTTATGATGTGATCATGCCTTCTGGTTATTTTGTAGAACGCATGCGTAAGCAAGGTATGTTAACAGCGCTGGATCATTCAAAACTATCTAACCTAGATAACTTAATGCCTAAGTTTACCCAGAGCGCCTATGATCCTGGAAATCACTATAGTATACCCATTAATTGGGGTGCAACGGGACTATTTTATAATCGCGAATGGGTCAATCAAGCTCCTAAAACCTGGCGTGACTTGTGGGCTAAACAATGGCGCGAACAGTTGTTATTACTGGATGATTCACGAGAAGTATTTTCAATTGGACTCATGAGCCTTCATTACCCTCCTAATGACACGAATCCAGAGCATATTAAAGAAGCATTTGAAGCGCTGCTAAGGCTCGCGCCTAACGTGAAAATGTTTGCTAGCGACAGCGTTCAAGCCATTATTATTGATGGAGATGCCATAGCGGGAATGGCATGGAACGGCGATGCTTATAAAGCCAAGCAGGAAAATAATGCCATTGAATTTGTTTATCCCGAAGAAGGGTTCGTGATTTGGGTCGATTGTTTAGCCGTTCCTAAAAATCCACCGCATTTAGAAGAAGCCTATCAATTTATTAACTTCATTCTAAAGCCAGAGATTGCGGCTGAAATTGCCTTGCGTGAAGGACATGCCATCACCAATGGGAAAGGAAAAACGTTACTGCCCAAAGCAATGCAAAATAATCCTATAATCTACCCTCCTCGGGAAGTGTTAGAACGAGGTGTTGTGCAAAGAGACGTTGGGGATGAAGTCATTGCTTTATACAATCAGTATTGGGAACGGTTAAAGCTAGCTTTTTAGGTTAAACATAAATAATAGCAGAGAGGAGAGATTACTCATGAATAAATTTATCATTATGATGATTGTGGTATTAGGCTTTAGTCTTACTGGGCAAGATGCTTTGGCAAAGCGCTTTGGCGGTGGGCGTAGTTTCTCTTCAAATCGCAGTTATACTCATTATTCAAAACGACCTCAAGCGCAACGAGTTGCTTCGAAGCCGAATAAAACGCACTGGGGTGGCCTCATTCGTGGGATGTTAATCGGTGGATTATTAGCCAGTCTTTTCATGGGGCATGGTATTTTCCCTGCTATTTTTTCCTGGCTTGCTCTTGGCGTTATCCTAATGATTTTATTCCAGCTGTTTTCTAGAAAGATGCAAATGGTCAAGCGACCAATCGATAAGTAAGCTTGACCTTCGTAGGATGAACTAATACAAAGATTAGGTGCTCTTTTCTTCGCCTAAACAGAGCGCCATCATTACAAAAAATAACAATCCAGAGCTAGAATATAACAATAAAGAATCTGTTAAGCCTCCAACTAGAAATGAAAGCATTACCGCAAGCGCTATTGCTTTCATTTCAACGAGTCGCAAGCTTGCTTTAAATAATGTAGCAAAAAATATCATAAATGCCATTATACCAAGCACACCTAATTCAGTGGCAATAAACCAGTATTGACTATGCGGCTCAAGAAGTCTCCTGTCCCAGGACGGCACTGGCTTTTCTTCTTTAAATCGATGAGTAAATCCAGCAGTACCGTGTCCAATTATAGGATGGCGAGAAAACAACTGCTTAGCAAATTGATGAAACTGAATGCGATACCCAATCGAGGTGTCTTTATCTTGATTATCTTGATAACGTTGCCATTCACTGACAATCGTGTATAGACGATGTTGAGCTTCGGTGTGGAATGATACGGTCACGGTTAATATTGAGAAAGCAATAACACCCGTAATGAGCGCTCGACGCAATGAGAAGACTTGCAAGAGAAAAAGTCCAAGCAACATAACATAAATAAAATAGCCTGTACGACCTGTATTGATAAATAAAATTTGATAGCTGAATAGGCCTGCTAATACCCCATAACTGATACGAAATTTTCCTTGGCTACGATAAGCGTATAAAGCCGATATGTAGGCGGCCAGAACCATCATATGTCCGGTGATGATATGATTATTAAATACAGAACCCTGATCGGGTTCTTTAAATGTGCCAATGTGGGCTGCTTTCAGAAAAGAAATCATGCATGTAATCGTCATCGCTAAGATAAACGCATATACCGCGTATTGGCGTGTTCGCCTGTCTTTAAACCCAACCACTAAAACCGGTAAATAGAGAAATTTTAGATATTTTTCAAGCACCATTAAGCGATCATGCCAAGTGGCCGGACTCCATAGGCACGCCAAGGCGGCCAGAATAAAGATAAAAAATGCCGCGCGACACCATGGCTTTGTTATTGCTCGTTTTAGTTCTGAATAATAAATCGGATGCAATACAATCCATGCCACTGAAATTCCCAAAAAAATACTTCTTGCGGTTGAACTGATGGGAATGAACATCATGGCACAGACAAAAATCATTGTTCCCCAGAATGTTTCATCGTGTTGCCAGGCTAACTTTAAGGTTTTGATCACAATTAGTCTCCCATAACCTTAGGTAAATATTGAATTTCTTTATCTGGATAGAGTTGCTTTAACCCTCTGGCTAACGTACCCTGGGCATTCAATAGCGCTAACACCAACCCTTCTCGACCATCTAAGAAGCCACGTTGCAAAAGATAACATCGAATGAACATCCATAGGCTGCCTGTGAGGGTTTTGATTAAACTACCGGATTTTTTATGTTCGAGTCTAATTTTTGCGGTATAAGAGGAGTAGCGATTAATTTTATAAAGCGCATGCGACACATCACGAAAGGATTGATGCCGGATTGGAGAAGAAAGCTGGCTGATTCTAAATTGATCTGGCAACAAGATTTTTTCGTGCACAATATCCAAACTATAGTGCGCTCCTTCTCGTTTAAAGAGTCGCACATGACGTTTCGGGCTAGAACTGTGGTGCATGGTTTTGCCATAAAACTCCATTCGAATAGGGATGCGATAAGCTTCTGCTTGATTAGATTTTATGGCGACAAGTAGCTCTTGCTTTAGATCTTCGTCCACGGCTTCATCAGCATCTAAATTTAATACCCAATCACCTGTGGCATGAGAAAGAGCACGTTCTTTCTGGACACCATACCCCTTCCAATCCGTTTGATACACCTCGTTGGTGTATTCCTTAGCAATCGCGACCGTGTTATCGGTACTTCCAGAGTCTAAAACGATGATTTGATCGGCCCAACGAATAGACTCTAGACAACGTCTAATGTTTTCTTCTTCGTTCTTCGCAATGATGATGACACTGAGCATGATGGTAGTTTCATTGGCATGTATATTCTGGCCACATTCTAGCGGATATGTACTGGAATTGTAAGTATTCTCAAGACTGGGTAGTGCGCGCATAATTCATAGGCTTACGGAGTACTGCTTAGCGCTGTTCTCGGATTACGGCCGTGCCTGCATCTGGGCTATAAAATTAACAACTAATGAGAAAAAATCTGGGGGTAACTGCTCGCCCACCTCGTCTCTCTGACTTCACCGCGGTCAAGCCGCAGGAAGTCGGCAGGGAGAGAGCAGTTACCTCTGGGGTTTAATGAAAAGGTGGACTCATATCATGACTTTTCGTAGGAGAAGGCTCAGAATAAGGCGGAGGTGGAGCAAACAGAGTAAACCCTCCTGCATACACCGAACACTCATCTGGTGCGGGTGGTGCTGATGGAGATGGGCTCATACCAAGACTTGTTGTAGAGGATGGATCAGAATAATACGGTGGGGGAGCAGACAGGATATTACTTCCTTCATACACTGAATACGGTACAGGTGGTGCTGATGGGGGATAGATAGCTCTAGCTCGTTGGAGTAAGTCTTCACATGCCTGAGATTTTATATTTAAATCATATCTTAAATTCAGCTCAGTCTGACGATCTCTGTTGTGTGTTTGGGTTAGCGTGGGAATGGTATCACGAGTTAAGGTTTCGTTTTCCTCATTTAAACTTTTTACATGGGCTTCAAGATCATGAAGTTTTTTATTGTTAAAGTGTTTTTGTAACCGGTTAATCCCTTTTGCTGCAAATAACCCTAGTGAGACAATCAAGCACGCGCTGGCTACGATCAAGGGAATAACTAGACTTAAAGACGGGATGACAAGCGCAACACCTAAAGCTGCGGCAGAAAAGTATAATCCGCCAGAAACCAACAAAAGACTTACAGAAATACCTAAGGTGATCCATGCGGGTAATGCAAGTGTTTTATTCGTATTATCTAAGGTTTTATTTTTTTGATTCAACGTAACATTTTTTTCTGGGGCAAGTTGCAGTTCGGTTGCAATGTCTTTAATCCGTTGATGTGTAGTTGTTATCGATAGCTCTGTTCTTTCTATCGTTTCTTGTAGTTTTTGCAGCGCTTTAGATACTTTCAACGTTTCTTGTTCGGCGGATAAAAATTCCGTCATCACATTAATAAGCTCAATAATCGCTTGTTTCTCATCGTCCGTAAGGTTAACGAATTGTAAGACGGTTTGGCGAAGTTCAATCAAAAAGACAGGAAATATGAGATTTTTGGCTTCAGTAAATTTTTTATTCTTCAATTCATCAACCTCCGCATCCTGCTTGCGTCTTTTTTGGATGAATGCCTGATAATTTTGATGAGATAAGCGTTCCTTTATGCTCTGTTTATAAAATCGATCTTCTCGTGCCTGTTTACGAGCAAGACGCGCGCTTTCTCTCTTGGGAAGACTTTCATTCAATTTTAAATTTATTTCATTTAATCTTAACCACTCTGGAAGTGAAATAGACTTGTGCTGATGATTAGTAGAATGAGTATGTCTGGGGTGTTGATCTAAAATATTCCTCATTTCTTCGCGCAATGCTATGCTTAATTTCGCATCCTCTAGTACCTCACGCTCATCTTTTAAGGATTCTTCACGATCGTCCTTAGCCTGTTGCTTTAAAAATTTATCTTCAAGAACTTCTGTATGATGTCTTTTTTGCTCAAGAACTATGGATGTAAGCTCTGCTTCTATTGCATCCACTACATTTAAAATAGGCTCATGCGCCACGATAAATGATTTTAACTGAGTAAAATAAAATTGATGAAGCGTTGATACATATTGACGCACATGATGTGTGACGAGCGTTGTGACATTGATATCTGTTAAATTAGTCATAACATGGAGCAACCAAAGAGCAACGTGGCTGGAATTAAACCACAACAATGGTGTTTTAACAACCTTGAACTTTGATCATTTTAAAAATGAGCCAGAAAGTGTCTCTTTTGCGAGCAAAGTGAAACAATCTAGAACGGCCTTCAATAAGAATATCGTTCTTAATTGCTTCGCTAACGCTCTGAAAGACGCCTCATTAAATATCTTGAACGAATATAAGCTGCCTACTCAGTACCTAACACACCCCTTCACGGTAATTCTGACATTCAAAATGCAGTTTGCCGTCTTTCATTTTAATGGTTACATGACCGCCGTTTGAGAGTTTTCCAAAGAGCAGTTCTTCAGCAAGAGGCTTTTTAATATGTTCTTGAATCAGTCTAGCCATCGGTCGGGCACCCATGGACTTGTTATAACCATTTTCAACCAACCATTCACGTGCCTCTTGTTCGACTTTGAATGACACGCCTTTGCTGCTTAGTTGTTCCTCAAGTTCCATGATAAATTTGTCAACCACTAAGCCAATCGTTTCCACATCTAGCGAGGCGAAGTTAATGATGGCATCCAAGCGGTTTCTAAATTCCGGGGTAAATTGACGTTTGATGACTTCTAAACCATCGGTGGTGTTGTCTTGGGATGAGAAGCCAATGCTGTTGCGACTAATTTCTGCAGCGCCTGCATTACTGGTCATCACCAGAATCACATGACGAAAATCAGCTTGACGTCCATTAGTATCGGTCAGCGTGCCATGATCCATGATTTGTAATAACAGATTAAAAACATCGGGATGTGCTTTTTCAATTTCATCAAGAAGCACAACCGAGTACGGGTTCTTAGTGACGGCTTCGGTTAATAATCCACCTTGATCATATCCCACATAGCCAGGAGGTGCACCAATTAAACGTGAAACGGTGTGTTTTTCCATATACTCTGACATGTCAAAGCGCAGAAGCTCAATACCCATCACATTGGCAAGCTGTCGCGTCACTTCGGTTTTACCGACCCCGGTCGGCCCAGCAAACAAGAAACAACCAACCGGCTTTTGAGGCTCACGTAAGCCGGAGCGCGCTAGTTTAATGGCGGATGCTAATGCTGTAATCGCTTCGTCTTGACCATACACCAACAGCTTCAAATCGCGCTCAAGGTTTCGCAACGTATCTTTATCACGCGCTGAAACTTTCTTAAGAGGTATGCGGGCAATTTTGGCAACCACGCTTTCGATTTCAGCGACACTAATTAATTTTTTACGTTTGCTGCTGGTTAAAAGATTTTGATAAGCGCCGGCTTCATCCACAACGTCAATGGCTTTATCTGGCAGGAAGCGATCATTAATATATTTCGCTGCTAATTCCGCCGCGGCCTTTAACGAGGGAATGGAAAATTTGACTCCGTGATGCGCTTCTAGTTTAGGTTTCAACCCTTTTAGAATTTCAAAAGTTTCTTCAACAGAAGGTTCGGAAATATCAATTTTCTGGAAACGTCTTGCAAGCGCTCTATCTTTCTCAAAAATTCCACGATATTCCTGATACGTGGTGGATCCAATGCATTTAAGTTCGCCATTTGCGAGCAACGGTTTAATGAGGTTTGAAGCATCCATCACGCCGCCAGAAGCAGCCCCTGCCCCGATGATGGTATGGATTTCATCAATAAACAAAATTCCGCCTTCATGCTCACCTAATTGTTTTAAAACAGCCTTAAGTCGTTTTTCAAAATCACCACGGTATTTGGTTCCCGCTAATAAAGCGCCTAGATCCAGAGAATATACAACATGATTTTTAATGGATTCTGGGACTTCCCCGTCAACAATGCGCCTGGCTAATCCCTCTGCAATCGCTGTTTTACCAACGCCTGCCTCACCCACTAAAAGAGGGTTGTTTTTACGACGCCGGCTTAGCACTTGGACAGTTCGTTGAATTTCTTCGTGACGCCCGATTAATGGATCAATTTTGCCGAGTCGCGCACGATTATTTAAATTCATGCAATAATTTTCAAGCGGTGACTCATGAGCATCCGACACCATCATGTCTTCATCCATTGAAGCGCCCATATTATCGTTAAATTCATTATTCTGGAATTTAGAGACGCCATGCGATATATAGTTAATGACATCGAGACGCGTAATGTTTTCACGGCGTAAAAAATAGACCGCCTGGCTTTCTTGCTCACTAAAAATAGCTGCTAATACATTTGCACCGCTAACTTCTGTTTTTCCAGCGGATTGCACGTGAAATACGGCCCGCTGAAGGACACGCTGGAACCCAAGTGTTGGCTGGGTTTCCCGATCGAGTTCTTCTTCTGGAATCCTCGGGGTTGTTTCATCGATAAATTCTATTAAATCGCGGCGCAGAGATTCTATGTTGGCATCACAAGCTTGTAATACATTGCCTGCGGCTGGGTTATCCAGTAAGGAAAGCAATAAATGTTCAACCGTCATGAATTCATGTCGTTTTTCTTTAGCTTCTTTAAAAGCTAGATTCAAGGTAAATTCAAGCTCTTTGTTTAACATAATCGCTGCTCCTCCTATCCAGCACTGCTGTTACTCCGGCTCCATGCTACACAACAATGGGTGATCGTTCATCCTGGCATAATCATTAACCAAGGCTACTTTTGTTTCTGCAATGTCGCGTGTAAACACACCGCATACGCCCTTCCCTTGATGATGAACCTGAAGCATGATTTGTATAGCGATTTCTTCATTCAGATGAAAAAAACGCTTCAAGACATCAACAACAAAATCCATAGGTGTATAGTCATCGTTAAGCAGCACGACTTTATATTTTCTAGGCTGCTTTAAAGCCGGCAAAATTTTAGTTTCTGCCGCTTTTTCTTCAACTACATTTTGTAAATACCAACTGCTCATTTACAAACACCCTTTATTAATTTTATAGACTTTCATGGTACATTTAGCCAGTAAATTTTGTTTAAAATCGATTTAATTGTTTATTTCTGCTGGCAACCATTTCAGCCTGCCAACTCATAAAACAAATTGTTTCTTGAAATTAAAGAGATAAATGTGAACTTTGAGATATAATTCGGGCTTTCATTTCGTTGCTTTGCTAATAAAATAAGTCAGGGTTCAGGACACCGGAAAAACGGAGTCCTGAACCCTGACTAGGTGCTTGGCTCGCGCCTAATGCATATGATTAATGATAGCCTCTGCAAAGCCTGAACAGCTCACTTCATGCGCATCATCCATTTGTCGAGCAAAGTCATAGGTTACCGTCTTTTCTTTAATAGCACCTTCCATGCCATTGACGATTAAATCTGCCGCTTCTTCCCAGCCAAGATGACGCAACATCATTTCCGCAGACAAGATAATCGAACCTGGATTAACTTTATCCTGGCCAGCATATTTAGGGGCTGTGCCATGTGTCGCTTCGAAAACAGCAACATGCTCGCCGATGTTTGCCCCAGGTGCGATGCCAATCCCGCCTACTTGAGCCGCTAATGCATCAGAGATGTAGTCACCGTTTAGGTTCAAGGTTGCAACGACGCTGTATTCGTCCGGTCTTAATAAAATTTGTTGCAAGAATGCATCGGCAATGACGTCTTTAATAATAATGGATTGGCCATTATTAGGGTTTTTAAGCTCCATCCAGGGGCCACCTTGATATTCGGTGGCACCAAATTCTTCTTTGGCCACTTGGTATCCCCAATCTTTGAAGGCGCCTTCAGTGAATTTCATAATGTTGCCTTTATGAACCAACGTCACTGAACTTCGATTATGATCGATGGCATACTGGATCGCGGCTTTCACCAATCGTGATGTGCCTTCTTTGGAAACGGGCTTTACGCCGATACCGCAATGTTCTGGGAAACGAATTTTTTTAACCCCCATTTCGTCACGTAAAAAATTAATCACTTTTTTAGCGTCAGGCGTATCTGCCTTCCATTCAATGCCAGCGTAGATGTCTTCAGAGTTTTCACGAAAAATCACCATATCCACTTGTTCAGGTTCTTTCACAGGGCTTGGTGTACCGGTGAAATATCGAACAGGTCTTAAGCAGGTATACAAATCCAATTCTTGTCGAATAGTAACATTTAATGAGCGAATACCACCGCCTACTGGCGTCGTCAGCGGACCTTTAATGGACACCAAATACTGTTTAATCGCATCCAGTGTTTCTTCAGGTAGCCAGTGGTCGTTGCCATACACCTCCGTTGCCTTTTCGCCAGCGTATATTTCCATCCAAGCGATTTTTTTCTTTCCACCATAGGCTTTTTCAACCGCCGCATCCACAACGCGCAACATTGCGGGTGTTACATCAACGCCAATACCATCCCCCTCAATATATGGAATAATCGGCTGATCAGGAACGTTTAATGTTGAATCCGATTTGACTGTAATGGCTTCCCCTTGTGAAGGGATGGATATTTTTTCATACGTCATGGATTTTCTCTCCGTCATATTTAAAGTGGCTCATCATAGCATGAGAAGTGATTTTTAAACAAAATAGAAATGATCAAACCAACAATTCTAATGTAATGGTAATGGCTAAGTTCTAGAGACTTTATGAAATGATCCGTCTGCCAAGACTCGAAGCCATGGCCATAATATTAAGCTAAGCAGCGAGCTGCACACGATCGTAAGCGGAAAGTAGGCATAGCCTAAAAATGCGGCTGTTAATACCAACGTAGTTTGATAAATCATGGCAACAATCATGATGAATAGCATTTGTTGACCTATAGGAAAAAAAATAAACCGCCTTGAAAATCCTGAAGCCAACCACGTAGTGAGTGATAACGCAAAAATATGCTCGCCAATGACTGAGCCCAACAACACATCAAGACAAAGCCCTAAAATAAATATTACAGGGATATTAAAGTAAGCGGGTAAGCAAAACTGAATATATAATACCAGCAGCAATACCCAAGGTGGGCGAAAGACATTTAGCCAGCCAGGCAGCGGTAAAATCGATAATGCCAAAACAATGAAAAAAGTCCAAATCAACCGAATGTTACTCTTCATTGAGGCTCCTCATTAAGCTAGCATCCGGTTATCATCTTGATTTTTCAAGCGTTCATTAATTTGCATGGTGAGCTCTGCATGTTCTTTTTCAGGCCAGATGAGCAATACTAAGCGATTGCGATTGAGCAACGCCACAGGGATAACATCCACCTTAATAAATTCTTCACCAGGGATGTTTTTTACCCCTTCAACACGACCAACCGGATACCCCTCTGGATAGCGTCGACCAAGACCCGAGGTAATCAGCAAATCGCCAATATTAATTTCGGAGGACTTTGGAAGATTAATCAGTGATAAGAGGTTCATGTTATTGGTTCCTACCAAGATAGCCCGTTCCCCTGTTCGCTGATTTTGAACGGGAACTCCGCTGTTAGCGTCCGAGATCAACAGCACAGTACTTGTCATTTTACCTACATCTATAATTTGACCAACGACCCCTTTGGCATCCAAGACCGGCTGTCCAACAAATACGCCTTCGCGTGAGCCTTTATTTAACACTAACAGCTGCCTTGAGGATGTGGTTTCAACCGCTAAAATCTGAGCGGCCATTGTACGTGCATTCACACTGGAAGAGGCATTTAGCAGTTCTTTTAATTGCGAATTTTCATGACGAAGCACCATCAGTTTCTGCAGCTGGTTTTCAAGCATGGTCTGGCGGTAACGAAGCTGTATATTTTCATCAATAAGTGCGGTTTTAGAACTCACCAGGGATTGAATCCAGCCGATCACGCGCACTGGATAATCTACGGCATATTGCAATGGGGCGACAAATAATGAAAAACCACTTCGCACCGCATTTAAATAGTGGTAATGATAGTCGGCAATCATGAGGCCCAATGAAAGCAGTAAGGCGAGCACAAAGCTTACAGCCCTGTGCCTGCCTTTACTAAATAAGCCTGGATGTTTATTCAGTTGAGAGGAAATCACCGCCGCGCAAATCCATAGTTTCTAATGCTTTGCCGCCACCTCGCGCAACACAGGTTAGCGGATCTTCTGCCACCAACACCGGCAGACCTGTTTCTTCCATAAGCAGGGTATCCATGTTTTTGAGGAGCGCGCCACCCCCAGTTAAAACCATACCCCGTTCTGCAATATCTGCTGCAAGCTCTGGAGGAGCCAACTCTAAGGCGGCTCGGACAGCACCCACAATTCCTGATAAAGGCTCTTGTAAAGCTTCTAAGATTTCAGCGCTCGTCAAGGTAAAGCTGCGAGGCACGCCTTCAGCTAAGTTACGACCACGAACTTCAATTTCAAATAAATCACGGCTTGGGAAAGCGGAGCCAATTTCATGCTTAATGCGTTCGGCGGTGGTTTCACCAATCAATGTTCCATAATTGCGTCGAACGTAGGAAACAATAGCATCATCGAACTTATCACCCCCAATGCGTACCGACTGATGATATACAATGCCACTTAACGAGATAATAGCGACTTCTGTCGTTCCGCCGCCGATATCAACCACCATCGAGCCGCTGGCTTCTTCAACCGGCATACCTGAGCCCAGGGCTGCTGCCATGGGTTCTTCAATGAGGAAAACTTCACGTGCGCCAGCACCCATGGCTGATTCTCGAATAGCACGACGTTCTACCTGAGTTGAACCACAAGGAACGCACACTAAAACACGAGGGCTGGGTCTTAAAAATCGATTTTCATGGACCTTATGAATAAAATGCTGCAGCATTTTTTCAGTCACAAAGAAATCAGCAATCACACCATCTTTCATTGGACGAATCGCATTAATATTGCCAGGCGTTCTTCCTAACATGCGCTTAGCTTCTAAACCAACCGCCGCAACACGTTTCTGGCCAGCTTCATTACGTAGCGCTACCACGGACGGTTCATTTAACACAATTCCCTTATCTCTGACATAAATCAGCGTATTCGCTGTTCCCAAATCTATCGACAAGTCGTTTGAGAAAACACCTCTTAATTTCCTAAACATGAGCTTTATTACCTTAGTATTTTTTGTGGGAACTTTAACCTACTTTTGAAGAAAAATCGACTGGTCGCTGGTAAGTTTTGATTGTTTTTTTAGTTTGCTTTAATCGAAAACGAAATAAATACGTTTTTACTTTTTATTGCTTGTTCTCAACAATCTAACACGCACTAGAATAAATTCCCAGACTAAGCTCGCCTGGCACAGGGTAAACGCATCTAAATTTTGAACACTAAAAAGTTTGTTTTTGTCTACGTATATGGAGAACCAACGCTATCTATATTAGGTTTTCGAAGCGACACACTAAATCCTCATTTCATTGCTGAGGAGTTAGAGCACCGGGGTTGGAAGCTAAATCTTTTACAAAATCCAAATGGTTTTCATCTATGCTTAACGCATGTACATGTGCTCACCCAAGGATTTGAAGATAAGTTTATAAGAGACCTTACTGATTCTATTCATGCAGTAAAAGCCTACCCCTCGAATAAAAAACCTACTGGAAACGTAAAAGTATATGGTTTGCTGCCCACAATGCCAACGGAAGTCCAAAAAATGGTATCCACTGCTTATCAAAAAGTTCGTCTTTTCTTTAGATCAAACACCCCTAATGTCAATGAAAGTATCCAAGAACAATCAAACCAACTTGGAACTAATGGGCAGACGAAATAAAAATCGGGCCCAAACAAACTAAAAAACCTCTGGACATGAAAAAAATCTGTCCTGCTCGCGCAGGCCGGTAACTATTTATATTTTGGGACGAAAAAAAGCTGATGTAACTCGCTGATCTACAGCGAAAATCATATAGCCTCAATTGCTAAAAGCGAGGTTAATTGACGGTGAAGTTGTACGGGACTTCCATCTCTTCTTCAATTTGTTCGCTTAACTTAACGTGACGCCCCACTCTTAACGTCTTTGCTTTCATGTTGTCTTCTGGGTGGACTAAACATCTAATTTGCTTCCCTTCGTCCGTGGTTATCCACAGCATCTTGTTACTTGCCTTCTGTCCGTCTGCAACCGCTAACACTGAAGCCAAGCCTAATGATGCCACCTATGGTAATCAACAACAATCGTTTAATATCCATTTTATATCTTCCGAATGTATATATTTTGTCTAAAATGAAAACACATTTAAATTATAGAAACGGTTAACAAAATTGCTAATGAAGCCCTCAGCAAATTATGTTAGCGACAAATACAATTATGGTGCGCATGGTCTATACTGTGTATTGAAATAATGGTTTTTGGGGAGTGCTATGAGCATAAATAGATTATCCTTAGTTTTCACTGGAGTAATATTAACTACAGGGAGTTTGATAACATTTGCCGATGCAGCAAAAGAAACACCCGAGTATAAGCTGAAAACCGAAGGTGCTAAGATAGAACTTATGGGTGGTGGTATGCCAAATGGACACCACGGCGGCAAAGAGACAACTACGATCGATGAAACCGGTGGTGAAATTGGTGAAGATATGGGTTCAATTTTTCCATGAAAGATGCCATCCTGCGTGTATCTTATAAATCGACACTAGTACCTGAAGATTAGCGACTGGCTCTTGTTTTATCCAAAGGCATTTCCGCGGGTGTTATAGTTGATTAAAATTTAAAAAGTCTTATATATTTGTTATAATTAGCGCTTTTTAGCTATGACATATTCATTAGATTTTAGGGAAAAAGTACTATCCCATGTAGATTCAGGAG
>NZ_CAAAIW010000035.1 GCF_900640115.1 Legionella yabuuchiae
AAGTTTGAAGCAGAAGTGTACGTGTTGTCAAAAGAAGAAGGTGGGCGTCATACCCCATTTTTCAACGGCTACCGTCCACAGTTTTACTTTAGAACAACTGACGTAACCGGTACATGCGATTTACCAGAAGGTACCGAAATGGTCATGCCAGGAGATAACGTACAAATGACCGTTAGTCTGCATGCGCCAATTGCTATGGATGAAGGCTTACGCTTTGCTATCCGTGAAGGTGGTCGCACCGTTGGTGCAGGTGTTGTTGCTAAGATTATTGAGTGATAAATAATATCGCTTAATAGGTTGATGGCCCTCTTGTCTCAGTTGAAAGTATCAGAGGGCTTTATAAAGTTAGGCCAGTAGCTCAATTGGCAGAGCGGCGGTCTCCAAAACCGCAGGTTGGGGGTTCGATTCCCTCCTGGCCTGCCAGCTAAATGATAAGTATGAAAAAAATTGAAAAAAAGACTTCTAAAATAATGGATATATTGTCGTGGTTGGCTATAGCGCTTATTACTACGGCTGCTTTTATAGGAACTTATCATTACCAATTTACCGCGCCGGTTGTTGCGTTAATTTGGATAAGTTGGCTCGTTTTAACGTTTGTTTTTGGCTATCTTACTAGCACTGGTAAAGCAGTATTTGCATTTGCAAAAGAGTCAAAAGTCGAGTTACAAAAAGTCGTTTGGCCTAGCCGCCAAGAAACAATTCAAACCACATCGATTGTGATGGCGATGGTTGCTGTGACGGGATTAATACTTTGGGGTATTGATGCCGCAATGATGTGGGCGATTGGTAAAATAACTCATTTAGGTTGACCAAGGTGGAAGAACAGAAATCCAAACAATGGTACGTTGTTCATGCCTACTCAGGGTATGAAAATTTTGTTATGCGCGAAATAAAATCGCGAGCGCAGCATCACAATCTTGAAGATAAGATCGGTGAAGTTGTTGTTCCCTCGGAAGAGGTGGTTGAAATGCGCGCAGGCCAAAAGCGAAAAAGTACACGAAAATTTTTTCCAGGCTATGTGCTGGTAAACATGGTCATGAACGATGAGACCTGGCACATGATTCGTGCTATTCCACGCGTCTTAGGGTTTATCGGCGGAACAAGCCAAACACCAACCCCGATCTCAGATAAGGAAGCAAACGCAATTCTTCAGCGGGTCGAAGAAGGCGTTACAAAACCTAGGCCTAAAGTGCTCTTTGAGCCTGGTGAAGTGGTGAGAGTTAAAGAAGGCCCATTTGTTGATTTCAACGGTGTTGTGGAAGAAGTTAATTATGAGAAAAGTCGCCTAAGAGTGGCTGTATTGATTTTTGGGCGCTCTACACCAGTTGAACTAGAGTTTAGTCAGGTAGAAAAAACATAAATAAATTCAAAAGAGATAGGCCGGTGCCTTTTAGTCAGCGTTCTATCAGCAGATTATTTGACCCATTAAGTCTGGTTGCTTCGCAGCCGGACTTGCGTTGTTCAGAGCGAACTCGCTCGTTAACCGGGAAGCTGAAGTAACAAATTCTATGTGAACCAGCGTTATACCCAAATCAGGAGTAGCTATGGCTAAAAAAGTAGAAGCATACATTAAATTGCAAATTCCTGCAGGAAAGGCAAATCCAAGCCCGCCAGTTGGACCTGCATTAGGTCAGCGTGGGGTGAACATCATGGAGTTTTGTAAAGCCTTTAATGCAAGTACACAAAACTTGGAGCAGGGTTTACCTATACCTGTAGTGATCACCGTTTATTCGGATCGCAGTTTCACATTTATTACAAAAACACCACCAGCCTCCGTTCTTTTAAAGAAAGCAGCTGGAATTTCCAGTGGCAGTGGTACCCCTAACACAAAGAAAGTAGCTAAGCTTCATCGTACTCAACTTGAAGAAATTGCTAAAACCAAAGAGCCCGATCTTACCGCTGCAAGTTTAGATGCGGCAGTTCGCAGCATCGCTGGTACAGCACGCAGCATGGGTATTGATGTTGAAGGCTTGGAGGAGTGAGGTTTACCATGGCTAAATTAACCAAAAAACAAAAGCAGATTAGAGAAAAAGTACAACCTACGCAATTATATAAGGCAGAAGAAGCTGTCAACATTCTTAAAGAATTCGCAAGTAAGAATTTTAAAGAAGGTATTGATATCGCTGTTAATCTTGGCGTAGATCCGCGTAAATCGGATCAAATGGTTCGTTCATCAACTAATTTGCCAAACGGAACCGGAAAAACTGTTCGTGTGGCTGTATTTGCGCAAGGCGATAACGCACAAAAGGCTAAAGATGCCGGAGCTGACGTAGTTGGATTTGAAGATCTAGCTGAACAAGTCAAAGCAGGACAGCTTGATTTTGATGTTGTTATTGCTACACCAGATGCAATGCGAGTTGTTGGTCAGCTCGGTCAGATTTTGGGGCCAAGAGGATTAATGCCAAACCCAAAAGTTGGTACCGTAACTACAAACGTTGAAGTCGCCGTTAAAGATGCTAAATCTGGTCAGGTTCGTTACCGAACTGATAAGAACGGGATCGTTCACTGTACTGTAGGCAAAGTTGACTTTTCTGCAAAAGAAATTATAGAGAATGTCGAAGCCTTAATTGTGGATTTGAAAAAGGCTAAGCCAACCTCAGCTAAAGGTGTATATATCAAGAAGATAACCTTATCTTCTACAATGGGTCCTGGATTAACTATTGATCCTGCTTCTATATCCATGTAAAATTAGCACCCATTTTAAAGTATTCACGGCATAGACATTGGTTCAATGCCGTCGAAGACCGCAGGTGCGAAAGCTTAATTTCCTGCGCAGACGGTGAACCGGCTCTGAGATCCTTCCGAGGCGGCCACCATAACTGTCAAATCATTACGATTTGAACAACTTAGGAGGTCAGTAACGTGACATTGACATTAGCTGCAAAAAAAGCCGTTGTTGAAGAAGTAACTGGTGTTGCTTCAAAGGCTATTTCAGCAGTAGTTGCTGATTATCGCGGTTTAACTGTAAATCAAATGACCCACTTACGAGCTGAAGCTCGCAAAGCCGGGGTTTATCTGCGTGTAGTACCTAATACGCTGTCTCGCAGAGCGTTTGAAAAAACAGATTTTGCCTGCCTCAACGACGTTTTGGTTGGTCCTTTATTTATTGCTTTATCAATGGAAGCACCCAGCGATGCGGCAAGATTATTAAAGGAATTTTCTAAAACGTATGACCGCTTAGAGATTAAAGCATTATCCATCAGTGGTAAAGTGTTTGGTGTTGAACAACTTGACGCAATCGCTAGCTTACCAACTCGAGATGAGGCTATATCTAAGCTGATGTACGTAATGAAAGCACCAATTGAGAAGTTTGTTCGTACAATCAAAGAACCACACGCTAAGTTGGTTCGTACGATTGCCGCTGTTAAAGACAGCAAAGCAGGATAAACCGATAATCTTATCTATTTTTAACTTAGGAGCTAGAAATGGCTGTATCAAAAAACGAGATCCTGGACACAATCGCTAATATGTCCGTAATGGAAGTGGTTGAATTAATTGAAGCAATGGAAGAAAAGTTCAACGTATCTGCGGCTTCTGCTGCTGTAGCCGTTGCAGCACCAGCTGCTGCTGCCGCCGCTGCTGAAGAAAAGACAGAATTTGACGTTGTAATGACTAGCTTTGGTGAAAACAAGGTTGGTGTTATTAAAGCAATCCGTACCATCACAGGTTTAGGCTTAAAAGAAGCCAAAGACTTGGTAGAAGGAGCTCCTTCTACTGTGAAAGAAGGTATTGCTAAGAATGAAGCCGAAGAGATTAAAAAGCAACTTGAAGAAGCTGGTGCTACAGTCGAAATCAAGTAATCTCAAGACTACATTAAAAGTTGACCCAGCCATGGATACATGGCTGGGTTTACGTGTTTGAAGACTTCACTAAAACTAAGAGGAAACACCATGGCCGAAGCAGTTGCTAACCCTCATTATTCGCATGCTGAGAAAAAACGATTTCGCAAGAGCTTTGGTAAACAAGCCGAACAGATGGAGATACCCAATCTCCTAGAGATTCAATTGAAATCCTATCGTGATTTTATCGATGCTGATTCCATATCCAACCAACAACAGAATACGGGTCTGCACGCTGCTTTTTCATCGGTATTTCCGATAGAGAGTTTTTCTGGCAATGCCCGCCTTGAGTATGTTAGCTACAGCCTTGGTGAGCCTGCCTTTAACGTTAAAGAATGTAAACTTCGTGGGTTAACCTATTCAGCACCGCTACGTGTAAAAGTCCGATTAATTGTATTGGACAAAGATGCTTCTGGCTCTGAAAAGCCTATTAAAGATATTCGCGAACAAGATGTATTTATGGGCGAAATCCCATTAATGACGGACGTTGGTACGTTTGTCATAAATGGAACTGAACGTGTTGTTGTTTCCCAGCTTCATCGTTCACCTGGCGTAATATTTGAGCACGATCGCGGCAAAACACACTCATCAGGTAAACTATTATATTCAGCACGAATTATTCCTTATCGTGGATCTTGGCTGGATTTTGAGTTTGACCCAAAAGATTTAGTGTTTGTACGTATTGACCGCCGTCGTAAGTTACCTGTCACCATATTATTAAGAGCACTTGGTTATAGCACAGAAGAAATCCTCGCCGAATTTTTTGAAACCACTACGGTTAAACTGAAGATGGGCGAGTATCATATTAACCTAATTCCGACTAGGTTACGCGGCGAAATTGCCTCATTTGATATTAGAGCACCTAAGTCAGATGAAATTATTGTTGAAGAAGGTCGTCGTATTACTGCGCGTCATATTAATATGATGGAAAAAAACAAGATGACCGATCTTGTTGTTCCACGTGACTATCTCCTTGGCAAGGTTTTAGCAAAAGATATCATTGATAAATCCACTGGTGAGGCAATTGCCTTTGCTAACGATGAAGTTACTGACGAAATGCTTGATTCAATTGTCGATCATGGCATCCATGAATTAGAAACCATTTATACTAATGAGTTGGATCATGGATCATACCTATCGGATACATTGCGAGCTGATCCGACATCCAACCAACTTGAAGCATTAGTCGAAATATATCGGATGATGCGCCCTGGTGAGCCGCCAACTAAAGAAGCGGCTGAGACACTGTTTAAAAACCTATTTTTTGCAGAAGACCGGTATGATTTATCTGCTGTTGGCCGCATGAAATTTAATCGTCGCGTAGGCCGAAAAGACGATGAAGGTCCTGGCACATTAACGCAAGAAGATATATTAGCTGTTATTAAAACTCTAATTGATATCCGTAATGGTATCGGTATGGTTGACGATATTGATCACTTAGGAAACCGACGCGTTCGAAGCGTGGGCGAGATGGCTGAAAATCAATTCAGGGTTGGTCTTGTCCGCGTGGAACGTGCTGTTAAAGAGCGTTTAAGTCTTGCTGAATCTGAGAACTTAATGCCACAGGATCTGATTAATGCAAAGCCGGTATCAGCGGCTGTGAAAGAGTTTTTTGGCTCTAGTCAATTGTCTCAATTCATGGATCAAGTTAACCCTCTTTCTGGAGTAACTCATAAACGCCGTGTATCTGCACTCGGGCCTGGTGGTTTAACCAGAGAGCGTGCTGGATTTGAGGTTCGTGATGTTCACACCACGCACTATGGGCGGGTATGTCCAATTGAAACTCCTGAGGGACCAAACATTGGTTTGATTAACTCGCTGTCTGTATATGCACGTACGAACCCATATGGATTCATTGAAACACCTTGCCGGAAAGTTGTTGATGGCCGCGTTTCGGATGAAATTGAATATATATCGGCTATTGAGGAAGTGGATCAGTACATCGCACAATCGAATGTGCCAGTGGATAAACATGGCAAAATCAAAGCCGATCTCGTCCCTTGCCGTCACCAAAATGAATTTTCATTGACCACACCGGACAAAATTAATTATATGGATGTTTCTCCTAAGCAGATCGTATCCGTAGCCGCATCGCTAATCCCTTTCTTAGAGCACGACGATGCTAACCGCGCGTTGATGGGGTCGAACATGCAACGCCAGGCGGTTCCTACGCTACGTGCCGAAAAGCCGTTGGTGGGTACCGGTATGGAGCGTGTTGTCGCCTCTGACTCAGGGGTTTGTGTTGTGGCCAAGCGAGGTGGCGTCATCGATCTTGTCGATGCTGCGCGTATTGTAGTGCGGGTTAATGACGATGAGACCAAAGCCGGCGAAACCGGTGTAGATATCTATAACTTAACCAAATACTTTCGTTCCAACCAAGATACCTGCATCAATCAAATTCCTATTGTTTCTAAGGGGGATCGCATTGCCAGAGGTGATATTTTGGCGGATGGGCCTTGTACAGATATGGGTGAACTAGCGCTTGGACAAAACCTATTAGTTGCATTCATGCCTTGGAATGGCTACAACTTTGAAGATTCGATCCTTATCTCAGAGCGGATCGTACAAGAAGATCGCTTTACAACCATTCACATCGAAGAGCTGACTTGTATTGCTCGAGATACCAAGCTAGGTACAGAAGAGATTACAGCTGACATTCCTAATGTAGGAGAAGCGGCGTTAGCTAACTTAGATGAATCTGGTGTGGTGTATATCGGAGCAGAAGTAACCGCAGGCGATATTCTTGTTGGAAAAGTAACCCCGAAAGGTGAAACGCAACTTACGCCTGAAGAAAAACTGTTACGCGCAATTTTCGGTGAAAAGGCTTCAGACGTTAAGGACTCATCATTACGTGTGCCGTCTGGAATGAATGGCACAGTCATTGATGTACAAGTGTTCACCCGTGATGGGCTGGAAAAAGACGAACGAGCGAAAAGTATTGAAGAAGAGCACCTAGCCCGCGTTCGTAAAGACTTGATTGATGAGCGACGAATTCGCGAAGAAGATATCTATCAACGTGTCTATAATTTATTGCTAGATAAGATCGCAACTGGAGGTCCTTCCTCGTTAAAATCTGGCTCTAAAATTACCGCAAGCTATCTTGAGAATATCGACCGTGAGAAATGGTTCGATATTCGTTTAAAAGATGACGAAGCTAGCCAACAGCTAGAGCAATCTTCCAAACAGTTGGAGGCGCTTGAGAAAGAAATTGAAAAACGTTTCAACGATAGCCGTAAAAAAATTACTCAGGGTGATGATCTTGCCCCGGGAGTTTTAAAAATTGTTAAAGTTTATCTGGCTGTTAAGCGCAGAATTCAGCCTGGCGATAAAATGGCGGGCCGACATGGTAACAAAGGCGTTATCTCGATCGTAGTTCCAGTAGAAGACATGCCATATATGGAAGATGGAACCCCTGTAGATATCGTTTTAAACCCATTAGGTGTTCCTTCTCGTATGAATATTGGCCAAGTTCTGGAAACACATTTAGGGCTTGCAGCAAAAGGTTTAGGTCTAAAAATAGGCAAGATGCTGGATGGGGAAAAATCGTTAACAGAAGTTCGTGACTTTGTAAATAAGGTTTATAACCATGACGAGCATGCTCGTGTTCAAATCAAACACTTGAGCGATGAAGAATTTAGCGTTCTGGCTAATAACCTTAGAGGCGGAGTGCCAATGGCAACACCCGTATTCGATGGAGCTAGCGAGTCTGAGATTAAAGAAATGCTTAAATTAGCGGATTTATCCCAAGATGGTAAGACCACTCTATTCGATGGACGAACCGGTCGTAAATTTGATAATCCAGTGACGGTTGGTTATATGTATATGCTTAAGTTGAATCACCTAGTTGATGACAAGATGCATGCTCGCTCAACCGGATCATACAGTCTTGTGACGCAACAGCCGCTAGGCGGTAAGGCACAATTTGGTGGTCAGCGCTTTGGAGAAATGGAGGTCTGGGCGCTAGAAGCGTATGGCGCAGCTTATACATTGCAAGAAATGTTAACGGTTAAATCTGATGACGTTGGAGGAAGAACCAAGATCTATAAAAACATTGTTGATGGTGATCATCGAATGGATCCAGGCATGCCTGAATCATTCAACGTATTGTTGAAAGAAATCAGAGCATTAGGTATCGATATCGAACTTGATCACGACTAAACAATACTGAATATTGACCAATTTTGGAGGCATTAACTTGGCTAATCTAAACAACGAATCAATGAAGAACGCCCCTGTAATGAGTGATTTACTTGGAATGCTCAAGCAACAAGGTCAAAGCGAAGAATTTGATGCGATTAAGATCGCGTTGGCATCCCATGATTTAATTCGCTCCTGGTCCTATGGGGAAGTTAAGAAACCAGAAACAATAAATTATCGTACGTTTAAGCCAGAGCGTGATGGTTTGTTTTGTGCGAAAATTTTTGGTCCTATCAAGGATTACGAATGTTTATGCGGTAAGTACAAGCGCTTAAAACACCGTGGTGTCATTTGCGAAAAGTGCGGCGTTGAGCTTGCGCTTGCCAAAGTCCGTCGCGAGCGCATGGGGCACATTGAATTGGCTAGTCCCGTAGCCCATATTTGGTTCTTGAAGTCGCTTCCTTCCAGAATTGGCTTGCTGCTTGATATGACGCTTCGTGATATAGAGCGCGTCTTGTATTTTGAAGCGTTTGTCGTTGTTGATCCTGGCATGACCGAACTAGAGCGTGGTCAATTGTTGAATGACGAAGCCTATCTTGACGCTATGGAACAATATGGTGATGAGTTTGATGCACGCATGGGTGCCGAAGCGATCCGAGATTTACTACGTCAAATTGATCTTGAAGAAGAAATCAAAATGCTTCGCGAAGAGTTACCCACAACAAACTCTGAAACGAAGATTAAAAAAATTACCAAACGATTGAAGCTCCTTGAAGCCTTTCATGAATCAGGCAATAAGCCAGAGTGGATGATCATGAATGTTCTACCTGTGCTTCCCCCGGATCTAAGGCCGCTTGTTCCATTGGATGGTGGACGTTTTGCTACCTCAGATCTAAATGATTTATACCGTCGCGTCATCAACCGCAACAATCGCCTAAAGCGTCTGTTAGACCTAAGTGCGCCAGATATCATTGTTCGTAATGAAAAACGAATGCTTCAAGAGTCCGTTGATGCGTTACTCGATAATGGCCGACGTGGTCGAGCTATAACAGGGACTAACAAGCGACCATTAAAATCACTGGCTGATATGATTAAAGGAAAGCAGGGTCGTTTTCGTCAGAACTTGTTAGGTAAGCGCGTCGATTACTCCGGTCGTTCAGTAATTGTGGTCGGGCCGACGCTGCGTCTACATCAATGCGGCTTGCCTAAAAAAATGGCGCTTGAACTCTTTAAGCCGTTTATCTTTAGTAAGCTAGAGTTCCGTGGCTTAGCAACGACTATTAAAGCCGCTAAAAAAATGGTTGAGCGTGAAGAGCCCGTGGTTTGGGATATTCTCGAGGACGTGATCCGCGAACATCCAATTCTTCTGAACCGTGCACCAACGCTTCATCGCCTTGGTATCCAAGCCTTTGAACCAGTACTAATTGAAGGCAAGGCCATTCAGCTTCATCCATTAGTTTGCACGGCCTATAATGCTGACTTCGACGGTGACCAGATGGCGGTCCATGTGCCATTGACCATCGAGGCTCAGTTAGAAGCCCGGTCATTAATGATGTCAACCAATAACATCTTATCACCCGCAAGTGGCGAACCAATTATTGTACCTAGCCAGGATGTGGTTCTTGGTTTGTATTATTTAACGCGCGAAAAAGTAAACGCACTGGGTGAAGGCAAAGTCTTTTCAAGTACACAAGAAGCACAAAACTTCTATGAAAATGACTATTTGGACATTCATGCGAAAATTAAGATTCGCATGCCCGCAGACAAAGAGACTCATCCGTCTGGTTATGAGCTAGTAGAAACAACTGTTGGAAGAGCTATTTTGGCGCAAATTCTTCCTCAAGGTATGCCGTTTGCTTCCGTCAATAAGCCAATGACTAAAAAATCGATTTCGCGGGTGGTTGACAGCTGCTATCGAAGCTTTGGTTTGAAAGAAACGGTTATCTTTGCTGACCAGCTAATGTATATGGGCTTTAAATACGCTACACGAGCTGGAGCTTCGATTGGTATTGAAGATATGGAAATACCAGACGACAAGGCTGATATTATTGCACAGGCGGACAATGAAGTTCGTGAAATTGAAGCACAATTCCGCTCAGGATTATTAACGAACGGGGAGCGTTACAATAAAGTAATTGATATCTGGTCTCGTACTAACGAAATGGTTGCTAAGTCGATGATGTCTAAAATAGCGACTGAAGAAGTCACGGATAAAGATGGAAATACCATCAGACAAGACTCATTCAACCCTATTTTTATGATGGCTGATTCTGGTGCTAGAGGCTCTGCCGCGCAGATTCGTCAGCTTGCTGGAATGCGCGGATTGATGGCTGCTCCAGATGGTTCGATCATTGAAACGCCAATTACAGCGAACTTCCGCGAAGGTTTAAACGTATTCCAATACTTTATTTCGACTCATGGTGCGCGTAAAGGTTTGGCGGATACCGCGCTGAAAACCGCAAACTCTGGTTACTTAACTAGACGATTGGTTGATGTTGCTCAAGATGTTGTCATTACAGAAATTGACTGTGGCACAGAGCACGGCATCCTAATGCAGCCATTGATTGAAGGTGGTGATATCGTTGAGCCATTGCATGAGCGTGTTCTTGGTCGAGTGGTTGCTATGGATGTTTACATTCCAAGCCAGAAAGACCCGGTAGTTACGGCAGGTACACTGCTGGATGAGGAGTGGGTTGAACGACTGGAAAAGATTGGTGTAGACCAAGTCTATGTGCGCTCGCCCATCACCTGCGAAACGCGCTTTGGGTTGTGTGCGAAATGCTATGGTCGCGATTTAGCTCGTGGTCACCTCGTTAACACCGGTGAGGCTGTGGGTATTATCGCTGCGCAATCTATTGGCGAGCCAGGAACCCAGCTAACCATGCGTACCTTCCACATCGGAGGTGCTGCATCTAGAGCGACAGCAGCCAATAACATCCAAGTTAAAAATAAAGGCGTTATTCGTCTGCATAACATCAAGACGGTAACAAACGAAAACGATAACTTGGTGGCTGTATCTCGTTCTGGAGAAGTGACAGTTGCAGATGAATTTGGGCGCGAGCGCGAGCGTTATAAGCTGCCTTACGGTGCTGTTTTAACCGTTCACGATCATTCTGAAGTTGAAGCGGGTCAAGTGATTGCAACATGGGATCCACACACTCACCCAGTAATCTCAGAAGTCGGCGGAAAACTTAAGTTTGTTGACTTGATTGAAGGCTTAACCATGAATCGGCAAACGGACGAATTGACTGGTTTAAGTAACATCGTTGTCATTGATGCAAAACAGAAAGGTAGCGCTGGTCGTGACTTAAGACCAATGGTTAAATTGGTGTCTGATAAAGGTGAAGAAATATACCTAGCCGGTACCAACGTACCAGCGCAGTACTACTTGCCTGTGGATGCCGTTATCAATTTCGAAGATGGACATAAAGTAGGTGTGGGTGATGTCATCGCTCGTATTCCTCAAGAGCGTTCAAAAACACGCGATATCACCGGTGGTTTACCACGGGTAGCTGATTTATTTGAAGCCAGAAAGCCAAAGGATTCCGCAGTTATGGCTGAAATATCAGGCGTGGTAAGCTTCGGTAAAGAAACCAAAGGAAAGCGACGTTTAATTATTACATCCTCAGATAACCAAACTCATGAAGAGTTAATTCCAAAATGGCGTCATATTTCGGTGTTTGAAGGCGAGCATGTAGCCAAAGGTGAGACCGTAGCTGATGGTCCACCAAACCCACATGATATCTTACGCCTGCTTGGTGTTGGAGCGCTTGCAAATTACATCGTAAACGAAGTGCAAGATGTGTACCGTCTACAAGGCGTTAAAATTAACGACAAACACATCGAAACCATTGTGCGCCAGATGCTAAGAAAGCGTCTTATCACCAGTACTGGGGATTCAAAATTCCTGGTTGGGGAACAAGTTGAAGATACTGTAATGATGCAAGAAAACGATAAATTAGATGCTGATAACAAAATGCCGGCGCAAGGGGAGCCTATACTATTGGGTATAACCAAAGCGTCTTTGGCAACGGAATCATTTATCTCCGCAGCATCATTCCAAGAAACGACCCGCGTTCTAACTGAAGCAGCCGTGAGCGGTAAAACGGATGAGTTGCGTGGTCTGAAAGAAAACGTGATGGTAGGACGCCTTATCCCCGCAGGGACTGGCTACGCTTATCATCAAAGCCGTAAGGCTAAACGTGGTAAAGGTAGTGCTGGCGAATCGGCACATGCCGTTTCAGCAGTTGATGTTGAACACGCATTAAGTGAAGCATTAAACGCTGATAATAATGAACAGTAATATTGTTCGCAGAAGAGGTTGGAAATAAATTCTGAGGATTACGAAACAGAGGTTTCAACGACCTCTGTTTAAATATCTACCGTTTCTCATGTGATGTGACTAGACACGATAGTAAAACAAATCAGGATTATACTTGACAAATTGGTCGTACCTTTATAGAATCCGGCCTCCTTATGCATACGAAATAATCTCAAGCTAAAGTTTGGAGTTAAGAATAAATGGCTACTATTAATCAGTTGGTAAGAAAGCCTCGTGAGAACGCTAAGCGAAAGAGTAACGTTCCTGCGTTGGAAGCTTGCCCACAGCGTAGAGGGGTATGCACCCGAGTTTACACAACAACACCCAAGAAGCCTAACTCAGCTATGCGTAAGGTTGCGCGTGTTCGGTTAACTAATGGGTACGAAGTAACCTCATATATTGGTGGTGAAGGCCACAATCTACAAGAACACTCGGTTGTATTAATCCGTGGTGGTCGTGTTAAAGACTTACCAGGTGTACGTTACCATACCGTTCGTGGAAGCTTGGATACCTCAGGCGTAAACGATAGAAAGCAAGGGCGTTCTAAGTATGGAACCAAAAAACCTAAAGATAAGAAATAATCTGATTGTAGGAATTTGCTATGCCAAGAAGAAGAGAAGTACCCAAAAGAGAAATATTGCCTGATCCAAAATACCATAGTGATTTGCTGGCAAAATTTATTAACGTTTTAATGGTCGATGGTAAAAAATCGATCGCCGAAAAGGTCGTGTATGGCGCATTAGAAGTGCTTGAAGATCGCGTTAAAAAGATGAAAAAGGACGCTGATGAAGATGGCAGCGAAGGATCTTCCGCAGGTGGTAACGTGCTTAGACAATTTGAACGTGCGCTTGATAACGTTCGTCCAACCGTTGAAGTCCGTTCTCGACGTGTTGGTGGGGCTACGTACCAAGTGCCTGTTGAAGTTCGTGCTGAGCGTAGTATTGCGCTGGGTATGCGCTGGATTGTACAAGCGGCACGTTCTCGAGGCGAGCAGGGCATGATGTTAAGATTAGCCGGCGAGCTATCCGATGCGTTCGAGAGCAAAGGCTCCGCCGTAAAAAAACGTGAAGAGACTCATAAAATGGCTAAAGCCAACCAGGCTTTTGCTCATTTTAGATGGAATTAATAGAGAGGTAGCCCGTGTCAACCACATCTACACCATTAGAGCTTTATAGAAACATTGGCATCGCCGCACACGTTGATGCGGGTAAGACCACTACAACCGAAAGGGTGTTGTACTATACCGGTCGCTCGCACAAAATTGGCGAAGTTCATGAGGGTGCTGCAACCATGGACTGGATGGTTCAAGAGCAAGAGCGAGGAATTACAATTACCTCGGCTGCTACGACTTGCTACTGGCCAGGAATGGACAAGCAGTATAAACCACATCGCATTAATATTATCGACACACCTGGCCACGTTGACTTCATGATTGAAGTTGAGCGCTCATTGCGTGTGTTGGATGGTGCTATAGTGGTGTTTGATTCTGTATCAGGCGTTGAGCCCCAATCAGAGACTGTCTGGAGACAATCGGATAAGTACGGTGTTCCACGTATCGTGTTCGTCAACAAGATGGACCGAATGGGGGCTAATTTTTTACGCGTTGTAAAGCAAATTAAAGAGCGTCTTGGCTCTAATCCGGTCGTTCTTCAGCTTCCAATCGGCGCAGAAGAAGAATTTAAAGGCGTCATCGATCTTGTAAAAATGAAATCCATATATTGGGATGAAGAAAGCCGCGGGATGACGTTTGAGTATAAAGAAATTCCTGAGGCAATGAAATCTCAGTGTGAAGAGTTACGTGGCCTAATCGTTGAGGCTGCGGCTGAAGACTCAGAAGAGTTGATGGAGAAGTATCTCGAAGGCGAAGAGCTTACTGAAGCTGAAATTAAAAAAGCGCTTCGTAACCGAACCATTAATAACGAAATTGTACCAGTCTACTGTGGATCAGCCTTTAAAAATAAAGGCGTTCAAGCCGTTCTTGACGGTGTTATTGATTACTTGCCGTCACCGTTAGATGTGCCACCGGTACGTGGTATTGATGACGATGGGGAAGAAGATACTCGCAAGACATCTTATGATGAGCCTTTTTCAGCGCTTGCATTTAAGATAGCTACCGATCCTTTTGTAGGGACTCTGACTTATTTCCGTGTCTATTCAGGTGTGTTGAAGTCCGGTGATACCGTCTATAATCCTGTCAAAGACAAGAAAGAGCGTATTGGTCGCTTGCTGCAAATGCACGCGAACTCACGAGAAGAAATTAAAGAAGTTCGTGCAGGAGACATTGCTGCTGCTGTAGGTCTAAAAACAGTGACTACTGGGGATACCCTTTGTGATCAAAATAAGATAATCACACTTGAGCGTATGGATTTTCCAGAACCGGTAATAGCTGTTGCGGTAGAGCCCAAAACAAAAGCGGATCAAGAAAAGTTATCAATTGCATTGGGTAAACTTGCACAAGAAGATCCTTCATTCCGCGTCCATACAGACGAAGAGTCAGGACAAACAATTATCTCTGGAATGGGTGAATTACATCTAGAGATCATTGTAGACCGTCTTAAACGAGAGTTTATGGTTGAAGCAAACGTAGGTAAACCCCAAGTTGCTTATCGTGAAACACTTAAAACTTCCGTCGAGCAAGAAGGTAAGTTCGTTCGACAGTCTGGTGGTCGTGGTCAATACGGGCACGTGTGGCTTAAAATTGAACCACTGTCACGTGGTGATGGATATGAGTTTGTCAACGCGATTGTTGGCGGAGTCATTCCGAAAGAGTATATCCCCGCAGTGGATAAGGGTGTTCAGGAACAATTGCAAAATGGTGTCATTGCTGGATATCCAGTCGTGGATGTGAAAGTAACGTTGTTTGATGGTTCTTTCCACGAAGTTGACTCGAGTGAAATGGCCTTCAAAATTGCAGGATCTCAATGCTTTAAGCAAGGCGCGCTCAAAGCGAGTCCAGTTTTACTTGAGCCTATTATGAAGGTTGAGGTTGTCACCCCTGAGGATTATATGGGTGATGTTATGGGTGATCTAAGTCGTCGCAGAGGCATGGTTCAGGGTATGGATGAATCACCAGCCGGACGCGTAATTCGAGCTGAAGTTCCACTCGCAGAAATGTTTGGTTACTCAACGGATCTGCGCTCCGCCACACAAGGTCGAGCAACATATACAATGGAATTCGCGAAATATGCGGAAGCGCCAGCCAATATTGCTGAAGCTATCATTAAGAAACAATAAAAGTTAACGAGGTTTTGAAATGGCAAAGGAAAAATTTGAACGTAAAAAGCCGCACGTAAACGTAGGCACAATTGGTCACGTAGACCATGGTAAAACAACGCTAACTGCTGCTATCACAACAATTATGGCCAAAAAATATGGCGGCATGGCAAAAGCTTATGACCAAATTGATGCGGCCCCAGAAGAGCGCGAGCGTGGTATTACCATATCTACAGCGCACGTTGAGTATGAGTCAGCTGCACGTCACTATGCACACGTAGACTGCCCAGGCCACGCCGACTATGTTAAGAACATGATTACCGGTGCAGCACAAATGGACGGAGCGATCTTGGTTGTTTCAGCGGCCGATGGTCCTATGCCTCAAACTCGTGAACACATTTTGTTATCACGTCAGGTTGGTGTGCCTTACATCGTTGTGTACTTGAACAAAGCCGATATGGTTGACGATCCAGAGCTATTAGAGCTGGTAGAAATGGAAGTAAGAGATTTGTTGAGCTCTTATGAGTTTCCTGGCGACGATATTCCAATTGTTGTTGGTTCAGCCTTAAAAGCATTAGAAGGTGATACCAGTGATATTGGTGTACCATCTATTGAAAAATTAGTTGAGACGATGGACTCATACATTCCTGAGCCTGTTCGTAATATTGACAAAGACTTCTTATTACCAATTGAAGACGTATTCTCAATTTCTGGGCGAGGAACGGTAGTAACCGGTCGTGTAGAAAGCGGTATTGTCCATGTGGGTGANGAAGGCCGTGCGGGTGATAACGTTGGTGTGTTATTGCGTGGGACAAAGCGTGATGAAGTTGAGCGTGGCCAAGTATTGGCGAAGCCAGGCACAATTAAGCCGCACACAAAGTTTGAAGCAGAAGTGTACGTGTTGTCAAAAGAAGAAGGTGGGCGTCATACCCCATTTTTCAACGGCTACCGTCCACAGTTTTACTTCAGAACAACTGACGTAACCGGTACATGCGATTTACCAGAAGGTACCGAAATGGTCATGCCAGGAGATAACGTACAAATGACCGTTAGTCTGCATGCGCCAATTGCTATGGATGAAGGCTTACGCTTTGCTATCCGTGAAGGTGGTCG
>NZ_CAAAIW010000036.1 GCF_900640115.1 Legionella yabuuchiae
GTCAAAGTTTTCAGTTCCTCGAAAAAGACGAAAAGCGAGCCTTTATGATGAATATAGGGAAAAGGTGTTAGGAATTTAAACTTTGATGCTCTTGCCCTGCGGCAGTTCCCATGAACATAGAATTAACTAAGGCCCCTTCAATGGAGATTAATACTTGTGTCAAGTACGTTCCCTTGGTAAAATGCATCATTTTGAAGATAGACTTAGCTAAATTTTCAGGAGCAAACAATGTCGCTAACGAGCGCACAAAAGACCGATATCATTAATGAATTCAAGCGAGCTGATCAAGATACTGGCTCTTCCGAAGTGCAAGTATCCATCATGACTAGCCGTATTAATTATTTGACCGAGCATTTCAAAGCACACAAAAAAGACTTTCACTCTCGTCGTGGTTTGCAAGCGTTAGTTAATAAACGTCGAAAACTATTGAAGTATTTAAAAAGAACAGACGCTGAGCGTTATTCTACCTTAATTAAAAAGCTAGGATTACGGGATTCATATTGATTGATTGCGTCATGAGGATGGTTGCAAGATGGTTGTTAGATCCTATGGGCCGCAGCTCAAGGATAATCTTATCAATGGCAACTATTTCTCAATGGCATCCCATCTCCGATGTTAATAATTATCTTTACCATTGAAAGCGCGGTGTACTGCGCTTTTTTTTTAACCGTTGTTATGCATTGTTCTGAATAGGCGGATCGTTATTGACTAA
Organism: Legionella yabuuchiae; assembly: GCF_900640115.1. Taxonomy (GTDB): domain Bacteria; phylum Pseudomonadota; class Gammaproteobacteria; order Legionellales; family Legionellaceae; genus Legionella_A; species Legionella_A yabuuchiae. Next base: position 713 of record NZ_CAAAIW010000036.1, read on the forward strand.
GCAATTTTAAAAAACGCGTAATCGTTATGGAGGCACGTTTTTTAAAATCGCTTGGGCAATAAACGGGCCTTTGTCTATTTCAGTTCATGCATATTGAACTAAATTCGAAGAGGAACACACGTGACTAAAATAAGAAAAGAAGTAAAATTTGGTGAACATACCTTAGTGCTTGAAACTGGAGAAATTGCAAGACAGGCGGATGGTGCAGTATTTGTTAGCATGAATGGTACCCAAGTTCTGGTGACTGTTGTTGGAAAAAAAGAGGGCGCAGAAAAAAATAGCTTTTTCCCCTTAACCGTTAATTATCAAGAGAAAACTTACGCTGCAGGAAAAATCCCCGGTGGATTTAATAAGCGTGAAGGGCGTCCTAGTGAAGTTGAAACATTAACGTCCCGATTAATTGATCGTCCCTTGCGACCACTATTTCCAGATGACTTTTACAATGAAGTCCAAATTGTTGCGACCGTCATGTCATTAAACCCAGATGTTCCACCGGATATCATTGCTATGATTGGAGCATCGGCGGCACTTGCTATTTCAGGTATTCCTTTTAATGGCCCCATTGGTGCAGCTCGAGTTGGCTACAAAGATGGCGTGTATCTCTTAAACCCAGGCTATAAAGCGATGGAATATTCCCAGCTCGATTTAATCGTGGCGGGAACGGAGGATGCCATTTTAATGGTTGAATCCGAAGCACAAGAACTCACGGAAGAAGTGATGTTAGGCGCGGTTCTATATGGCCATGAGATGATGCAATCTGTGATTAAAGCCATTAAAGAATTGGCGGGTGATGCTGGAAAACCTGCTTGGGATTGGAAAGCGCCCGAAACCGATGAGCAGTTAAAAGCACGCATTAAAGAACTGAGCCAAGATGAGCTTGCTCAAGCCTACCTCATCAAAGACAAGCAAGCGCGTTACCAAGCTCTCTCTGATGTCCGTCAAAAGATGTTGGATAAGCTTCTTGGAGAAAATGAAGAGTGCAGCGAAGAAGAAATTCAGAAACACTTAAGCGCGCTCGAGAAAAATATTGTTCGTAACCGTATTTTGGATGGCGAACCAAGAATAGATGGTCGTGATCAAAGAACCGTTCGACCTATTTCAATTCGAACCAGCTTCCTAGATCGTGTCCATGGTTCAGCGTTATTCACCCGTGGTGAGACTCAAGCCATTGTAGCCGCCACTTTGGGCAGCGAACGTGATGCGCAGACTCTAGATCGTCTTGAAGGTGAGATTAAAGAGCGGTTTATGTTGCATTATAACTTCCCACCATACTCGGTTGGTGAGACAGGCATGATCGGAAGTCCGAAACGACGCGAAATTGGTCACGGTCGTTTAGCACGTCGTAGTTTAGCGGCAGTGATTCCTACTGCTAGCGAATTTCCTTACGTGTTGCGAGTGGTTTCTGACATTACTGAGTCGAATGGCTCAAGCTCTATGGCTACCGTTTGTGGTACAAGTTTGGCCCTGATGGACGCGGGGGTTCCTTTAAAAGCTCCCGTTGCTGGCGTGGCTATGGGTTTAATTAAAGATGATGATCGCTATGCCGTTCTTACTGATATTTTAGGCGATGAAGATCATCTCGGTGACATGGACTTTAAAGTAGCCGGAACTGAGAAAGGTGTTACTGCTTTGCAAATGGATATAAAGATTCGAGGCATTACCAAAGAAATCATGGAAAATGCGCTAGAGCAGGCTTTAGAAGGAAGAACGCATATTCTAGGCGTTATGAACAATGCCTTAGCTGAACACCGTGATGAGTTATCGCAGCATGCGCCAAGAATTGTCAGCATGAAAGTCGCTGAAGATAAAGTTCGTACTATTATTGGTAAAGGCGGTGCAACCATTAAGGGCCTTGTTGAAAGCACAGGTGTTGCCATTGATATTGATGACTCAGGGGTAATTCAGTTGTTTTCACCCAATTCTGATGCGCTGGAAGAAGCTCAGCGTCAAATTAAAGCATTGGTGGCTGAAGTTGAAGTGGGTCAAACCTATCATGGTAAAGTGAGTAAAATTGTTGATTTTGGTGCGTTTATTAATTTATTGCCAGGGAAAGATGGTTTGCTGCACATTTCTCAAATCTGCGCTGATCGTTCGCAAAAAGTTGAAGACGTTCTTAAAGAAGGGCAAGAAATTGAAGTGTTTGTGGCTGGCGTTGATAAACAAGGTCGAGTCAAATTGGAATGGAAAGACAAGCCTCATGCTGAGAAACCAGAGCAGGCAGCAAAAGAAGAGCAAACTGCTAAATCTGAAGAAGAGCAACCCCAAGTTTCAGATGAAGAATAAGCACCCTCTGTAAAAAAGTCGGGCATGCCCGACTTTTTTTTACATCAAACATGCCTTAACGAATTAAATTCAAAAACTCTATACGGCTGCTCGGGTTATTCCGCATTTCACCTAGCATTACCGACGTAGTCATCACGGAATTCTGTTTTTCAACGCCACGCATCATCATGCACATGTGTCTTGCTTCAACCACCACTGCAACCCCGCGGGCTTCGGTAATTTCAGCAATGCAATTGGCGATTTCGCTCGTTAATCGCTCCTGGATTTGTAGCCGGCGAGCATAATAGTCAACGATTCGTGCGAGCTTGGATAATCCAAGTACTTTCCCACTGGGAAGATAGCCGACATGGCATTTCCCTAAAAACGGTAATAAATGATGTTCGCACATGGAATACAGTTCAATATCCTTGACGATTACCATCTCGCTCATGTCTGATTCGAACAGCGCATTATTGATGATTTCATTTAAATCTTCGTTATATCCTTTGGTCAGATAACGAAGGGCATTCGCCGCGCGTTCTGGGGTGTCACGAAGTCCCTCACGTTCAACATCTTCTCCAATCTGAATCAATATTTCTTTATATAATTCTTGCATGAAAATTACCTATCGTTAGCCTGGGGGCCAAGTCATTTGTCGACCGCCCAATACGTGTAAATGGATGTGGTAGATTTCCTGACCACCACCCGAATTAACATTAAACACCAATCGATAACCGTTACTTAAGTTTTCCTTTGCTGCAATATTTTTAGCTTGAAGCACCATTTGGCCTAAGAGCGATTCATCCCCAAGCTCGGTATCATCAATGGTTGCGATATGCCGTTTGGGGATAATCAATACATGCGTTGGGGCTTGCGGATTAATATCGCGAAAAGCCACGAGCTCATCATCCTCATAGACCTTATTCGTATCGATTTCTCCATTCGCAATTTTACAAAATAAACAACTCATGATCCGTTTATCCTTGGATTAAACTCTATTAAGCTTAGATTATACACGGTTCCTCGGAAAAAAACTGTGATGGTATATACCCGTGATCTTTGAATAGGCATGTTTTTAGGTGCCTTTATTTTTTCGTCCTAACGTTGTTTAACAATTTGATGGGTTTACCTCAGGGCTGTCCCATCAAAATGACGTCTTTGCGAACGAAGTGAAGCAATCCAGGCCGATGTGTATTAAAAACATCGAACTGGATTGCTTCGCCATGGCTCGCAACGACGATTTTTGAGTTAGAAAGGGTCAACTATGCTTATATGTGCACATAAATTTATGGTGGGACAGCCGTGGGGTTTACTCTGCGTAACTTTGCCTTTTTCTTGTAAATTGCGCATAATACGCCGTCTTAGAATACAGTACAGGTGATTTATATGGGTTTGATGGAAATTGGTAGTGGGCGTGATGTTCCCAATGAAATTAACGTCATCATCGAAATTCCTATGCATGGAGAGCCGGTGAAGTATGAAGTGGATAAGGAAACCGGCGCATTGTTTGTGGACCGATTTATGGCAACCGCTATGTTTTATCCAACGAATTATGGCTATGTTCCGGCGACGTTGTCGGATGATGGGGATCCCGTGGATGTGTTGGTCGTAACCCCGATGCCGTTAATTAGTGGTTCGGTCATTCGTTGTCGTCCAATTGGCATGCTCAAAATGACCGATGAGTCAGGAGTTGATGCAAAAGTGCTCGCTGTCCCCGTGAGTAAGTTGAGCAAAATGTATGAGCTAATTGAAACCTATAAACAACTACCACAACCGCTCTTATTATCCATTGAACACTTCTTTAAACATTATAAAGATTTAGAAGAGGGTAAGTGGGTTAAGGTTGACGGCTGGGAAGGCCCAGAAGCGGCTTGTGAAGAAATTAACAGTAGCGTTAATCGCTACCAACAGCAAATTGCTTAAAAAAAAGCCTGGTTTACCAGGCTTTTTTGTATACAGTAACGTTCTTATTTACGAATTGCTAACGCGAGAAAGATATAAGACCATCCATTGACAATAAGTTCAACAGAAATAAATACTCCAATAACCCATAATCCGCTCCATGGCCATTGGGCTAAGATCAATACCCCTAAGAATACAGCCACGATTCCAGCAAACAACATCCAACCCCAGCCACTAGCATCACGAAGCGAAAAGGCCATAATGATTCTAATCACGCCAATGATAATTAACACAGCGGCAATGATGGCGGTGATGACGGTGGAGGCCAGAAGCGGTTGGTATAAGATAACACCGCTGCCTATCAGATAGAGCACAGCAATCAAGGCGTGCCATATTGATGCATGCCAGTCTTTGCTTTTAAATACATCAATTAATTGGGACAAGCCAGCGATGAGCAGTAGAATTCCGAGAAAAAAGACACTGACTAGCGTCAGCCCGACAACCATCCCTAGCCCAATACATCCTAAAATAACAAACAAGATGCCAAGCGCGAGCAGCCAGCTTGAGCTTCTGCGTAAGATAACAGGCATCCGATCTAATCCATTATTATCGGCCATGATTTTCATTTCCTTATAGTTGTATAAAAAGAGTTCCTAAAGAAACTATAAATTATACAAAGAACTTAAGCAAATATACCCGTGATCGTTCAAAATGCGATTTTTTAGGCGCCTTTATTTTTTGTCCTGTCGCATTTTAAAAAGCGAGTAATGGCTCATTCCCTTCCGAGCTTTTTAAAATGCAGCAGGGCAAAAAAGAAAAAGCATAAATCACGTATTTTGAACGATCACGGGTATATTAGAACATTTTCTACACAACTTTGCGGCGACGACTTTTGCGTAAGCTGTGTGCGTAATCAAACTTAGGTATTTCAATATGGAAAAAAATAGCCAATAGTCTGGTTGTGAAGATAAACACTAACGTAATGACAATATTAAGGGTTAATGGCACCTTAAAATAATTCAACGTGATATAGAGCACACTACCAGCCAGGGCAACGACTGCGTATAATTCCTTGCGTAAAACCAAAGGAATATCATTACATAAAATATCGCGTAACATCCCTCCACAAATGCCAGTGAGCATTCCCCCTAAGACAGCCGCCGAAGGTGAAAGGCCATAATTCAGAATTTTTTGCGACCCAATAATCACAAATGCTGATAAACCCAGCGCGTCAAGAATCAAGAATAATTTCATAATCCGCACTAATGAGTGGGCAATAAATATCGTGGCAAGTGCTGTAAGCGAGGTATATAAAAGATACTGTGGATTGGCTACCCAGGTTAACGGATGAGTATTGAATAAAACATCGCGAACGGTTCCACCACCAAGCCCAGTAATACTAGCAATGACCATTACCCCAAAAAAATCCATTTTTTTACGCCCAGCAGCAATAGCACCGGTAATCGCCTCCACACAGATTCCAAGAATAAAAATATAATGCAGTAACATATCAAAGGCTCTTACGTAAAAGCGCGATCATATCATTCTTTGGGCGGCAGCGTCAGGGGCCAGGGGCATGAGTTACTGGTCAGGATGTTTGTCTTTCCTGCGCAGGCGGGAATCTATCTGGTTGCTGCCACCGTGCCAGCAAAGAAATGCGGGAGATCTCATTGGGGTGATTTTATGGATAAATCAGAACCACTACGCGGCACTAAAGTGTTTAGCCGAAGTTAGCGCTAGATCGATGATTTTTTTAGACTGTTCTTCGTTGGCATTGATTTGGCTAATATCTAGAATTAAATCCATCAAAAAGTTGGCTATTTCATGAGGCGAATCAGAGGTGCGATAAAGCTCGCTGGCTTGCATGAAAATATAGTGCAGTAAATTCTTGGGAATGGTTACTTGCGCGGAAGACGTGCAATCAGGCTGACGGTCACCAAATAACAACCATCCGGGTGAAACGTTTAAGCGGTTAGCGATGTCAATTAGTTTTGACGGTTCAGGAATAGCTTCACCACGCAGATATTTCCGACAAATTTGTGATGAATACCCCGTGATTTCGGCAAGACTGTGGATATCGACTCCTGAAGTGGATCGCTTCGAATGAAATCCTGCTGAAATTAATGAATCACGAAGACGCTCCGCAAATTGTTTGGTTAAATCGATTTTTTCCATAGGCACACGACTCTAGTCTATAAAAATAATATACAGATGGTATCAAAACGATATCAATAATGCAATTTATGCCGAAGACGTGAAACTATTCGTTTCGATTTGAAATAATTAGTTGACAATGTTGTGTCGATGGATACAATGACCACTGAAACGGCACAAAGCTGCTTCATTATCACTCAGCAGTGAGTGAATATAACATCTGATGGAACGGAACGTTTAGTCCAAAGAAAAGGAAGTGGCTGATCCATAGCTACCACCTCGCAAACCCTGTGGCTGGAAGCTCGACTTCCGGCCCTTCTTTTTGCAGCCATCGCTCAAACGATAAAAAATACGACCTATTACTTATGAGTTTAGCTGTCTTAGCCATTGGGATTTCAGGTCTGGTTGTACCGGTTATTGGAGCAACTATTTTTTCAACGATAGGAATATCTTCTGGGGTTCTCTTTAGGTGTAAGTGCGGGATAGACAATGACTTCGACAAGGGTATTGGGTGGTCGTTTTTTTCATTGCCTAATATACCCATTCAACTTCAAAATGCATGATTTATGCTGTTTCTTTTTCGCCCTGCCGCATTATAAAAACTTGCATGGGAATGAGGCCATTACTCGCTTTTTATAATGCGACAGGACAAAAAATAAAGGCACTTAAAAACACGCACTTTGAACGATCACGGGTATATTATGATGAGCAAAAGCGCCATGATATTGTTGAAAACGCGCTGAGTTTTAACTGGGCTTGAAATCAGTTTGCTCGTCTTTACGTTGAATTAATACCCCTTCTGGTGTTTCACAAAGCTGAAGATGGGGTAATCGTTCTATAGTTTCTTCAAGACTTTTTCGCTCTAGAGGTTTTATCAAATAGCCAGAAGCCCCAAGCTCTGCAGCTTTTTCAATGTCCTCTTGATAGGTTGAACCGGTACACATCACAATCGCGGTTTTTTTAAGGGTTTTATTTGAGCGGATGAGTTGCAGCGCTTCAAATCCATCCATGTCAGGCATGTTAATATCCAGCAAAACCAAATCAACCCAGTCGTTTTCTCTATGTTTTCTCCGTATCAGACTGAGCGCTTCTTTTGCACTGTTGGCTTGAAAGAGATTGCATTGCATGCGGGCGCGATTCAGCATTATCTGAATCAGCTCTATATCAGATGCGAGATCGTCTACGATTAAGATATTGGCTAAGGGCAGGCTGTGGTCAGGGATGATGTTTTTTATCACGGAGGTTTCCTTGTTGGCCGATTTTTTCAACCGTCCTTGGGCAGGCAAGCTAAAATAAAAGGTTGATCCTTTCCCTGGTTCCGATTCACACCAGAGCTTACCGCTATGGAGTTCAATAATTCTCGCGCTGATTGCTAAGCCTAATCCTCTTCCTTGATAATTGGTATTGACCCTCTTAAAAGGGAGGAAAACCTTATCCATATTTTTTTCATCGATGCCAATGCCATTGTCCTTCACACTAAATATCCAAACGTTTTTTGTTTTTTCTGCCGAAATATGAATTTTAGGCTGATTTAAATTATGATAAATCGCATTTCTCAGTAAGTTTTTTAACAATCGTGTTATCAATTCAGGACTACCATCCACTTGTGGTAGAGGTTTATACGTAATCTCGGCAAGGTGTTCTTTGATTTGTGGTTCAAGAGACTTGATTGCGTTCTGGAGGAGTTGATTCATATCGCATGCTTTTTTCGTAATGTGTTTTTTTCTTTCGAGTTGCAGGTAGTATAAAACCCGCTCAATCAAATCAGCCATCTGCTCACTGGCTGTATAAATATAACGAAAATAATCCGCAATATTGCCGAAAAGCACTTGTTCTTGGAGTATAATATCTGAAAACGCGTGGATGGTTCTCACCGGCTCTTTCAAATCATGCGCCAACGCTCGGGTAAAAATTTCAAGTGTATCATGCTGACTTCGGATCCGCGCTTCTCGATCTTTGACTTTTGCGATTTGTGCTTTTAAATCCTCATAAAGTTTAACATTTTCCATCGCCACTGAAGTGATATCAGCAAGTGCTTGCAATATAGCGACTTCTTCGGAAGAAGGAGTGCGTATTTTTGCCCAGTAATTGCCGATGGCAGCGATTGGTTTATCGCGTCTTATAGGAACCATCACGAGGCTTTTTACAAACGTAGGCCGGTAAGCCTCTTGAGGAATACGAGGATCTTGATAAATGTCTTTTATGATGGCTGTTTCACCGTGTAACATGACCCAACCACTAATACAGGCATTCAAAGGAAAACGCGTTCCTTTCCATAATGGGCTAATAGCATTTTCTTCAACATAATAACACGTATTGCCATCTTTTAAGATAAAGGTGGCACCATCTGCGCCGGTTAATTCACGGGCAGCATGACGCACGATATGGATTATGGTTTTCATATCGCGAGCCTGGGACAAATCTTGTACGACTTGTACGAGATGTTCCATAGCAGAAACATACCATACGGACTTAGACTCAGAAAAGGTCGCTGAGGTTTCTTCGCAAGCAAAATCTCGTTTTTGAACAGATTTTGACATGAATTATCCGTACAAATTGCCTTTAATAAGATAATTATAGCAAAAATAGCAATCTAGATTGGCAGTCAGCATGGCTCTAAAAAAGCAGGTTAGCAGATTGTGGATCGGAATTGACACACCATAAAATATTAAGCGCATCTTTATGTTGTAGGGGTTTGATAATACATCCTGACACATTCAACGGGTGGATAGCCAGCTTTTCTTCGGTATTGAATGCGCCAGTGAGCACAAAGACCTTTACATCATTGAATTCTTGTCGTAAGGACTCTAAAAACTCAATACCGTTCATTTTGGGCATATTGAGATCCAGCAAAATTACCTTGGGGATGATTTTTTTCTTCCCGTCTCGGCCATGCAACCTATCTAATGCCGTTTTTCCATCTGTAGCCGCAGTAATTTTTAACCCTGGATTGATGGTTTGAAATTCACGACGTACCGCCTGAATGTCAACCTCATCATCTTCCACATAAAAAATATCCACGTGGGAAACTTGTATCGCCATTATTCTCTCCTTAGATTGACATCTTCACTTTGCTATTATTCTATGACAGCTCTAATTTGGGGGGGTCGGCCAAGTAAAAATAAAACACGAGCCTTTCCCTAATTTTGATTGAACTTTAATGGTTCCACCTTGTGATTCAACGATTTTTTTCACAATACTAAGCCCAATGCCTGTGGATTCTAGGCCATCTTTGGGGGTTAATGTCTGAAAAAGATTAAAAATTTTTTCCAAGTGTTTTTCCTCAATCCCTGGGCCATCATCTTTGACAGAAAACTGGTAATAATTGCCGGCATCGTTTACCTCAATGACTAAATGTCCTTTAGAGCGATGATGGTGTTTTACTGCATTGCTAATTAAGTTTGAAAACACTTGGCTCAGGGGAATCAAAGCGGTGTTAAATACAGGCAAGTGTTCTGGAAGCCGAATGGTGAAAGTATGGTTTGGATCAACCGTTTCAATAATTTCTTGCAATAAATGTTTCGTATTCACCTCACTGATTTCTACATTCATACGACCAGCGCGGGAATATTGTAAAATACCATCAATCAAACCAGACATTCGTTCGGCACGTTCGCGCAGCAATCGTAGATTTTTCTTGGAGTCTTTATCGAGCTTATCTTGATTATCTTCTTCAATCCAAGAAGTCAGTTGCATTATGGCTCGTAAGGGGGCTTTTAAGTCATGGGAGACGATGTAGGCGAATTGCTCAAGTTCCTGATTAGACTTCCTAAGGCGTTCTTCCATTTCTTTGGCCTTAGTAATGTCTTTGGAAATGACAACATAGCCAATCGCGGTGCCATTCTCATCTGATCTTACTGTCATGGTGACCGATGCTGTAAACATAGATTCATTTTTACGAACATGTTCAAAAACACGTTCTACTTTTCCTTGTTTAATAGCGGTCTCAAAAAACTGCTTCACCGCTCCCTGTTGAACGTCCTTGGAGCGATGGAGGATGCGAATATTTTTATGAATGATTTCTGAGGCCGTGTAGCCATAAATCAAATGAGCGCCTTCATTCCATACCAGTATTTTTCCCTTCAGATCAATGGATATAATCGAGTATTCTATAGAGCTTTCTAAAATATTTTGTAGGATGTTTCGTCCTTTATGTTCCTGCGCTAACTTTATGCTTTCTCGCTCCAATTCACGGGTACGTTTTTGTAACTGAGCGCTAATTCTTTTCTGATCGGCAAGCGCTTCTTCGAGCTTTTGATTGAGCAGGTACAGTTCAGTAATTTTTGCCTCACTAATGGCTTCGGCTTCTTTTCTGGCTAGCTTTTCTCGCTCCAGCCGTCGCCGTATCAGCTCTAGATCGCTCATGCTCGCGTTCTCTCGGTTAAAATGAAACGAGCTTTTGTTCCATGAGCGGATAAATCCTCGCGTTTTAGGTCGATGGTTTGTTTGTGAAATCGAATGCAACCTTTGATTAATCCTTCGGCCAAGTCAGCTAACGGTCGTGTGGATTCGTAGGTTAAGATGAGACAGTTAGCCGTCTCAGCGTTACAGCAGATAGTAGGTAACTCAGAGTCGGGATAATATTTCTTAACTTCGTGATGAATATGAGATTCTACTTGGCACAAAAAATCAAAAGTGGTTGTGTTTTTCTTAAAAAATCCTGGATATTTCTCAATAAAGCGACCAAATAAATACTCTCCATATTCTTTAATAAGTTGCGATTCGGGGGTAGTTGTTTCAAGACTTAACGCGTGAATAAGTTGCATGAACTCACTGGGATCATAAGTACCAATTGAAGTGTATGCCCCTTGTGATGCGAGACGTGCTTTCCGAATGATTCGGTCAACCAGTTCATAAGATTGGTTTTGTTCGATAAATGCTAACAGCTCGGTAAAGATCATGCCTTTCATTGGTATTCCATTACGTGTTTCTTAAGCAATGAGCCAATTCTATTGCTTGCTCCTAAGATTCCTTGTCTTATATTAGAACTATACAACAGCCTGAAGCGGATGTCATAAATTTTTTGATAAGTTGTTTCATGTGAACCAACATTTAGGATGAGCAAGTAGTCAGAATCCGCTGCGTTACTTACGGGCTAGTCGGTTTTTGTGAGTCCGATGCTTAAGAGGATCCAACCGATAAGAAATGATGAGCCACCAAAGGGGGTGATGATTCCGATTTGATTGATACCAGTAAATGTGAGCAGATAAAGGCTGCCTGAAAACAAAATGATCCCTGTAATGAACGCTATACCAGAAGCTTTTATCCAGTGGTTTGAGCGGTGAAATAAGATTAGCCCTGTGCTTAAAAGCGCTAACGTGTGTACAAATTGATATTGCACCCCCGTGTTATAAACAGCTAATTGATGCTCAGACAAGGTCTCTTTCAAGGCATGAGCACCAAAAGCGCCAAATCCCGTGGCTAAAAAACCCGAAATAGTGGCCATGATAAAAAACAGTCTTTGTATGGACATTCCCTAAGTCACTATTTTATTTCAGCACAAATAACTCAAACTGAATAATAAGTTATGCGCATATAGATTTGTAAATTGTGGTCCTTCATAAGTCCAAGGGGAGGAAAATGCTCTACCTAGGCCATTTTCACCCCAATTCGCAAATTCGTAGCTGACTCCAATACTCCAATTGCTGTTAAGTTGCTTTTCAAGCCCTGCGCCAACGGAGTAGGTGAGCACAAATGAATCGGTGTAATTGCGAAACCATTGAGTAGCCACTGTTGGATCAACAAGAGGATACGTACGAAACCCGAAGGTATGATTAAATCCAACGCCTACCGAGCCGGTAAGAAAAGGTTGAACAAAAAAGAGTTTAGGATTAAGAATCATTTTTCCGCGAGCAGAAACAAAACCATGGCCTACTTGATATTCATAGCGCGATCCCGTGGGCTCCCCAAATGACTTAATAGAACCATCAAGCGTAACGTTTCCTGCTCCTCCAAAAGCAATGCCTAATTGATTATTAATGCAATCATTGAAGGGCCATTGTAGACCGAGAAAAATCTCGCCAGCGGGCATGGTTTGGGTTTTAGGGTTCACGTCATAAGTAATTACTGAATTTTGAGCATAAATGGTACGGTCTTTACCCGGGGTAGCCCAGGCAATGCCACCGCTAACCGTAATGACTTGAGTATAATTTTTGGTCGGCCAAGGCTCATAGGCCATTGCGTGGGTGCACGCCAGAAGAAGTGATAGGGTGATAAAATCCCTTTTAATCGAATTCATCGTATTCCAGTACCTTAAGAGCGTTAAATTTAGATGATACCGTTAAATGGACTAAACTCAAAATAATAGGAAATATGGCCTTCGGTAAAAGAATTATTCTCGAGATCAGAAAAAAATAGTTACTTTGAGAAGGGCATTGATTCATTGTGGTATTCTTATTTAAAACAAAATGATGAAAATTAAAGTGAATCTATGAAAATTTATCTCGCATCAAAAAGCCCTAGGCGTCGTGAATTGCTTAGGCAAATGGGGGTTGATTTTGAAGTCTTATCCATTGATATACCCGAAGTGATGTTGCCTAATGAAACCCCTGAACAATATTCTATGAGAGTAACCCGTGAAAAATTAAGTACGGCTTGGGATAAGATTCTAACCGCCAATCTGCCAGCCCTGCCCGTTTTATGCGCAGATACAGAAGTCGTCTGTGATGGCACTATTTTAGGCAAGCCACGAGATTATGATGATGCGCTTTCAATGCTGAAACGTTATTCTGGCCGAAGCCATAAGGTGTTAACCAGTGTGGGGATTAAATTTTTTGATCATCAAACCATCGATTTAAATGCCACGACGGTTTATTTTGCCAGCATGTCTGATGCTGAAATTCATCTATACCTAGCACTGGAAGATTACAAAGACAAAGCTGGAGGATATGGAATTCATAGCTATATTGGTCAGTATATCTATCGAATTGATGGCTGTTTTTTTTCAGTCATGGGATTGCCTTTGAATTCAGTAAGAGAATTATTGAAGACCTTACCTGACTGTCTGTGAAAAGAAAATCATTGAAGCAGGGGGCATCTGTCAATGGTTTGCAATTCTCATCGAGGTAATTTGGTTCTATCCTGTTCTGATGTGGTATCGGGTGTTTCATAGTGACTAGACTTTTTCTTTTCTTTGGGCAGGGCTTCCAAAAAAAAGTCTAGGCTTAAGTTTCGACGTTCTCTTTTTGTTCTACTTGGTAATTGCAACGCAACCTCATTTTCCTTGGTACAGACATCAGATGAAGATACTAAACCTGGCTCTATTTCATCTAAACGCTTGCAGGGATCTAATGGAGAGGTGACGATAATCACGGCACCGTTGCCTTCGGTGGTGTTTTGCAGTTGAATAAAAGCATCGTCTTTATTCACTAAATATTTTTTTTCAAAGACGCTCTGGCTGTGCCGTATTCTGCCAAACGTTATAAACTCCTGCAGTGAAGCAAGCCCTATTCCTCGACCGCCAAATAAAAATTCGCGGTGAGCGTATTTGTCGCTTGAATATGGAGCAAAGGGTTTAGAATCCATAGATTTTGATCGGCGAAACGTTGACAAATAGTCTTCGGTAAACCCGCCAGCATTATCTGTGATAACGAAGGAAATGTGCTTTTCATTAAGCTGAACAGTCACGCTCATTTTAAGCGTTGTACCTAAGGTGTGGGATTCTTGTATAAAATAGCGAATCAAAATGGCATCGATGCTATTTTTGATTAACTCGACAAAACTAATATTTAACCCTTCTATGGCCAGGGGAGCATCGATGCCTGGGTTTGTAATATCATCGACAAGACTTGCATACAATCGACTGAGTAATGGATCATCGCGGTCGCACTGCGTACTCAATAGTTGTTTAATATAATGCCAATGCAAATTACCATTAATATCGCTTAATGTTCCTAACAGTACCGCCCTTATAGCATTGAATTGCTGCTCAGCTTCTTGTTTAAGTTCGACAAGTTTAATGGCTCTTGAATCAGTCGAATCTTTCTTCGCCTGTTCTACCGCATTTCGCCGATCACAAAATGCTTTATAAGCTTCACCATAGGCTTGTAAATCAAGAGTAAGATTTACCGTTAATCGGGATTTTTTATCAAGTTCCAGTTTGATCATGATTAAACTTAACATTAAGTAATCATTTATACCATCTATTATGGAATAATATTTTTCTTGTAGCAAAATATTCAATTTAATTGATTATCATGACACCAACATAAGCACGCATTTTGAACGATCACGGTATATTGTAAGGTGTTTTGCTTTCTTAAATGACAGTGGTTCAGATTCGAGCTACTATTTAATTTAAATTGTTCAAGGGTCACTTTTAGCTCCCGAAGAAGAGTTATAAACGGTTGAATGGTAGAGTAATGGAAGTAGGGTTTTTTTATAATGTTTCATTGGCTTAAACAATGGTATCACGACCGAATAATAAGGCGATCAACCATCACGAGTCATCAGTGGGAAGAGGCTTTTCAATCTCTGCCTTTGTTGAGTCGATTAAACTTCAACGAACGGCAGCAATTAAGAAATTTGGCAATTTTATTCCTTCATTATAAATCGCTAGAAGGGGTCGGCATTCAAGTGACAACTTCGATGCAATTAATCATTGCGTTGCAAGCTTGCCTTCCGATTTTAAAGCTTGGTTTAGAGTGGTATGAAGGTTGGGTGTCGGTGGTGATTTATCCTGGAGCTTTTGCTAAAGAAGAAGTTCAGGTTGATGAGGGTGGCGTGGTCCATCAGGGAAAAATAAGTTTAAGTGGCGAATCTTGGCAGCGTGGGCCGGTGGTGTTATCTTGGCAGGATTTGCGATCGCAGAGTTCTTTTGAAACGAGAAATGTGGTCATCCATGAGCTGGCTCATAAACTCGATATGCTCAATGGACAAGCCAACGGGCTGCCTCCTCTTCATAAAGAAATGTCTATTAAGCAATGGGCGGAGGTATTTACTCTGGCTTATGAGGATTTTTGTCAGAGACTCCTTTCAAATACGGTCCCAATGGATTCTTATGCAGCCACCTCGCCGGGTGAATTTTTTGCGGTGCTTTCGGAGTATTTTTTTGAGAATCCCAAGGTAATTTCTGAATATTATCCCAATGTGTATGAGCAACTTGTCGAGTTTTATCGCCAAGATCCTAATCAATGAATTCATTCTGCTAATAAAATGACAAAAGCCACGCAATGGTGGCTTTTGCTGAGAGCCAACAAACCACGTTGGTGATAAGTGGCGTTGATGCTCTACAATTTAAGTATAGCAACTGGTCACAAAATGTTCAAGTCGATGTGGACTAAACCTTTTTAAACGACCTGCTTTTATAATTATTTTTTTGATTGGATACTTATTCCCCCTCCTTAAATCAGTAGGAGTATATATAGCCATTACACTTCAAAATCCGAAATTAGGTTCACTGACAATTTGAAATTTATCAGTGAGCCTAGCTCTCAATAATTTCTTTTTACGCCCAATTTGTTTGAAGAAAGTAGTTATG
>NZ_CAAAIW010000037.1 GCF_900640115.1 Legionella yabuuchiae
GACTTGATGGTCTCCTAGAAAATAAGCAATGTTTCCTCGTATGGCGAGGGTATGTAAATTCTGCAATTGCCGATAGGAAAAATCTTGCGCCTCGTCCACCACCACCAAAGGATAATGTGTGTTGATGTGGGTGAAGTGATGAAGCGCCGGTGATACGAGGCCATTCGCATCCAGGTACTTTAAGAAATCGTCATAGGTATCATAAAGAAACGCACGAAGTTCCGGTTTGATGGCGGATTGTCGTTGGCCTAAACCGAGGTATTCTTCTTTGGAATAGCCTGAGCAGATGCGAAATTCACGCCAGACCAGGTCTGGTGAGAGGGTGATGTGTTCTTCGGAACGTTTTTGCTTTAGCTTAATGGCCGGCTGTTGCATGCGGTTGGAATACCAGTCACTAAAGGTGGTCTCATCGGCGAGCTTCCCGCCATTCATCTCTTCTTGCAAGATTTGGTCGTAGGTTTTGAATAAGACTTGGCCTGGATAGTTTTCTTCAGCGCCCGTTTCTTGCCACATCGTTTGCATGCTGTTGACTAAAGGCAAGGATTGGCTGATGTAGACGATAGGAAACGCGTTTTTATCGTGCGCTTGTTCACGCACATAGTTCGATAACATAGAAAAGGCCACGCAGCTTTTTCCAGAGCCGGCGGGGCCGTAGACGATGAGCGGCAATTGCGCTAGGACGGCCTCTTCTTGCGCGGTATTGAGCTGGATTAAGCGATGTTGGTAGGGCTCTAGACCGATAAAAGCGGCATTTTCTTCCGGAGCATGAGGAGGCAAAGGAAGCGCCTCGGCATCTAGGTCGACAAACTCCAATGCATCGGGCGTACTTTCTTTGTCGCGCAGTGTGTTGAGATAAGCGCTTAAGACCCCTTTTTTTAAAAATCGGCTCTTTTCGTAATCGTGGTTTAGAACCACATCCAGCAAGCAAAGCTTTCCATCCACGGTGGTCCATAAAATACGGTCCGTCTGATTGACTCGAAAACTGCCTATCATCGGCTCAGTCCAGCCCCGGAGCTTTTCGACGTGTAACCCGTGCCATTCTTTATGCAAAAAACGGTTGATAACATCCATGTATGGGGTGAAGAGAGTTGCATCTTTGGCGATGATGCCGCGCCAGTAATATACAGGCATAAATGGTTTGTTCTGATTTGGAGTAAAATGGTAAATATGTTAACAGAAAAGGCATGTTTGATGCAATGTGAATGTACTTTATTTGTCCTTTATTAATGTTCTTCACGGGTATAAACTAATCAATAGGTTTAAATTTAAACGAAATCTGATATCATATCCATTTTATGAACTTAATGAGCACAAAATGCCCATCATTGATCTTGCAAGATTGCCTGGAAAGTCACTTCTTCATAAGTTATTAAATTATTTGAAAGAAGTGGATGCAGATTTCCGTAAAGGATTCCATATAACAATACCAGAAGTCTTTCCTGCTGAAAGACAACGTGGTGAAACTTGTAAATTGAAGGCTTTGGCTGATGCGATGCAGCAAGCAAGTTGCCGTTTTAATTGCTATCGTCCACCTTTATACAAAGAAAAACAACGTGATGTAGTGTCATTGCGTCAAATCGCTAAACGCTTAGGATCAGTCGTGGGTGAAGTATATTCCGCTGAAATGCTGCAAAGAATTTGTGAAGAGGCAGGTTTTGTTGGTGAATTCTATAATCCATACAACGAAGACGAGTGGATTGAAACAGTTTGTCTATTGATTGATAAAAACCTTGCTCCTATTATTTTTTATGACGTGGATACATCCCCGACAGAACGGAAAGGCTATGCTCGCATTGGCGATGGTAAGAACGAGCATGCTGCGACTGTGGTTGGATATTATCGCACTGAACTCGACGAAACGCGCTTTATTTTGACTTTATGGGGAGACTATTACGATATGGATGCCATGGAGCTTGCTTTATCTTCTTGCTACGCACTTGCGGATAGACGAGAGCCTGAGACATTTATAAAAGTACATCTCGATGGAGAAACGCGCTGGAAATTGGTGCGTAGCTTCAACCCAAATGGTGAGGAACAGGTGTTGCATGATGTGCTATTAAGAAAAGCACCAGAAATGCCCTCCAACGCCACGCCGTTGAAAGGGAAGATTTTTACCATCACAGGGCTTAAACGATTACCCTCATTACCTCTTACTTCATTTTTTTCATCAACATCAAAAGCGCCGATACTCGTTGAAGATAAAAAAGAAGAGGAATGTGTTAGCCAACCACTAATTCCGTATTCATCGTAACCTATCTTGTTCTTATCCAAACAGGGAAGTAATAACATGACACATACTAAGATTAATGATATCGAAATGTATTACGAAACGCATGGAAAAGGCGAGCCCATCGTTTTTATCTCCGGCTTTAGCGCTGATCATACCTTATGGCGAGAGGTTACTGATTTTTTTAAGAAAAAGTATCAAGTCGTTTTATTCGATAACCGTGGCGCGGGGCGAACGGAAGTGCCTGAGGGAGATTACTCTATTGAGCAGATGGCCGATGATGTTGCCGCTCTTTGTTCGCATCTTGGTCTTACCAAAGCCAATTTTGTTGGAAATTCTATGGGGGGATTTATTTTACAATCCTTGATGAAGCGTCATCATAAGTTGATTAAAACCGCGGTTATTAGCAATTCAGCTTCAACCATTAATTCTTGTTACAAAATTTATCTTGCGTCCCATTTAGAATTTTTGAAAGCAAATGCGCCGATGGAAGCATTAGCGAAAGCTTCATGCAGCTGGGTTTATTCGTATCAGTTTCTTTCAAAAAAAGATGTGTTTCAAAAACTCGTCCAATTCGAATTAGATAACCCGTATCCCTTTACGATAAAAGGATACGAAGGGCAATACGCTGCGCTTCAATCGTTTAATTCAGAATCTTGGCTGTCTACGATCGAAATTCCAACGCTAGTGATTGGGTCGGATCAAGATTTGATTTTTAGGGAGTCTTTAATAAAGGCGCTTTCAGTGAACCTTCCAAAAGCAAGTTATTTTGGATTCAAAGAATGTGGCCATTTGCCCCCTTTAGAATATCCAGAAGCGTTCTACGAACTGGTTCAAAATTTTTTTGAACACAATCAGTAACGTCTTAAAAATACTCAGTGTCGATCCATACTTTTTTGCTAAATATTCCGAACGCTGCTAATTTTTAAAAAAGAAACTAGGAGAAATAAAAATGGATTTGGATATAAAGCACGATAAAAAAAGCCAACGATTCGTCGTTGAGATAGAAAAAAAAGAAAGTGAATTAAAATATAAAAAAATCAACGATGAAACTTTAGATTTCTTCACTACCTTTGTTCCTGACGAACATAGAGAACAAGGCATTGCTAGTGAAATTACAGAATTTGCACTTCGCTATGCTAAGAACAATAACTATAAAGTCATACCAAGCTGTCCCTTCGTTAAAAGCTATATTGATGATCATCCAGAGTATCAAGAATTAGTCGTCAAAAACGCTGAAGAAGATGATGAAAATCGCTCTTCATTAAAACAATATTGGCCGTTACTTTCATTAATTCTTGTCTCTATGCTGGCTGCGTTCGCTCTTAATTGGCAAGATGATGGTGGAATGCGAGCGTGGATGCACTATTTTATGGGTGTATTTCTGGTGATTTTTAGTACGTTAAAAATTTTTCATCCCTTTGATTTTGCAGATGGTTTTGAGATGTACGATATTATTGCAAAGCGATCACGTACTTATGCCTACAGCTATCCTGTTATTGAACTGTTGTTGGGTCTTGCTTTTTTATCGTTCTTTTTGCCTATTCTAACTTATCTCGTTACCATCGTGTTGTTAACTATAGGCTCTGTCGGGGTCGTTCAGGCCCTGCAAAGGGGGCTTGATATCAATTGCCCCTGCATGGGAACTGTGTTAGACGTTCCTTTATCAACCGTAACGCTTACAGAAGACATCGGTATGGCTTTAATGGCGCTAATTTTGTTAGTGATGGCCATTATCTAATTTGCATCCCGTTATGATTTAAGCTGATATTAATTAAATTAACCTGAATGTCTTTAGTCTTTGCATTTTCAAGGAAGTCTTGAATGACTTCCTTAACGTCTGAGTCTATGACTTTTGAATTTGAGCCATCAATGGTAACGATAGATCCTTTTTTAAGATTCTTTAACTCATGGATAATACTGCCTTTATTCAAAAAAGAAACTTCTTCGGCTAGGTGTATATGATATTTGACTGTGTTTTCAGTGCTGACTTTCAAGATCTCATGAGAATGTAGATAGTTGTGACGTAAAATAATGAAGATTGCTAAAGAAAATCCCACTACTATCCCAAATAAAAGATCATAAAAAACAATACCCAGAATGGTAATCAAAAAAGGGGCAAATTGTTCCCAGCCTTTGCGATAAAGGGATTTAAATAAGGCGGGTTTTGCCAACTTGTATCCAATAATAACCAGGATGGCAGCAAGTGACGCGAGCGGTATTTTATTCAAAAGCTCTGGTACGAGTGCGACAAATAAAAGCAAAAACACACCATGTAAAATGGCCGATAATTTGGTTTTTGCACCAAAGGCTATGTTTGCTGAGCTTCGAACAATGACTTGGGTGATTGGCAACCCACCGATAAAACAAGAAACCAAATTTCCTAGTCCTTGTGCTTTTAACTCCCGATTCGTTGGAGTTATTCGCTTGTTTGGATCCATTTTATCGGTTGCCTCCACACACAATAACGTTTCAATACTGGCCACCAGAGCGATGACAATCGCGATCCTGTAAACCATCCAATTCGAAAGTTGTGAAAAATCAGGAAAAGTAAAGTGATAAAACAATTCCAAAGGCCGAGAAATCGCTGGGAGTTGAACCAATTCTGACTTAGCTAGTGCAAAAGGAAGTAAGCCCGTTTCATACGACCAGCTTAATCCAACGCCTATTACAATCACGGCTAAGGGTGCGGGTACCAGCATAAACATTCGATGCTTTTTAGCAAGAATTTGCTCCCAAATCATCATGAGTACTAGAGATATTGCGCTGATTACAACGACACCCGGGTTAATAAAATTCAATGCATTTGCCATGTCAACCACATTGGGAAAACCCGTCCAATCTGTGGAAATGAGAGGCTCAACATCATAACCTAGCAAATGAGGTATTTGCTTAAAGATAATGAGTATTCCAATCCCTGTTAACATTCCTTTAATAACCGAAGAAGGAAAGTAATAAGCAATAATGCCTCCTCGGAAAATACCGGCAATTAATTGCAATAGGCCGGCAAAAACGCCGGCTAATAAGAAGGCCTCCCAGGAGCCAAGCTTCTCAAGAGAGCTTACGACAATCGCTGCTAAACCCGCAGCAGGTCCACTAACTCCAACAGCAGAGCCACTCAGAGAACCAACAATAATTCCACCAACAATTCCTGCAATAATACCGGAAAATAATGGAGCATTCGAAGCCAGTGCAATTCCTAGACACAATGGCAATGCAACGAAACTTACAACTAGAGAAGCGGGAAGATCATTTTTAAGATTAGCCCATATATTATTATTCATACGATACCTTTCTAACGACAAATTCATAATAAACTCTTTTAAGACTTCTACTTCAGTACTTAGTCTGTTATAGAGCCATGAGCAGCCACTAATTCTTGCGTGTACGTACCCGATTTTCGTGATAAATAAGCAAAACAGAAAATCAATAGACTAAATAGTAACAAATATATTAAATCCCAATACTGCGTGAAGAAGTGTTTTCCGCCGTAATTGCCTAGGTAGGAAAAAATGCCTAACCCGAACAGATATAATAGAAACCAAAGTGCATGTTTGCCATCAAGTTTGTGATCGCGGTATTTGATAAAGCAATAAAGAATAGAAACGATGACGCCAAGAAACGTGATGATTAGTAATTTTCGTACACTATGAAAACCAGCCCAATATATTCCTAGAGTGCAAACATAAAATCCCAAGAAAGAGATAAAAGTACTGCCGCGTAAATAAAATGGTCTTTTATAGTCCGGTAATTGCTTACGTAGACAAACCAAAGCAATAGGACCTATCGAATAGCTAATCATTAGCATGGCAACCAGAAAAGCTGACATTTCTTGCCAACTTTTTAAGACAAGAGACATTATCGCCGCCAGCAAAAAATTCACACTCAAACTAACCCAAGGAACATGATGTTTGTTTTTTTTAGCAAGAATTTTGGGTGCACGAACAACGGAGGTCATGCTCGATAGCATGTGAGCTGCCGTGGTCGAATAAACTAAACCAGTGGAGTAGGGGGAGATAAAGGCATCGGTATAGAGCAAGACACTCAACCAGATTAACCCAGATAACGTCGCTAGTGTTGCGAATGGCCCTGCATCGCCAGTAAACGATAATTGAGCCCAGCCATGTTGAAGATACTGCCCATTAACGCTACCAATAAAAGTCCATTGTAAACCAGTGTATAACAAAGTCGTGAACAATAATGAGCCCCCTAAGATCCAGGGAATATATTGTCCTGGTTTTTCGATTTCTCCCATCATGACCACCACTTGTCTAAAGCCAAGCAGAGAAAAAAGTACACCGCCGCTAGACATGGCGGCCATTATTCCTTGCCAGCCATAGGGCATAAAACCACCGTATTGATAAAAATTATTAGGATGATAGCTAAACATTATCAAGCAAACGATAGTCAGCACAGGAATAATGATCTTCCAGATAGTAAAAGTGGCGTTAATTCGGGCAAACAATCCAATGCCGAAATAATTTAACAAAACAAAGCTCAATAAGATGGCCAGCGCCATGATATAACCTAAAGGGGTGTTTTTGTAATACATACCATAATCTGTGACTAAACCTGGAATATAATTGCTAGCATATTGAATGACCCCTTGTGTTTCAATCACCGGCAAAATTGCTAGAGAAAACCAAGCAAGAGTGCTCATAATCATGCTAGTTAATTGGCCATGAGTATATAAAGGTAGGCGGGCTAAGGTGTCTGAATGGGGAAACATGGTTCCAATTTCCGCATAAGATAATGCGACAAAGAAAAGCAGAACCCCTGCAAGTGGCCAAGCAATAATGGCTGCAGGGCCCGCAAGGTGAGCAGAATATAAAGAACCAAATAACCAACCTGAACCTATCATGCTGGTTATTGAAATCCATAATAAGCCAAAAGCACTTAAATTTTTTTTCATACGGATGCTATTGATGTCCTTATCATGCTAATTCAGAGTCTTGTCAAAGCTCTGGATTTGGCAATACCAACTTAAATTGTAAGCTTAAATAACTTAGATACCAACCATTAAATTACAACTAAATTTCCAGGGTTTACCTTAGGAGTAGTTGATCAGGAATATATTTTTTAAAAAACGATTATACTAATAAATGATGCTCATCAGTTAAGACTATAAATGAAGAAGGAGAAGAACATGTTCCTCAGAACAATATCCGGATTGTTTGCCCTATTATTCTGCTTTAGCTCAACAATGGTGTTTGCAGATGAAGTGATAGAATGCAGTTCCTTGCAAATTCAAAGATGCAGCAATTTTTGTAGTCAGCATGAAGGTATGCAATCCTGTCAAATTGATCTTAATAAACGAAGTGGTACTTGCACTTGTAAAGATGGAAAATCAATAACAAAATAAAAATCATCTTGGTGCTAGACACCACGGGTATTATCTTTTTCTTACTCGAACCGAGAACGTAAGCAAGTATTACTTAGGTCGGTTTTTTATTCGAAGGGTGATTCACTATATATTTATAGGAAAAAACAATGGAAAATAAGCAAACGGATTCAACAAGCACTATATTTCCGCAACGAAATTTACACTTCAAAACACATTTAATTACTGGATCAATCATATTGTTTTTAGCGTTTTTTGGCGTGATTCTCACCAATTGGCAAAGTTCTTATGCTCATGCATACTGGGTTGGATTAGCTATCTTTTATGCACTATCTTCCTTATTTTTGAGTTGGGTTGTATCCCGACGGGATCGTCCTTTAACCGTTTCAGAAATTTGGCGAGAGATATTGCATTGGCTGGGTCTTGTCATTTTGATTTATTTAGTAGAACTTTTTCGCCATTGGGGCTTTTTTAGCACGCCCGTTGCCAGTCAAACTGATTTACTTCTATTGGCTTTAGCTTCTTTTTTAGCTGGAGTACATTTTGATTCTATGTTTTTACTGGTGGGGATATTCTTGGGATTAATTGCTCTACTGTCAGTCATTGTATTTGAATACCTTAGCTTTATCCTATTGCCAATTCTGATTCTTTTTTTAGCCATCCTGTGGTGGCAATTGCACGGGAGGCATAAAAAGTCATGAAGCCCAATGCTGTGGCAGGGTGTATTCTCTCTTGTATTAAACCATACTAACCGTTGGAGTCGTGCGGAAGCGGTATCATGAGTAACAATGATGATTATAAAGAATTTATACCCGTAATCGCCCAAAAACTAGCATTTTGAACGATTCCGGGTATATTACTGCGGAAACGCAATTTATAAAAAATTATCAAAGAAAAGAGGGGTTATGGTTCAAGAAATTTCTTTTTTTATGCTTCTTTTTCTTATTTTTGCAGGCGTCGGCCTTGCTTTTACATACATTTTTATTTTAACACGATTTTTCCAAGAATTAAGAGAAAAAGAACCCGAAACATGGGAACGTATTGGCAGGCCAACGCTTGAAAACATGTTGTTTCTGCCTTTTATTAATTTCCATAAATTTTATGCTTTTTTTAGTGTTTTGAAGGCTCGCCGCGAAAGTGATTATAAGTATGCTAGAAAAGCATACATGTTGCTCATTATAGGTTTAATGTATGTCTTGCTTTTAGTATTTGTAATGTTAATTTTAATTCTATCTATAGCAATGTCTTAATAGAACCGATTGGCAATTTTCTCGAAAATCACCAAGGTTTTGGATTAAAGGAAAGCGTCTCTTCGTTTTGACTTAACTTTTTTTCATACGCTTCCAAGATAGCTTCCTGCTCGAAGGTTTCAATAGCATATTCTGAGTAGTTTTGGCGAACGTATTGAATTGCATCAGATGAAGTCATATCTTTTTTTTGAATCAAAGTAGCTGCTAAAATCGTACCAGTTCTTCCCAAACCACCTCGACAATGGATAAACAAATTTTGTTCATTGTCTATTTCTTTTAATATAAAATTAACAATGGTTTCTAGTTGGATTAAGGATGGTGCCTCAAAGTCTGGAATAAAAAAATTTACATTTTCTGATTTGGTTATATGCCGGTAGCCTTCCCCAAAATTAGGCCATATTTTTGAAATAGAATCCGTATATTCTTCCTCTAATGAGATAATTACCTTAACTCTTAAAGTATAAAGTTCTGTTAAATTTTCCAATTCCTTTGACTTGTCCCACGCGGGATGACTTCCTGCGAAAAATTTTTTCTTAAAGACATCTTCTGCAAAAGGCTTTACTCTCATATTTAACCCATTTTAAACTTTAAATTTAGGTGATTATTTATAAACATAACTCAGTTACTATTTCTTAACATGCTACTATTAATTTGAGTTAAGTTTTTTTCTTGTTCTGATATCATTTCTTTAAATGCTCTTACTGATGAAGTTTCTAGTCCCAAAGCTCGAGTAGTAATTCCTTGCCCAGTTTTAAGCACTTTATATTCATCGCTTTTCATAAGGGTGTTTTTTAATATATTAAGTTCATCTAAATTAGAAGTATTTTCTATTTTTTCTTTGAATTCGTTTAAGATCTGGCTTTTTAAATGATCTCCCTTGATAGAAGAATATTTCTCTTTAAGATTATTAAATTTTTCAACCGTTGCTTGCATGGCATGACTACGACCCATGATGTTATCTTTTGTTTGATATTTGTAATGAGTGCTGCTTAATTTTTTCAAACCTTCTTTAGCTGCAGGCGAACCGCTAAGATTCGAGCTTATTTTATTTCTAAGCGCGAATTGTGCTCGTAAGTGCATTTCATAATTAAGTAAGGTCCGCACATCATTAGGAGACTCGACTGAGTGATGTCCTGGATTGTCATTGCTCCGGATTGATTCAATGGCTTGTTTTACAAGTGGTGTTACAGCTACATCATCAGCCTTACCAGTCTTTTCCGCACCAAAATGAACATGAACCTTTTCGGTTTTCTTTTGTGGGGCATCAAAGTTTTCAGGATTTTCTCTATAGGTTTTTTCTAAAAGCTCACGAATTTTTAAACTTGATAAGGCTGTCCCTGTACGTCCATCTCCCGCACCGCAATGGATAGCTATCTTTTTTCCTGCTTGTTGAGCAGCGGTTACTGCCTCATATACAGCATCATATACGGCGGGATCAATTGGTTCTGTTAGTTCTAACGGAGTACTAAACCAATCATATACTTCTACAGCCGATCCATGCGCATAATAATTCGGATCCAACCCCGCACTTTTATAAGCCTCGCTATAATCGCCCGATAAGCTAATAACTGCGCCTACTTGATGATCATTTTTTAGTTTTATAAACGCATTAACATCGTCATGAGGACGAGCAAACCCTCCTATGTGCATTATTTTGCCATTTAATGTGATTTTATTGTCTCTATAGTTTCCTAAAGGCATAATAACAAAACTTATTGTATGATAATATACGTATAAGTATAGTCTTAGTACATATTTTTTCCAGCAAGAGTCTCTTCCAATGAATTGCGTCAAAATAAATGTTATTCAAAATAAAGAAAACTTGATTCGTTGCTTTATATAATGTTACCGAAGTAAAAACAGGGACATTGATATGTGAAAGCCTCTGAATGGAAATATTCCAGCATATATAGCTACATTAAAAGAGGGATTATCTCTGGTGATCGGGCTTCGTGTGATGATTCGAAATCAATGGCTTACGATGAATAATCTAAATTTCTCGGGCCTAGGCCTGATCTACACTCGCTTCTTTTTATCTAGGGTTGTTTTGGAAATTTTTTAAACAATTTGCTACATTTTAAAAAGTAACAAAAGGTTTTATTATGCTTCGAGTCTTATGCATAGTGGTTTTTATAAGTTTATCAGCGATCGCATACGCAAAGCAGGAAACAGCAGTTTTTGCGGGCGGTTGTTTTTGGTGCGTTGAAGCTGATTTTGATAAAATAGATGGTGTATTGTCGACCACCTCCGGCTTTGATGGCGGGACTTATAACAACCCTTCTTATAAGTTGGTTTCAGCAGGAACTACCAATTATGTAGAGGCAGTGAAGCTGGTTTATGATTCGGAAAAAATCAGTTATCGCGAACTGGTTAAATATTTTTTTCAACACATTGATCCTACTCAGAAGAACGGTCAATTCTGTGACGAAGGTCCACAATACCGCTCAGTTATTTTTTATCAGAACCCTCATCAAAAAGAGATCGCTATGGAGGTGCTGGGGGCGGTTAAGAAAAACTTGCCAGTGGTTTATACAGAGTTACTGTCTTCAACACAATTTTATGCGGCTGAAAATTATCACCAGAATTATTATAAAAAAAATCCCTTGCGCTATAAGTATTATCGCTATCGTTGTGGACGTGATGCAAAGGTGAAGGAGGTATGGCAGAATGAAAAGCTTTAACCTGATGACCATTATCATTGCTTTATATTTTGCCATGCCGGCCTATGCATTTCCAGAGTTTGATAAGCCAAAACGCCTCAAACAGCTGACGCCGCTACAGTTTGAAGTGACTCAAAACAATGCCACTGAAAAAGCGTTTAAAAACAAATACTGGGATAATAAAAAAGAAGGTATTTATGTGGATATTGTTTCAGGAGAGCCTTTGTTCAGTTCGACGGATAAATTTGAATCCGGCACGGGCTGGCCAAGTTTTACTAAACCTATAGATGAAAAATATATTAAGTTGAATAAAGAACGTCATTTATTGTTCCTGACACGCACAGAAGTGCGATCAAAATATGCTGATTCACATTTAGGACATGTTTTTAAAGATGGTCCAAAGCCAACCGGTTTGCGTTATTGTATTAATTCAGCAGCACTTGAGTTTATTCCTAAAGATCAGATGAAAGAACGAGGATATGGGGAATATTTGCAGTTATTTTATCAAATCAAGCCCCCACGCTAATCACTTAATTCACAAAAAATTTAGCGAAGCGGAGGTATGATAATTATATTATGAGGGTCTTTTCTACCTCCTAGAAAAGCCAAAGGAACTACATTAGCAAGTAGCCAGAGAGGAAGAAGTAGCCCGTACGGGCCGGTCTTACTTGCAAAAAACTTTAGGGGACGTTAACTAATTCGGCAAAATGATAACATTACTTCCTGCACTCATATACAAAAGCAGCATCATTTTCGTCAGGATTAGAACGTCGCTCATAAGTTTTTAGAATTTTAATTTCTTGAAAGCCAATGTCTTGTAGTAGCTTTGATAAAATTGTCCGATCATCATAAAGTCGAACATTAAATTTTTCTATTTGAGTTTGAATAATTTGATTATTGTTAAGCAATTCGTATTTATCGATTGAATAGCAAACGCTATTTTGTATATTTGATAATCGGCTAAGCAGGATTGAATCCCCATTTGGCATATTACACACCATGCCGCGCCAAATACCTAGCTGGCTGTTCAGCGCTGAAAGAGAAGATTCGACTTCGAATAATAAAATTCCTTTTTCGTTTAAGCAATTATAAAAATTTTCAAGTGTTTTTTTAATTTCAGTAAAATCTATGATATGTCCAAATGAACCACTGGGGATAAAAATAAGACTATATTTATCATTTCTCTCTAAATTTTCTGCAAAATCTTGCCATACCCTAGGTTTAAGATGTTTGGATGTAGCTTTATCCTGTAGTGCTTTAAGCATGTGGTCACTGGCATCAAAGCCATGAACATTAAAACCCTCTTCAACCAAGGGAATTAGAAATCGTCCTGATCCACACATTGGCTCAAGAATATATCCATCTGCCTCACTAACATAAGATCGATAAAATAAATAAGCATCTTCAGGAGGTTCAGGCCTGATAAAATCATAAAACTGCGTAGCCAATCCAAGATAACTATCTGCTTTTTGTATATCCACTTGATTTTCATCCCAATTTGATGAACTTTATATTTAATACAGTATACTGTTCACAGAGGAGCTTTGCACATAGATAAAAGAACGTGGCATCGATGCTTTAAGTTTCTAAGGAAACAACACGACTTGAACCAAAGTAATTTTAAAAAATAAATTGGTAGTCAAGGTGTGGTTGGTCTTGTAAATCTAAATCCCCTCCGATAGAATGCCCATGAATTAATCAGTACAGATGGAGCCAAGCTGGTTATTTTGTATTTTCTCATGGAAAAAAAGGAGTTTCATATGGCAAGTAAACCCACCCTTAATATCCCTCTGCAAGCATTCAAAACCTTAGCAAATGAAATAGGTCTTCCTTCAAGCCCCGAAGAAATCAAAAAAATGAGCGCTGAACTCAACACCGATAGCATTCATCGCGTCCGCCGCGCCATGGACGATGTTTTTGAATCCGTAAACCAGCATGATTCGCCACTGGATTGGTTGGCCAAACAGTTTGCACTTTTGCCAATATATATAAAAATTCCTTTAGGCCTTGCGTTAACCGGTGGTGCTTTTTTTATAACTTATCCCTTTTTGGCAGGAATTGCAGCTTTAGGGGGAATTGGTTTTGTTATAACTTCCATTTTTCTTCATATGCATGCATCCAGTCTTGAAGATAAAGCAAAGTTAATTAAATTTTTATCTTCACAGGTTGGTGAGATGCTTGAAAGTATCTTTGTTCATCTTGCTTACCAAGCGCTTAAATTAGAACAAGAAGTTCAGAAATTCACAGAGCAAAATATCAAGTTAAAATCAGAAGTTACTAATCTTGAAAAAAACATTGACTCACTGGATAAAGAGATTAGTAAACTAAAAGAAATTCATACGTCTCTTCTAAGTACGAGTAAGAGTCAAGCTCTCGCCCTAAAAGAGTTTGAGCATACTAAAGCCGCCTTACATAAAACTGCAAAACAATTGGAAAAAGCGAATTTAGAACTTTCTAGTACAGCAAAAGCCCTAGAAACATCAACAAATCAATTGATTGCTTTGAAAGAGAAATCAGCGCTAGAAATTAGGAATTTAAAACTTGTAAATCAAACGCTTAAAGGTAGTGTTGAATCGCTTTCTCAAGCATTAGTCGAAGATGAAACAAAACGAAGCCAGTTTGTTCAGCGACTTAATGACTTTTTATCCGATAGCAGTAGAGAGTTTCATTCAATTTCTGAAAGAATTTGTCAAGCCGAAGCAGAGCTTTCTACAACTAAAACACAATTGCAAGAAGCAACTCAAAAATATAGTGAGCTCTTAACAGTTCACACTGAGCTTGTTAAAAAGCAAGATGAACAAGTCACAAGGCTTGAAGCTATTGGTTCTCGAGCAACGGAAGGATTAACTACAGAGGGCGTGATGGTTAATAACTTTGGTATATTTTCAAAGCCAAAAAACTCACAACAAGACCAATCCGCTCAAATCGAATATTTGAGAAAAGCATGTATGTAGTTTGACTCCACTAGGCCAACGATGGAGCGAAGGCAAACAATCCAACAAAAGGAATTACCATATGATAAGCCAAGACACTAAAAAAGCCATTGTAACAATGGGTAAAAAAGCATGGAAAAGTAGGGTTAAGGCCGAACATTTTGCAATCAAAGCCGCGACTTTAGCGGTCATCGATAACTGTCCTTTGCCTTGCGATGTAACGGGTGGCGTAAGTTCTTATATCGCATCAGGGGCATTTGTGAATCTTTCGATGATTTCAATTCATCTTGCTTTGCTCGCCATGCAGGAAAACGCCATTTTAAACGGACAAAAAGCAAGCGCAATCCAGGCATTTGAAACTTTGGCGTTGAAACTAGAGGCAGCCGATATTACTCAAGAAGCGTTAAAGCTCATTAAGCGGTCTTTAAAGAGCACGTCCAATGAATCGCTTAATGAGTCATTGGACAAGGCGCAAAAAATTTATCGATATGTGTATGCGGCGGCTTACGCTTCTTATCTCTATAGTGCTGCCGCTTGTCATGGCCACTTTAGTTCGAAAGCCAGCAGTGTCTTTGAAGTGCAGTTTACAAAAAGACTCTCAGAAAACTTAATTTTAGAACCTATTTCTCCTTCATTCTTTCTCCAATTTTTTTCTCAGAAAAGCGTGCAATGCATCGCAGCGTTTTTGCTTTTAGCAGGAATTTTAGCGCTAACTGCCGCAGCCATCCCCGCGGTGAGTGCAGTTATCCTAAGCTTGACTGGAATATCGGCCACCATTGCAGCGACAACAGGCGGCGCCTTGACTGTTACTGGCGCGTCTTCGTTAAGTCTTGGTTTTTTTGGGACTCATTATCTTAAAAAACAGCAAAAAGCAGCTCAAGAAAACGCTGTTAATTTAATAGAAAGTTACCGTTCAAATGATTGTGAAACGAGCGACTATTCGACTGATATTGGAGCGAATATCTAGACGCAAAAAAGTGTATCAGCCGTAAAAGATTTGCTTAACTTTGAGATTTAACCCAGGATAAAATCTCATTTCGCGTTTCATCAATGACTTGAAGCATTTGCTGATATAATGGCTCAAGTAACTCGCGTTGGCCTGATTTGTAATACCGTTCAAGATACTGACAGGCCATTTTCATTTTTTCTGTACCCACATAGACCGCCCCACCTTTGATTTTGTGGGCAAGTTTTTGGGCTTTATCCCAGTCGCCTGCATCGTGCGCGTCAATCATTTCTTTTAAATCTTGGGGTAAGGATTGCTCGCCCATAAGTTTTAATACATCGGCCAGTATTTCTTTAGAAGTGGTGATTTTGATGCCTTCATCAATATCCAGAAGAGGATAAGAAGACAACTTAAACAATTCACCTGTATTTTCTGGCAAGTCAGCTGCATACTGTTGAGCATTATCGTCTTTTTCTAGGGTTTGTTGTGCCTCTTGGGCAGTAGAGGTGGGCGTTTTTGAATGTGTTTGTCTAAATTGATAAATGAGTTTCTCAACCAGGCCTGCTTTCAATGGTTTTTCTTTTAAATCCAAAAGGCCGGATTGCTGCGCTTCTGCAACATCTTCTTGAGCCGCATGGGCTGAAAGACCAATGATGGGCGTTGCAGGCAAATTATTTTCTTGTTCGTAATGATGTATTTTCTTCGATAAATCAAAGCCTGAGAAATCCGGCAGCCCAATATCGGTTAGAATAAAATCAAAACGGTGGCTCTGAGCTAGTTCATAAGCTTTCGTTGATGTTTCCGCCTGCATGACGCGACAGCCAGCTTTGGTCAATACGTCAGAAGCAATTTTACGAGCGATAAAATTGTCTTCGACTAAAAGCACAAACGCACTTTCATTCTCAGGGGTGATTTCAAGGTTGGAATAAGATT
>NZ_CAAAIW010000038.1 GCF_900640115.1 Legionella yabuuchiae
ACTACTTTTTGTTCTGATTTATTATTGTTCATTTTTCACCTCTGCTTTAGATTTTACTCTCTTAGCAGGGTGTCCGTCATATTAGGGCAGGATCATTTCTATGTTGTACTTAATTTAGGTGCCTTAGCTTCACCATTGATATTTGGTTTTTTATTTTTAAATTTTATTAAATTTAGTTATTGCTTCTACTTAAGCTCTCTCGGATTATTTGTTGTTTCTTTTATAATTGGTTTTCGTCGGAAGCTAATACTGAGTTTTATGAACGAAGGTAATAGTAGTGATTGCAAGGGTTATTTCATGATCTTAATTACATTTCTCCTAACATTGTTCATAATCAAGCAATATAATGCTTTTCATAATTTTATTTTTATATTGGTAATGTTATTTTTCTATATGTTTTATAGCATCTACAAAAAGCAACCAGATCTCGGTAGGAGAAACTTAATAGCTTTGTTAGGGCTGTTAGTTTTTTGTATGATATTTTTTGCTGCAAGCCTCCAGGTTGGAAGCGCATTAACATTTTATCTTGATAGATATGTAGATAAGTCAATCTATGGAATAAACATTCCAACTTCAGTTTTTGCTTCACTTAATCCTTTTTTCTTAATTTTAACCGCGCCAATATTTCAATTTCTATGGAAAAAATTATCAAATAAAAATATTAGACCAAATATAGTAAGTAAACTGTCTTATGGGATCATAACGGGTGGATTAGGCTTTTTGTTTTTTTTAGTATCTAGCTTTATTTGTAATGAAAAAACTCAATTTGTTTGCTTGTTTTTTATTATTCTTGGCTATATTTGTATTGGAGCTGGAGAAATCTGCTTGTCTCCGCCTATTTTACATGCACTAAATCTTCATGCACCAAAAGGCTTAAAAAATACTGTAATGGGCGCATGGTACTTATTTATGGCTTTTTCAAGTTATTTGGGTGGTTTGGTGGATATACTATTTGAAGGCAAAAATGTTTTATCTGTATCTGATAATTATCCTTCTATATTAGTTTATCAAGAAACTTTCCTTTTTTGGGGTGCGTTATGTATTGTAGCTGGTATTATTCTACTTGTTTTTAACAGAAAGGTGGTTATTTTTGATGTACTTGTTGATAAAAACACTATGAACACGAATGCAGGACTGTTGATTTTATAAGTCCTGCATCATCCTGAATATGGCTTAGGAGGGCATAATTAACTCCTTATAATCAAAAAATTTAAGACATTAAATTATTTATTCAATAATTTCAAGAATACATAATAATCAAATATTGAAAATACGTCAATATTTGATTATTATGTATTCATTATTTTAATGTGATGGTGTTTTTTTATGTTCATCAATTATAAAGCGTATTCAAATATGTTGAGTGAACAGGTTGATATGTGCTTTCCCTTTGAAAAAGCTTTCTATCAAAAACTTAATCTAGATGCAATGTCAAAAATTGTTGAGATAGGTTCTGGGAGTGGGGAGTATTTAATAAAGGTATGTGGTAGTTTTCCAAGGCCGGTATATGAGGGATATGATATTTGTAAAGATTTGCTTGATATGTCAGTTAGTAAAGAGAAAGAAAATCTTAAATTTAAGTTAGGCAGTGTTAATGACTTAGAGTCGGATTATGATCTGATTATTTTAAGACTGATTGTCCATCAACTAGAAGATCGGGAAGCTTTCTTTTTCAATCTTGCCGAAAAAACAAATGATCAAACTGAGCTGGTTATTATAGAGCCTTACGATGATTTGTTTTATTTATCCAAAGATCTGCCAGCGTTCAATGAGCATTTAATTAAACATAGAGATGTATTGAGTCCGAGTACTGCGAGAAGGAATGTTAATGATTATTTGGAATATGAGCTCAAGGAACATGGTTTCGCTTTAAAAGAGCGGCAATATTATTATGTTCCCAGTTTATTACCAAATTATAAAGAAAAATATTATAGATATATGTTGGCTACTTGCCAGATAACCAACTGTTCAGATGAGGTTATTTATGAAATTAATAAATGGTATGAAGATCCTGACTCATTTGTTCAAATAGGCCTTGTTTATTTTAATTTTATAAAGAAGGGAGCACATGATGTTTAATAACCTCAAGTGGGTCGTTGTGCCTGGTGGGCCTGGTTTAGGTAATGTTTATTTAAAAAATTCATTGCCAAATATCTTCAGGGGATTTGATCTACGCTTTTATGAACCGTTTGGTGCTCCAGGCTCAGTGAAACCTACCCCAACAATAATAGAAATGATTGAGCAACTTGAAGGTGAAACAGGTAACAAAGAGGATTTTGGCTTAATAACTCACTCATTTGGAAATTATCTTGCGCTAAGGGTTCTTGAAAGAAATAATAATAATTTAAAAGCTATTATAATGCTAAACCCCATACCATTTACTATTGATAGTTGGAAAATGGCTTTGGCACAACTTACAAGTCAGGTACCAGAACCTACTTTACAAAAAATTATTGCGCTTTCTCAAGACTCGTCTGATGGTTCTGAGTTGTTCAGGTTAATTTATCCATTTTATGTAAATAGCAAGAAAAACTCATTACCTTTTGATGTTTCTTTTAATGTTTCATCGTGTAATGCTATAAGTGAGCAGGTACAATCATTTGATGAGCATTCATTAGTTAATAATTCAGATGTTCCTATGATTAGAGTCGTTGGTGAGCAGGATGTATTTTACTGTGATCATGAGGTAATGAAAGATAGAACATATGTGCTAAAAGGTACAGGCCATTATCCATTTTTCGAAGATGTAGAACAGTTTTTAACAATAATGCCGAATATTGAGGAAAAGTTATGTCAGATGATGCCCCAAATGACAACAAAATTCTTTTGAAGTTAAGAGACGTTAGGCGATCTAAAGGGATGTCGCTCAATTCACTAGCGGAGAAGGTTGGCATTGATTACCAACGAGTTGGTCGTATTGAGCGAGGTGAAACTCAAATGACGGTAGATATGTTATCTAAAATATCTAAAGTTTTGCATGTTCCAATTTCTGAACTACTCAATGAGGATGGTATTACTGAGATAGAAGATTCCTTGTCAAAAAAATCAACAGAAAAAAAAGCTACCGTTAATTTGATACCATACATTTATGAGAAGCTAGATGAATTTTGCTCAAACCATAATTTGGCAGCTGACCCAACTGTAAATGTTCATTTGGCTACAATTCTATTTAATGCTGTAGAAGATATGCGTGCAAATCAAAAAGATGATGAAGGTATGGTGTTAACTCTTTTTCAAGCATTAGATGCCATTTTTGAAAGACTTGTTTTGATAAAGAGTGGTTGAGCTTATAAATGTCAATGCACTGGTCCCAGTCATCTAAACATTGTTTAATAGCAAGCCAATTTTTTCCTTTATAACATAAGTCTAATGCCTTATTCATTGAGCCTATAGCAAGGGTTGGACTTGTGCTGGTTATGAGGGTGATAAGAGAAAGGTTTGATAATGAATATATATAGTATTCATTATTGTTTTGGGTAAGATTAATGGCACTGTCGACTAATGATAAATATTCATGATTTTTTATAAAGATATAATGCGTGATAAGGCTATTAATAATTTGCATTTTAACATAGTTATCTGATGAGTCTTTAAATATTAATTCTAACTCAGGAATAAGTTTTTCTAAATCAGATAAATTTCCAGCGCGATGATAAGTATGTAATAGATTTCTATTGATCTCTAAAAGTAGCGTTTTATTATCAGTTAAATATGCAAGATGCTTAGCCATACCCAAAACATCAGTTGCTTCTTTATATAGAGAGCCTTTCCATAAGATTTCACCCATGTTGCCATATATTAAAGAAATCCAAGATAATTTACCTGATTTTTTTGCGATCTTTATTGCTTCTATAAAGTTTTTTGAGCAATTTAAAAAATCGGTGCCTCTAATTCCCTGGATAGTAGCAAGAACACAATAGGATATATATCGTTGCTTTAAATCATATAATGGCGCTTTTTGTATGACGGTAATTAAATCTTTTTGTGACTTGTCCCATTTCCCTAAAAAGAAATATCCAATACCTCTAGAACATAATAAGTTAGTGTTAGGTATGTTGTTCTTTTTGATTAAAGCGCTGGAAATATTAATGCATTGGGTAAACTGGCCTTTCCACCACAGTAGTTCAGTTTCTAGTTCTAAAATAGTTAAGCTAGGTTGATGTGAAGTTGAAATTAAGTAAAATGCTTCATCAAATTTACCAATATCAATCAGCGCTTCGCATAATACGACCTTTAAAGAGTCTGAAATTGAATGTCGAGATAGGTATTTATAAACAATTAACAAATAGTATGTATTTTGCCGACCCTTCAGGGTCAATATGAGTTTTTTATAAAAAGAGCATTCTTTACTATTAAACTTAAGGTCAAAAGTTTTAATAAGTAAAATGTAGCTATGAAGAGCTTTGGTATTTTTTGTATTACTTTCTATTTCGCATTTCCAGTATGTTTTTGCATTCTCTTGGTAACTTTTAAATTCTGGTTCAGATATTTCAACCTCATAAATTTTATCGTGAGGATAAAAAAATGACTCATGCTGGATTAATATTCCTAAGCTTATTAAATTATTAAATATATAAGTTGGTAGGTTAAAAATGACTGAAAACTTATCCAGATTTATAAAGCCTCCTGATATAGCAATGGCTTTATAAGCATTTTTAAATTCTTTGGTTAACAATAAACCATCGCTTTGCTGTTGTGTATTGTGTTCATAAATGAAGCTTAATAAGTCAATGTAGTTTTTATGAGAGTAAAGTTTTTGGGGATTTAATTTATTAATTAAATTTGGGAATTCTTTAGCTAATTCAGCAATATCTTTTGATGTCAATTGAGGAAATTTGAAATAATTAATAGAATTTTCTTTATTCAATATTCTGGAAGATGCTATCAATTTAGTGGCAGGAATTTCTTTTAGAAACTGTATTAAACGGCTTGCTTGTTGTTCATTTAGATGGTCGAAGTGATCAATGAGTAATTGGCAATGAGGATTGTTATTACAATAGAATCGAATAAATCTTCCTGGGTTGGTATCCTTTGAATTCATGAGATCCTCATCATAGTTTGATATGATTTTTTCACTAATCAGCGTAAGTACAATATCATAAGTTAAGTTATCTAGTTTTGGTATTGATACATAAAACGTGAATTCTTCATTTTCTTCGACCTGCCTAAGGAAGTGGCTTTTTCCGACTCCTGAGTCACCATAAATATATATAAAGGATGTTGTGAGCGATTTTGAAAAAATTTGCTTTCTTAGTTTATTGTATTTATTTGACGCAAAATTAGTAAATTGTTTTGAATAATGTTTTTTAATGTACTTTATGATTGCTTTTGCAAATAAGCTCTGTTTATGGAAAGTATCTTCATAGGAGAGGTTTTGTTTAGGTGTAATAACAGAAATTTGATTATTTAGTTTCGCTCTTGGGAATTGCATTTCACAGCAATCAATTATTAGATATATATTTTTGATTCTGCTTTTGCTCAATACTTGAATGAGCTCCGAAACATCTAAAGCTGAAGAGGGTAACATATCGAGGCGGGTGTCATAACAGAAAATATATGAAGTTTTATTTATTCGTTTTCCATGGCTAGAAATAAATACAAATAAATATTCAATATTTGAAGGTAGTTGATTTAAATTATCAACAATATTTTTCTTTGTTGCTTTTTGATTTATATAAAGCTTTGAATCCTTTGTATCAACAAAAATATCTAGAGTGCGTTTAACTCTATAACAGTCAGACTGGCTA
Organism: Legionella yabuuchiae; assembly: GCF_900640115.1. Classification (GTDB taxonomy): domain Bacteria; phylum Pseudomonadota; class Gammaproteobacteria; order Legionellales; family Legionellaceae; genus Legionella_A; species Legionella_A yabuuchiae. The sequence continues at coordinate 5,748 of NZ_CAAAIW010000038.1, forward strand.
TACTCAAGTTTTGGGATATTTTTATCTTGGAAACTATTTAATCCCACACCTAAAAAAAAATTATTCATAAATTAAATAAAGCCATTGACATGCATTCAATTAAAGAATATTATTTATTCGAAAAATGAATAAAGTGATATTTTTAAAGCTTATTATGCCACATGTTTATAATTAAGAGAATGTAATGACAATATTAATGCAAAGAAATTTAACAGACTCGAAAATAACAAAATCTGATGATATATGCATAGATGTTTTTATTCCAGGTTACACATCGGAAGAGAAAGCTTTGGTTGTAAAAATTGAATTAATGGTTTTGAAAAGGTTAAATTTTAGCGTTAGCTCTCAGGGGATAATAGCATTCTCTTTAGAAAGAATTTTTAAAAGAAATATTGAAATTATGAGTTCATTGAAAAAATCATATGAAGTATTAAAAAATTTTGAATACCGACTTATTTCAACAGGAAATAATTGGAGCGTTAAAGATGCAAGAAGTGCAGGATTACCTATCTGTATTGCCTTGATAAATGTAGTGAGAAAACTTAATGGATTAGAACAAGTCCAGTCTATAAATGGAACAGGAATTTTAAGAATAGATGGAACATTCGAAAAGTCCCACCTCGAGGAGGAGAAAAGGAAAGCATCCTCGGAATTAATGGAAAACAGGTTTATTAACTCAGAAGTTTGTAAAAATGTGTTCAACCTCGCAACTTTAATGAATGGACAATGAAAGGAGATAATTAAAATGAAGTTTAAAAAAATAATTTCCGCATTGATGCTCACAAGCGCTGTAACAGCTGTAAATGCAGATGTATGCAAACATGCGCCTGGTAGCGTGACATGTGGAAAAGGGACAGTTGGAAGTTTATCTGGAAATGGAATGGTGACAGTAAACGGCACAACAGTAGAAGGTGCAACCCTTGTTAATGGCATGTTGAATGCTGATGATGCGAACTTTGCATCGTTAAACGTTAATGGAAGTGCAGTATTGATTCAATGTGTTGTTAACCAAAATGCTGAAATAAAAGGATCGCTAAAAGCATCTTTATCGATATTTGAGAAATCACTGGATATTTTTTCAAGTTCAATTCGTCTGATTAACTCAAAAATAAATGAAAACTTACAAATTCATCATACAGACAATAAAACTCAGGAAGTCATTCTTGAGAATAACTCTGAAGTAAGTGGGGATATTGTTTTTGATGACGGCCATGGAAAAGTATATATCCGAGGTGACTCAAAAGTTGGTGGCAATGTAATTGGTGGTGAAATCATTAAAAGATAATGGAGAAGTATAATGCAAGACCAAAATAAAATGGAAAATGTAATTGAAATCTTTTTTGGCATGTACAGTGATGGCAAGGAAGGTGGTAGTGAAGGCAAGGAAGGTGGTAAGGATTCTTCTAAGGATGGTTGTGAATCAGGTTTGACCATGATGAATAGTATGAATAACAAAAAAATTGCGTATAGATTCTGATATGTCTGAGAAAAAACTACTTGTTGCCTCATCTCATAAGGATGAGGCAATTACAAAATGGATTCGGGAAAGTGATTTCTTAAATTCATTAATAGATATCATTTATATTCAGGAGTTATTAGACAACTTCGATATAAGAGATAAGTTAGATAAAAATGGTCCGGTGATTGAGTGGCATGATAGTCAAGGAAATCAGTATTCCAATAACTCTCATTATATATTAAACAGGGTGATCAACATTGAAGAACGTTTATTTCAAAACTTTCGTAAAGAAGATCAGGATTATGCTCAAAGAGAGTTCGAAGCCTATTTAGGATTTGCTTTGAATGCCTTTTTAAGTCCACAGAATCAAGCTATCAATGGGATTTGTGAGCGTTTTAAGACACTACCTCAGCAATGGCAGATGGTTAAAAACATCAAAGGGATATCTATCCCAAAATATTACTGGGGAAGTCCGGGTTATAAGTTTTTGTCTGATGAAAAGAATGTGGTTCATTCAAATATATTTGACTGTTTAAATTGGTCTACTCATCAGACTTACAATGAACAAGAAACAGGTTTTCGCTTTGTTAAACCTAATGGTATGCCTTTGTTTGTCTTATCTATTGGTGAAAAAGATTTAATAACGTTTGATGAACAATTAAGTGAAGAGCAGCAAGATAGAATCAGGAATGTTTTGCCACAAATTCGTAGCTTATTTAATTATTTTATATTTGAACTTTTATTATTCATTAATGATGATCAGATAACATTTGGCTGTATTAATATAGATGTGATTCAGTCTGTAACAAATCCTGGGTTTGATGGTTATATGCAGAAGCATTTAGTAGAGGAGAGTTCTAAATGTCTCAATTAGCCACTTTTATTAGCTCAAGTCATAGGCCTGAAATCAATGGAGGCAGACTTGATAAATCACATCAGCCATTTGTTGAAATAGATTATTCAAATGTAAAGGATATGCCAGACCTATTCGTAAATACTATTGCTTTTGGCCCAAAGAAAGATAAAGTTCTGTTAAATCTTGAGCATGCTATTGATGAGAAAGATAAGATCCTTGTTTTTTATTATGAAGATCTTCACAAAAAATGGACTTATATTCAAAACAATTCTGAAAGTTATTTTATATATCGTAAAAATGATATTGAACAATTCAAAATACACCCAAGAAATTTGTATATACGAGGCTGTCAGATAGATAGAGCCGATCCATACTGGATGATGATGGGTGAATTTTACAATTTTGTTGACACTTGGGAAGGCAGAGTTATTTGTGCCCCCAAACAACAACACAATAATGAATCAAAACTATATCAATTAAATAGTTCATTAAGGGAAGCCAGTAAGCATCACGATAATATTTCTATTGGCAAAAGTTATGTCATTAAGGGAAAAAATGGGTTGGCGAACCTTCCCAGCAATAAATCCTATATTGTGAAGTCTCTTTCCGGTATTCGTTCAATAGTCGTTGATGACGCAGATTTCTTTTCCTGGAAGCAGGCGAGTTTATCTAATATACCTACTTTATTCCAGGAAAAAGTAAAAGGGAATGATCTGCGAGTACATGTTGTTAATAAAAAGGTTTATGGCAAATTATCGCTGGAAAAGGTTAGTGTTGATTACCGTTATGACGACAACTTTTTTTCACTTATTGATTTTAAAGAATTTTCTGATGAGCTCAAAGCATTTTGCTTTGCGGTAACCGAAAATGAAGAAAATACATTAATGGGAATTGATTTTATCAAGTCTGACAGTGGTTACGTTGTATTAGAAGCCAACCCATCACCTGGATGGTCGGCGTATCACGAATCTAACGGGATTGAAAATGATTCCTTTATGGACGATTTGTTGAAAGAGTTAATACGATAATACATTTCATATTTTAAATTAAAGAATTCTTATTTTCTGAAAAGAATAAGAATCTACCTATCAAGTTTGTTAAGCATTAGCAGCTTCTTAGATAGCTTGTAAATGAAGATAGTAAACATATAAAGGAGTAAAAATGAATAAATCAAATCATAAAGAGCGGACACTTGCTTTTAAAAAAGCACTAGTGATTCAAAATGACGAGCTAAAAGAAATTAGCGGTGGCTCGATGACAGGTACTACATCTTATACTACCAAAGAAACTGTCGATCAGCATCGTAATTGGGATGTTGGTGGCGATATTCGTTGGGATTAATAAGAGGTTGTGATGGAAACAAAAGAAAGATCTTTAGCTTATATAAAAGCTAAAGCAGTACCAACCGATAAGCTATACGAAATCTCAGGTGGCTCAAACAAGCTAACGATACAAAAAGTTAGGCGAAAAACAAATTATCCACCGGGTTATGATGAGACTGAAGATGTCTATTACGATTAATTATTAATGGAGATAAATATGGAAAAAAAAACAAGAGTCCTGGGTTATTACACCTCTAAAGAGTTAAGCAATGAAGATCTGATGAAAATATCGGGTGGCTCAGTGAATTTAACCTGTCAACATACTCAACGAGGAACAGGATCTTTTCCAGGAAATTTGGATGCTGAAGCAGATCAGATATGGGATTAACAATTCATTAGTTGATTCAATTATGAGTCTTTTTTAAAAAAAGACCCATTTTAAAGATTTAAGGAGTTACAAAAATGACTGTTTTAATTATGACAGAACCAGATGATATTCACGCAGTATTAGTCCATCTTGCTTTAGAACAAAAGGGGTACAAAAGTAATTTATTTTTTAGTGCAGATATGCCAAGTATCCAAAAAAATAATCTCTATTTTTCAAATGGTGAAAACCTCTGGAATACGAAGAATAATGAAAATGATAAGATAGAATGGGATTTAAACAGTATTGATTCCATCTGGTGGAGAAGACCTCGAAGGCCCCATATCCCTGATCATATCCATGAAGATGATAAGCGATTTGTCCAGAAAGAAAATGCCATGTATCATGATTCAATTCCTTACATGCTTAATGATAATGCCTGGTGGGTAAATCCTATCGAATCGACATATAAAACGCGCTCCAAAATAACACAATTAAAATTAGCTCAAAAATGCGGTTTAAAATTACCAGAGACATTAATATCAAACTCCCCAGAAGATATAAAAAACTTCCTTAAAAATTCAAAAAATGATGGGGTCATATATAAACCTTTTGCGCCCCATTACTGGGCTGATAATAATGGCATGAGGCTGTTATATACAGATAAAATTTCTTTAAAAGATTTACCCTCTGATGAGATGTTACAAGTCGTGCCAGGTATATATCAAAAGTATATAGAGAAAAAGTTTGAGTTAAGAGTGACTTGCTTTGGATCCCATATTAGTGCAGTTAAAATTCATTCACAACAGCATTCACAAGGTCAAACTGACTGGCGGAAAATTCCTGGTCATGAGTTAGCACTCTCCCCCTATGAGTTAACCCAACCAATTAAAGATAAAATTATTCAATTTATGAAAGAAACTGGTGTGGTCTTTGGCTGCTTTGATTTTATTGTAACTCCAGATGATGATGTTGTTTTTCTGGAATTAAACGAGCAAGGCCAGTTTTTATGGGTAGAGGACATACTGCCGGAATTATGTTATATGGATATGTTTGCTGAATTCATGATTCAAAAACGCTTTGATTTTTCTTGGAAACAATCAAGCAGTACATTATCAACAAAAGATTTTGATGATAAGGCACAAAAGATTTGTGATGAAAATATTAATAAACATGTTTATTTAAATCAAGTTAAAAGAGTGGCGTAATGATGAAAAAATTAGGAATGTTTATCTTCGGGTTATTACTATTGTCTAATAAAATATTCGCTAACCCTGAAAATTTTGATATTTTTGGGGTTGATGAAAAGACTAGACAGAAAATTTATACTTGTTGTTCAAAAATGTTTGAGCAATATTTAAATGAATCAAAAAAAATGAACCATTTAATAACTGAACCGAGTGAGAAAGATATGGTTCATAGGTTAAAATTTGAAGAAAGGATAATTGCACGAATTAAGCAAATCGATGATTTTTCTGACGTTAAACTATCTGTTATATATTATCCTATTGAGCAAAAAATTTTTGGTACGCTTGATATAGTCAAAGCGAGTGATGTAGATAGAATGCCGGGTAAAAAGAAGCTTGTTCGTACAATTAAAATTGTGCCAGGCAAGGAAACAAAAAACCTTTTTAGGATATGGAAAGAGTATGATGAAAAAAATTTGAAGCTTATCAGAGAAAATAAGCTCGATCTAAAAAAAACCTCCTGTCCTACAACACACTGCACTTGGGGATTTGATGAAGAGGGAATTAAAAATATTCTGCCAAAATTGCAAGAAGGCGTTGCCAAAAATAAACAAGAGTTATTAAACCTTATAAAGCATAGTGCTGATGAAAATGTTCGAGGAGACGCAATTTTTATATTGGCAAATGATAATCATCATCAGGAGATCGCTGAATTTCTAATAAATTTTACTGATGATCCAAGTGATTTGGTTCGAAATAATGTTATGCGAGTTTTAGGTGCAATTGCTGCTAAGCATAAAGTGGATAATCTTAAAATTGAAAGGATTATTCAAGCATTAAATTATCCTTATGTAACAGATAGAAATAAAGCGGCCTATGTTTTATTGGGTATTATAAAATCAGATCCAGGGACACATACGCAGGTCATCAATCAAGCAGGACAAACCTTAATTGAGCTATTAAAACTTAAACAGCCCAATAATCACGATTTTGCCTATCATATATTAAAGGAATTAAGCCATAAAAATTATGATGAACATGATTATATAAGCTGGTCGAAATGGATTAAGGATAAGCAAAATATTAAACATTAAGGAAAATCCGTTTTTAGAGGCGCTGTCTTATGGAAAATAAAAGTCCCCTTTTCAGGCAGGATGTTATTAACAATCGGATTCATAGAAGTTTGGGTATAGCCAGAATTAACATTCCTTTAAATTATCGAGTTGCTGGTTTTGTTGGTTTAGGTATTGTTCTGGTTTTATTGGTATTTTTTTGTGTTGCTCAAATTTCAGAAAGAACTTTTGTTAGGGGTTATCTTGATACTGAAAATGGGATTATTTCTGTAGAGTCTGACGTTTCTGGAATAGTTGACCAAATCTATGTTGAGGAAGGAAGTAAAGTAAAAAAAGGCCAGGTTTTGTTTATTATCACTAATCCTTCTTCAATGAACAGCGAAATACAAATAAACAATCATGATCAGCGTATTGCTAATTTAAAGCGAGAATATCAAATTAAAAAGGAGCATTATCAAGCTTTATCTAAGCTATATGAAAAGCAATATATATCCGTTTCTAATTTAAAAGATGCAGAGTCAGCACTACTGGAGTTACAGAATAAACTAAAAATCGCTGAGTATGATCTAATACAATTTAAAGAAAACCTAACTCAACAAGTCACCGCTCCTTCAGATGGAATCGTTACCAATATATTTTATCGTAGGGGCCAGAAAATTCAGCAATATAAACCGTTATTACAGATCATTCCATCACAGGCCAACTTGATTGCAAGGCTTTATATCCCATCGAGAGACATTGGATTTTTAAAGCCAGGGCAAATAATAAACTTAAAATATGATGCTTATCCATCGCAGCGATTTGGTTTTTACGAGGCAACTATTAAAGAAATCAACCAGACCATTTTAACAGATGAAAAAGAGGATAAGCCGATTCATATCGGAGAACCTTATTACAAAGTAAAAGCCGAATTAAAGGCCCCTTATATTTTAGCCTACGGGAAAAAAGCGCAATTAAATCATGGGATGACACTTACGGCCATTATTACCGGGGAAAAAAAGAAAATCTGGCAATTGATTCTTGATCCAATCTATAGCTATTATGGAGCGCAAGTTGTATGACAGCAATAGCAAAAAGTATATTAAACATCGGTAAAAAGAAGTTGCCAGTACTTAAACAAGATCAATTCTCGGAATGCGGACAGGCCTGTGTAGCAATGATTAGCAACTTTCATGGGCATCAAATTGACTTATTCTCATTAAGAGCTATGGACACAGCTTCAATGCATGGCTCAACAATGCTGGATTTAGTCCGTTTATTTGAAAAATTAGATTTCACCACCAGGGCTATTAGAGTCGAAGTTGAGGAACTAAAACAAGTTCAATACCCAGCAGTGCTGCACTGGAATTTAAATCATTTTGTAGTCCTTAAATCAGTCCATAGTAAGTATATTGTTATACATGATCCTGCGGTTGGGGAAAGAAAAGTTTCTTTTGAGGAAGTGTCTAATTCATTTACCGGTATTGTTTTGGAGGTGGATAAAAATGAGCATTTTTCACCAATTCAAGCACAGAACAAGTTGTCTTTATTAGATCTGTTCAAGAATATTAAAGGGTTAAAAAATAGCCTATTTATTTTATTGTTATTATCATTAGCAATAGAAGTATTTATATTAATTAATCCTTTATTCATCCAGTATGTGACAGATGGTGTTACAAGTTCTAATAATATTAGTAACTTGTATATTGTTGTGTTTGGTTTTTTAGTTTTAACATTTTGTCATACCTTTATTGAGTATATGAGAAGTCATTTTGTTGTGTATCTTACAAATCGAATGGCTGAATATTTTTCAGCAGGCGTAATGCATCATTTACTCAAAATACCCTATAGCTATTTTGAACGGCGGCATAAAGGCGATATTTTATCCAGGTTTCATTCAATTAATGAAATTCAAAGTAAAATTACAACAGATTCTATCAATACTTTACTGGATGGGTTTGTCATTATTCTATCCTTGGTGATTATGTTAGTTTACAGCATAAAACTAACATTGATCGTATTATTTGCTTTAACCATCTACACAGGCATCAGGGTTGCAGCCTACCGTCATCACAAGAAACAAACTGAATTATCCATTAGTGAGCATGCACAAGTGAATTCAAAATTTCTTGAAATTATTCAGAGCATCATGTCAATTAAGCTTTATTCCAAAGAGAAATCTATGTTTCAAGGATGGCAAAATCACTTTATTAAGGCTATGAATGCAGATATCAAAATTTCACGGGTAAATATCCTTTATAATGTTGGCAATATTTTTGTTTTTAACGTTGAGCACATTCTAGTTATTACGATTGGTGCTGTATTAGTGATGAAAAATCAATTTTCTGTTGGTATGTTAATGGCTTTTTTGGCATATCGACAAAGTTTGGTTAACAAATCATCTTCTTTTATACAAAAGATATTCGACTATAAGTTAATTTCAGTTCAATTAAATAGAGTGGCGGATATTTTATTACAACCAACTGAAAAAAAAGATAACTCCAGGCAATTAACAAAAGAAATTTTTGGTGATATTAAAGTCAGTCATCTGAGCTATCGTTATGCTGAAAATCAAAATTGGATATTAAAAGATCTCTCGTTTCATATTAGACGAGGTGAAAAAATTGCAATTACTGGCCCATCTGGCGTTGGTAAAACAACACTAGTAAAAATCATGCTGGGTTTAATTTCACCATCAGCAGGTGAAATATTAATAGATGACATTTCTTTATCAACTTTAGGATTAAATAAATACCGAAATTTATGTGCTACAGTCATGCAGGATGACACTTTAATTAGCGGTTCTATATTGGATAACATCACTTTCATGGATACCAGTATTGATATAGGCAGAGTGTATGAAGTTGCCAAGATCGCACAGATTCATGAAGACATATTAAAAATGACAATGGGATATGAAACACTTATAGGAGATTTAGGCAGTACTTTATCCGGAGGACAAAAGCAAAGAGTCTTGATTGCCAGAGCACTTTATAAAAATCCGAAAATCTTATTTCTTGATGAGGCTACCAGTCATTTAGATATCGAAACAGAAATTAAAATTAATGCAGTTTTAAAAAGCCTAAATATAACGCAGGTTATTATTGCTCATCGTGAGGAGTCGATTAAAATGGCAGATAGGATTATAAAAATATCTAGTTAATTTAGCTTTTCTTACTTAGCCTGTGTATTTCGGCTTGATCCGAACGCCGATTACGGCAACATTCAAACGGCCATTTCGGTTTTATCCGAACGGTGATTTCACTCTGATCCGAACGCTGATTTCGGCAACAT
>NZ_CAAAIW010000039.1 GCF_900640115.1 Legionella yabuuchiae
AAAAATGAACCCGTAATGACGGTTGATATTGAACCAGAAGCGCTGCTGGATAAACTGAGCGACGTCCAATGGGAACGTCTCCCCAAAGAAATCCAGGAGACGTGTCGTGCATTACCTGCCTTTCAAAACAGGCAATTCTTGGAGGATGTGGCGAAAGGCAACCAAGAAGAAGCGGATGCCATGTTGCAAGCATCATCCGACAAACAGAGCATTCTCAGAACCCCTGGCAAGTTTACCGATTACTCCGGCCGAACCTTTCATTGCACGGCGTTTGAATATGCCTACTGGGCCAAAGACACCCATATGTGCCGGATGTTGGAAGGTCATATGGATGAGGAGACCAAAACCCAGCTCTTAGCTCGAGTAGAACAGATGGAAGAAGAAGGTCTAACCTACCAGCAGCATGGCTTAACTATCGAGCATTCCAAACATTTTGATTTAACGCCGCTCATCACAGCACTAGAGCACTATGTGAATAATTTTCTAGAGCACTATGTGAATAATTTTAATGAATGGTATCAAGCTAATAATTGGCATGATCTAGATGCTGCCTGGATGGCTTTGGGTAAAGCCCAGCGTGAGGTTCCTGCGCATGTCGCACAAGAATACTGCCGCAAAGACCGCTCATTTTTGGTCGACGGCAAGCCCCCATCGTTCAAAGAGGATTCATTACCGAGGTCGTTGACTTTTTATAATTTGGTGACAGGTAAAAAAAACGATTCTTGGTTTCCCATGGCGTTCGCTTCTACTTCTGGACTAGGTTTTAAGTTTGCATTAATCCGGGTCTCGTTCGGAGTGATGGGCGGACCGTTGGCGCAAGGGGCAAGGTGGGCTGCGTTGCTTGCGTCGGTTGATTTGGCGGCAGTCCGCCACCTTGATGAAGTAAGATCAGCCGAACTCACTTCGCTGCGCGAGAACCTAAGTCCGCCAGGTAGATCCATGGGGATGTCTTTGTAATATCGTATAACAATTCAACCGCATAGGCCGATTACTCATCTTTAAAAGCAGCTCTGCCAAAAAAATCGAATCGCCCAAAAACTAGCATTTTGAACGATTACGGGTATAGATGATGTTTTAAAGACAATCTTGTCAGCGTTAGCTTGGGTATAAAGCCTTCTTTAGTTTATACTGAATGCTTAAGCTCTTAATGTATTCCAACCATCATGCTAGATTTTAAAACCTGTCACGACAAACAAACGGGCGAATGGTACATTGAAACGTCCATTAGTGGAAAACAGTTACTGACAACACCCCAACTAAACAAAGGCACTGCATTCACGCGTGAAGAACGACGAGAATTTGGATTACTTGGAAAGCTTCCTAATCGCGTAGAAACGCTGGATGAACAAATCAAACGTGCTTATTTGCAATTTTCAAGCTACAGCTCAAGAATGCAGCAGCACATTTATTTAAACAATCTTCATGATAAAAATCAGATTTTATTTTATAAATTATTAAGTCAACATTTAGGTGAAATGTTACCCGTTATTTACACACCAATTGTTGGAACTGCCGTTAAATCATTTAGTCGTGAGTATCGACAACCGCGAGGATTATACATCGCTCATTCCGATGAAAACCTCATCGATGAAATTCTTGAAAACCGGTCAAATCCTGAGATTGACTTAATTGTCGTAACTGATGGAGAAGGTGTGCTTGGAATAGGCGATCAAGGCGTTGGCGGGATGGATATTCCAGTAGCCAAATTGATGGTCTACAGTTTATGCGGAGGTATCGATCCCACAAGAGTATTGCCTATTTTTCTTGATGTTGGGACCAACAATCAAGAACTTCTCAATGATCCAATGTATCTTGGAACCCGCCACCCTCGGATTAGCGGCAGCAGGTACGATACGTTTGTAAAGAAATTTGTTAACAGTGTGATTAAACATTTTCCTAATGCCTTTTTACATTGGGAAGATTTAGGTCGAGGAAACGCAAGAAGAATTCTTGATCAATTTCAGGATGAGCTTTGTACCTTTAACGATGACATTCAAGGCACCGGCGCTGTAACCCTTTCTGCGCTTTTGGCCGGTTGTGACATCACAGGCGTTACGTTAGAAAATCAACGAATCGTGGTCTTTGGAGCAGGATCTGCGGGAACTGGAATTAGTGAACAAATCGTTGACTCCATGGTGCGATGCGGTTTAACTCGGGAAGAAGCGCATCAACGATTTTGGCTTATTGATAGACAAGGATTACTATTAAAAGATGATCCTGATTTAACAACACCCCAAGAGCCTTTTGCCCGTACGCTAGAAGATGTCAGCGATTGGGACATCCGGGATAAAAAACAAATTTCTTTAACCGATACCGTAAGGCACGTACAGCCAACGGTTTTAATTGGTTGTTCGGCTCAGCCTGGGGCATTTTCCCAAAGCATCATTGAAATCATGTGTGAGCATATTGAACGACCCATTATCTTCCCATTATCCAATCCTGATGATCGTTGCGAAGCTCAACCTGAGAATATTTTAGCTTGGAGCAATGGAAAGGCATTGATTGCAACAGGCACCGCGTTTCCTGCCATTGAATATGAAAATCGTTTGGTTCAAATTGCTCAGTGCAATAACGCCTTGGTCTTTCCCGGAATTGGTCTTGGAATTTTAGCAGTTCGCGCCTCTAGGCTTTCAAAGAGTATGATCTGGGCGGCAGCTCAGGCTTTAAACGAGCTTTCGCCTAGCAAAAAAGATAGTTTTCTTCCTCTATTACCCTCACTGGATAAGGCTCAAGTGGTTGCTAAGCATATTGCCGTTGCGGTAGCCCGGACCGCAATCGAATCGGGATTAGCACAAATCAATCAAGATAAAGATATTGAGGCTCTTATTCATGAGATGTTCTGGGAGCCTCGTTATTTGCCATTTAAGCGAGTAAAAAATTCTACTTAATTTTTTGCTTTATTGGCTGGATTGAACTTTATCAGCACTCGTGTATAGGTGGCGCTTTCGGGTTCCCAAGAACGCGCATACTTAAATAACATTTTTGTTTTTTCAGGATAGGTTTTCCCAGGTTGTAGTTTAAAGGTATACACCATAGTTCCCCCTGCCCCAATTAGCTTTGTTTGAGGAGCTGTAAATTGGCCATCGACCATTTCAAATCGTTTTTTATCATAGTCTTTAATCGACCACTGAAACCCCGTCGTAGGATTGGCAGGTAATTTAACTTGAAACGTTGGCTTCGCTGGATCAACTGTGATATTCAAGGTATTTACAGCCTCGGCAGGGGTTATGATAAAAAATAATAAGCAACTTAATAAAGTTTTCATATAGATTCTTCTTGTTAACAAGGATGACTTACAGTTTAGCAAAAGATTAATTCGCTTGCGATCTATTCATCCAAGGTGGACTTCCCCCTAATACTGCTTCTGGAATCATCCCCAGTTCAATCACTCGATCATATTCCAGATCAAGATATTCACTAGCGCGTTCCTCTAGTATTCCTTCATAAAACGTTATTCTCTCGAAACAGTTATCATTGATGCTGTATGTATAAGGATAACAAATCACACCAGTCAGTTTAGAATTTTTACCATTTATCGCGGTAAGCCAATCTTCTAGATTCATTGGATTGTAAGGATAGAGTGCGGGATCCAGAATATAATAACTTCCCCACAAATCCACGATTAAGGCTACATGAAACCACCAACGCACATATCCTTCGGGAGAATTTTGAGTTTGTGCGTATAGTTTACCGAAAGCAAATAATTTTCCAGGACGTACCAGACTATCTTTTTCAGCTTTATACCCCCCTAATGCTGCTCTTAAAAAACACCCATCATCTGGATAGAGCCAACTGATCCGGCGCAAAAAGTTTGTACCATATTCGCTGTATAAAAACCGACTATCTCGAATTAAATAGAATAATTCCATTAATTCTTCATACGAAGCCACCTTCGGTACGGAAGTATAATCAATTTCTTCTACTGGAACTCGGAGGTTCAGAGGCGTATTATGGCTACGTAAATGGTAAATTCGATTCAGCGCTTGTTGAAAAGACTCATTTGGAAGTCTTTTTGCTGATGGGCTTAGAAGATCGGATTGAGCCGTGGAAAGATTGGCAAAGAACAGTAAAAAAGCAATAAAAATTCGCAACCTGCTATCTCCCTTATGCCCCTAAATCTTTCTTTTTTTCTCAAAAGCTCACAATAGACCTGGTTTTTCTTCACTTTTTCTCAACGCTTGGCCAAAGTAATCTTAAAGAATTAACAGCCGCATTTTGGGGGTATATAGCCAAGAAAAATAGTGGGTAAGCCTTAGATGGTGCCTGATGGGCAATGGCCTTGTGCAATCCATTCTAAACACAAGGCCTTTATGAATGTTTTTAAGATTTTTTAGCCTTAGTTGCTGATGATTTCTTATCTTCCTCAACAGACTCATCCTCACACACATCAGGATGACATACCTTGCAACACTTATTGCATAGGCAACGGTGACCACAAAGCACCAAACCGACTAAAAACATCGCTGCAATACCAACACTATTGAATGTGAAAATAGTTAATAGGGTAGCAATCACCAGTAAAATTAGCCCTAATAGTTCATACTTATAGGCCCATAAACAAGAATGAACATTCTTTGGGTCTTTCATAGAATCCTCCTTGATATAATTCTTTATTACAATGTTTAGTGTAGACCAAGATTTGAAGCTATGTCAGTTGTAGTTGGTTTAATTAACAATCAGTTTAACCGCTACAAATGACACTGATTTACTTAAATTTTAGTTAGATTCCCTACGGGTTTTTCTTAAGCACAGCATCTATGCTACCATCAGAACCGTTGTAGTGTTGCTCTAGTCAAAAACAACAACATAACAATTAAAATTTATCCCCAGGCATTTTTAATCCTAACATCCATATTAACTCAAGTCCATAGCTTGGATGTTGCGATCCTCTGTACGGTATAATTTTTGAAAACGTCGTACCGTACAGAGGTCGCGGTCACAGCCACAGTGCGTAGAAGAATTTCAGCGAAAACATCAACCTTTCCCTTTCGCAGAATGAATTGTCAACCGTCCCTAATGTTAAATGATTAAAAAATTAGGCATTTTATACATTACTGTCTAATCTTTAATTAAATAACAAAAAAATGCTGAGAGGGATCACTTATGTTAAGAAGATATGGCTTTATTCTATTAGCGCTTTCTGTATTTTCTACCACCTCTATTGCCCAAGTGCGAGAGATTGCCATTACCATTGACGATTTACCATTTGTCGGCACAACCCATAATAAGCCAGGAAACTTGAATCGAGAACGCGAACGTTTTTTAAGTATATTGCAGAGCTTAAAAGAACATAATGTACCCGCTACAGGTTTCGTGGTGGCTGGAACAATTGAAAAGGATCAGTGGGAATTGCTCGAAGAATTCAAAAATGCAGGACTCACCATAGGTAATCATACTTATTCCCATATCAACCTGAATCGCTCGTCTGCAGAGAGATACATCAATGATATTGCAAAAGCAGATCAAGTCTTAGCCCCGTTAATGACTGGGCCTAAGTATTTCCGCTATCCTTATCTTGCTGAAGGAAAAGGTGAAACGAAAGAGGCGGTATTGAATTTTTTAACTGAAAATCAATATATCGTGGCCCCAGTCACCATTGACAGTAAAGACTTTAAGTTTAATGCCGCTTTATTAGCCATTCATTGGCGCAATAGAGACAAACATGTCAATCGAATTAAAAACCAATATCTCAATTACATTTGGCGTCAAACTTTAAGAGCTGAGAAAAAAGCGAATGGTAAACCAGTCAAACAAATCTTGTTGATACATGCCAATTTATTAAACAGCCATGTCATGGGTGACATCATTCAAATGTATAAAGATCAAGGTTATAAATTTATAACTCTAACGGAAGCATTAAGTAACACAGATAACACTGAACCAGAGGTTATAACACCAGTTGCCGAAGTGCCGGAAGAGCGTTCGGATGTTTAATAAATAGATTAGGATAAGCCCGCGGAAGCAGTGTCGCGGGCATTCATACTCTTTAATTGTTGTTAAATTTGCCCTTATCCTTTCAATACCTCATAATACAAGCATTTGAATAAATTTAAGGCATTTTCGATGGCTAAGCAGATTTTTTGCGTAAAATTAAACCGAGAAGCAGATCAAATGGACTCCCCTCCTTTTCCTGGCCCACTTGGCGAACGGATATTTAACCATATTTCGAAGCAAGCCTGGGGTATGTGGCTTGATCATCAAACCATGTTGATCAATGAATACCGTTTAAGCATGGTTGATCCACAGGCCAGGTCGTTTTTAAGAGAAGAGATGGAGAAGTTTTTCTTTGGCGAAGGCTCCGAAAAACCATCTGGATTTAATTTGCAAAATTAATTTCAAAAAAATTTAATGCCTCCCCTTGACTCAAAATCATTATCGGAGTTTAATAGCAGCCTCTTGGGGCCAGATAGCTCAGTCGGTAGAGCAGAGGACTGAAAATCCTCGTGTCGGCAGTTCGATTCTGCCTCTGGCCACCATGAATATCAATAAGTTACGATTGATTTTGCCAAACCCCAAAAATCCTGTGTGGGGATTTTGTGGGGCACAATCAACACAAAGTCACAAGATAATCACTTTATCTCTTTGTGTTTTATCTTTTTCTTTTCTTAAGTTTGGCGTGCGAAGCAAAGTGAGCACCACCCCACTTTTTTGCTTTTCGCAAACCTTACTCACAGCTTCATAAAGATTCTGCAACTCAGCTGATGAATAATGCGTTGTAATCCGACCGGAACGATGTCCTAACAGATCCTGTCGATCTTCAAAGCTCACCCCAACAGAACTCACATTGAGCTACCCCCTATCTGCAAATTCACATTATCATCAAGGCCGTAAATCTGCATAGTTGTATTTCCCATTAGGCGAATGATTTTTTGTTTAATATCAGACCATCCCTGAACAATTTTTTGTACAACCCCATTAATGTTTAAAGTGACAAAATGGATACCATCCATAAGTTGAAATATCCAGCGCATGGTAGGGGTTTTTGTTGGCTGATTGATTTGATTGGGCAATGTTTCGTTGTGTGCTGCAAGGGCTTGCCTTAACCGGCGTTGGGCAATGGAATAAACAAGCAAGGCCAGCGTCATGACCATCAACAAACCCATGATACGGCTTGGTTTCTTAAGAAAAAGTGAGCTTACAAAAAAGAGAGGGTCTTTTAAAAACCGAAAACCCATGTTCTCAATGCTCGCGTTTTGTTGTTTGTAGGCATTAATAATTTCCACTGGCTCAAGTGCTGATTCATCGATATTTGTTCCCAGCACATAGCAAGATTTTTCATCCAAACGAGCGGCGATAACCTCCGTATTTTCAACCACACTAGCCTGCACAAAGTACTCAACTTGGCTGGGCGTTGCTCCTTTCTTAGGACGTCCCAGACCTTCATGTCGATGTTTTTTTGGTTACCGATTGTTCTGAACTCACATGATAACGACACTTATTAACCAAATCGATAGCGGCTTGTTGTGCATCATGTGGGCAGTCAAACGGTTTATTCGATAGATGCCATAATTGCGCTTCTATTTTGTCTCGCTCTTTTTTCACGGCCTTAGTCACCGTCTCTGTAGCGCGTTGTCTTGCTTTGTTAGAAAATACGACTATCCAACGTTGAGAAATTCCATAATGATCCAAATACCTCACGCTATAACGATTGTCATCATTCAATTTACACCATTCATTCTTGGTTATAGCGTTAGTAATAGACCCAATCTCAACCCAATAGAACGGCTATGGAAGGTCATGAACGAAAAAGTAAGAAACAACCGATGTTTCAAAGGAGCAAAGGATTTTAAAGAGGCAATTAATAGCTTTTTTGATGACATTTTGCCAAGCATTGAAAATGCACTGGATGGCAGAATTAACGACAACTTCCAGTTGCTAAAAACTTAGTATTTTGAAGTTGATTGGGTATATACTACAATCTTTATTCGACAAACGTGGCCAATGTGACTTGATATTGGCAATTACCTTCGCCCTCGTGAGAGTAGCGCGTTTTAATTACTTCAAATCGAGTTGGCTCGCCTGCTTGTTCGAGCGCGTTTTTAACTGCCTCGCTGATCCCAGCATCTGAATACCCGGTAATATCGCCTGATTTTGTTGCAGCCATGCCATGTTATCCTTTTTACTATGCCGTAAAAAACAGCTTACAAAAGAGATAGGTATTTTTCAAGTCTGCAAACAAGATTAACCAGTCAGGCGCGTCTGTTGGCTTTAATTAGGTTCACCCTATTCGCGACCTAATTAACTGCATGCCCACCGAGTTATTTAAATAGCGAGCTGGTATTTTTGCTGAGGTCGGGGCTTAGTTGCGTTATCAATGCCGTCGTTTTTTCAAGTAAATCCTTGTCGTCATCTGATTTGACCTCAAGTGAATCGAGGCGTTTTGAAATGGATGACAATACCGATAACAAGGTGTCAACTACCACGGAGTTATTCAAGACACCAATAGATAAATTATCACTCAAAGGGTGGTCCATCATGACATTTAGAATAGAGCTTATATCACTTGAAGCAACGTCTGGTTTAGAGAGCAATTCATTGATGGATAAAGTCATTGCCATGGCAGAATAGGAATAACAATTGGAATTAATCATGTTACATAACTGCTTTTCATTAATCAGCTTATCTGCTGAATTCAAAAAATTGTTAATTTCCTCTTTGTTAAACAAAACCCCAGTAGGGTAGGCAGTAAAACTGAAGCTTTTATTTAAGTAGTTTTTTTCATTGTCCTTTTTAGTTCGAAACACAAGGCCATCCCGATACCATTGCGAGAAATCGAAGGGGCTTTGGCGTCCATAAATTGCAAACGTTCCATCATGTGGGTTGCGAAGTGCAATAGCTGAGTGGCAAATAGGGAAATAGGGAATGGGCAGCCCTCGTTTAGTAGCAAACATTAACTCGTAGCGACCTGCATCTGGCCATTGTTCCAGTGAACGCATCATGTCGCGCGCGACATTAACAGAGCGCACGAGATTTACTTTGTTTCTTAGTGAACTGAAAAAAAACGAAAGCTTGGCTGCCTTCAACATAAATTTACTCCATACTGATTCAAAATTAAGCGATAATACCTGAATTAAACCACTTTGTCTGCTATTTTTTAATTCGAATTTACAAGTCGATTACAGCTTATGACTTTTTAATAGCGAAAAAACAGCACAAACAACGCCAACAATATAAAATATTGCACAACATGATTAATACCCTATACTTTAGGTTACCAGATATTCGAAATGGTAATTTATTACCCCGCAGGAGCAGATTAATCATGTATAGTGCTAGAATGTTTAAAACTGCAGTCTTAAGAGGTTCTTTAGGGGCAGGTAGTGCATACCTGTTAAACGAGGTGCGCAAGTATAAAGAGCTTGAAGCTCAATTAAAGCCCACCCATCCTGGTATAGAATGGCAAAAAAGACCCCGCGTTGTAGCAGAAGAGAAAGAATGGCTTATTTTTGGCAGGCAAAGTCCTGGCTATGCTCGCGATGACAAGTTGGTTGCAAAAAAAAGCATGAAGTTAACGCCTAGTTCTTTATTCATAAAAAAGCTAGGCACAATTTTGGATAATGAAAAATACTATCACTTATTTAAGGGCAGTGATTTTGAAGTAGTGCCTTGCACAGGAAGTGACAAGACGCCAACGGTTATTGTCCAACCTGATAAAATGCTTAGTACTGCCTTAACGGAAATAAAAGATGACGCCCAATTTGAAATTGGTTTTGCGCGCAAACGTGGTTTTATTGAATTTGTTGAAAAATCACCATTCTTTCATTCATCAATTGCCTTGCGCCGCGTAACGGACAAAAAACCCGCCAACCCTGATGCCGTTGTGATGACAGGTGCTGAAATAAAAAAAGTTATCGCCGAAACAAATCACGCTATTTGTGAGAGTGAGCATTGCGATCTATTTCGTTCCAACTGCTATTCAGCGTCTATTTTTGCTTTGGGAACAATTATTAAAGTCATTAATGCCAGGGAGGAGCCTGCCAAACAAAAAAGCGAAGAAATACAAAAGGTTCATGACGTTATTGCCGGTGCAGCTTTTGACAATTTTGCACGTGGCGTAAGTAATAATGGCAAGGTGAAATCATTGGTTACGTCAGATATCCCTAAAGTACTAGACAGCTTGGGTTTGTCTACCTCCAGGGAAGAGCCCACAACAGGAATAAGCTCGCCATAATTTTGTGACTGGCGCATAAATTTGAACCCTATTTATTTCAAGGAGAGTAAAAAATGCAATCTAATCAAGATTTTTCACTAGATGAAAAGGTATTAAAAGCACTAGGTGCTCGGACACTAAAACTTATTCGAACCAAAGGATTGCAAATGGAGGCAGAGATTGTTGCGCGATTGAAGGCAATGGAAGAGGTACTTTTCGATGGAGCATCAGCTGATGGTTTTATCAAGGTTAAGATGAATGGCAACCATCAGGTAATAGAGGTTTCTATTGACTCGGCTTATTCTGATTGGTCGGCTGATAAAATCAAGGCATGTACCAAATTTGCTGAAGCAGTTAATGATGCAATCTATAACGTCGATTTGGCGATCGAGTCAGAGATTTCAGCAATAAAATACAAATACACCGAAGAAGTGATTAAAGGTGCTTCAGACTAGTACGTTGACCGCCTAATTTTGTCTACCTTGCTCCTCTCCCCCGCTCGCGGGAGAGAGTTAGAGAGAGGGCTTTCAATGGGACAAAAATAGGCGGTCAACGTACTAGCATCACGTCAAATCGACTCAAGCAAGTGTTCAAGCCCGTAATATAGTGAATTAATTTTCTGCACGCCTTGGCAGGCCAGGATCACACCCGGCATGAATGAGGCGCGGTCTATGCTGTCATGGGTAATCGAGAGTGTTTCACCTTGATTACCAAACAGTACTTGTTGGGTATAAGTATTTTAAACCACCTTTTTGCCATTTTTCAAAAATAACATGTTTTAAATATTTACAAAAATCCGGGGCGGATTCTCAGCCATCCACCCATTTTCATGAAAAACATTTGTAAAACTTCTAAAATTCGTAGTTTTTCTGTTCTATTTAAGCTCATCTATAAATCAAAGACGACAACAAGCCGCAAGGTTATACCATGCTTTTTGGTTTTTCCTTTTTTTCAATTGTAGTGACAAGCTGGTTGGCTATTTAGAACAGTTGGGGGCGCTCGAATACCTGATGAAATATTAGCAGGTGTTTGCGATTGGTTCTTCTGCTCCATGTGTGCCAGAATTTTGTTAATCACCACTTGCTCTTCAATGCAGGCAATGATTCGTACCGAGCCCTGGCAATCCCTGCATACCGTAATATCAATATTGAATACGCGTTTCAGCCGCATTGCCCAGTTCATTTTTGTTCGCCGCTCTTCAGCATCATTTGATTTTTCGGGTGAAGGATGCTTTTTATTTATTTTCGCCTCGCCGGTTACAGCTGCTCGATGTTTGCTGTTCGGCGCAAATACACCATGAAAACGAGTTAAATGTACTCGCGGTTTTGGTACCAAAGCTGCTAATCTTGCTATAAAATCCAGCGGCTCAAATACCACATGGGTGGTTCCATTTTTATAGGGCGTCTTCAATTCATAACAAACCTTGCCATCAGACAAAACCTCCAGTCGATGGGTGGAGACCGCAGGCCTTGCAATATACCGGCATAATCGCTCAACCTTGTCCCGCTGATTGGCTTTTGCACTGACTCCAGCATGCAGGGAAAATCCGCCTAATTTTGCCAGAGCCTGGCCGGTTGACTCGGCCAACTCATCCCTTGGCGGCAACGTCTTTAACGTCAACACCTTCAGATCTTGACGCGAACCCATCGCAATGCGATAAGTAATCGAGCTGCCCTGTAAGTGATTCATCGTATCCTCTTCAAATCCATCCAATAGCAGACCACCCTCTTCTTGCTCTCGTTCCAAATATCCTGCACGCTCAAGAAGCCTCGCTATACGACTACTGATTCGGTGTAACAGTAAATTCATTTCATGACTGGTGGGCGATTGAATTCCGTGAAACTGACCCATGTTTCCTTCATCGTCAGCCTCATAAACGCCGTCCAGAAATAACATATGAAAATGGATATTCAGGTTCAAGGCACTACCAAATCGTTGAATCAACGTCACAGTACCGGTCCTTGCTGTCTTGTGTGTAAACCCCGCTTTCTTAATCAGATATGTGCTAATGGCTCTTGCCTACTTTAATCATCTTACCGCTCGCTTTATTATCATTATTTAACCGCTATGGATTTCTGCTATCGCTTTTTGCGCCTGCGATACTAAAAAAGCCGTTCATTAGAATAAATTCCGTACTCACTAGACATCTTTTTTGCATAATTTAGGTTGGTAACTGCGCATTCTCTGTAAATACGCTAATTTCCCACGGGTAAAGCCGTGGGAAATTAGCTGGATGGTTATTTTAAATTAAGCACAATCATTTACTTAAATCAGGCTTAGACTCTGGCTCTGCAGGTTGTTCAGGTACACCTGGTTGCATAGAGAAAAACGTGCCCGCTGTTTGGGTGGGTGATACAGCAGCCGCTTCTTTTTTTGATGGTGAGTCATCATAAGAAAAGCCTTTATCTATTTCCTCTTGCGTTAGATGCCTTGTGTATGCAAAAGCATGTTCTGCGTACCAATTGGCATATTCTTCCCTATTGGGTGTGAGTAAAGCCTTAAAGTCCCAGCTAATCCCATCCGCATAACTAAATGGACCTAAATAAATACCTTTTTTAAAAGCCAGACCTCTAATCATCCATTCCATTATCCCAGCATTACCTAACTTTACCGGCAAAAGATGCGCCAATAAATGAGATAATCTACCTGCATGAACAAGAAATGTGCCTAGCTTTTTATCCTCGGTTTCAGTAATTCCCAAAAAATCAGTAGCATGACGAAAAAATTTGTATGATTTTTTATCCACGGCTTTAGTAATATTCAAAAGTTCAGTAAAATAACGATTGGCGAGGTTAAAGTCACCTTTTAAATCATGTGTATTTATACTGGTGTATATCAAACGTATTCGATTAAATTCAGGATCAAGTGCTGCATCAACTGGATTAACATATTCACATAAATATAAATTTGATAACCGAGTGGAGTGATTTTCCCCATCGATCGCTTGGGTTTTATGAGGCGACTTAATGATAATTTCATATAAAGTAAATACTTTTTGCTCTTCTGTTAGCATTTGCATTTTTTGACAAGAGTAATCATCATTTTCAACCAGATAATCATGTTGACCACCTGATTCATTTTCTTCCTCTATGTTTTTAATTAAACCCTTCATATGGGTATAGACGCTATCCTTCATGCTGATACAGGCTTGCTTAACATCAGCTTCATAAAACGTCTCTCTGCATTCATAATGCTCTGACCTAAGAGTTCCATAGTCATCGGTTCTCTTAAATTGCGCGCCATGCCCTAGATCGGCTGCAATTTGATGGCGCTGTTTTGCAAGAAAATAGTATGCGTCAGAAAAATTTTGAAATGCCTCTTGATGCAACGCATTTGTATCTTTGGCTGTAACGCCCGGTAAGTGCTGCAAAAATTCATTTATTACCGCTGCACTTCGACGTAACCATTCGTTTTGATCCACATGTGAATGCGCTCGTGCGCTGTCTGGATTAGATGCGTATCCCATGGGCGTATTTTCTGCAGCAACTTGCATTTGTGATTCATTTTTAGGCATTTCATGCGCCTTTCAACTAACTATTGGTACTAATATTGTACATCAAAATTAACAAAACACCACCAAGATGAAAAAATACAATAGGCTATTTTTTATGAAGTTGAATATATATGATCAAATGGAATTAGCGTGACATTGGTTAAAAGTATTGACTGGCCTATGATTTTGAAGCGCGTATAAGTGCCTGGAATAACCTTAAGCAGCCTTTTTTATAAATTAAAAACTCAGGGTGAAATTGAACGCCGATAAAAAATGGTTTTCGATCATCTTCAATGCATTGGATAATCTTATTTTTTTCCAAAGCCGAAATCTTAAAATTATCACCAAGCGACTCAATTGACTGCTTATGAAGGCTGTTAACACGAGCAGTCCGTCGTTTAAATAAGCTAAATAGCATGCTTGGATTTTCGATATGGATTGTTTTACGAAAAAAAATGTACCCGATTATAGTTTGATGGTTAGTGCATCATTAGTTCTGTAAATTATTTTTGATTGGCGGAGTGGCCAACCATTTTCTACTCTTTTATTTGGATAATGAAAGAGAATAAAAAATG
>NZ_CAAAIW010000040.1 GCF_900640115.1 Legionella yabuuchiae
AAAAAAATTACTTCCTGCCGGATCATCGTTATTTTTCCATAAGATAATCCGCTGCTACCAGCCACTCACAAAAAACAATTTAAAAATAAATTCTGCTATTTGATGGTAATCCAAAGGAAATTCGGAAAAAAATCGTTGTATTCTACGGTACCTTGACGCTTGGAGGGCGTTACTGAATACAACACAAGCCAATTGGTTTAAATTAACTGTACGCGTAGCAAGCAATGCAAGCAACATAGTTACAAAACATGTCATTCTCGCCTTGTTCCAGCCAAAATACATATTTAAACTATCCTTCAACTCGCTGCCATAGAATGAAAATCATATAATCTCGATCGCCAAAAGGAGGTTATATGGAGTGTATCAGCGAGTTATCTTAATTTACTTCAGTGCCAAACCAGAAATGGTTGCCCGCCTGCGCGGGCATGACAGGTTTTTTTGCCATGTACAGAGAAAATTTATAAGAAAAACTTGCATAAATAGACCTAAAAAAGTTATAAATCAAACCATTCACTAACTTATAAAAACATACCCTCTGGGCAGAATATTGATGAATAATAAAAAGACACATCCTTTTACCGTTTATATCCTTGCGTGGATGGTGCATATTTTTACGGCTAGTGCGGCTTTTGTTGGGGTTTTATCTTTATTAAAAATTTTTCAACATCAATATGTGTTCGCCTTGTGGTTAATGGCAATCGCTGTAGTTATTGATGCGGTTGATGGTTCATTTGCCCGTTTAGTGAACGTTAAAGAAGTCTTGCCGAAGATTGATGGTACCTTATTAGATAACATTGTTGATTATTTAAACTATGTTATTACGCCTGCCGCTTTCCTGCTGATTAAGCCTGGTATGTTACCTGATTCTTATGCGCTATGGATAATTGCGGCCATCACATTAACTTCTGCCTACCAATTTTGTCAGGCCGATGCTAAAACGCCCGATCATTTTTTTAAAGGATTTCCTTGTTATTGGAATATTGTTGTATTTTATATGTTTATATTCAACACCTCTACCATAACCAATGCTTTAATCTTAACTGTTCTATGCGTTTTAATTTTCGTTCCTATTAAATATGTTTACCCTTCGAGACTTGATTATTTAACGCCCTCTAAATACTTAAAAGTACTTATGCATATTTTTTCTATCATCTATGGAATCAGTTCTGTATTGATTTTGTGGATCTATCCGGTTACGAATCCCATATTGTTAACTATTTCCTTGGCTTATGTGGTGTTGTATCTTGCGCTCAGCATATATCGTACTTATTCTCCCATGATTACCGCTAAGATTGCGTCGCATAAAGCTGAAAAAGCTCAGTAATCTTAAGCAGCTACTATTGGACATTAAACCTAATTTGACTAAAATATACAGCAAAGACAGCCCTGTGGTCACTTTCTTCACTCGAGAACATTCATGATTAAGCGAACAAAAAATATAAATCTTACACTACTCATCATGCTGTTGACTTCTACAAGCGTTTTTGGGGATACATACCCTCGTGGCTGCGAGGTCACTGGGTTTGGATATAATGAACATTATTTAATTTTGAATGAACAAGGCGATCAAACCTTTTATCTGATTCAAAACCGCTCGGATACTAAAATTGAATTAGAACGCCATGAAACAGAAGAAGTGTTCATGAGCCCTACTTTACAAGCCAAACTCGATCCAAAACAATGGGCCGCGTTTGCTTCCGATGTTGGAAACCTACATTTCAAGTGCTACCAACATAGCGGCAACAACACGAGCCTCGTAAAATGCAGTGATGTACTCGATATTTGCCAGTACCCTAGAGTTAAATTTGCCCTTAGTAATATGGGAAATTATTGGGTATCCACTAATAAGCCACAAGCTCAGGTAATTAAAGATGCCATCGCAAAAGGAATATTATTACGCTGGTAATTCATTGTTTAAGAAATTTAAAGATTCTCTCTTAATCATTACTGGCATCTTGGGTGCCTTCATCATTATTTTAGGGTTTACTCAAACCCCAGCCCAACTATACTACGTTGTTGGCTCTGGCCTTTTACTCTTAACAGCGATCTATTTTAAATTAACGTACTTCATGGGTCTTGAGTCAATTCTTCTAGCAGGACATGGCGCTATCCTGCTTGGATTGGGAAATGTAATTCAGTTCGTGCTACCTATTTTACTCTGCATCCAATTACTCGTTTATTATTTTTTAAGCGGGCAGTTACGTAATGT
This sequence comes from Legionella yabuuchiae, assembly GCF_900640115.1. GTDB lineage: Bacteria > Pseudomonadota > Gammaproteobacteria > Legionellales > Legionellaceae > Legionella_A > Legionella_A yabuuchiae. The sequence goes on from NZ_CAAAIW010000040.1 coordinate 2,210, forward strand.
ATTCCGCTGGATTGGTATGATTGGAATTGTACTGCTCTCTCTTGGGTTCACTTTTACCCGCGTTTGGGTTTTTTTTCTTGGTAGTCTGTGCATTGCAATTTTTTCTTTCTATCATGTTTTTCGTGGCAGATACGTCGCTTTGATTTGGGCAACGCTAAATTTATTTTTTGCCTTATCGACTGGTTTAATAATACTGTTTTAAAGGAGATCCCTTATGGTTAGAACACCCTCAACAATGGTGGAGCTTGGCAGCGAAGCGCCTGGATTTACCTTAACTGATGTCCTCAGTGGATCACAGATAAACCTTAAAGGCTATAAAGGAGAACAAGCTACCGTTGTTATGTTTATATGTAACCACTGCCCTTACGTTAAGCATATCAATCACGAATTAACACGCTTAGCGAAGGATTATCAGTTAAAAGGAGTTAATTTTATTGCCATTAATTCCAACGACGTTGAAAATTATCCTGATGACTCTCCTGCTCATATGATCAAAACTGCCAAGGAGCATGGTTATCCGTTTCCTTATTTATTTGACGAAACTCAAGAAGTAGCGAAAGCTTATCGTGCAGCCTGCACACCAGACTTTTATGTCTATGATGATCAATTAAAACTGGTCTATAGAGGCCAACTTGACGATTCTAGGCCTGGTAACAACCTAATACCTGATGGAAGCTCCATCCGTTCTGCATTAGATGCATTATTGGCTGGCGAAGAAGTGCCCCAAGATCAAAAGCCAAGCCTTGGTTGCAATATTAAATGGAAAGCATCATGAACTATCGTCTATCGTTTTATGTCCCTGAAAGCCATGTTGATGTTGTAAAAACTGCGTTGTTTGCTGTAGGCGCAGGTAGACAAGGAGATTATGATCAAGCTTGTTGGCAATGTTTGGGCCAAGGTCAATTTCGTCCACAAGCAGGTTCAAATCCTGCCATTGGAAATTCTGGAGAAATAACGTTTGTTCCGGAATATAAGGTTGAACTATTATGCTCTGCAGAGGTAATTGATCAAGCCGTTAAAGCCCTAAAGCAAGTGCACCCCTATGAAGAGCCAGCTTATTCGGTTGTAAAATTAGAAGCGTTTTAGCGAGGTAGATTGGGTCGCTTATGACCCAATCTACCTCGCTACACTTTTAGGTATTACGCTCAAAAAGTGTGAATACAGAGATTTTCAATTACTTAGCAGAAACCACTTCAACTTTTAAGTTCGCGGCTACATCACTGTGCAATTGAATTTGCACCACGTAATCGCCAGTTGAATGAATAGGCCCTTCTGGCATGACTACTTCTTGCTTGCTGACTTCATGTCCACGCTCTTTCAAAGCTTCGGTTATTTCATTCACGCCAATCGAACCATATAGCTTCCCTTCATCACTAGCTTGAGCAGAAATTTCTAGTGTAATGTCATTTAACTTAGCAGCACGTTGCTCTGCTTCAGCCAATGATTTTTGAGCTTTTTTCTCAAGTTCTGCCCGACGCTTTTCAAACGCTTCAATGTTTTTAGCCGTCGCAAATACAGCTTTACCTTGTGGAATTAGGTAATTTCTTCCGTATCCGCTTTTTACAGCCACTTTATCACCTAAATTTCCCAGGTTTCTAATTTTTTCCAACAAAATTACTTCCATCTTAATAACCCCTCATTCATTTACCTGCATGTTTTGCAAGGTATACTCTAAAGTTAAATAAACTATCTAGTGATCCGAATACAAGATATAACGGCATCATTACGTATGGCAAAAGAATGACCGGTGTAATGAGCAAAAGAAACGTCCCGAGCGGCTTTTTCTGTGCCAAGAGATTATAACCTAAGCTTAACCCCGCTAAGAAAAAATAAAACATTACTAAAGGCAGAAGATTTACTGCGATCATTATTTCAAAATATGCAGCAATCAATAACATGCTCAAAAATAAAAGCCCTATTTTATCAGCTCGGAAATTGCGCATTTCTTGGCTAAATCCACCTGGATAATAAGCCAATGATTGCACCCAGCGCGCAATCATTAACGAAAACAGCGAGGAAAAGACAAGACCAGCCGTTTGTATTCCCAATAAAAAGTTCGCCACAATCAGTGGATTAATCCCATGATCATCTCCTAGCAGCTGAAGCAGATTACTCTCTGCATTAAGCTCCATTAAGATCGATTTGAACATCTGGTATTGTGCCAAAATAACGCTTGGCACCAATATCTGCACAAACAAAACCATGGTCATAGCGAATATAAAAAAAGTAGCTGCCACCGCTCGCCAACTTTTTGTTATACGTAATATATATGCAGCAACAAAACAGGGTATAAAAGAAAGAAACGTTTGTGCTGCAGCTACGCTCGCTGGTACATAAACGACTGAACAAAAAAAGTGGGCAGTGATTACAAGTATTAATAAAAAACTACTCGCCCGCCCACCTTTGCGCAACGTTACCAATGCAATTAGTACTGAGGCCAACCATGTCGTGTAAGGAAGCACAGAGAAAATAATCACGCATAATAATGCGTGCCAGTAATTCTCTAGCAGGAAATCTCCCTGAGCACCAATGATTTTACTCAGCCTGGTCATTTTACTAACGATTACTTATGTCGATCACAGTATGGAAGCAATCCTAGGAACCTAGCATGCTTAATTGCTGTGGCAAGCTGACGTTGATAACGAGTTTGAACGCCTGTTATTCGACTAGGTACTATTTTTCCAGTTTCAGTGATGTAATTTTTTAATAAGTTAACGTCTTTGTAATCAATTTCACTCGCGCCTTCTTGAGCAAAACGATTCATTTTTTTTCTACGAAAATAAGCTGACATAATAATGTTCTCCTTAAGCCGCGCGACTTTCTTTATCTTTTTTCATCATAACGGACTCTTCAGTCACCGCTTCTTTCTTTTTAAGAATTAGATTTCTTAAGATAGCGTCATTAAACTTAAATGCTTTTTTTAGCTCATCGATTACAGCCTGATTGCATTCAATATTCATTAGTATGTAATGCGCTTTGTGAACATCATTGATTGGATAAGCCAGCTGGCGGCGGCCCCAGTCTTCTTTTCGGTGGATAACACCATTTTCTTTCGTAATGATCCCCTCATATCGTTCAACCATAGCGGGAACTTGCTCGCTTTGATCGGGGTGCACCAGAAAGACAATCTCATAATGTCTCATGTTTGCTCCTTGTGGATAAATAGTCTTCCGTCGGTAAAAACGGTAAGACAAGGTTTTAAAAAAATCGGCTAATAATACCTTAATTATGCGTCATGAGCAATTTTTTGCGGGTTTTTTTCAATTAAAGTGCGTTTCATTAACGAATTGACGGGTTTCCATTGCAATTAAAAGAAGGTTACGATATAACTTATTAAAAAATAACGAGGTTTTTTATCATGCGTATTATTCAAATTCCTTTCGAAGACCCTTTAGTCATCAATATAGACGGCGAAATTGTCAAATTGGTTGCATTTAAAACTCAAGAACACGGTAATATAAAGTTCGGCGTCAATGCCCCCCGCTCTATAAACGTTCATCGTGAAGAAATTTATCACGCGATAAAACAAAAAGAAAAAAACCAAGAGCCATGACATTGTATCCATGAAAACAAAGCTTTTCTCTTGTAACTTTTTCGCAGGAATACTGCTTGTTGTTCTTTCTTTTATAGCATTATTAATTAATTTTTTAATTTATCAATATCCCGGCAACACATACATCAACACTAATACAGTGGCCGTTGGTTTGATTCTTATTTTTTGCTGGATCGGAAGCGCATTACAATTTGGAGTTCACAAAAAATTAACTCGCATTTTTAAAGAAGTGTTCTTTTTTTACCTTGTACTGGTTGTAATTTCTTTTGCCTCTACGGCTGTGCAGTTTACGCCTTTTGCTCCTATTGATGAATACATCATGGCCTTTGAGACAGCGCTTCATATCGACATGGAAACAATCATTGCCTGGACTAGTGAGCATCCAAATTTTAAGGATTTTTTAGCTTATTGTTATGATACATTAAGCTTACAACTTGCGTTTCTTCCCTTAATCATTATCGTAGCCGGACAAACGAAACGAGTGAGGGAGTTTTATTTTCAAATGATTATGGGGGTTGTGATTGGGTATATAATTTACTATTTTTTCCCAACAACAGCTCCTGCCAGCATCATAGACAGCCCTCATTTTTACGAGTCACAAAAAGCAACTGGACTTAAATTTTACCAAATTCATAATTATATTCAACCAACTACCTATGAAGGAGGCATGATCGCATTTCCATCCTTTCATATTATCTGGGCATGGAATTGTCAGTATTTGATACGCGGATGGCATTTAGCTTTTGCTCTGTTATTGCCGCTTAACCTCTGCTTGGCCCTATCTTGTGTACTACTGGGCTGGCATTATCCTGTAGACATTGTGGGAAGTATTTTCGTCATTCTTATCGTTCAGCTTTTATATCGTCTCTGTCAAAATACGCTAAGTAAAATTAAACAAACATATCCATTAGAAAATTTCTCATTTTAAATCGAAGCCAAGTTGATAATTGAAACTAGGAACGTTGCCTATATACTCGTCTGATTAATTATAGTAACGGGTGTTCCGATGGTTACGTAATCAAATAACACTTCCACATCTTCTGGGTACATGCGAATGCATCCCGCGCTTACTTTTCTACCAACACCTTCGGGATGATTGGTTCCATGGATAAGAAAAGCTGGCCAATCAAGTCGTAAAACGTACTCCCCTAAAGGATTGCCTGGGCCTGGAGGAAACACATCTGGAATAATCATCTGTTGTTGTGCAGCATGTCGTTTTATCTGTTGGGTCGGTCGCCACGATGGAGATTTTTCTTTTGCTAAAACTTTTGTTTTACCAGTTGGTGTATTCCAACCATCACGACCTATGCCTACAGGAAAAATCATCACTGTATTATCATGCTCCGGAAAATAGTATAACTGGTAATTAGCCAGATTTATTACGATTCCTTTTCGGGGAGCATTCGGCAATGTATATCGGGTAGGGAGTTTGATTTGAGCAAAAGGGGGCAAAACATTGCCGGAATCAATGTTGGGATTTGCCTTTTTTAATTCATTGTATCCAACTCTGTAACGCACGGCCACATCAGCAAGAAGCTCTCCTGGCATGCTCTCTGCGACGTTCGTTTTACCAACTACGTTTCCTTTATCCGGTAAAATATAAATTCCCGAATAACCTGTATAGTTGAACAGCATTAACGCAATGAAACAATACGCTTGAATAGTCATGATTAAGAATCATGGGTCAGGAACACTCCTAACCCATTTTATTAATTACAAGCTGGTATCAGCCTTGAAGCGTTCGCCGTATTGCTTTTCCAGCGTTCGAAACATTTCATTGAGCTGATCTCGTCCGAATTGGTTTGCATAATGCATTGGGCCGCCTCGAAAAGGAGCAAACCCAGTAGCGAATACCATGCCGGCATCCAATAAATCACTATCAGCAACAACCCCCTCTCTGAGGCAGGCAGCGGCTTCATTAACCATACGCAAAATTAAGCGATTAGCAATTTCTTTTTCGCTGCTATGGCTAGATACCTGTTCTTTAATGGGCTTACCATTTTTCCACTGATAAAAACCTTCCCCAGATTTTCGTCCAAGTTTCCCTTCCTTAACCATATCACGGAGTTTTTGCGGAACGCTTCCACCGAAATGCTCGGTTAAGTTTTCAGCAACTGCGAGACATACGTCCATTCCAACAGTATCTGCTAACTCGACTGGTCCCATAACCATGCCAAATGATGTTGCGGCCTTATCAATGACTTCACCACGGTATCCTTCATCGAGCAACTGTACACATTCCATTAAGTAGGGCATAAGCACGCGATTCACTAAAAAGCCAGGGCTGGAGGTCACGGGTAGTGGCAAACGGCTTATTTGCCCTACAAACGAACAGGCTTGTTGTTCAACCTGTTCTGATGTTTTACTACTACGAACCACTTCAATCAATTCCATTTTTGCAACTGGATTAAAGAAGTGAATCCCTACCAACCGCTCTGGTTTTTTCATGACTTCGCCGATTTCACCCAACGGGATGCTAGACGTATTGGTTGCAATAATCGCATCAGGCTTAGCTCGCGATTCTACGTCTTTCATGATGGTTTGTTTCACTTTCAAGTCTTCATAAACCGCTTCGATAATGACATCAGCTCGTGTAACACCATGTCCGTTTGGATCGGCAACTAAACGATCCATAGCGGCTTGGATTGGGCGTGATTTCTTCAATCGCTTTTTAAATAAATCGTGCGCACGACCAATGGCTGGGGCAATTCGCTCAACAGACTTATCTTCTAAGGTCACGTGAAGCCCTTTTAAAGCACACCAAGCCGCGATATCGCCACCCATTACGCCTGCTCCAATGACGTGCACGTGGCTCGCTTTAAAATCACTTTCTTTAGCGAATTTTTTTAAACGTTCCCGTAGTAAAAATAGCCGAATTAGGTTTTGGGCTGTATCACCCTTTGTCACTAATTGCTCAACAGAATCGGCTTCCTTTAAATAAGCGCGTTCACCAAACCCCCCTTCTCTTTCCCATAAATCAACCACTGCATAAGGTGCAGGATAATGTTCTTTTCTGGCTTTTTTTGCCAGTTGTTTCCGAAACACCTTCGCTAAAAGCGTTCTTACCCAAGCATAATTGCTCAATGATTGTAAAAAATTAGGCTGATGTTTAGGCGGTTTATTCTTAATAAAATAGACCGCGGCTCGTTTTAACTGCCGTAGAGGAACGACATCATCCACGAACCCAAGCTTTTTAGCTTTTGAAGCACGTAATGCCGAACCAGGAAGAATAACCTCAGAGAGCGCGTGAAACCCGCCTATTAGCTTGGGTAGACGAACGGTTCCTCCCCAGCCAGGATGAATACCAAGTTTGATTTCTGGCAACCCCAAGCGCGTATCATCGCTATCTGTAGCCACACGATAATCGCAAGCTAGCGCTAATTCAAGACCACCACCCATGCAAAAACCATCAATCATTGCAACGGTCGGAAACTTTAATGATTCAATCCGAGAAAAAACTGTTTGTCCTTTGCGAAGAAAATCCACGGCCTGCGCCGGGTCATCAATGCCAGAAAACTCATTGACATCCGCTCCAGCAATAAAGCCTTTCTCCTTGAGTGAATAAATAATGAGTCCCTTAGTCTCAGAATCCTGCGATATTTCCTGTAAACAGCTATTTAGCTCATCGAGCACTTCATTATTAACGCTATTCACAGACTCGTTTTTACGATTTAATCCTAACCAGAAAATGTGATCAGAATCTTTTATTAGTTCCCAATGTTTAATCTTAGTCATGTCCTTTAACCTCTGTAGCACGTTCAAGTAACATCGCTCCGCCTTGGCCGCCGCCGATGCAAATGGCAGCTATGCCTTGCTTTCCTTTGTTTTGCTGTAAACTTTCTAAAAGATGCAAAACAATTCGAGCCCCGCTTGCACCAATGGGGTGACCCACAGCGATCGCACCACCATCTTTATTCAAGATATCTTGAGAGGGCGCCCCAAATGCACCTTTGAGTCCTAATTGACTTTTACAATACTCCTCGTCATCCCATGCTTTAAGACAAGCTAGTACTTGAGCAGCAAACGCTTCATTAATTTCCCAACAATCTAGATCATTCGCTTTTAAATTATGGCGTTGCATAATCGGTGTGGCCGCGTGAACTGGCCCTAAGCCCATTTGTGCAGGATCTAATGCCGCCCACTGAGAATCCACAACTTTGCCCATGACCGGCAACTTGTATTTCTTGACGGCATCGGCACTAGCTAACAACAAGAGTGCTGCACCATCGGTTATTTGTGAGCTGTTACCAGCCGTAACCATGCCATACTTTTTATCAAAAAAAGGTTTAAGTTTTGCGAGCTTTTCTACGGATGTATCTTCGCGAATGCCATCATCTTTCAAATAGAGCTTTCCTTTTGTATCAACCATAGGCACCACTTCACGCATTTTATTTTGTTCATACGCTTCAGAAATACGTTGATGACTACGTGCCGCATAGTCATCCATTTCTTCTCGAGAAATTTTAAATTTGAACGCCAGCTTTTCTGCGGTCTGCCCCATGTTTAATCCCACGATCGGATCCGTCAACCCCCTTAACAGCGCGATAACCGGAGCCAGATAGGAGGGCCTAAACTTGGTCAATAAACTAGCTCGTTGTCCTACGCTTTTTGCTGAATACCATTGGGCCAACCATTCAGCCATTTTTTGATTAAATAATAGTGGAGCGTGGCTCATCGCATCGGTTCCACCCGCTAGAACTAAATCACTTCTTCCATTGGCTATTTGTATTGCTGCATTATCAATCGCTTGCATGCCTGAAGCGCAATTTCTCATGACCGTAAACGCTGGCATTTTTTCCCCACAGCCTAATCGTAAGGCAACCACGCGAGCAATATTTGCCTCGTCAGGTCCGGGCAAGGCGGAGCCAATAATCACTTCATCTAAATCTTTAGGTAAAAAAGGTTGTCGATTTAAGAGAGGCGCTCCGGCAGCCACCGCTAAATCCGAACCTGAAAAAGGCCCTACTCCTTTTGCTTTTAAAAACGGCGTGCGGCTCCCATCAACCACATACACGTCGCGGCCACTTATATTTGACTTTTGTTTCATCACTCCTCCTGATTACCCACTGAGCTTGCTCGCGGTGATATAGCATTATCCTGATTTGGTGTGTTTTAACTCAATAGCTTGGCTTTTTCAATTTCTAAAAAAATCTCTCTTTTGCAATTGATCGAACATTTGCAAAAGAACAACCTGGTGGACAGGTAAAGTAGCTATGAGTACATAGACTCTTGCAGATCTCTATATGAATCAAAACTATAGAGACACATTATTTTTCAAGTTTTAAAGATAGCAGCAAATATTAATTTTGGGAAATGTTAATCTATTTTTAGGTAAAATGTTCTTTCTGGAGTTGACGACCGAGGAATACCTGATATACTCCCGTCCATTGATTTGGAGAGATGGCCGAGTGGTCGAAGGCGCTCCCCTGCTAAGGGAGTATGGGTCAAAAGCCCATCGAGGGTTCGAATCCCTCTCTCTCCGCCACGAACACGCGCCCGTAGCTCAGTTGGATAGAGTATCTGGCTACGAACCAGGGGGTCGGAGGTTCGAATCCTTCCGGGCGCGCCATTTAATTAATAACTTACGTGAATTTTCGTAGATGCTCGTAAGCTACTGTGACTAAAACGTGTCGTAAAATTTCAATTTTGGGGTTCAATAAAATTTCTTTTAAAGAGCTCCACAATTATTCATTTCTCTTTTTGGTTGTCGATAAATACTCTGAATACGATTTGCTGCTTGCTTCAAGTGATCACTTGATAAATGTGCATACCGTAATACCATTTCAAAACTCGACCAACCGCCTAACTGCTGCAATTCTGGTAAGCTTGTGCCATTTTGCACATGCCAACTCGCCCAAGTGTGCCTTAAATCATGCCAGCGAAAATTTTTAATTCCTGCGCGATTTAGCGCTTTTCGCCACGCATGGTTATTGCAACGGCTTACCGGATTTCCCTTATAGGCAAACACAAAAACAGGGTGTTTGCCCTTTTGCTTAATTAAAATATCCACTGCATCTTGATTAAGTGGAACAGGAATTGCTTTGCTTGTTTTAGAATCTTCAGGATTTACCAGCGCATGATTTCGAATTAAATTAACATCACACCATTTTAATCCGGTCACATTAGATTGGCGTAATCCAGTAGCCAAGCTAAACGCAGCCATATCCTTCAAATGCTCTGGTAACTCATTCAATAAGCGACTTGCTTCCTGATAAGTTATCCATCGTATTCTGCGATTCTCTTCTTTACGCATACGAACAGCTGGTACAACATCAAGCCAACCCCACTCTTTATGCGCTCTTCTTAAAATCGCACGAATCACTTCGAGCATTCTATTAACTGAAGCAGGTGAAACGCCGGTCGCTTCTTTCTTTTTGGCGATATCATCCAATATGTCCGTTGTAATATCCGTCAAAAATAAATCCTTAAAAAAAGGTTCGACCCAGCGCAAATGTGTTTTGTCATCAATCAGGCTTCGTTTATGGCCAGATTCATCAATCCAACGAATTGCGGCTTGTTTCCAGCCCTTCTTAGGAATTTTAAGTACGCGACTCGCTTCCCACAGCTCACTTTTAAGTTTGTCATGGTATAACTGAGCTTCTGCCTTAACTTCAGTTTTTGTGCTCCTTCTGATCCTTTCACCATCATGGGTTATATCAACCCACCAAACACCATTTCGCTTTTTGAGTGCCATGACCAGTTTCTCCTATGTCTGACACCCTGCAATGCATCATGTATATGATAACCAAAAGAAGTACATAGATAAATGACGCGAGCCTTTTAGTTAAACTTTAGCTTTGAGATGTTTCTTTTCAGCAAACATAAATTTTGATCAAAATTTAATCTTAAGATATGATTTGATTTTTACGAAGTTTATAGAATAGAAAGATGTTTAAGGATTTGCTGCTGATACCAGGTTCATTATCAACCTCTGAGCTTTGGCACCAGAATATTGATGTGTTACAAAAGCAGTTCACCAATATCCACCATATGGATGTATGCAATAGTAACTCCATAACAGACATGGCAAAACGACACCTATCCAGTGCCCCTGAGAAGTTTTCTATCGTCAGTTTTTCTATGGGAGGTTATATCGCCCTGGAGCTCTTCCAGTTCATCCCAGACCATATTGAAAACTTTGTAATCATCAACGGTGGAGCTAGAGAACTTTGTCAAAGAGGAAAGGATGAACGGCAGCGATCCGTTGAACTGGTGGAAAAAGGCCGATTTGATTTTCTTGTTAACCGGATATTTAAAAATTCAATTGATAATGAAGAAAAACAGGCAGCAATTATTCCGCTGCTTAAAAAAATGGCCTATGAAATTGGACCAGAAAATTATGTTAAACAACTTAGGTCGATGATTAATAAGCATGAACAAGAACCCCTTTTGTCCAAAATAACCTGTCCTACCCTGATCATCACAGCAAAAAAAGACAGGGTAATGCCTAACGAGCGTGCAGAGCACATGGCTAACCATATTGCCAATGCTGAATTAGTATACCTAGAAGATTGCGGTCATATGGCGATGCTGGAACAGCCGGAAAAAATTAACCAATTGTTAATCAATTGGTTTGTAGAATAAAGTTCAAGGGTGTTGTTATGCATAGCATGAATGAGAAAGGTGAAATCTGCGTTGACTTGAACGATTTTGAAGAATTATCAGACTCTATAAGACTCAGGCATAAAATTGATCAGCTAATGGTGAAATACCAATTCCCCAATGAACTGTCCAATTTTTCCATCACTTTTATGCTCCGAACCGGAAAAAGGCATTATATTTCTAATCTTTACTACTGGGCGATTCCTTTGCGTATTTCGGCTGATTCGAACGGTGATTACGGTTTTGATCCGAACGGCGATTTCACTGCATTCGAACGCTCGAGTCATAATCAAGAAAGATGATTAT
>NZ_CAAAIW010000041.1 GCF_900640115.1 Legionella yabuuchiae
ATGTTGCCGAAATCAGCGTTCGGATCAGAGTGAAATCACCGTTCGGATAAAACCGAAATGGCCGTTTGAATGTTGCCGTAATCGGCGTTCGGATCAAGCCGAAATACACAGATGAAAAAATATTAAGCAATGCCAACTGTTTATTAAGCTATGCAGAAGTCATTTCCCGAGAGGCTATATTAATTAGTGAAGATGAGCGTAAGTTATATTCAATACCTAAATCTAATATTGAAATGTGGAGAACAGGTTTTTTAATTTGCTGGGCTAAAGGGCTACCTAATTTAAAAATTCCAAATGAAATAATAGCTTTTGACAAAGGTTTCGATAAAGAAAATGAAGCTTTAATAAAACAGTTGGTAACATTAGATCAAAATACTCTTTTTCATGAAGGCTGGTTTAATACAAATGCTTGTAGAGCTCCAAAATTATCTGCTTTGATTGATGGCTATGTTCAGGAAGAAAAGCTTGTAGCTTCTAAAAATAATAGGAATTTTTCGACAGGCAATATTGCCAAATATATTAAGAAAAATTTTGAGATAGTTAACCCAAATGATTCCGATGAAGAAAATTTTGTAAAAAAATTATCAGAAGTTGCAACCATTGAGCCAAAAGGGATTAGCTTAAAAAAAAAGAGCCCCAAACAAAATAATTAAAAATCAGTAAGTTAATCAACGATATTAATTAGCCCCCCTAATTTAGGGGCCCATAGTTATCTAGAATTACTGTCTTTTCATCAACAATAATTCATCTCGAAAGATCACAAACCCCAGTGATTCTATTTAATTTTACGAGGTGACATATGAACAACCAACAAAAAATCCCTTCACTCTATACAGTAAAACAGTTCTGTGAAAAGCATCCAGCTTTTACCCATGGTGGTATTAGACACCATATCTTTCATGCCTCTACAAACGGCTTAGACGACATGAGCGTGATAGTGAGAAATGGCAGGAGAGTATTAATTGATGAAGCTGCTTTCTTTGAGTGGTTAATGAATCAATGAATATAGGATTAGTCGAGGGCCAAAATAAAAACCCAGACAAAGAAGCTATTTCAACAGGGATTAACGCCCACCCAATCAAGAGAAAAGCGTTAATCATCAAACTTTGGATTTTAGGGGGTGACCTCCCCCTTTTGTTAAGGACTTAACATGAAGGATTTTATATCAATTCTAGAAAATACGGTAGTTGCATCAACACAAACTGGAATTGCCACTACTGATAGGTTTGAAAATATTAAAGGCAAGGTTTTGTATAACCTGCTAAAACAACTGCCTTATGGCAATAAAGATGGGAGTCATTTTTTAAGAACCTCTTTAATCACAAATGATGGTCGTTGTATGCCGCGAAATGACGCTAATACTTATAACATGGCCAATCTCATTGTAATTGATTGTGACAAGCGAATTGATGAAGAAGGTTGTGAAATTGAAGGTGCTCCTGATCCTTTAGCTGTTCACCAAACATTAAAAATCATGGGTATAGGACATATCCTTTATGGCTCATATTCCCATTATGCTGGTCAAAAAGGGAATCGATACAGAATTATTCTCGCCACCGATAAGCCATACGGCAGGAATCAGTTACCAGCTACCGTCGAGAAAATGATTATATCTTTAAATCAAAACCTAAAAGGGCACTTGCTGGCTTATGCCAAAGAGAACAATGTGTTTGCTCAAGGCTGGTATTATCCAAGAAAACATTTTGGCTCTAATGTAGATCTCTTGTATTTTGAATATCTAGATGGCTTACCAATTAAGGGGGCTAATTTTCAAAACATACCACCAACTAATCACACTGATCCTAAGAAAAAACATGGGTTAAGTGATCAAAATTCACCAATACAAGCATTTAATGAACAACATCAATTAACCACACTTTTGAGCCAATATGGTTATAAGCGGAAGCTTGTTACAAGTACACAGGAAAAATGGTTATCACCAGAATCATCATCAGGCATTGCTGGAATTACAGTTAGAGATGATAAATTTTTTAGTCATCATAATGATCCGTTTAACGATGGTTACTGGCATGATGCTTTCGACTTGGTGCGCGTTAGAGAAGGATTATCTCTTAAAGATGCTATTACAAAGGCTGCACAAGAATCGATAGCAATTGATGACAGCGCTATATATAAACACAATAAAAAGCCCGTAAATCGGCAAATAAAAAATAACCCACCAAGACAATTACCAGAATCAAGACCATCTGTTATGCCCTTTCAAGCAGAAATGCTGCCTGAAGCAATTAGAGATTATGTTTATGATGTCGCGGATCGCCAACAAAGCTTACCGGATTTTGTTGCGGTCGCAGCAATAGTTGGACTATCAGGACTCTTAGGCCGAAAAGCATCAATATGCCCCAAGCAGCTTGATGATTGGACCGTAACCCCTAATCAGTGGGGAGCAATTATTGGCCGTCCTTCTGCTATGAAGAGTCCAAGCATGAAAGAAGCTATCAAGCCATTAAGACAGTTTGATGTAGATGCTACTCAAGAGTTTGAAGAAAATTTACAAAATTATGAAGAAGAGTGTCAATTAATCGAATTGGAAAAACAGACGGCAAAAATCAAAGCTAAAAACGCTTTAAAAAAAGACGATAGGGAATCAGCTAAAGAGGCGTTAAAAATTTCGGAAAGCTCCTTTATGCCTACCCGTAAAAGACGGGTGGTCAATGATGCTACAGTGGAAAAACTTGGTGAGTTACTAAGAGAAAATCCGAATGGGCTGATATTGGTTCGAGATGAATTATCCGGCTGGTTAGCGAAACTAAACAAGGAAGAGCACCAAACCGACAGAGCCTTTTATCTTGAATGCTTTGATGGCAATGGTTATTACTCTTATGACCGTATTGGGCGTGGAACAATTGTTATTCCGAATTGTACTTTATCTATCATCGGAGGCATTCAACCAAGTAAAATAGCCACACTGGTTCGTGATGCCATCAGAGGAACGGCAGATGATGGATTGATTCAACGTTTTCAACTAGCCATATGGCCAGATGATGTTGGTTGCTGGGAATGGATTGATCGCGCCCCAAATCAACAAGCAAAAGAAAAATATAATGCCGTTTTTGAAATGCTTCATAAACTCAATTTCAACACGGTAGATGATGAGCCTCGTCTTTTCCGATTTACTAATGAAGCTCAAAATTTATTTATTACGTGGATGAAAGAAATTCAAGAGGCGGCACGTGACTCAGATATCCATCCAGCCTTAGAAAGCCATATGCTTAAAATGCCACAAACTATTGCAGGGCTAGCACTACTATTTGAAGTAATTGATGGGGGGCAAGAGGCTGTCGGGGCTACTTCTACAGCTAGAGCATTAGATTGGGCTGACTATTTACTAAGCCATGCTAAACGGCTTTACAGCCTTGCAATGAATCACAGCCTTAACGGAGCAAAGCTTATTCTTGAGCGCAAATCCAAACTAGATAATCCATTTTCCGCAAGAGCTATACATCGAAAAGGTTGGTCTGGCCTTAACCGCATTGAAGATGTATATGATGCCTTAAATTGGCTTATTGATTATGAATATATTGTTGCAGAAACGGTAGCTTCGGTTGATACAAATGGTCGACCTAAAGTTGTTTACCACTGGATTGATTAAGAGAGATTTAACATGGGACGTTGGCTAAAAAAATTAAATGATATGCAAGAAAGTGAACTGACAAAACTGACAAATCCACCTTCTGTCGGTTTTGTCAGTACCAAAGCAGAGGGTTTTCATAAAAAAAATAACAAAGAAATAGATTTGATTAATTTCGTACAGGGCTGCTTGAAGGAACTGGACATCAAACCTCAGCAAGTCATAGACAATCTCCTGTCTATAGAGGATGAGCAAGATATAATCAATAAAAATATTTCGCCCGAATTGTTACGGCTTCATATTGAGCTTTGGCTTAAAGCTGGCAAACCATATTATTCAGGAAAATAAAAGGACTATTTACAATCAAAAAACATGTAATAATTTTAATCAGTAATAATTTTAATCAATTGACACTTTGCATACTAATTAACTATAATATAGATAGCTCATCTACCATGTTGTAGAAGGAGTAACGGTAGCGTCTAATTTCAGATTAGGCGCAGCCAGCCTATCTACTTTCACCGCTATTATAACTTTCATATTCTTTTTGTAACTTTCTTTTGGAATGATCCCTTATAACTGGATAAGCTGTCCAAAAAAGCGTGT
Source organism: Legionella yabuuchiae (assembly GCF_900640115.1). GTDB lineage: Bacteria > Pseudomonadota > Gammaproteobacteria > Legionellales > Legionellaceae > Legionella_A > Legionella_A yabuuchiae. The sequence continues at coordinate 4,196 of NZ_CAAAIW010000041.1, forward strand.
AACTTTTTCTTTCAGATAATACGACTAGATACTCAGCTTCTTCAAGCCACAATAGAATCCTTGTTTCTCCTTTGCGCTTATTTTTCCAGATCTTTAAAATACCGTTGTTATGATTATCGATTATAGGTTTTGGCCAAGCTATTCTCTCACATCGGCGCAGATCAGGTGTTCTTTCATTTTCAATCATTCCCTCAGAGATAATATGCCAAAATGTAGCATCTTTGTCATGCTCTTTGGGGTGCCTTTTTACACCGACAGGCGTTCCATTATAAATTGGTTTTGAAGTAATAAAATTCTGAGTATATACACTGTAAAGATGCTCGAGATAACTATCCCAGTTTCCTTTAAAACTGTTTAACTCAATGAGGTCTGGTAGCCATTCTGGATAAGACATTAACAGCCCTCCCAGAAGAACAAGTTGAATTTATCTTCTTTAAATAGGGTGTTCTTATCCAAACTATAGTGTGAGTTTTCTTTTATTTTCTCGATCAAACTCATCTTTGCTTCTGTACGGTCGGTTACATTATGGTAATAAGAAAGCGCCCCTATTAATAAATCTGCTAACTGCAATTGCTCTACTTCATGAGAGTGCGTTATTTGTAGCCGTTCAATTATTTTTTGGGAGAAATCATAATGGCTATTACAAAGTACCTCTCTAAGTTTTCTGACTTTGTTGCCACCCTGTGTATCTTTGATATCAATATATATTCGATAACATAAATCTGGGTTAAGAATGATTTTTAACAAGGTAAAATAAATTTTGTAATACCATTCGTCATGAGTCTGTAGGAATTTTTCATGATCAAGTTTGGTCTTATCTGCAATGACTGCCCTAAAATGCAAATCTGGTTCATCAAAGAAATAATCGATTAATTCTTTATAAAATTCTAGTTTGGCAATAGAAACTTTGTTCCATTTTATCTCTCTATACTGATTACCAAAGTGTTTAGCCTTAATAGCCCTAATTTGATCAGCAGTTTTTTTCGTTTTATCCAAAGGACACCAAATAGCCCCTATAACCATGGATTTCTTACCGTCATTTTCTAAATGGCATGACTCATCACAATAGACATTAATTATTTCGCTCATTTTTCCCATCATTTGGCAGTTTCTTATTATATTTCCTCGCGCGATTACTTTGCCTAATCGCTTCTTTACCTATAGTCGTTTTAGGGCCTGTAGATAAACCACCATGTAATTTACAGCGCCCATTGACCGCTTCGTCTGTCGTCTTATCCCACACAGGGGGTGCTTGGCAAGGCGTTTTTTGCCTTGTTAGTGCCCCACATTTACCTCTTTTTGTTCGTGGTAGTTTAGGTGGGTTAGCTAAAATTGCAAAGCGTAAATTGAAATTTTTATCGAAGTAGTGAGTTGCCATGATTGTTCATCCTCATTATCAATCACTCCAGACCCCATGACGCGCGCGTGTATGGGTGTAACCTTTCATCTTTTAAGTAGATATATGTGGAACCTGTATATTCAAAAGCAAATGGATGATCAGTTAAAAATGAGCACTTGTTAATGGTGCAACGTCTTTATTCAAGAAATAAAAATAAATAACTGGCTTGCTACTATCAGAAAATGCATTTTCAACAATGTAATACTGGCCTATGTTTGAACCTGTGCCTGATAAAGAAATGGGGCCATTGAGACATAAAAAGGATTGATTTTTAAAGTCAATCTTTAACCAAGAGGTATCCGTTGGGTAGAGGACACCTGGTTTGATTTCTGGGTTAACGGACTTATTGATAGCTTTTGTTAAATTAATTTTTTGATTATTTATTAATAAATAAGGCGTCTCATTGCATGTAACCGAACCAAAAATCTTTTTATTAAATTTAATCTCATATTGATTTTCACACTTATCTTCAACTTCAGACTGGTAATACCCATTATTGATCTCTAACAGGCTCACTGATGAGTTCTTAGGCTTTTCATCAATACAAGATCTTAAAACTTCAAAGGGTGGTTCTGCAAACAAAGATTGAATGAAAAATGCACACAAACATCCTGTAACAACTCTAATTATTGACATTGCTTTTTCCTCTTAGCTTTTAAAAATTCTTTGTTAAGTTTCCAAAATATCGTTTTACCATAAGCGGCTGTTGAATCATACTCATGATCGTATGAGCCTAAATCCGTTTTTTTTCGCTTACGTGGTGGTTCATTAATAGAAAATAAGTTATGGTTGGAGCTGGTAAATTTAAATCCATGTCGATATTTGTAATGATGTTTTCCGCTTGTTTTTAAGTCATACCCATCCCAAAAGCATCCTCCATTGGCGTAATCAAAACCATTATTAAGCGCGTTTCTGGCTGCCCGATAAGGTTTCTCAAAATTTTCTTCTATATCCGAGCACATCAGTTTTCTAAAGCGATGGTTACCATCAGAAATAACATATGAAAACGAAGGAAATGCTTTAAGTAATGATGCAACAGATGATTTTCGAGCCGCATTCCTTCTTCTAATAACCGCATAAGCAATACCTGCCATCTCTTCATAATTATCCATAGTCGAAGATTCCCCATAGGCAATAGCAGCTAAAAGCCTTTCTTCAGAAACGCTATCAATTTTTATCCAGCACGAAAAATCAGGCCTTGAGCATGTTTTCTGATCGTTTGATAATGTCCATGAGGCGTTAGGGCAAGAGGGTACTGGAGCCTCGCACCAATGCGCACCCAGTGGAATTTTAAAAGAGCCATCAGCGCAAAGATCGCCACTTTGCACATATACAGCATTCCCAGAGGGATTCACGCAAAATTCTCCACCTGGAATATCGGTTGGCTTCATACCTAATGCTTTACAAACATCTTGCCAAGTATTTTCCATAATATCGCTTCTGCCATTGACAGTGTACCGTTCATCAATCTTGTAATTACTAGTTGTAATTGAATCAATTGTTTCTGAATGTAAGGGAGAATAACTCACCCAAAAACTAAAAAAGATGATCAATCTCTGAAATAAATAATTGCACATAGTGTTTTTTAACTGCCAATGAGCAAATATTTTACATCATCACATTCATAAAAGCGAAATAATAACTGGCTAATATGGGACACTGGTGGGGCACTACGCCATAACAAAGCACGAAAAATGACAATGGAGGAGGACAGACGTATTTACATAACCTTTTGATTTAATTGTTGTTATTGGATGTGGTTGATTATGGTTTATAGTTCGCGTATAACTGTTAATCATTAGGTCGGCGGTTCGAGCCCGTCCCGGGGAGCCAACTCCCACAAGGCTTTTAGCTCAATTCATAAAAACTTCAAATATTGCGTGTCGAAAATGTCATACCACGCCCCATGGGCATACCATTATTTAATGTAACCGGGCGTACGGGGGCATCAATAAAAATATGGCGAATAGCCAGGTCCAAGTTCAATTGTTCGGCTAACCCAACCATATCCTGAGCATCAGCACCTAAACCATGCATCCAAATAATACATGCTTGTGCCTGTTGCGCAGGCTCTTTAACATACGTATTCAACAAATGTCTCCAGAAAAAAGCCAAATTATCGCCAATGTAGGTGCACATGGCAAGGTAACGTACCGGCCTGTTGCAAAAGGTGGTATTTTTTCCTCATTCAATTGATGAAAAGAATATAATAATTAAAATACAAAAAACCAGTCGCTTGATCTTGATAGCCATAGCAGCCATATAGGCTTGTATTTGCACATTATCAACGCCACTGTATTGGGCTCGTGAAAGAGTGTGATAGTTTTTAAGTTCATTCATTACCTCCCTTCAATTTTCCATAATCGCTCTTTCAATTTTTCTTTGAAGATATCAAATTCCATTTGTTTTTTACCTCATTGAAAAGAGCATAATGAATGTGGCGAGAAACAACGCGAACGTCCCTGCCTTTTATTATTGGTGCTTGACAAGATTTTTTAAAAGGACAATCTCTACAATCTTTAACCCTGGTACGATAAGTAATAAAACCGATGGAACGCACTTTGCTTGCATGAAATAGTACATTATTACCACAAACAAAGGTTTTTTTGTCATGACCAAAGTTTATCCCTTGAAAGTATGAACAATTGTTATTACCACTTCTTGTTGTAAATAAGGGTATGAATGCGTGCATTTGATGGTTTTTAAGGAAGGAAAGTATTATTCCAGAACCATAAGCTCTATCAGCTATCACTTCTCTAACGGGGGTAACAATAGTCTGTTTGCAATCCATTAATCATATTTATAAATGGCTGAGAGTCATGTATTTTTTAATTATTGTCTTATGTTAGAAAATAAAGTACAAAGTATAATTTTCAAATTCTTTTTTCAAAAAGGACATTTTCATGAAAAGAATATTTAAGCCCCTTCTCCCGGCTTTGCTTGCTCTTTCTGCCCCATCCACGCATGCCTTTCATTTACCTCCAGGGCAATTGAATCTTTCATTAGGTGGGGCGTATATAGAGCAAGGTCAAGAACAGCTGATTAACATAAACAATACTTTTGGTAACATCTATACGGTCAGCCAACAAAATGACACCGCTTTTCTAGCCAGCGCCGGTTATTTCTTTGATGCATTTTCCAAGCAACCCATAGATATATCCATAGGGGCAAGTGTTTATTATTTAAGTGGGGCAACCGTCACTGGATTGGTTTATCTTGAGCGCACGTTTCCAAATTTATCCTATCAATATAAAACCACTAATGTTCCGGTGTATGCTAATGCCAAAGCCATTTGGAAAGGCCAAAGCGAGCGCTTAGCCCTAGTGCTTGATGCAGGCATTGGCCCCAATTTCATCAAGACCCATGATTATCAGGAGCGCTCGATAGATGGCGGCGTAACCCTTCCCAATCAATCTTTTCATGGGGATACGCAAGTTAAATTAAGTGCCATGGCAGGCCTTGGTCTTCGAGTAAATCAAGTATGGAAAAACACAGCCCTTGAAGTGGGATATAAATACTTTTATTTAAATGAAGGGAAGCTTAATCCAAGGCCGCAGGTTTTAAATCATCTTAAAACTGGACATGCGGATGCACACGCCCTAACCCTCACGCTCATTGCCTAAAAAGGATAAAAGGACATGAAAAAAATCATACTATTAAGTCTATCGCTTATCACTGCCGTAAGCTTTGCAGCCAATACGGGATTGATTTTTGATGTTACCGCAAACAAGCCTAACTTAACCATTCGACCGAATGTGAATTTTTTCTACCCAAGCGCAGGTATTCAAATTACTTCGCCTGGCTTTATGCTGCAAAATCAAGGTCAGGATTGTGCGCTATCTGCCAGCGGATTTTGTCTTTTTGCAGCTAGCCCTGCACAACCAAAAACCTTAACCGTCACAGGCACTGGCCAATTAACCTATAAACTTTGCACCAATGGCGATGCCCCGCTTAATTGTCAAAATTATGCCGCTGATTTTTCGGTTTTCTTAGGAAAAGTCAAGTGCTGGGGCCTCAACTCTTCCGGTGAATTAGGCTTAGGGGATACTAACAACCGTGGTAATGAGCCTGGTGAGATGGGCGATAACCTGCCAACGGTGGATTTAGGGACCGCAAGATTGGCTAAGCAAATTACTACAGGTGGTGATTACACATGCGCTATATTGGATAACGACAGCTTAAAGTGCTGGGGCAGAAACAATAGAGGTCAATTAGGCTTAGGCGATACTATCGACCGTGGTGACGGGCCTGGTGAGATGGGTGATAATTTACCAGCGGTGGATTTAGGCACGGGAAGAACGGTTAAACAAGTAAGTGCAGGAGAGCAGGAGGGTGCACATACGTGCGCCGTGTTGGATAACGATAGCGTAAAGTGCTGGGGCTACAACAATCAAGGTCAATTAGGCTTAGGCGATACTATCAGCCGTGGTGATGGGCCTGGTGAGATGGGCGATAATTTACCAGCGGTGAATTTAGGCACGGGAAGGACGGCTAAACTTGTGGTAGCTTCTGGTTTTTCTTTTTTTACTGGTGGATACTCATGCGCTATATTGGATAACGATAGCGTAAAGTGCTGGGGCAACAACTCTTTCGGTCAATTAGGCTTAGGCGATACTATCAGCCGTGGTGATGAGCCTGGTGAGATGGGTGATAATTTACCAGCGGTGGATTTAGGCACGGGAAGGACGGCTAAACAATTGACGGCAGGAGGGGGCTTTAATTGTACGCTCCTAGATAATGACACGGTTAAGTGCTGGGGCAGAAACACTTCAGGTCAATTAGGCTTAGGCGATACTACCAACCGTGGTGATGGGGCTGGTGAGATGGGCGATAATTTACCAGCGGTGAATTTAGGCACGGGAAAAACCGCAATTAAGCTCCGCGCAGGGGATGCTCATGCTTGCGCTATACTGAACGATAATTCCTTAAAGTGCTGGGGCCTAAACGATAGCGGTCAATTAGGCTTAGGCGATACTATCAACCGTGGTGATGGGCCTGGTGAGATGGGCGATAACCTGCCAACGGTGAATTTAGGCACGGGAAGAACCGCAAAAGATATTTATTTGGGCGACCGGCATACTTGCGCGCTCCTAGATAATGACACGGTTAAGTGCTGGGGCAGAAACACTTCAGGTCAATTAGGCTTAGGCGATACTACCAACCGTGGTGATGGGGCTGGTGAGATGGGCGATAACCTGCCAACGGTAAATTTTGGCTCATCCTTTGTAGTTAAAAAATTCGCCATTGATGGAGGGGATGACGCGTCCTATACTTGCGTATTACTTGAAAATAATTAAGTAAACAAGTGTATAGGGTCGAGGCGAGAATGGATACATTATAAGAAGTAATGTTTCAATAAAAAACCCACCAAGAGCATATTTAAAAAGTTTTTGGTGGGTTTTTTATTGAAAAAATGTAAGCGCTAAACCCAAAGAACTATGCCTCATCGTAACCGCCAAACCAAAGACCTACTTGCCTGGTGTGATGAATGAGCTAAAAAACTATGGGTATAAGTATTTTAAACCACCTTTTTGCCATTTTTCAAAAATAACATGTTTTAAATATTTCCAAAAATCCGGGGCGGATTCTCAGCCATCCACGCATTTTCATGAAAAACATTTGTAAAACTTCTAAAATTCGTAGTTTTTCTGTTCTATTTAAGCTCATCTATAAATCAAAGACGACAACAAGCCGCA
>NZ_CAAAIW010000042.1 GCF_900640115.1 Legionella yabuuchiae
ATGTTGCCGAAATCAGCGTTCGGATCAGAGTGAAATCACCGTTCGGATAAAACCGAAATGGCCGTTTGAATGTTGCCGTAATCGGCGTTCGGATCAAGCCGAAATACACAGATGAGTTAATGGGCTATGCCCTGTTGTGGAGGTACCTACTACATTCCATCCATGTTCAAGAAAATGCTGGGCTGTTGCAAGACCAATTCCACGACTAATTCCAGTAATGATAATAGTTGGCATCTTTTATCCCCAAAATTAAGTCAAATCTGTTAATTTGATTGGATTAGTTATTAGATAAGCGATTTTGGATATCCAATTGTTGTACTCCACTGTACCATAACCACTAAAAGTACAACGTATTACATGAGGAAAATATATGAACAAGCTCTATCATCGGAAAGCTATCATCGATGAGCTACCGTAATAGCGGCTCTTGCTGCATATACAATTGAGCCACTAAAAATATCAGCATTCAAATTATTGGAAAAACAACCCGCTGCGATTACTGCTTGCTAAGATGAAAACCCCGAACTGGGGATTGTTTGATTACGCGACGATAAACTTCGACAAACTAATGTGTGTCCGTGATATGTTTTATTTGCTTGCCCATGGGTTGGGTTTTCCATGTTTGTTGTCACATCATCAATACCGCTGTTTTTTGCCACAAACTTGAATACAAAAACCTTACCATAACCTTGTAGATGAATCGAAAGTCCTTCTTCGGGAATCTCTAATGCTTTGTTTAATTCCTTCGTAACTTTATCTTGTGACATCCCTGGCCGTGTTTTTCATCAGTGAATGAGACAGCGTGTTTTAATTTACTATAATTATTGTTTCGACCCATGCTGTGGGTTAGTATTGGCCATTTTTGGTCAAGATAGAATAATCACATGAAACTAAAGTTCGTTAAATATACTTTTTTTGTCATTGCTTTTTTTGTAGTAAATATTACATTGGCTTACATAAAGCAATCTAAAGAAGCATCAACTAAATTATCATCAACCCAAAAAAACTCAGCTATTTTTGCAGGAATAAAAGAAAGTTGGGTGCTTGAAACGTGCAAGAAACTAATTTCTATTAAAGATAATATGTTTCTTCATAAAGCGACACAAGAGTCTTGTATTGCCGCAGCAGAACCTGCTTTTGATGCGTGTGTTAATGAATATGAATTATCTACAGAAAATCTAACACAGACGAAACGATTGGAAAATTTTTCAATTTGTTTTGTTAATAACATTGAAAGTACTTTACGCAAGGAATAATAGAGCTATTGTCATGGCTCCTAGCTTATTCTTATCACGCCAAATTAGGGCGTACTCATTAACCAGTATTGTGGGGAGCTAATTATTGTAAAAGCGTATGCATGAGCTTTGTTCCCTTAAAGGTCGTTTAGAGTCTTGGGGTTATTCGTGTAGAACTTTCCAGCTCTAATTTTTCATCTTGAGTTAAAAGATTAAAATCCTCGATGTAAATGGTCTTGTTTCGATGGTCATTGAAAAACCCAGACCAACTATTAATAGGAGCCAACAGCATACCTTTTGTGAATGAAGGGTGAGTAAAATCACGATGGTAACCTCTGTACCTAACATTTTGGACTTCTTGACCATTGTCCAAATCAATCACGCTCCGCTTGTAACTATGAATATCACTTGGATAACATACAGTTAAAAAATTATCAGTAAAAAAGTGTGATATTTTCTGACAATTAAATTCATCCAAATGCGGTAGGGAAGGCAACCTTCTAATCAACTTGGTATGAATATCTACGCAGTAGAAATTGTGAGGATAAGGATACTCCCTGTAAGATAGATATAAAACAATATATCGTTCATTTGCAATAATTTTTATAATTTTTCCTTCTTCTTGCTCAAGATTCAGCTCATATTCTTTTACACCGGTTCTTACATTAAAGATACATATTTTTGGATCCCGACTCATTTGGTGTATCGTTTCAGTATGAATACCACAAATTAATTGCTCACCACTTAAACAAATAGAGTTAATTGTCATTGCCGATTCATTCTCATTAGCTATATTAAAACTACTTATCTCATTTGTGGTTAAATTAAAAACTAAAAAAGGTATTTTCTCCCAGTGCCGAGCAATTAATACACCATCTAGATTTACCCTCGATGCGGGTGACCTTGAAGCAATAACATAATAATTTCGGTTGCAATCTACACTATACCAGCGAGCAACCTTCATAGAATCTATTGAAATTGATCGAACTATTAATCCGGTTGTATCCCATTCTTGAAACCTTGGTTCCGCATAGAAATTAGTAATTGCAAAAATACGTCTTTCGATGAGACGAAATGATGAAAAATCAGTTCTTTCATAATTTATTTCAAAATCTCCGACTTTCTTTCCTTGAAAAAAAACTTGAAGATAATGATTGAATAACTCTGTACTCTGATAGTCCTCATATTCTGAGATATAAAGAACCAGTCCTTCAGGGGATAATTTTAGTCCCTTGATTATGCTATGGTATCCTTGTCTATTCTCAATTTGTACAGACCACAATTTTCTTGTTCGAGAAATATCATACAAAGAAAGTTTCTTTTCTTCATCGAGTACTACCACCAAATTATCGCAATGCTCGTTTCTTATGATTGCCGAGTCGAGAACGATTTTTTTACTTGCGTAGCTATCGTGAATGATATTTTTTTGTGTTTTTTTAGCCCACCAGGCTTTAAGCTCATTATTGTTGCCAATCCGTTCTCTTCTATGTAAAGTTTTTGTCAGTGAAAACATGTAAGTTCTGCCTATTATTCATAATGAAATTAGGACGTGTTCACAATTAAAGGAGCCTACGTGCGGCGCTTTATGCGCGGAATCCAGTTTCGAACTTCATTCAAGATCATCTGGATGCCGCGCATAAAGCGCCGCACGTAGGCGATAGGGATGAATTGTAAACACGCCCCTAATATTTCAAACAATTATTAATATTGCATATGAAGAAGGTCTATAGCGCTGAAACTCCTTTAACCTGCATTCATCTTCTACAATTACAGAGGCTGCAAGAGCATTTTCTGCTGGCGATAACCGGTTATCTTCAGCAAGTGCTTTAAAAAACGCAATACAGCTCAATATTTTAGGTACATTTTTATCTACTCTTTTCCATAACTCAGACCGAGTATAAAATTCAGGATCTACTGTCTCAGAGTGATTGTGATTAACACAACAAATTTCGCCTGTTGACCATTTTTCCATACTTGGGTTTGGATTTTTTCTTTGTACGAGACAAAAAATTGAAACAGCACATTGATTTAAAGACAATTTATATTTTTCCGCCAAGAAAGGATATGTTGTCATGGAGATCAATGTGCTGAGAGATATGTTAAATGGTTATTTCAAATGGAACAAGGCACGGATGGATTGTTTTGTATGCATGTTGGTTGCTTTATTAAGGGTTAGGACGGTTAATTTATCCGAGCTTGCATCAGGCTTTATGAGCAAGGCTCAAGAAACTTCAAGATATAAGCGCATAAAGCGTTTTATTAAAGAGTTCGAGATTGATTATTCAATGATTGCTTCCTGGGCTATTGGGGTTTTTGGTTTATCTGGCCAGAGCTTATTTTTAAGCATAGAAAGGACGAATTGGCGCTGGGGTAAAGCAGATATCAACATATTAATGCTTTCCATTGTTTATAAAGGGATAGGCATTCCTCTGTTTTGGAAATTATTACCGAAGCAAACCAAACGAGGCAACAGCAATACAACCGAGCGTATAACTATCATGAAACGCTTTATTAAGTGTTTTGGGCAATCAATGATCGCAGGATTATTGGGAGATCGTGAATTTGTAGGCAATGATTGGTTTTCCTGGCTTTTAACCGAAAAGATTCCCTTCTGCATACGCATTAAGGGAAATGTGGTTACAACCAATGCGCGAGGTTTGGCAGTTGATATTCAAGCGCTGCTTTATGATTTAAAACCCGGAGAACAGCGGGTACTTAAAGATAAGCGAAAGCTTTGGAAACAACTGGTTTATTTAAGTGCCTTACGGCTTCCTGATGGTGAATTACTTATTGTTGCAACCGATACATTGCTCGAAGACCCTATTAAGCATTATGGGAAACGCTGGGAAATTGAAACATTGTTTTCCTGCTTAAAATCAAGAGGTTTCAATTTTGAGGATACTCATATTATCGAGGCGGCACGCATAGAAAGATTACTGGCATTGTTGACGGTCGCCTTTTGTTGGTGCCACAAAACAGGAGAATGGCGCCATGAGCAGAAAGCCATCAAAATAAAAAAACATGGACGAAAAGCTATCAGCTATTTTCGTTATGGTTTAGATTTACTACGTGATGCGGCTCTCAATGGAGCACAAAACGTTCAACAATTCTTCGGGGGTATCTTCGAGTTTTTACGTGTTGAACCTAATACTCGAGGGGCATCATGATTTTTTGTCCCGTACAAAGGGATTTTTTATATGATCATATACGTTTTTTATTGGTATTATTTATTCTCTTTAATTTAAAGTGTATTTTCAATGCACATATTGATGAGGCGGGACAAATAGTACCATGCCGTACATATTTTGTCATTTATGATTCTGTATAGTAAAGCAGGCAACAGTAAAGCAGGTATCATCAAGGATTTATATTGATCATATGTGCTGCAGCGTGCAAAGGGTTTCAGCAGAAATAAAGATCATTTTTTGTGCTAAAATTACACTAGTAAAACTAATTTGATAGAGAGCTAATATGTTAACAGGACCTCAAGAATTTAAATTAAAGGAATTAGCTAAGACATATGACTTTTTTACTGATGAGGATTTTTGTCCTGGGGATTGGGCTAAGCATCGCACAACACTCGATGGAGGCGCTGGTGGGCTAATTTTGGATGATTGCGCAACAAATCCAATAAGTATGAAACGGATGCTGGATGATATAACTTCCGGGCTAGTTGATGATAATTCTTTACATCAGGAAAATGCAAAAAAAGCATGCAAGCTTGTTCAAGAGCTATATCACAATGATCCATATGTGGCAGATAGTGTAAACAAAGCATGGAAAAATAATTCAGTTTCACTCAAACAACTCAAAGATGGTAATTCTTTAGAAAAGATACTTTTTGTTCAAAGAATTGTTGATGAAGAAACCAAAGGTGTAGGTTCAAGTCGATTTCGCAGGCCCAAACCTTGGGAAGTTTTACCTGTTCAGCAGGGTGTCGCCGAAACTGATCTGGTGGCACCTGCTATTACACAAAGTGCTTCTTTAGCTGCTGTCAACCAACCGACAAGTTCTGCTTCTGGTAAACTTAATCTTCTTGATGACATTAAAGCTATGTTGTTACGTTTAATAAAGATGATGTATGCAACTGAAGATTCCAGACATTCTTTTTCACCTGGTATAAAAGATCGCATTGAAGAGATTCATGACCGAATAAATGAATCTGATCTGATTAGCTCCGAAAAAGCACTAGCCAATTATTTCGGTAAACAGTTAAGGGCGTTAGAGTCTTCCCTAAAAAGAGAGGCAACTTATTTTCATAATCAAGTAGACCATAGAAAAACGTTATTTACTGATGTGCTCCAATTAGTGAAAGAGGAACTTTCTAAACTTGCAAGCCACACTCCTACATTTGAGTCTTCAGCTAAGCTTCCAGGCAATGAGCAATCAAAGATTATTTCACCAGCATCGTCTCAGCACGCAATTAAAGAAGTTCTTAACACGTTACGTACCTGTCAAAATACACTCAATGATGCCCAAATAAAGAAAATCAGTGACATGATCAATCAGTTAAAAAAGGAAATAAGCGGCTCCGGTTTATTCAACTTCAATAAAAACCGAAAAAAAGAAAAAATCACTGCACTGAATCAGTTATTAAAGAATTGTCGTGAAGGCATGCCCATTGAAGACGCCGTTAATAAAGCTAGAGAAAGTCCTGGAGTTATCGAGGGCAGATTGAGTAAGCGAGTCGCTCAGTTATTGGAAGATTTAGCACCTTCAGAAGGATCTGCCTTGATCAAAAAAACCTGATCTTGATCTCGTGATGTGGTCAACCTAAGCCGTTTTAATGGCTGCAAATGAACTGCTTCTGAGTAAGGCTTAGGCAGGGCCATTATTCACCTTGATGAAGTGAGAACCAGCGATCTCACGCTTTCGCGAGACAATTTTAATTGTAGTAAGTCTTGTAGTGGCTCAGACTTGATCTGAGAGTTACCCATTTTTTCAAAGGTGTCTGTTAGTTTAAATTTGAGCAACTACATACTAGGTCATAGTAGATCAGTTGCTCTTTGGAGTTGAGTACCTTTGAACTAAATATCCAATTTCTAGCGCCCTGACTACGAAAGTATTTCTTCGTTTCCCATTCAGCGACTTTTATTTGGATGTCTACGTCTAATCCAGCGTATCAATGTTTTAATCAGCTTAGTATCTATATAGCTGAATGTCGCTTTAGATACTACATGCCTTTGGTAGCACTATCCTAATATGAGCACTTTCTAATGGGTGACCCGGTAATCCCCCTTATGGTTTTTATGTTAACGGTATCAAGCAATGGGAGGATTCTTGAGATGTGTTACACTTGAGATGCCGAAAGTATTTCCTTCAAGAACGTACTATCATCGTGTACGAGATGACGTCAACTACCTTAATAAAAGGTTTTAGGGTATTCTTTTATGGCTAGTCTCTTTCGTTTCTTCTTCACCACCAACTTCTTTATCCGCAAACTCAATCCCAAGATCCCTTTGAAGCTTCGTATTAATACAGTCAGCTAGGGCTACTGAAAGAGCCTGAACTAACGGGCCCTTTTTAGGGCATAAATCTAACAAATGTAACTTGAAATTAAAATCTTTCTTCCAAATACGTATAAAATAGATACTATCAGTTCCGTGTTTTTCTATGACTTGCTTCAAAAGTGTAATGCTGTTGTGGATTATTTTTACTGCTTTTTCCTTTTGTTGGTACTCTTGTGTATTAAATATTTTTTCCAAAGCTGTTGGTTGACAGTGTTTTAGCATGGTTTGTTCCATTTCTGTTATTCTTTTAGATAATATTTTTTGAACTAAGTTATCTCTAGGTTGCGCTACTGCCATGTGTTGGTTTTTTAATGCTTTTTGATTATGAGCATGGATACTTTCCTGAAGCTCAGGTTTATATCTGGATGCCAGTCTTTCTTCATAAACCTTAACAACGCAATCAGTGAGTCCAAAGATGGGATTAATTATCAAATAACCCTGTTCATTAATACCGATTTCTGTTTGACAAAACCCAGCAGGAATAACTGAGCTCAGTGTATCATCACTCAGTCTTTTGCTACACAATGGGACATTGTGTGTGCTATGAGGATCAACATGTAGTACGCTGTCTGTTATTGTATTTTCACTCACAATACTCGTTCCAAAAGATGTTATACATTGTTCTATTTGATTCGGTAAAATTTCATCTGCATGTAATGTATCGGTAATTCGTTTTGTCATTAGCGCTTTACTATGACCATATCCATGATCAATGCAAACATCGATTGCTTGAGTAAAACAAGCTCCACCTTTTGTGGTGAGTTCAAAAACACTGCCCGTAGAAATGACCGATATACTCTCTCCAATATCGCCGGCTATTTGTGATGCATGTTCATTAAACTCATGTCCTTGATCATGCTGTGAAAACGGCCTAATTGACTGACGATAAGTTATATCGGAAATGGAAGCTCTGTTTTTTGCAACAACATGAAATATAGGTGGTTTCCCACCCTCTACAAATACAAACATATTAATTAATTTATTACGGTTATCTCGCACAGCAAACGTACTTAATAAAACATAAACATTAGATTCTAGTTTTTCAGCCATTGATTCCAAATCGATTAAAAGAGACTGAAATTCTCCCATCGTTAATGGATTTGATGTATAAAGAGAAAATTCACTCATAGAAAGGCGAGTAATATGATTTTCCATCCCTTTTTTTAATGAGTAAGAACCATCTTCTTCTTTCTGACAATAATGAGCACGATGCTCCTCATTAGCCAAGTTAAAAAGAGTGCCAATATGCTCACGCAGTCGTTCTGTATACGGTTTTTCATCATAAATGTTTAATTCGTACTGGCTAGATTCCCCCAAACAATAATCCTCAACAAATAAATAACGCTCAGGAACACTGACTATTAAATCTCTGATATAAATAGGTTGATTTAATCGTTCCAGCACTAATTGTTGTCTCTCTGCAAACTTGAGATGCCCAGGTTGTCTTAGGACTATCTCTTCCAGTAAGGCAGGTGGTAGTTTTGTAAGCTTTTCTATATCATCAATAAACATAAAACCAGCCATGTGTAACTTAACGCTTATATGTTTAAAGTATAGACCATTAAACGACTATTAACGCCATTTCATTCGATCCATGAATAAAAAAACAATTCCTTTGAATCATCGCCCATAGAATTTTGAAAGTGAACGTCTTAGGAACTATTTCTGGGCAAACAAAGATAGTGACATTTTTAGTGCTAGAAAAATATTAGAGAATTGACGTGGTTTAATTGATTCGGACACACCAGTTAAGAGATAATTTGCTTAACTGGATAAAAAAATGACAGATAGAAGAAAATATTCACAAGAATTTAAGCTTGATGCAATTAATCTTGTAAAAGAACAAAATTATAGTCGTGCAGAGGCCGCTCGTAGTTTGTCAATTAACCCTAATGTGCTGAGTCGCTGGATAAAAGAACACGAGGCCGATCAAGGGCAAGCCTTTAGGGGCAATGGCAAATTAACAGCTGATCAATTGGAGATTCGCCAGCTTCGAGAGGAAAATCGACGCCTGAAGATGGAAAAGGAGATCTTAAAAAAGGCGGCGGCCTTCTTTGCTCAAGAAACGATGTAAAATATTCGTTTATCGCCCAATATGAGAAGGTCTGGCCAATAGGCATGATGTGTCTATTACTGGGCGTGTTACGTTCGGGATATTATCGTTACCGTCGTAATCAACGGGATAACCCAAAAGATCCAATACATAAAGAGATGATTGATTTTGTGAAAGAAATTGCGGAAAAAAGTACTTATACATTTGGTGGCAGACGCATGAAAAAAGCGCTTAATGCTTTAGGGTACCCAGTTGGTAGACGGAGAACTCAAAGTCTCATGAAAGAAGCTGGTGTTATTGTTCGGTACAGAAAAAAGTATAAGGTTACGACCAATAGCAAACATAAAAAACCAGTTTTTGATAATGTGCTTAATCGTAATTTTTCACCATCTGAACCCGATCGAGCCTATGTGTCTGATATTACATACTTACCAACGCAAGAGGGTTGGTTGTATCTGGCGGTTGTTATTGACTTGTTCTCCAGAAAGGTTGTTGGGTGGAGTATGAGTTCAAGAATGAAAGCAGATTTAATCTGCGATGCCCTTAAAATGGCTTTATGGCAACGCAAACCAAAGCCAGGTTTAATTGTGTACTCAGATAGAGGCGCTCAATATGCCAGTCATGAATATCGAAAGTTACTCAATGACTGGAAATGCGTTGGAAGTATGAGCAGAAAAGGTAATTGTTGGGATAATGCCGTGGCAGAAAGCTTTTTTGGTAGTTTGAAGCAGGAGCGAGTTCAATGGAGGCATTACCAAACACGCTCTGAAGCGCATCGAGATGTCCTAAATTATATTACAATTTTGGTAACTCCCCAGGTACCTGCAAATTTTGTTTTAGTTTAAAACAAATAGGTGCTTCGTCATCCTGAGCGTAGCGAAGGATCTCCAAAATCTGGCTTCGATTTAGTCATTTTGAGATCCTTCTCTACGCTCAGGATGACGTACCTGGGGAGTTACCAATTTTGTATAATGATTTTCGGCTACATTCAACGATTGGTTATAAAAGCCCCAATCAATTTGAAAAGGAAATGAGATTGTTAAAAATGGTTGCTTAACTGGTTTGTCGCAATTTACTTGACCACGTCAAAGTCCAACCGGCCCACCACCAACAATTAGTACGGGAATATTTTTCATAAGTAGTTCTTATTTATATCTCAGTTAAATTTTGAAGGTTTACGAAAATCATTGGAAACGGCAAAGGTATTCTAAGCTGATGTAATTCAAAATTCATCCCTTAGAAAAAATGGGCTCCAACTAGCCCCATGTACATAAACATAATTAATCAAAAACTGGGTCAGATCCTGAGGTTTCTGTAGATGCATGGTAGGCAAATATAACATCACATCATACTACAGGAAAAACCTCCCGGATTTACAACTAGTTCTATTTGATCACCCAAATCTTTAGGGCTAGCCTCCCCAGTGGCAATTCGTTTACCAATCTCTCTAAAATCCTCCATCAATTTTTTCTCGTAACGACTCAAAATTTTCATATTAACACCGGATTGATCAGCCAAAACAGGATATTTATTTAGCATATACCCATCGGAAATCAAAATCCGAAAAAAAATATTGAAATCATGGATCTAGTATGATCAAATGCGCACATGAAGAGAAAATTAGAAGCAACTGAGC
>NZ_CAAAIW010000043.1 GCF_900640115.1 Legionella yabuuchiae
AAAAGCCAATAAAAATCAAAAAACATGGCAGACCTGCCGTTAGTCTGTTTCGTTACGGTCTGGATTTTTTGTGCGATTCTATTGTTCGGTTGGCAGATAAAACCAATCACTTTCAGCAAGCTCTGAAAATTCTGAACGCCATGCCATCGCCTGCTTGTTCCTCATCGCTTATCATATTTTTTCTGGTAGCAGCGGATTATCTTATGGAAAATAACCGTGATCCGGCAGGAAATAAGTTTTTAGCAACCAACCACGATGAACAATGGAAGAAAAACAATATTATGTTTACATATTAGCCAGTAAAAAATATGGCACCCTATAAACAAGTAACCTTGCGCAACGCATTTGGCAACACAAGGAAGGCTTGGCTGAAGGATTCACTAAAAAGTACAACGTTCATCATTTGGTTTATTATGAAATTCATTCTGATGTCTACGAAGCAATAACCAGAGAAAAACGCATCAAGAAATGGAACCGATAATGGAAAATAAACCTTATCGAGCAAAACAACCCCCAGTGGCTTGATTTGGGGTTCGGATTATTTTGATGGATGGTTGCCCGCCTGCGCGGGCATGACAGGGTTTTTGTCATGTACAGAGGTCCTGCATTATACTCGGGTTTGTTTTTTTAAAAATTTCCGGTATAGTCGCGCAAAACTTTAATAAGCTCTTAAAGCCATGACTCATAGTATGACCGCTTTTGCCAGGGTGCAAAGCCAAGTGGATTCTACGGTTGTTTGTTGGGAGATAAAGTCTGTTAATCATCGTTATTTAGAAGCAGGCTTTCGTCTTCCAGAACCGTTCCGGGGTTTAGAAATTACTTGCCGTAATGCGTTTCGAGGAAAAATCAGTCGCGGAAAGTTGGATTGTCAGCTTAAACTCGATTACGCACCCGGTGCAGAAAAGGCTATCCTAATTAATGAAGGCTTGATGAACGCGCTAATAAACGCTGGGAATCAGCTGGCCGAACAGCAGCAACTGGCAAATGATCTCACCGTAAGCAATCTTTTATCCTGGCCAGGCGTTGCGGAATTGGGTCAGCCCGATCGCGATGCCTTAGTCCATGAAGTAGAAGGTTTATTTACGCTGGCGCTTGATGAGCTTGTATACGCAAGAAGCATTGAAGGAAAAAAATTAAAAGAATTTGTTGATTCGCGTTTATCGTTATTGGCTAATGAAGTAAAGCAAGTTGAACAGTTAGTTGGCTTGATCTCTACTCAAGCCCGTGAAAAATTATTGAGCCGCTTAGAAGCTTTGCAAATTAATGTAGCGGATAATCGTATTGAGCAGGAAATTGCTTTAATGCTGGCTAAACTTGATGTGAGCGAAGAAATAGATCGCTTAAAAGCACACATTGAGGAAGTATCTAGGGTATTGGCAAGTAAGGAAGCGGTTGGACGGCGTCTTGATTTTTTGATGCAAGAGTTAAATCGCGAAGCGAATACATTAAGTTCCAAATCGGACACAGCGGCTTTAACTCAACATGCCGTGGAAATGAAAGTGCTTATCGAGCAAATGCGTGAGCAAATTCAAAATATAGAGTAAACGATCATGGCTGAAGATTATTTGGGTAGTTTATTCATTGTTGCGGCTCCTTCTGGGGGGGGCAAAACAAGTTTAGTCAAAAAATTGGTTGAAGAGCTAGAAAAAATAGAAGTTTCTATTTCTCATACAACACGACTACAACGACCAGGTGAAACCCATGGTGTTGATTATTTTTTTATTGACCAGTCAACGTTTAACCAGATGATTGAAGAGCAAGCGTTTATCGAACACGCTCATGTTTTCGAGCATTCCTATGGTACTTCAAAAACTCAAATACAGGATCGGTTACGCGCTGGAATCGATGTCGTGTTAGATATTGATTGGCAAGGGGCCAAGCAAATTAAGAGCCAGTATAAAGATGCGGTTGGGATTTTTATTATTCCACCATCGCTTGATGCGTTGAAACAACGATTGTTTAATCGCAAACAAGACAAACAAACCGTCATTGATGCTCGCATGAACAAAGCGAAGGATGAACTGAGTCATTACGATGAATTTGATTATTTAATCGTTAATGATGAGTTCAAAAATGCAGCAAATGAGCTAAAATCAATAGTAATCGCTCATCGTTTACGTATCGAGCGACAATCGATCCAGCAAAGAAAATTACTTTCTTTATTGTTGACATCGCAGTAGAATATAATGTTAGGTTACTATTCGCCCTTTAGTGCCTTCCTATAATTGGGAAGTCACAAAAGAGAAGATGGGGTGAGGGGTTACTTTATTTGTTTTTCATGTTAATCGTAGGGGGAAGCTGAGTTATGGCACGAGTTACAGTTGAAGATTGCTTAGAACATGTTAATAACCGCTTTGAGCTGGTGATGCTCGCAACAAAACGAGCTCGTGATATTGCAGTTCGTGGCGCTCAGCCAATGGTTGAGTGGGAAAATGATAAGCCAACGGTTGTCGCGCTTAGAGAAATTGCCGATGGATTTATTTCTTCTGACTATCTGAATCAAGAATAATTTCCCTCCCCCGTTGCCATTATTGAAACATTTCTTGTTTCAATAATGGCATTGTATAAGCGCAGGAGAGCAGTGTGGATTACTTTAAGGAATTGCAAGAAGAGCTGCAATGCTATCTTGAGCCTGAATTTATTGAAAGATGCCACCAAGCCTTTCAGGTTGCAGAGAATGCCCATAAAGGTCAAATGCGACGTTCCGGTGAACCCTACATTTCTCATCCTGTAGCCGCAGCCTTCATTTTAGCTAAAATGCGTTTGGACTATCAAACGATTATGGCAACTTTACTGCATGATGTTGTTGAAGACACTTCCCTAAGTCAGGCCGATCTCATAAAACAGTTTGGTGATGAAGTTGGCGCTTTAGTGGATGGTGTTACGAAATTAACGCAGATTAAATTCGAATCTCGCGCAGAAGCTCAAGCTGAAAATTTTCGTAAGATGGTATTGGCAATGGTAAAGGATATACGAGTCATCATTGTCAAGCTAGCCGACCGTTTGCACAACATGAGTACCTTGGGGGTTATGCCCAGAGCGAAAAAGGAACGAATTGCAATTGAAACACTTGAGATATATGCTCCCATTGCAAACCGCTTAGGCATGCATTCGATATATATAGGTCTTGAAGATCTTGGTTTTAAAGCGCTCTATCCCATGCGTTATCGTGCCATCAAATCTGCTGTTGAAAAATCACGTGGTAATCGTCGTGAAATTACCCAAAGAATTGAACAGGATTTACAAGAAGCATTAGATAAACTCAACATCCCCTATGAACATGTCTTTGGTCGTCAGAAGCATTTATACAGTATTTATCGCAAAATGAAGCAAAAAAAAGCATCCTTTGCTGAAATTATGGATGTGTTTGCTTTTCGCGTAATTACCGAAGACATTGATGCTTGTTATCGTGTTTTGGGTGCTTTGCACCAAACCTATAAACCCGTGCCTCAACGGTTTAAGGATTACATTGGAATTCCGAAAGTCAACGGCTATCAATCGCTTCATACCACCCTTTTTGGTCCCTATGGTTTGCCTTTAGAAGTACAAATCCGAACGCGTGATATGGATAATGTCGCAGCCAATGGGGTTGCCGCGCACTGGATCTATAAATCTTCTGGACTGGAAGTGAATGAAGCCCAACTTCGTGCCAGAGAGTGGGTGCAGCGCTTATTGGAAATGCAACGCTCAACGGGGAACTCATTAGAATTCATTGAGCATGTAAAAATTGATTTATTTCCCGATGAAGTGTATGTCTTTACTCCTAAAGGGGAGATTATGGAGTTGCCTAAAGGGGCCACACCGGTTGATTTTGCTTATTCTGTACACTCCGATGTCGGTAATGGCTGTGTGGCGGCCAAAGTCAATCGTCGTTTAGTTCCACTAAGCATTCCCTTAACCAACGGCCAAACGGTGGAAGTGATCACAGCGCCCGGCGCTCATCCTAATCCATCCTGGTTAAATTTTGTGGTAACAGGCAAAGCACGCAGTAATATTCGTAACTTTTTAAAAGGCCAACAGCACGCTGAATCCATTGTGCTGGGCAAACGATTATTGGAGCAAGCTTTTTCTGAGCTAGGAAGCAATTACTCGAAAATTCCCGAAGATTCTTTGCACGCCTTATTAAGTGATTTAAATTATAAGTCGGTGGATGATTTGCTCTATGCAATTGGCATTGGTAATCAAATGCCAATGGTGATTGCCAAGCGCTTAGTCGTAGCACAAGAAAGTGGCGATTTAATTAAATCCACAAAAACTAGGCCTCTGGCGATTAAAGGTACGGAAGGCATGGTGGTGAATTTTGCAGAATGTTGTCAACCAATTCCTGGCGACAGCATTGTAGGTCGATTTCAACAAGGACGAGGAATTTTGGTCCATACCAGTGAATGTCCTGTGATTAATCAGGCCAAGATTAATCCTGAGCAATTCATTTCACTACGATGGGATGAAAATGTAAAGGGAGAGTTTTGGGTGGATGTTACGGTTGAAGTGTTCAATAAACGTGGTGTCCTTGCAGCGCTGGCTACTGCAATTTCTGAAGCGGAATCTAACATTGGAAACATCAACGTCGATCCCCGTGATGGACGCCATAACGCCGTCACATTTTCGCTCAGTGTTCAAAATCGAACCCATCTGGCAAAAATAATGAGGCGATTAAGGGCGAAGAAGATAGTCTTACGGCTTTATCGTAAAAAATATGGTGAATAAATGAAAGTAATCAAATCTGCTTTAGCTCCAGAAGCTATTGGGACATATAGTCAGGCCATTCAGTGTGGTCAAGTTATTTATCTCTCTGGGCAAATTCCTTTAGATCCTAAAACCATGCAATTGTGCAGCGATGAAATACGTGCGCAAATCAAACAGGTGATTGAAAACTTAGCATCAGTTTGTGAAGCAGCAGGGGGTAGTTTATCCAATATTGTAAAGCTAAACGTTTATTTAACTGATTTAACCCATTTCCCTTTAATCAATGAAGCCATGAAGCATTATTTTTCTGAACCATACCCTGCCAGAGCTGCGATTGGGGTCGCCGCATTACCCCGTAATGCTCAGGTGGAAATGGATGCTATTATGGTGCTTTCTGGCTAAACTTAACCTATGAGTATTTTGTCATTTCATAACGTAAGCCTTAATCTTGCCGGCAAACAAATCTTAGATAACGCGGACTTACAAATCCAAGATCATGAACACATTGCCCTAGTAGGGCGTAATGGTGCGGGGAAGTCTACGCTATTAAAGCTCTTGCTTGGTGAGCTGGTGCAAGATAGTGGGCAAATTCAAAAGCAAAGCGGACTCAAAATCGCAGGACTTTCACAAGAAGTTCCGATTAGCGAGAATGAGCCAGTCTATCATTTTTTAGTCAGAGATCTCGGTGAAATAGGTGAGGCAATCGCGGGTTTTCATGCGAGTAACATTCATGGGGACACCGACAAGACAGCCTATTATCAGCAGCAAATCGATCAGTACCATGCTTGGGATTTGTTGCCAACAATTGATGCATTGGCGTCGCGTTTAGGGTTGGATAAGGAAGCGCTCATGAGCGAATTATCCGGAGGAATGAAGCGTCGTGCTTTATTGGCAGCAGCGCTCATTGCTGAGCCGGATTTATTAATTCTTGATGAGCCAACGAACCATTTGGATATCAATAGCATCGAATGGTTGGAAGCCTATTTAAAGCAGTATAACGGCAGCTTATTGTTAGTGACTCATGATCGAGCTTTTTTGTCGCAGGTGACAAATCATATTATTGAAATTGATCGTGGCCAATTAAATCGTTATGAATGCAATTATGAGACTTATTTAGATCGTAAAGAAGCGATGAGATTAAGTGAACAAAAACATGCCGATCTATTTGATAAGCGACTAAGTGAGGAAGAAGCTTGGTTGAGGCAAGGAATTAAAGCAAGAAGAACCCGAAATGAAGGGCGCGTCCGTGCGCTAAAAGCCATGCGCGAAGCCTACCAAAAACGACGAAATCCAATGGGTAAACTCGAAGGCTTGGATCTTGAAGTGAGTCGTTCAGGAAAATTAGTTTTAGAGGCTAAACATATCGACTACTCCATTGCTGGAGCCCCCCTTATCCAAGATTTTTCATTACGGTTAATGCGAGGGGATAAGGTCGGGATAGTGGGGCCAAACGGTTGTGGAAAAACAACATTAATTCAAATTCTTTTAGGGGTAATTACGCCAGACTCCGGTGAACTTCGCCATGGAACCTCTTTAGAAGTCGCGTATTTTGATCAATTACGCCGTTCTCTAGATCCCAAGCAGACAGTAATGGCAAATGTCGCAGAAGGGGCGGATTACGTCACCGTCAATGGTAAGCAAAAACATGTCGCAAGCTACTTGAAAGAATTTTTATTCCCTACTGAAAGTTTTACTCAACCGGTTTCAACCTTATCTGGTGGAGAAAGGAACCGCTTGTTGCTAGCGAAATTATTTGCCAAACCCGTCAATCTTTTAGTGATGGATGAACCTACCAACGATTTGGATTTAGAAACTTTAGAATTATTAGAGTCCATGTTGATTGACTATCCAGGAACGTTATTGCTAATTAGTCACGATCGGACTTTTATTAATAATGTCGTGACCAGTGTAGTAATTTATGAAGGAAACGGGCGATTTAATGATTACGTGGGTGGGTATGATGACTACCAACAGCAGATTGCCCAAAAGCAAACGCTTAAAAAAGCTTCTCCTGCGCCTGTCAAACCAAAAACAACCCAAAAACTTAGCTTCAATGAACAACGCGAATTATCCAAACTGCCACAGCAAATTGAAACCTTAGAGCAAAACATTGCAGTCTTACAAGCGGAAATGGCAACCCCTTCTTTTTATCAGCAGAATGCTGAGACCATCGTCAATATAAGCCAACAACTTACCCAGAAAGAAGCACAGTTGGCACTTTTATATCAACGTTGGGAAGAGTTGGAGGAACGGGGATAATAAGAATTTAGACGTTGGCTTATACTTTCTGTGGTAGGTATGCAACAATCGATGCAAATTTCTCTCTGTACAGGACAAAAAAACCTGTCATGCCCGCGTAGGCGGGCAACCATCCATCAAAATAATCCGAAACCCAAATCAAGCCACTGGGGATTGTTTTGCTCGATAAGGTTTATTTTCCATTATCGGTTCCATTTCTTGATGCGTTTTTCTCTGGTTATTGCTTCGTAGACATCAGAATGAATTTCATAATAAACCAAATGATGAACGTTGTACTTTTTAGTGAATCCTTCAGCTAAGCCTTCCTTGTGTTGCCAAATGCGTTGCGCAAGGTTACTTGTTTATAGGGTTCCATATTTTTTACTGGCTAATATGTAAACATAATATTGCTGTTCTTCCATTGTTCATCGTGGTTGGTTGCTAAAAACTTATTTCCTGCCGGATCACGGTTATTTTCCATAAGATAATCCGCGGCTACCAGAAAAAATATGATAAGCGATCAGGAACAAGCAGGCGATGGCATGTCGTTCAGAATTTTCAGAGCTTGCTGAAAGTGATTGATTTTATCTGCCAACCGAACAATAGAATCGCACAAAAAATCCAGACCGTAACGAAACAGACTAACGGCAGGTCTGCCATGTTTTTTGATTTTTATTGGCTTTT
>NZ_CAAAIW010000044.1 GCF_900640115.1 Legionella yabuuchiae
ATGTTGCCGAAATCAGCGTTCGGATCAGAGTGAAATCACCGTTCGGATAAAACCGAAATGGCCGTTTGAATGTTGCCGTAATCGGCGTTCGGATCAAGCCGAAATACACAGTGCTTCCTGAACTATCTCATATTTGAGGCGTTCTTCGGCATACATTTTCTTCAGTCGCCGGTTTTCTTCTTCAAGCTCTTTAAGACGGGGCATCATTGATACGTCCATGCCACCGAACCTCGAGCGCCACTTATAAAAGGTAGCGCTGCTCATTCCGTGTTCTCGACATAACTCTGCTACTGGCGCTCCAGCTTCTGCTTTCTTGAGAATAGTAATGATCTGACTATCTGTGTATCTTGACTTTTTCATGCAGAACCTCCTTGCTCATACATTACGAGAAAATTCTACTTTTAACAGCAGTGGTTTTTAGGGGGGATTACCATCACTCTCAAACATTACAAATTATAATTTGAGTCATATTAGAGATCTGGTATAAAGTTAATATATTGCTTTTGTATATACAATGGACTACAATCTAAATGAAGAGTTTAATTATTAGCCAGTCAATTTCTGATAAATTGTCCTATAAACATGGTGTTGTCAGAACAGAAGTAGAGGAGTGTTTTTTGAACCGCTCAAAGGGACTATTAGAGGATATTAGAGAAAATAATGTAACTAATCCTCCAACCCAATGGTTTATTTCAGAAACGAATAAAGGTAGAAAATTAAAAGTGGTTTTTGTAGCTAAAAAATAACAAAATATATATAAAAACTGCTTATGAACCCTCTCGGATTGAGGTAAATATATATGACAAACATGCATAAACCACCTTTTCCCGATGATGATTGGGAAAATGGCAAGCTCGGACAAGATGAAACCTTTGTACGCAAGGCCTCTGAAGAAAGTGATGCGCTTGTTGATACTGGTCTTGGCTTAAAAGTTATTTCCATCAGATTACAAGAGGAACTAATTCAAGAACTAAAAACCCTTGCAAAAAAGGAAGGATTAAACTATCAACCATTCATCCGGCAAATATTAACTAAATTTGTTAATGAACATAGTGTTGAAAGTGAATCAATCACTGAAGAACCTACACTTTTCCGATAATAATAAATAAAGCACATAGATCAGTTCAGAAACTCATTAAACATCTGCTTAAACAAACTTTGATTTGTAAAAAGAGTTAATGAACTGATTTAATATATGAATTAGAGCCATCCTCTCAACCTATTGAGCTGTTCACAAACCCATCGTTTTTAAAACTCCACGAATTTTGAGAAATATCTTACAAATGATCGCTCTCTTTTCATCATGACTTATTTATGAGCTTTGATAAACTATTCTTGTGAGGATAAACAGGGATTGTTAAATACGGACTATTTTGAGTCAGGGATGAATCAAGCCGCAAGGAACGCGGCAAAATCCTCCGTTGTTTAAATAAACTTTTGAATTATCACCCTTGCTAATTACAAGCGCTTCCTTAAGATATTCCTCTCTAATGCCCCCAAAAATGTTCTTTTCCGATGTTCGTTCCTCAGGGACTTGAGACACTCGCTCCTGTTGACTCAAAACCAATCTGTTTCCTTTATAATCACTTTTTCTGTATAATATCGAACCATTACTCAATGATTGATGTTCGGGGTTCTATGAAAGATGTGTTTGTAATTGGTGCAGGAGTCGCAGGAATTGGAGCCGCCTTAAAGTTAGCCGATAAAGGACATAACGTTTTTCTTATCGAAAAAGAAACAATAGGATATGGTTCTAGCAGCAGAAATCCCGGAAGAATGGGGCATGGCTTTCATTATGTAAATCCTGAAACCGCAATAATGTATCTTAGGGCAAGCATTCAAGTACAAAGACAATTTCCAGGTTATTTGATTGGACAAGAAAAACCTTTTGAACACCCTCTTCGACATGGGCGATATTTTATAACTAAAAATTCCGACAACTCACCTGAAGAAATATTAAGCACATATAAACTTATTAAAAATGAATATCAAAGACTCGTTATCGAAGATCCAAGAAATGAAGTATTTGGGCCCCCAGAACATTTTTTCCGTATTTTATCCTCTGAAGAATATCAAGATATTGTCAACCCTGATATTGTAGAAATTGGTGTAGAAACTGCCGAACATCTTTTCAGTTGGCAACAATTCTCAAAAGATATTAAAATTGTACTAAACTCCCATCCAAATATAACCTTACTAGAACATACAAAATTACATTCACTTGAAAGAGGAAAGTTTGGTGAACCCAGGTTTATTTTAAACACCATAACCAAATCGGGTGATTCTTGCACTTATAAAACCGATTTTGTTATAAACTCCACTTGGGAACATATAGAAGCCCTAAATAATCAAATTGGTATCCGTATGCTTCCTGATCAAAGAACCAACCGATTAAAATGCCTTTTGATCGTTAAGTTACCTAAAACTCTGCTCGATGCAAACTCCATGTTTTTTTGCATGGGTCAACACTGTATGTTTTCAAACCTAGGAAACGGATTCGGAATGATGACTTTTGCGAAAGTTACTAATATGGAAGCCTCTTCTAACCTAGAACTTAGTAAAAATACAAAAAGATTATTAGAAAACAAAGCCACGCTTGAAGAAAAAGAAAAAATTTCGCAAGAAATGTTAGCGGGTGTATCGCAATATATACCAGAAATGAAACACGCAGAAATAGTCGATGTTAAATTTGGAATAGTTCAAACCTCAGGAAAACTTACTTTATCAGATTTAATGGATCCTAAAAGTACTTTTCATAAAAGAGACTATGACGGAATTCGCGAAGAACAAGTAGGGCTAATTTCTAATCCATGCATGAAATTATTTTATTTTCTTCATAATGCAGAAATTGTTTCAAGTTTACTGGAAGCTCAAATTCTTGCTACAGAATGGATTCAAGAGGTCATACTTTCTATCAATACAAAAGCAAATGATGAAAAATTGTCTTTACATAATGAAATAAATCATAGTCTTTTAAACTACTTGAGTCTATACACAAGTTCTAGCAAATTTATGAATATCTCTCCCCAAAAACCTTCTGAATTTAGTCAAACTTTTTTTAAAACCATGCAAAATAAAAAAGCGACATTAAATGAAATAAAGCACCTATATGATGCGCGCCCTTCAAATCCTTAAATTTACTATAATAAAATAGAAATAAAACTTGGGATTTAGATATTTATGGATAAATATTGGCAAACTGAGCTTTTACAAGATTTAGTTAATCAACTTCCTGCTGCAATATTTTGGAAAGATAGAAATTCTGTTTTTTTAGGTTGTAATCAATATTTTGCACAGTTGGCAGGATTATCTTCACCTCAAGAAATCATAGGAAAAACAGACTATGATCTTCCATGGAAAAAATATGAAGCAGATCTATATCGTAAAGATGATCAAGAGGTGATGAAAAACAAAAAGCCAAAACTAAATATTGAGGAGCCACAAACATTAAAAGACGGCACAGTAATTATTTTATTAACGAATAAAATCCCATTATTTTCTAAACCTTTACAAGAAGTAATCGGCGTACTTTGTATCTATCATGATATAACTGCTAGAAAACAAATGGAAAATAACCTAAAAACAGCCAAAATCCAAGCCGAAGCCGCAAGTCGCGCCAAGACCGAATTCCTAGAAAACATGCGCCATGACATTAGAACCCCGTTAACAGGTATTGTCGGCTTTTCAGAAATCATCAAAGCCGAAGCATCAAAGCCTGAGATTAAAGAATACGCAGATAATCTTATTGCCTCAAGCCATGCATTACTTGATTTAATGGATGAAGTTCTAGAAGCCGTTCGAGTCAATTCAGGTGAAATTCCAAAGTTAAAGAAAAAATTCTCGCTTAAAGCACTCCTTCAGCAAGTGATTAATTTGAATAAAGCTAAAGCTGCCAGCAAACGTCTTGAATTATCCTTAGATTACGATGAAAAACTGCCTAAATATGTTTTGGGCGATAACGTTCGCATCCATCGCATGATTTTAGAATTAGTCGCCAATGCCCTAAATTTTACCGATTCAGGGTTTGTAAGGGTCAAAGCTGAATGTGCTAAAGCGTTGGATTCTAAGGTCATTCTCAGATTGGCGGTTAAAGATTCTGGTATGGGCATTCCGCCTGAAAAACAACAAGAAATTTTTTTGCAATTTAAGCGCCTAACCCCTTCATATCAAGGGATCTACAAGGGTGCAGGATTGGGTCTTGCAGTGATTAAGCAATTTATTGATGATTTAGGCGGTGAAATTTATGTTGAAAGCGAGGTTCATCGAGGTGCAACATTCACGTGCATCATTCCCTTGCAAATTCCGCTCTTAGACGATGATACTGGCGTTGAAAAAATATCTGATGAAACCACGCATTTTCTCTCTGAGTCTTTAATACCCCAAAAGCAAACTTCCAGTCCATCCGAAGAAAAAGACGAACATCGGATATTATTGGTGGAAGACAATGCTATTGCCCAAAATGTGGCAAAAATCTTATTAAAACAATTTAATTGCTTTGTCGATACTGCAGAAGACGGTAAAACAGCATTGCAATTATGGAAAGAAAATTCTTATGACTTAATCTTTATGGACATTGGCTTGCTCGATATGGACGGCTATCAAGTCACCCATCACATCCGAAACCAAGAAGCCGCTACACATCGCCACACCCCAATTATTGCCTTAACCGCACATGCAGGCGATGAAAATAAGCAACGCGCGATTGAGGCGGGCATGAACGCTGTACTCACCAAACCCTTAACCCAAAAAAATTGCCAAGATATGTTGGACTCCTTCATTGCCTCACGCAGCCATGAAAAAAGAGAAAAAAATCGCTATTTGGCTGATTTACCAGATGACGAAAAAGAACTTCTTGAATTATCCCCCTACCCGCTTTTGGATGTCGAAGAGGCGGTTAAAACAAGCGGCGATGAAGCACTGCTTACAACCTTGCTTGACATGATGATAAATGACTCTTTACCTGAAGATATAAGTCAAATGAAAGCGGCATACGATGCCGAAGATTGGGAAAGGATCCAAAAACTTGCCCACAAAATCAAAGGTGGGGCGGTCTATGTGGGTACAGAAAAAATGAAAATGGCCTGTCAGTATCTTGAACGGTATTACAAATCAGGCCAATGCGAGTTACTTGAGCCATTATATCAGCAAATGCTTCAAGTCATTGATGAAACGCGAAATGAGATTTTATCCTGGGTTAAATCTCAAAGTTAAGCAAATCTTTTACGGCTGATACTCTTTTTTGCGTCTAGATATCCGCGCCAATATCAGTCGAATAGTCGCTCGTTTCACAATCATTTGAACTATAACTTTCTATTAAATTAGCAACGCTTTCTTGAGATGCTTTTTGCTGTTTTTTTAAGATAATGAGCTCCAAAAGGTTCTGTCACAAAGGTAATCCGCTAATGTAATATCTGGAGTTTTGTAAAAGTAACTCCTAAAGTTAATAATGCGCGGTTTGAAGATAAAAAAGCCATTCAATCTATCGATTAGTTCTTCAAAAAAAATATAAATTTATTTCTTTGGGTTAAATTAATTCAGAATATTACTGCGGAATGACGGTTTAAACTATCTCAAAGTGAAATTGTCATCACATTACATCTAAAAAGCTATACTGAAGATTAAGGTTTGTATTTTGTTTGTGTTATACAATAATTAATACATATAAAGCATTGATTGGTAGGCTTATGATTAAATTCTTACCCTCCACAAGCAAGTGATTATCATAGGTTTGGAGTGAAGATGAGCAAGACAAGACTATCTACATTTATCTTAAATAACATAGAGACCATTACTCAGGAATGGGAAAATTTTGCCCGGTCAATATTTCCAGCTGACAAGTCTGGTCAAATCAAATTACTGCGTGATCATGTAGAGGGAATGCTTAAAGAGGTTGCTGAAGATCTTCAACAATGGCAGTCTAAATCAGAACAAGTTGTAAAATCAAAAGGTCAAAAAACCCAGGATGAAGAGGAGTCTGCAGCAGAGATACATGGCTTTAAACGTTTCGAGGAAGGATTGAACATTAATGAAATGATATCTGAATACCGCGCTTTGCGTGCAAGCGTGACGAGACTTTGGGGTCGCACGGTCAAGAACATGCAATCCACTGATTTTGGCGATCTAGTTCGTTTTAATGAAGCAATCGACGAAGCATTGTATGAATCCGTTACCAGTTACACGTACACCAAAGAACAGGAATCCCGTCTTTTAGAGAGCATGCTTTCCTCCTCACACGATCTCCGTTATCTTTTAGATACTGAAGGGCAGATTTTATACATTAGTAAAAAGATTAGTAATTTATATGAAAAACATGGTAGCAAAATACCGGACAAGCCAGTTTATCATTTTGCCATGCCCCCAGCCGCTGAAATTAAAAGGCAAGTAGAAAAAATAATTAAGACAAAAAAACCATCTCGCGGCGAATTTATGCTTACCACCCCTTTAGGATCTGATTATTATTTTGAATATATTTATGCGCCGGTTTTTGATGAAAAAGGGGAAATAGAGGCGATTTCCGCAGCATCACATGACATTACTGAACGACATATTACTAAGACCAAAATTTGGAAAAATGCAAACTATGATTACCTGACTGGCTTAGCTAACCGACACCTGTTCCACGATAGGCTGAAACAAGCTCTTAAACTTTCTAAGCGAACAAAGAATTCTTTTGCTTTGCTATTTATTGACTTGGATGATTTTAAAAAAGTAAATGATGATCTGGGGCATGACACAGGCGACCGCTTACTAAAACAAGCTGCCTCGCGGATTAAATCTTGTGTCCGTGCCATTGATACAGTCGCGCGTATGGGTGGGGATGAATTTACGGTGATCCTCACCGAGGTTGATGATGATGAGCAAGCTAAACTTGTTGCCGATAAAATTCGCACTAAATTGGAAAAACCTTTTAAAATCAAGAAAAATACTATTTGTCTGACTGGTAGCATTGGTATAGCACGCAGCCCTCAAGATAGCACAGATCCCGACACATTGCTGAAGTATGCTGATAAAGCCATGTATGAGGCGAAACAAGAAGAAAATAACCGCCTTAAGTCCTCGTAGCAGATTGTTCCTGGTGAGGCGTCGGTTACCGCCATGTCTGTTCAATCACTTCCATAGAATGCGTTTGACCTCTCTGAGAAAGCTACTTACGCGTGATATCTTACCCAGCCCTTGACAACCCTTATTACTGTCTTAACCGTTCCAACGGTGTTGGGGTATGGGGAGTAACGGAACAGTCAACCGACTTAAGGATTGTCAGAATCTCTTAATGGCCTTAATTTTCCAACGTTTACCTCTTCAGGCATAGAAAAGAGATATCACCCAAGCCTATAGAGTGGTCAGGCATTTTTAGTCTGATATTTGTGGTTGGCTATTATAGTTGATTAAAATTTAAAAAGTCTTATATATTTGTTATAATTAGCGCTTTTTAGCTATGACATATTCATTAGATTTTAGGGAAAAAGTACTATCCCATG
>NZ_CAAAIW010000045.1 GCF_900640115.1 Legionella yabuuchiae
TTTTCGCGCTCAGTTGCTTCTAATTTTCTCTTCATGTGCGCATTTGATCATACTAGATCCATGATTTCAATATTTTTTTTCGGATTTTGATTTCCGATGGGTATATAATTGCAGGCTTAAATAAATCAATTTCATCATAATACCTTAAGGCTCTGGTGCTAATTCCAGATATATCAGCTAACTGCTTAATTGTGTATTGCATTTTTAATACCCTTTGTTTAATAGTGTAAATTTCTTTTAATACACCATGTAAAGGATAAACCTTGACGTTACGTAAAGATCAAGGGTTTATTTCATCAACAATGTGAAAATTTGAAAACTAATAGATCATGGGATTTGGAACACAGTGCTCTATTGCTCGTGCTTGTCTAGCTAAGGAACAAATCGCTGTAAAGTCCAAGTTTTATCAGTACATAGTGCAGTTATTGAGTCAGACAACCGATGCTCATTTAATTGATAAAATTTTATCTCTTCTGGAACAATCGTATAACCAACATATTCTCGAGGCCTTTCTGGAAGTGTTTTTTTATATTGAACCCTTAACGCAATTAACTCCTCATCTAACTCCTGTTGTTTTTTTATCAGCTGTCCAGATTTTGTGCCATAAACTAAAAACCGTAACATTCGCTCTTGATCATAAGTCGCCCAATTTTTTAAATTTTCGCTTTCGCCAAGTGGCTTTACTCTACCAGAGACAGTAACCTGTCTTTGTGTATTCGGTAACATAAAAGTAAAAGAAACATAGGGATTAACAGAAAGATGCCCTACTTTCGCACTACCTAGCTGGGTAAAAAAAAGCAAACCCTGTTCGTTTATTTCACGGATGGCTACCGTACGGCTTATTGGATGTCCCTTTTCATCTACTGTCGCTAAAACACCCATCTTAAATGGTAGAGATTCTTTCTCTACCCAAGCCTTCATTAATCTTAACAACCAACTATAATCAACTTGTTCAGGTAACTCTTCTAAAAACCAGTCTCTATCCGTAAATTGCATTTTTATATTACTTTTTTCTAATCAGATGAGTTGGATTGTACTATTACTTATATAATCATCATAATTGGATCTGTAACTAATTAGGTTAAGTCCGCGTTAATTTAAGCTGAAATATGACCGTAATTCGTATTTGCCTCAGATCTGTAATTTAAGCCAACATTACTCATCCATAATGAATGATATCATGAAACCGCGATATGGTCGGAGATGTATTACGGTAACCGTGGGGTTGATTTGCGTTAAAACGTAGACCTTCTCCTTTTGTTAGAGGCTTCCAGCACCCATTAATGAGCACCTCCAAATTGCCCTCAATGACCACAATATGTTCAATAACACTGCGTTCATGAGGCAGTGATAAATGTTCGCATCCTGGCAATAATTCAATAACGAAAAGCTCAAAACGCAATGTTTTATCAAATGGAAATAAGGGATGAATCCGTATTTTTTCATCCTCTGGATGCAGCGTTTTTGTATCGCTGACTCGATACAAGATATGATTTGTTTCCTCTGAAATCTCCTCGATAAAAGAAGAAAAAGAAGTTTGAAAACCAGTTGCTATTTTCCATAAAGTGGCAATAGTAGGGCTTGATTCTTCTCGTTCAATTTGGCCAAGCATGGCTTTTGAAACGCCTGTTTCACGCGCTGTTTTATCTAAGCTCCAGCCTCGTTCTTGTCGAAGCTGCTTTAATGTTTTAGCAATACGTTTGAAAATATCTTGCATGATTCGTCTTAAATGATCTTGTGCGTTTTAGCGCACATGGTTACACTATGCTTATTATGCGTTATAACGCACGAATTGTGAATGTTGATGTGGAGAATGTTATGAGCGGGCTGGTTTTTGAAAATAAATTAGTTGCGGTCCTCAATAAACGCATTGAGCCTGGAAAAATCATGAATGCGCTTGCTCATATGTGTATTGGACTGGGAGCTGTCATTGGTCAGCAAGACTTACGATTAACGGATTATCGGGATGCTGATGGTGGCTCTCATCCTCACATTTCTGAAATACCTTTTATCATTCTTTGTGATAATTCAAATAAAATTAAGAAATTAAGACAAGAAGCAATCAATAAAAATATTCTTTTTAATGATTTTACCGATACAATGATCGTTGGCACCTATCAAGAGCAAATTGAAAGAACTTTGCAAGTGAACGAGGACGACTTGACCTATTTTGGCATTGTTTTGTTTGGTGATTGGGATGAGGTTACCGCATTGACGCGAAAATGTTCTTTGTGGCGATAGTATAGGTTTTGACTCATGACGAAAAAAATATTTTGGGAAAATTCTTATTTAACAGAGTTAGAGACCTTTATAGAAACAGTTCAAGATGAGCTTGTTACAGTAAGAGAAACTATTTTCTATGCTTTTTCGGGCGGCCAAGAAAGCGATCGCGGGACAATAGGAGGTTATGCAGTATTAAGTGCTAAGAAAGATGGAAAACAAATTTACTATCAATTGCCTAATCAGCATGGCCTTATAGCAGGCGATGCTGTTCATATGACGATTGATTGGGAACGTCGTTATCGATTAATGAGACTACATTTTGCAGCAGAACTTGTATTAGAGCTCGTTTGTCGCCGATTTCCGGACGTGGTGAAGGTTGGAGCGCATATAGCAGAAGATAAAGCTCGGATCGATTTTCAATGGCAAGAAACTATTTCTCCTTTTATTGTATTACTGCAGGAAGAAGCACAAGAAATTATCGATGCAAACGAAATGATTTTGAGTGCGTTTAGTGATGAACCTAACGAGCGAAGATATTGGAAAATTGAGACATTCGCAGAGGTTCCTTGTGGCGGGACACATATTAGACGTACAAGTGAAGTAGGGCGGATTCGTTTAAAGCGACATAACCCAGGAAAAAATAAAGAACGGATAGAGATTTATGTATCATAGGTTATTCTGAGAGGGGAGTCCCTTGGTGAAAAATCATTTGCCAATCGCAACTTTGGCGTTGCCAAAT
The DNA here is from genome assembly GCF_900640115.1 of Legionella yabuuchiae. Lineage (GTDB taxonomy): Bacteria > Pseudomonadota > Gammaproteobacteria > Legionellales > Legionellaceae > Legionella_A > Legionella_A yabuuchiae. Next base: position 2,963 of record NZ_CAAAIW010000045.1, read on the forward strand.
AGAAGAGCGTAATGAATATCTGGAATTAACCATTACTTTATAAGTTGCTAACTCCACGTTAGAGGATAGTTCTCGCACATTAAAATCTGTGCGATCGCCCCAACCTATCCAATCGCCATACAACCAAGGTATCACCCTTCCTGAGATAACTTTCAATTTTCTCAAGACCTGGTCTTTCTGAAACTGAGCCACTAATTTTGTCAGTAAAGATTTTCTTCGCACCCTGCCTTTTTCAACTCATCCAATTGCAAGTCTAAATTTTGTTCGTGAGTCGGTACTCTGGCCTACCCTACTCGCATCATCAAATCCTTGAGTTCATAAAGTCTAAAAATGAAGATTAAAATGAACCTTGATAAATGCACAGAGTTTTTAAACCAAAAATTGGGGTTAAATGGAGAGATTTGGAGTTCTAAAAGTCGCGTTCACAAACCCATCGTTTTTAAGACTCAAACTATTTTGAGAAATCTCTTACAAATGATCGCTCTCTTTTCATCATGACTTATTTATGGGCTTTGATAAACTATTCCTGTGAGGATAAACAGGGATTGTTAAATACGGACTATTATGAATCAGGGATGATCAAGCCGCAAGGAACGCGGCATAATCCTCCGATGTCAGTAAGTTTTCATTGATACAGCCAGTTTCGCCTGCACAATGCCTCTAATGCTTTCACCTTGGCATAATCTGAATAAAATTTGACGATACTGATACATACCAAACCTCCTATTCGACATCGCTTTTTCTCCTAAATCTGTGAACTCAAGAACAAATTTACTATGTCGGTTGAGTGTTTAATACGCTATCGGGTGGTCCCATTAAGGTGATTACGAAATGGTCCTTTTATGGTGATGACTAACACCCTGCCCTACTTTCATTGGATTCAGCATTAAGCAATTTGATTAAATGCATTTTAAGAAAGAATCGCGATATCATGCATAGTCTTTTGTTTGTTGAGTAATTTTATTTGATTTCATGCGCTTTACTATTCTTATTATATTTGCTTTGCATTGATTGGCCGTTTTTTTATCAACAACCAAAAACATAGCCGTAATTTGCTTTGAAAAAATATACGCTAATGATTTTGGAGATATTTCTTGATTTTTACTAACTAATATGGAACTTTGGGCGCTAAAAAACAAATTATGCTCTAAAAGAAAACCTAAAATATAGTCATTAAATTCATAAATAGAATCTTCATCTAAAAGCTCATGTAAAGAATATAGCTGTGTTTCCGTCAGATAGTTAATATAATCAATACGACTTGAATCTAAATCCTTATCTTTCTTTGGTATTGAGTTATCTTCACAATTAACTGAAGATAGAGACTCGTCCGTTTTGTATTTAATCTTATTAAATCGATAAGGAAGCCAATTCATATAATCTTCATACTGATCTATGATTGGATGAAATTCTTTTTTCAGAAAAGAATTGTGATTTTCTGTTAAAATTGCGGTTGGTCTACCTGGATATACAATTGTAGCAGGCGTATCATCGCCTATAAGTTTTATAGCTTCTGGTAACAACGATATTGCGACACATTCCTCTTGTAAGTAGGAATAACAATTTTTTTTGTGATATTCCATTCCTTCAATCAAATGACTTGGATTTAAGCGTTTTTCTACTCTTTTCCCATATTCTTCAATCGATTCGTTCATTGCTTTTAAAAAAGAAGAATCTTTCTCAAACACTGACATGAAATGGCTTTCTTTTTCTTGAAACTTGGGATGTGTAATAAGCGTATCCCAGCGAAGAACTTCATAAGGAATATCAAATGCCTCATCAATAAAGTCCTTATATCTAGATAGCCACTCGTCGCCTCGCTTTAAAGATTCTTTATACGCTTCATCAGGGGTAATGCCCGTTTCGGTTGCAATATTAAATCGCTGGAGGGTATCTGCTATCGCAATACAACAACTGTTAAACTCTTGGTTTATCATGTTAACAGCCGCTTCAAGAGCGTCCTCTTCAAAATTTTCTTTCCCAATACTAACAAGCAAAATCGCAACATAAGACTTCATTTTCCCTGTTCGACCTGACATTAATTTTGCAACGACTACCTTATCATTTCTTATTTCAATAGAGTTCATTTAATAAAGTTCCTTTTGTTTCCACATCATTTCAAATGTGCAAGCATGGTACAAAACAGGATCTATTTTGTCAATTTTTATATTTAATGCTTATTTTTAAGGCTTATGGTGGTCGGCACAAAAATAGTATACTAAAATTTGATAAACTGATTTCTATTCAATTATTATGACTGAAAGACTGCCTAAGCAAAATTCGTCAGAGAAAGAATTGGCTGAAAATTTTGAGAGTTTAATCTCGCTAATTCCATGCCATATATATTGGAAAGATACCGAAGGACGTTATTTAGGATGTAACCAACTCCATGCCCAGAACCTTGGCTTACCATCAGTTGAAAGCATCATAGGTAAAACAGACTTTGACTTACCATGGGCCGAGCAAGCCGAGCAGCTTAGAGCATCTGACAAAGAAGTGATTACAACCCGAGACAGCTTTACATTTGAAGAAGAAGTAATTATGGCCAATGGTGAAAAAACTTATTTTTTATCCAAAAAGGCCGCTTTAATATCAAGTGACAATAACGTAAAAGGCATCATTGGAATCTCATTTGATATTACCGAACGAAAAAAAATGGAATCTGAGTTACAAACAGCTAAAAAACAAGCCGAAACCGCCAGCAAAGCAAAATCCGAATTTATCGCCAACATGAGTCATGATATTAGAACACCATTGTCTGGCATCATTGGCATATCAAGCATTCTAGAAGATGAAGCTCCTGATGAAACCATCAAAGAATACGCCCACATGCTAAACATTAGCGGGGAACAACTACTTTCCCTTTTAAACAGCGTATTAGAGCTTGTTTCAGCCAAGTCATTAGGCAAGAAAAAACTCAATCTGAAATCGTTTAGCATCAAAGAAATGTTAAACAACCTCTTTGAGCTAGAACTTCCCTACCTTAAACTCAAAGACATTGATTTTAAACTGGATGTGGAGCCTAATGTGCCCGATGTTGTCCTTTCTGACAAAGAAAAAGTGTATCGGATTTTATTAAACATCTTATCCAACGCCATTAAATTTACTCATAACGGTCGAATTACCATTCAAGTGAATTTAGTCGAGGAACAGGAAGAAGACATCAAACTGTGCTTCAAAGTCATCGATACCGGCATTGGCATCCCTGAAGAAGACATCCATAAAGTCTTTGACCAGTTTTATCGCTCCACCTCGTCTTATGAAGGTAATTTTGATGGCTATGGGATTGGCTTGCACATCGTACGCGATTACCTTGAGAAACTTCAGGGGCGTGTTGAAATTCAAAGCGAGGAAGGGAAAGGTACCACCATCGCCTTAACCATTCCAATGAAAAAAGCTTCTGCCACGGAGATAAGTGGCGTTGAACCAGAGACTGCCCTGCCTCAAAAAGAATCTTATTCCAACCTTGAAATCACCCCTGAGAATGAAAGTGCGTTTGTGCTTTTAGTCGAAGACAATTTTATCGCTCGTAAAATTGCTTCTGACG
>NZ_CAAAIW010000046.1 GCF_900640115.1 Legionella yabuuchiae
CATGGGATAGTACTTTTTCCCTAAAATCTAATGAATATGTCATAGCTAAAAAGCGCTAATTATAACAAATATATAAGACTTTTTAAATTTTAATCAATTATACTCGTCAAAGAACTGTCCGAAATAGCCCATTATCCATCTCATAAAGAGGAAGTTATTACCACATGATGACCATTAATCAACTCGCCATGGCTTATGGTTCAAAGATCTTATTTTACGATGTTAACTTAAAGCTTAATGCGGGAAATTGTTATGCATTGGTGGGTGCTAATGGTTGTGGTAAATCCACCTTTTTCCGCATCCTGAATGGCGATGAAGAGCACACCGCAGGTGAAGTTCAGTTTCCGAAAGATGCAAGTTTTGGTTGGTTAAAGCAAGATCATTACCGATATGAAAATACACCGGTCAAAGAAGTTGTTTTAATGGGTAAACAACCACTTTATCATGCGCTAAAAAGACGCGACGAACTGTATAAAAAAACAGATTGGGATGATGAGACGGGTTTTAAGCTGGCTGAACTGGAAGAAAAAATTGCCGAACTTGATGGTTATCAAGCTGACTCAGAAATTGAAGCTATATTAACCGGACTTGGTATTCCTGATAAGCATTTTAACCAACCCTTAAAGGCATTATCTGGTGGTTATAAATTGCGCGTATTGCTCGCACAAACATTGTATCAAAATCCCACGGTTTTATTACTGGATGAGCCTACCAACCATCTGGACATTTTATCCATCCGCTGGCTTGAGCGTTTCTTAAAAAATCAATTTTCAGGCTTAGTCGTTTTTATTTCTCATGATATTGGCTTCATCGATAATCTTGCCGATCATATATTGGACTTGGATTACGGTGAAATCCGTATGTATCCTGGTAAATACAACCGTTTTCTGCAGGAGAAAAAACTCCTGGAGGAACAACGAGAAACGGAACGTAAAAACACGGAATCAAAAATCAGTGAACTGCAAAAATTTATTGATAAAAATAAAGCAAAGGCATCTCGCGCAGGCCAGGCACGTTCGCGCATGAAGTTAATTGAAAAAATACAAATTCCTGATGTGAAAAAGTCTTCAAGAATTGCGCCTTCGTTCTCTTTTCATATCGAAAAACTTCCCAGCAAACAAATTTTAACCGTATCCCAATTATCGAAGTGTTATGGCGATAAGACCTTATTTTCAGACTTGGACTTTAAAATGAATCGAGGTGAAAAACTGGCCATCATGGGGGTAAACGGCATCGGTAAATCTACGCTTGTGAAAACTCTGCTGAGCCATATTCCATACGACTCAGGCGAGGTTGAATGGGGATATGGCACGCAAATCAGTTATTTTTCACAAGATCACCATGACTTATTAAATACATCTTCCACTGTATTGAACTGGCTCGAAGACCAAGTGTCAGGACAGAGTCAACAAAGCATCCGTAAAGTGTTAGGTCAGGTGTTGTTTAGTCAAGACGATGTATTAAAAGATATTTTATTGACAAAGTGGCTACAAGAATTCTATATTTGGCGCCCAATTCCTTTCAGAATTATCAAGCTGGTTTTAGGGATTTTGAAAACGATTTTCTGATGAATGAGTGATTTACATTCACGTAAGTTCTAAATGTAAGATTTGAATGAAGTTAGATTAAAAACATAAGGTAAAAACCATGCGCGATAAATTTTTGCCCATCTTATTTTTATTATCATTAATCAGTACCTGCGCGGAAGTAGATATTTCCGTTCCTGGTTTTGTACAGATTGCCGATTTTTTTAATGTAAGTGAACGTCTCATTCAGGCGACGATCACCTATAATTTCATTGGGTATTTTATTGGCGCATTTTTATACGGTCCTCTTTCCGATGCTTTTGGTCGACGCAAAGTCATGCTCTTTGGAAATGCGATTTTATCGCTTGGCGCTATTGGTTGTTTCATAGCCCCTACCGTCTCGTTTTTATTAGCCGCCCGTTTTATTCAAGGTATAGGTGCTGCTACGTCAGTTGTATTGGTTTTCACAATGATTGCTGATCTTTATCAGGGTGAAAAGGCCATGAAATTGATTGGGCTTATGAATGCAGCCTTGGCTATTATTATGGCGGTGGCGCCCCTTGCTGGCGGCTTAATTAATCACGCCATCGGTTGGCGCGGCAATTACGGAAGTGTTGCATTATTTAGTGTGTTGGTTTGGATGTTAATGTGTGTATATTTACCTGAATCCAAAAAAGAAAGAGAGTCGCTTAAATTAAATTCAGTCGTTAATCACTATAAGACACTTTTCTTAAGCTACCGCTTTATGAATGCCTCACTGATCCCAAGCCTCTTGTTTGCTGCCTATATGTCTTATATTGCAGCCAGTGCGTTTCTTTATCAGGCGCATTATGGTTTATCAACCATTCAATTTGTCATTCATCAGGCCATTATTGTTTCTTCGTTCTCAATTGTTAGTTTGTATGCCAATCGAGTCATTGCTATGTTTGGCCCTCGTAACACGGTCCGCAATGGCATTCTATTGTGTTGTTTGAGTCTATTTACTTTAATTGTCTTAAGCATCGAGTCCATCACGTCTCCTTATTTAATGACCTTATTTATGTCATTATTCAGCATCGGCTTTGCAGCCCTCTATCCCATTGTTTTTTCCAGTTCATTATCTATTTTCCCCGCATTACACGGTCCGGCTTCTTCAGCCATTATGGGAACGCGCGCCTTATTGGTCTCTTTAAGTACGGCATTTACCAGCTTTTTATATGATGGAAACACGTTATCTTTAGCACTTTCTATAGCAATAGGTGTAAGTCTTGCCGCCTTGTTCACCATGAGCTGGTTGAGCAATGATTCTAAAAAAGAACAAGCAGCCGCTTAAAGATGAGTAATCAAACACGTTTTCAATGCCTGGTTTCAGACCACCTCCTTCATGGGGTGATAGAAAATTCAAATGCTGTTGGAACGCCTGTGGTAATCATCCAAGGTGGGCCGGGAATGTCTTATGAATACCTGTATCCCATAGCTGAATTATTACCGGATCATCCTCTGGTCTTCTTTAATCCAGTTGCTTTCAGCCATAAGACGGACTTAAACCCTGATTTGCTTACGTTAGATCACTTTGTTAAAGAAGTTGACTGCATTCGTCAACATTTGCAATACGATTCCTTTTTGCTTTTCTGCCATTCTGCAGGAACCATTACAGGGCTGGAATACGCGCTCAATAATTGGAATTTTTTAGCAGGGGCTGTTTTTATATCTCCTATATTCAGCCTGTCATTTTATCTCGAACAAATGATGACCTTACTTAAGCAGTTTCCTGAAAATATACATTCAGTGTTTAAAGCATTACTATCCCATCAAACCACCGATCCGCTGGAGATAATGCAAGCGATGGCTTATTTTGCTGAAGAACATATGTGTCGGGTGGAATGGCCAGAGGCTTTAATTAATGCTTCGGCTAATACGAATATAGCCATGCGCGATTATCTTTGGGGCTCTAATGATTTTGTTATTTCAGGATTATGGCAGGATTTTGAACGGCGGGAAGCATTACGTGAGTTAAACATTCCTTCTCTTTTAATCAGCGGTGAGCATGACTTTATTAACGTGCATACCTGCCATCATTACGCTTCTTATCTGCCTGATTGTAAGGTAGCTATGGTTAAAAAAGCCTCCCATAACCCTCACTTTGAAGCGCCAGATGCGTTAAAATCCATATTGCATCAGTTTTTTACTGCCGTTTAGAAATTGGCAGGTGGTAACAGCAGTTATATAGCCCGTATGGAGCATAGCATAATACCGGATACACATTCGTCAAAAACCATAAATCCGTTTTTGCTTTGTTTAATATCTCTCTTTGTATGCTCCCAAACTAACATGGGGGTTAGTTTTTCATCCCGCAAGTATCGATTAACCATATCATGAGACAGGGTTTCTACATGCTCAGCAAAGTTCGTTAGTGTGTAGTTAATTTGGCTACTAAATAAATACTGGCAATAATCCAAGCGTGTCACTTTATTAGTTTTTGGGCGGCCCATGAGTATAACGTGGTGTAAAAATTTACGGTAGATTACTATGACTCAGATAACTAATCTTTGACCCATTCGCTCTTCGATGTGTGATCTATTTCTCAAGTTAATGGGTTTTGCGTAAGTCCTGACCTGATTTTGACCCAGATCATGATAAACAACAAAAGGCCACCAAAAACCATAATAAATCAGATAGTTAACGTGGATTTTAAGAGGTAGTCATGTTGTCTATAAAAGCCAGTTATTGTCAGTGAATAAACCCGCAATAACCCCGCAGATATACTCAATAACCATGAGAGGTTAATTTTAGTCAACCAGCAGATTAACAATAAGCCGAATAAGAATATCTTTCTGATTTGGGTTACTTTCTGCAACCAACAGCGCCAGTGCAACTAATCCATTTTCATTAAATTTAATGGGTAAACTTTGTGATTTAAGGTATAGCAAAAACATAAAGCTACCAATTCGTTTATTTCCATCAGTAAAAGGATGATCCTTAATGATAAAATACAACAAATGAGCGGCTTTTTCCTCTGGTGTTTTATATAAAGCCTCTCCTCCGAAAGTTTGTTCGATATTATTTAAAATACTATCCAACCCACCATCACGCTCTTTGCCAAACAACGCAGTTGCTTCGTTCTTTGCACTTAACTCTTGCTTTAATGCTTCAATGGCTGACAAGGCGACTGGATAGGTTAATGTCTGCGAAGTTGGCTTCCCCTTGGTTGGCAACGAGAGCTCACCTTCGTCATAAGCCAAGAGCAAATCCCAGGTTTTAGTATAAGTTAATATGATTTGAATGGCTTCCCGACCCAGATCGTTTACCAATTCATGATTGATTAAAGTTTTTTGTAACAGTTCAACAGTTTGTTGTAATTCTTGCAATCCTCGTTCAGATAGCCTTTTATCATAGGTTGTATATCCACGAACCAAGTGTTGTTTAAGTACTTCTGTTGCCCATATGCGAAATTTTGTAGCTTGATTTGAGTTCACTCTATAGCCAACAGATAGAATAGCATCCAAATTATAAAACTTTGTGCTATATCGCTTACCGTCACTGGCAGTACGTTCCAAAATGGAACATACTGAATTTTCGTCTAACTCCTTGGAGCTAAATATATTTCTCAAGTGTTTTGTAATAGCAGGACGCTGGGTACCAAATAAATCAGCTATTTGTTGCTGAGAAAGCCATATGGTCTCATCAACAACATTGACATCTAATTCTATATGGCCATCTTTTGAAGTGTATATAACAATATCCGACACAATCGCCCCTTTAGTAATTATTGTCTAAATAGTTGGTTTCCGATTTCCAAAATGGAAATTTAGAATCCCACATTCCCACGATCTTTTTTAAGAACTACGCATTAGGGCTATCACCACCAACAAATGTCACTTATTTTTAGCTGCCTTGGATGTTAATAGTTCCGACAGTTGTTGCATAGCAAGATGTTTTTCTCTAGCGCGTCCTGAACGAATCGCATCAATCAAGGTTAATAAATCATAAAATAAAGGATCAGGATGCTTTGTAACAGACTCTGGGACAGAAGAATATAAAGGTTTGAGCGCGACTCCTCGCTCTTCTCCTGCCCCATAGGGCCAAACAGGGACTGGATCATTTCCCCTTATAATCTGCTCATTTAAGCTAGGGGCTGCATAGCTTGTAGGGATACCCCGAACGATTTCCCCTAATTTTGCAGGAAAAATATACTTAAGGCCGTGAAGAAAAAACTCTTCACAAGCTTGAAGAATAGGCTGAGGTCTTTCCGTTGATTGATATGGTGTCAGAAAACCTGCATCAACGAGCCTCTTAAAAGCGCTATTTATCTGTGATGGACTAAGACACAACTCATAAGCAAGACTGTTTTGCGACCAATCATCATTCGGTTTCTTAGCTAATAGTTTTGCCAAAACAACGATATCTTGAGGCTTAATTGACATTGCTTATTCTCTTTTATTCCATATTCTAGAATTTAGAATGCAGAATAGATAAAGTCAAGAAAACAAACGTCATGCAAAACTTGCAACACTTCACTCGCTGATTGTTATCTATTGCAGGACTTACGCAAAACCCATTAACTTGAGAAATAGATCACACATCGAAGAGCGAATGGATCAAAGATTAGTTATCTGAGTCATAGTAATCTAC
>NZ_CAAAIW010000047.1 GCF_900640115.1 Legionella yabuuchiae
GACTTGATGGTCTCCTAGAAAATAAGCAATGTTTCCTCGTATGGCGAGGGTATGTAAATTCTGCAATTGCCGATAGGAAAAATCTTGCGCCTCGTCGACCACCACCAAAGGATAATGTGTATTGATGTGGGTGAAGTGATGAAGCGCCGGTGATACGAGGCCATTCGCATCCAGGTACTTTAAGAAATCGTCATAGGTATCATAAAGAAACGCACGAAGTTCCGGTTTGATGGCGGATTGTCGTTGGCCTAAACCGAGGTATTCTTCTTTGGAATAGCCTGAGCAGATGCGAAATTCACGCCAGACCAGGTCTGGTGAGAGGGTGATGTGTTCTTCGGAACGTTTTTGCTTTAGCTTAATGGCCGGCTGTTGCATGCGGTTGGAATACCAGTCACTAAAGGTGGTCTCATCGGCGAGCTTCCCGCCATTCATCTCTTCTTGCAAGATTTGGTCGTAGGTTTTGAATAAGACTTGGCCTGGATAGTTTTCTTCAGCGCCCGTTTCTTGCCACATCGTTTGCATGCTGTTGACTAAAGGCAAGGATTGGCTGATGTAGACGATAGGAAACGCGTTTTTATCGTGCGCTTGTTCACGCACATAGTTCGATAACATAGAAAAGGCCACGCAGCTTTTTCCAGAGCCGGCAGGTCCGTAGGCGATGAGCGGCAACTGCGCTAAGACGGCATCCTCTTGCTCGGTATTGAGCTGGATTAAGCGATGTTGATAAGGCTCTAGTCCGATAAAGGCGGCATCGTCATTTTGAGCCTGAGGAGGCAAAGGCAGCTCCTCGGCATCCAGGTCGACAAACTCCAATGCATCAAGCGTACTTTCATTGTCGCGCAATTTATTGAGAAAAGCGCTTAAGACGCCTTTTTTTAAAAATCGGCTCTTTTCATACTCGTGATTAAGAATCACATCCAACAAACAAAGCTTTCCATCCACGGTGGTCCATAAAATACGGTCCGTCTGATTGACTCGAACACTGCCTATCATCGGCTCAGTCCAGCCCCGGAGCTTTTCGACGTGTAACCCGTGCCATTCTTTATGCAAAAAACGGTTGATAACATCCATGTATGGGGCAAAGAGAGTTGCATCTTTGGCGATGATGCCGCGCCAGTAATATACAGGCATAAGTGATTTGTTCTGATTTGGAGTAAAATGGTGAATATATTAACAGAAAAGGCGCTATTGAGGCAATGTTATTGCCTGAGTCACGATGTTTTGCGCCTGCATAGGCCCTTCGGATTTATACCCAATCAACTTCAAAATGCTATGTTTTTTTAGACGACTCAATTTTTTTTGTCCATCCAACGTTTAAAAGTAATAGCAAGCCCTATTGCCAGTTTTTAAACGTTGGATGGGCGAAAAATTGAGAGTATACAATTAGCAGTTTGAAGTTGATTGGGTATAAGTGCCCATCTTCTATTGATCATGGCACTGGTAAAGACGGAATAAGAGGGTTTTGATTTGAGTCTCCTCCAGATGAAGGTGCTCTCGAAAAAAAGCCATGCGCCGCTGAGGAGGATGTTCTATCTTCTGTTAGATATTCAGGAAAGAAATCCAGTAGAATTTGCCGGCCATCTTCAGAGTTTCTTAAGGTAGCTACAAAAGAAAATTCAGTGTCTTTTGAGGTTGCTGACAGCAATGGGTTTCTTTCCACAATGTTATGTTTCAGATCAGGGTTTTTTTCCAATATTAATCGCAAAGTGGTTCGACCTTGTTGTTTAGATGCAAGCAAATATAAGACAGAGATTCCTGGAAAAATTTGTGCAGTGTCAGGAACCCTATGGCAAAGCGCTTCACTACTTATCTGTTGAGCTAATGAGGGATTAGCTTGTAATAGCAACTGTAACATGCCACTCTCATTTTCATTGGCTGCAAGCCAAAATAAGGCAGAGGTTCCGACATGAGTACTTGCGGCGTCAGTAATCCTATGGCAAAGTGCTTCACTGCTTATCTGATGGACTAATGAGGGATTGGCCTTTAACAGTAATCGCAAGATAATACGCCCCTCCGATGTTGTTGAAAGCGAAAGCAAGGGAGAGGCTCCTGAATGAGGCTTATTGTCAGGAATCCTATGGCAAAGTGCTTCACCGCTTATCTGTTGGGCTAATGAAGGATTAGCATGTAACAGTGATTGCAAGATAGCCCGCCCCTCTGGGTGCAATGTAAAACAAAATAAGGCAGAGGCTCCTGGATTGGTTTTTACAGTGTCAGGAAGCGCATAACAAAGCGCTTCACTGCTTATCTGTTGGGTTAATAAAGGATTCGCTTGTAACAGTAATTGCAAGATAGCGCACCCTTTTTTAGTTACTGAAAGCCAAAATAAGACAGAGGCTCCGACATGAGTACTTGCGGTGTCAGAAATCCTATCGCAAAGCGCTGCACTGCCTATCTGTTGAGCTAATGAGGGATTAGCTTGTAACAGTAATTGCAAAATTGCGCGCCCATCTAGATTTCCTGCAAGCAAAAAAAAGGGAGAGAGTCCTGAATTAATTTTTACGTTGTCAGGAATCCTATGGCAAAGTACTTCACCGCTTATCTGTTGGATTAATGAAGGATTCGCTTGTAATAGTAGTTGCAAGATGGCGCGTCCTTCTGGACAATTTGTAAGCCAAAATAAGACCGAGGTTCCTGGGTTAGCTTTTGCGGTATCAGGAATCAGATGGTAAAGCATTTCACTGTTTATCTGATGGACTAATAAGGGATTGGCTTGTAACAGTAATTGTAAGATAGTGCACCCTTTTTCATCTGTTGCAAGAAAATATAAGGCAGAGGTTTCGGCAGCAACTTCCAGGGTGTCAAGAAGCCTATGGCAAAGCGCTTCACCGCTTATCTGTTGGGCTAATGAAGGATTAGCTTGCAACAGTAGTTGCAAGATGGCGCGTCCTTCTGGACGACATGTAAGCCAAAAAAAGACCGAGGTTCCTGGGTTAGCTGCTGCGGTGTCAGGAATCCTATGGCAAAGCGCTTCACTGCTTATCTGTTGGGCTAGTGAGGGATTGGCTTGTAACAGTAATAGCAAGTTAGTGCATCCCTTTTCAGTTGCTGCAAGCCAATATAAGACAGAGGTTCCGGCAGTAATTTCTAGGGAGCCAGGAATCCTATGACAAAGCACTTCACCGCTAATCTGTTGAGCTAATGAGGGATTCGCTTGTAACAGTAATTGCAAGATATCTCCTCCCCATGAAGATTCCGAAAGCCGAAATAAGGCTGAGGTTCCTGGATGAGTGTTTGCGGTGTCAGGAACCCTATGGCAAAGCGCGTCACTGCTTATCTGTTGAGCTAATGAGGGATTAGCTTGTAACAGTAATTGCAAGATAGCGTTCCCCTTATTGGTTGTTGTAAGCCAATATAAGATAGAGGTTCCAGCAGCATTTTTATTGGTATCAGGAATCCTATGACAAAGCACTTCATTGCTTATCTGTTGGGCTAATGAAGGGTTGGCTTGTAATAGTAATTGCAAGATAGCGCACCCATCTGAACTTTCCGAAAGCATAAATAAGACTGAGGTTCCTGGATTATTTCCATGGAGGTTAGAAATATTATGACAAAGCGCTTCACTGCCTATCTGTTGGGCTAATGAGGGGTTGGCTTGTAATAGTAATTGCAAGATCGAGTACCCCTCTTCACTTGTTGTAAGCCAAAATAAGGCAGAGGTTCCGGCAGCAATTTTTTTGGTGTTAGAAATCCTATGGCAAAGGGCTTCACTGCTTATCTGTTGAGCTAATGAAGGATTAGCTTGTAACAATAATTGCAAGACAGTGTGTCCATCTGGATTTCCTGCAAGCAAAAAAAAGGGAGAGATTCCTGAATTATTTTTTGCGGTGTCAGGAACCCTATGGCAAAGTGCTTCACCACTTATCTGCTGGGCTAATGAGGGATTAGTTTGTAACAGTGATTGCAAGATGGCGCGTCCACCTGGGTATGTTGTAAGCCAAAATAAGACAGAGGTTCCTGGGTTAACTTCTGCAGCGTCAGAAAGCCTATAACAAAGCACTTTACTGCTTATCTGTTGAGCTAATAAAGGGTTGGCTTGTAACAGTGATTGCAACATATCGCGCCCATCTGTAGTGCCTAAAAGCCAATATAGTGTAGAGGTTCCGGCGACCGCTCCTGCGGCCTTAGGCTGAATGTGGCAAAACGCGTCACTTGTTATCTGTTGAGCTAGCTCAGAATTAAACTTTAAAAGCATTTGTAAAGTAGCGCGACTTTCTGGCGAAGCCGCTGCAAGCCAAAATAGGCCAGAAGATCCTGCATCTGCACCTTCGGGCCGAATGATACAAAGCGCTTCGGGGGAAATGTTGCTTATTAAGGCATGAGAATGGTTGGCCAAGAGGTTTTTGAAGAACTTCAAACCTTTCTCGTGACGCAATAAACCGGATAACCCAGAAAGCCCCAGTTCCTTGTCGGTTTGATTTAAAAATTTTGAGGCCAGCGTTATGTTTTTTTTAAGTACGTTCAAAAAGTCAATAAAAAGCAGGGGCTTGTCGAACAGCTCATTAATGAACGAACATTCAAAAAGATAATAAAGCGCGCGTGGGTCGTTTAATAAGGTAATTAATTTTTGCTCAGTAAACGGTTGATTGACCCATTCTTCTAGTAGTTCCACACTCAGCTCATCACTTGGTTTTTGAGCGGCGGCCGCGGCATGCGCTTGTTTTTTTGGTTTTCGTTTCTTTTTTGTTGTCTTCACGTGCTTTGGTGGAATTGGTGCTTGAACTTCTGGCGCAATTGCATCTTCTTGGGCGGCTGCGGCTGGTTGGGATTCTGCTGGTTCAGGTGAATGTTGTTCTTTGATAAACGCAGCAAACTCTTCTGGCGTTCGATTTAAGGTGTTTAAAAAAATATCACGAGCTTGTGTTTCATTGCCGGCCATTAAGAGCTTTTTGGCCTCGTTTACCCAGTCTTCTTTAGCGGCAGGTCTTATAGAAGGCGCAGAAGGGGCGGCGGCAGCGGCCGATTGTTTTGTCGAAGGCCGGAACCCTTCTTTTAAGGCCGAGACCAAGGGCATTATTGCACGAGATTCCTGTTGTACAAAAACAAGGGTGTTTTGAGCGCGGGTTACGGCGGTGATTAAGCCGTTAAAAAAAGGAAGAAGCGCGTCGTTACTTTGCTCACGTTTTGCACGGTTTCCTGAGGGTTGTGCAGAGGAGGTTTTCAGTAATTTACAAGCGCTCTTACAGTCTTCGCTGTCCAACAAGCGATATAGCGCGATGGTGTTATACTCAAGGCCTTTGATTTCTTCTGGGGTAAAGACCAAAGCGGTGCCGAATTGTTGTTTGGCTTCTTCTCGGTACTCATCTAAGGTAATCACGGCAAAATGAATGGTTTTGGCGTCACTTTGCAGTTGAGGTGTTAATTGATCTGGGTGACACCAACTGACTTCGCCTTCCCCTTGAAGGCTGTCGGCTGCGATGATTTCTGAGGATTCCATCTTATCTGCAGCGCCACCGGTGATTTTGTATTTTTCCACAATCAAACGGTTTGCGATATTGACAATCCGCTCTGAGCAGCGATACGTTGCTGTTAAGGCGATTTCAGTCGCTTTTTGTTGTTGTTTATGAAACATCTCACGCAAATAAGGAAATCGGGATTTCCCATCATGCAAGACTTGATGG
>NZ_CAAAIW010000048.1 GCF_900640115.1 Legionella yabuuchiae
ACAAATCTCTTACTTCCATTTCTACCAGCTCTAATAGCTCTGGATCGTCAACCATATCGGCTTTGTTCAAGTACACAACGATGTAAGGCACACCAACTTGACGTGATAACAAAATATGTTCACGAGTTTGAGGCATAGGACCATCGGCCGCTGAAACAACCAAGATCGCTCCGTCCATTTGTGCTGCACCGGTAATCATGTTCTTAACATAGTCGGCGTGGCCTGGGCAGTCTACGTGTGCATAGTGACGTGCAGCTGACTCATACTCAACGTGCGCTGTAGATATGGTAATACCACGCTCGCGCTCTTCTGGGGCCGCATCAATTTGGTCATAAGCTTTTGCCATGCCGCCATATTTTTTGGCCATAATTGTTGTGATAGCAGCAGTAAGTGTAGTTTTACCATGGTCTACGTGACCAATTGTGCCTACGTTTACGTGCGGCTTTTTACGTTCAAATTTTTCCTTTGCCATCGGAAAATCTCCCCCATTACATTAGTTATTGATTTCATGGTGCCCACAGCTGGAATTGAACCAGCGACCTCTTCCTTACCAAGGAAGTGCTCTGCCCCTGAGCTATGTGGGCTTGGTAACATAGGACTTCTACAGCCTTACTTCTCTCAATGTTTGGAGCGGGTGATGGGAATCGAACCCACACCATCAGCTTGGAAGGCTGAGGTTCTACCATTGAACTACACCCGCATTTTTAGAACTTCGAAATTAATGTCTAATTTCTTGTTCTTAATATCTAGCATGGTGGAGGGGGAAGGATTCGAACCTTCGAAGGCTGAGCCGTCAGATTTACAGTCTGATCCCTTTGACCGCTCGGGAACCCCTCCAAAAAGAACGCCATTTTCTTTCATGAGGCAATTAAAGTCAATAGCTTTTTAGGCATTTGGCAATGTTTTATGTGGTGCTGGCACCAGGAGTCGAACCCGGGACCTACTGATTACAAATCAGTTGCTCTACCAGCTGAGCTATGCCAGCAAAAAATAATTTGGACTGCTACTGTACTTCATTTTAATGTTTTAAACCAGCTTGAACTCTGGTGGTTTATAACAAAATAAAGCCAGCAGTGAATGACAAAGCTGGCTTTAAGGATAAAACCCTGGCGATGACCTACTTTCACATGGGGAGACCCCACACTATCATCGGCGTACGTCTGTTTCACTTCTGAGTTCGGGATGGGATCAGGTGGTTCCAAACGGCTATGGTCGCCAGGAAAACGGGTTTGGGAATGATTCATTCCCAGTGGTAAATATTAAGGGCTTTAACACAAGCATCCACCTAATTGCTTAGGCTCACCTAAATTATCAAATTACTCAGGTTATATGGTCAAGACAATCAGCCAATTAGTACAAGTTAGCTTCACACATTACTGCGCTTCCACACCTTGCCTATCAACGTCGTCGTCTTCAACGGGCTTCATGGGAAAACTCATCTTGAGGGAGGCTTCCCGCTTAGATGCTTTCAGCGGTTATCCCGTCCGAACTTAGCTACCCGGCAATGCAACTGGCGTCACAACCGGTACACCAGAGGTTCGTCCACTCCGGTCCTCTCGTACTAGGAGCAGCTCCTCTCAATTTTCCTACGCCCACGGCAGATAGGGACCGAACTGTCTCACGACGTTCTAAACCCAGCTCGCGTACCACTTTAAATGGCGAACAGCCATACCCTTGGGACCTGCTTCAGCCCCAGGATGTGATGAGCCGACATCGAGGTGCCAAACACCGCCGTCGATATGAACTCTTGGGCGGTATCAGCCTGTTATCCCCGGAGTACCTTTTATCCGTTGAGCGATGGCCCTTCCATTCAGAACCACCGGATCACTAAGACCTACTTTCGTACCTGCTCGAGCCGTCACTCTCGCAGTCAAGCACCCTTGTGCCTTTACACTCTTGGTACGATGTCCGACCGTACCGAGGGTACCTTTGTGCTCCTCCGTTACTCTTTGGGAGGAGACCGCCCCAGTCAAACTACCCACCATACACTGTCCTCATCCCCGATTAGGGGACCAAGTTAGAACTCCAACAATCACAGGGTGGTATTTCAAGGTCGGCTCCATGACAACTAGCGTCGTCACTTCATAGCCTCCCACCTATCCTACACAGTCATTATCAAAGTCCAGTGCAAAGCTGTAGTAAAGGTTCACGGGGTCTTTCCGTCTAGCCGCGGGTATACGGCATCTTCACCGCAATTTCAATTTCACTGAGTCTCGGGTGGAGACAGTGTGGCCATCGTTACGCCATTCGTGCAGGTCGGAACTTACCCGACAAGGAATTTCGCTACCTTAGGACCGTTATAGTTACGGCCGCCGTTTACCGGGGCTTCGATCAAGAGCTTCTCCNGATAACCCCATCAATTAACCTTCCGGCACCGGGCAGGCGTCACACCCTATACGTCTTCTTACGAATTTGCAGAGTGCTGTGTTTTTAATAAACAGTCGCAGCCACCTGGTCTCTGCGGCCTCTCCCAGCTCAATACGTAAAGCATATCACCAGAAAAGGCGTACCTTCTCCCGAAGTTACGGTACCATTTTGCCTAGTTCCTTCACCCGAGTTCTCTCAAGCGCCTTAGTATTCTCTACTCGTCTACCTGTGTCGGTTTGCGGTACGGTTTCCTATAAGCTGAAGCTTAGTGGCTTTTCCTGGAAGCAGGGCATCAATGACTTCCCGGTGCACCAAAGTGCCCGGACCACTTCGCATCTCAGCGTTAATAGAGAGCCGGATTTGCCTAACTCTCCCGCCTACATGCAAGTACCAGGTCAACCAACGCCTGGCTCATCTAGCCTTCTCCGTCCCCACATCGCACTTATAAAAAGTCCAGGAATATTAACCTGGTTCCCATCGACTACGCATTTCTGCCTCGCCTTAGGGGCCGACTCACCCTGCTCCGATTAACGTCGTGCAGGAAACCTTAGACTTACGGCGAGAAGGTTTTTCACCTTCTTTATCGTTACTCATGTCAGCATTCGCACTTCTGATATCTCCAGCAAACTTCTCAGTTCACCTTCACAGACCTACAGAACGCTCCCCTACCACGTGCACTTAGTGCACATCCGCAGCTTCGGTGTATGGTTTTAGCCCCGTTACATCTTCCGCGCAGGCCGACTCGACCAGTGAGCTATTACGCTTTCTTTAAAGGATGGCTGCTTCTAAGCCAACCTCCTGGCTGTCTATGCCTTCCCACATCGTTTCCCACTTAACCATAACTTCGGGACCTTAGCTGGCGGTCTGGGTTGTTTCCCTCTCCACGACGGACGTTAGCACCCGCCGTGTGTCTCCCGTGATTCAATTAGCCAGTATTCGGAGTTTGCATCGGTTTGGTAAGCCATGACAGCCCCCTAGCCGAAACAGTGCTCTACCCCTGGTAATCATTCACGAGGCGCTACCTAAATAGCTTTCGGGGAGAACCAGCTATCTCCGGGCTTGATTAGCCTTTCACTCCTAGCCACACCTCATCCGATAATTTTTCAACATTACCCGGTTCGGACCTCCAGTTGGTGTTACCCAACCTTCATCCTGGACATGGCTAGATCGCCCGGTTTCGGGTCTACTCCCAGCGACTCGCGCCCTATTAAGACTCGATTTCTCTACGGCTCCCCTAAACGGTTAACCTCGCCACTGAAAGTAACTCGCTGACCCATTATACAAAAGGTACGCAGTCACATGTCCGAAAACATGCTCCCACTGCTTGTACGCAAACGGTTTCAGGGTCTATTTCACTCCCCTCTCCGGGGTTCTTTTCGCCTTTCCCTCACGGTACTGGTTCACTATCGGTCAGTAAGGAGTATTTAGCCTTGGATGATGGTCCACCCATCTTCAGTCAGGATTACACGTGTCCCGACCTACTTGTTCGTGTGCTTAGTTCTTCATCCAGCTTCCGTATACGGGACTATCACCCTCTTTGGTCAACCTTTCCAGGTCATTCTACTTAGCTAAATCATAAATCACACCAGGCTCTTCTCCGTTCGCTCGCCGCTACTGAGAGAATCTCAATTGATTTCTGTTCCTTTGGGTACTTAGATGTTTCAGTTCCCCAAGTTCGCCTCCATAGCCTATGTATTCAGCTATAGATGACCGCACAAGTGCGGCCGGGTTTCCCCATTCGGACATCTCTGGTTAAACGCTTGTTTCCAGCTCACCAGAGCTTTTCGCAGGATTCCACGTCCTTCATCGCCTCTTACTGCCAAGGCATCCACCGTTTGCGCTTCTCTTCTTGACCATATAACCTCAGTAACCTGAACATTATACAATCTAGGTTTTCTCGTAGTTTTGCTCCAAGCTTCTCAACTCAGACTACGACGCTTGTGTCGTCTTACAAACTTGCGTTCGTAAAACTGCCTCTTAATATCTACCAAATTGTTAATGAACTTCTGGATTAACCAGATGAAAAA
>NZ_CAAAIW010000049.1 GCF_900640115.1 Legionella yabuuchiae
AGGCCTTGAGTATAACACCATCGCGCTATATCGCTTGTTGGACAGCGAAGACTGTAAGAGCGCTTGTAAATTACTGAAAACCTCCTCTGCACAACCCTCAGGAAATCGTGCAAAACGTGAGCAAAGTAACGACGCGCTTCTTCCTTTCTTTAACGGCTTAATCACCGCCGTAACCCGCGCTCAAAACACCCTTGTTTTTGTACAACAGGAATCTCGTGCAATAATGCCCTTGGTCTCGGCCTTAAAAGAAGGGTTCCGGCCTTCGACAAAACAATCGGCCGCTGCCGCCGCTACTGCCGCTCCTTCCATAAAGCCCGCCGCTAGAGAAGAATGGATGAACGAGGCCAAACGACTCGTTAGAGCCGGCAACAAAACACAAGCTCTCGATATTTTCTTAAACACCTTAAATCGAACGCAAGAAGAATTTAATGCGTTTGTCAAAGAACAACATTCACCTGCATCTGCACCAGCACCTACACCTACACCAGCAGCAGCCGCAGCCGCAGCCGCAGCCGCCCAAGAAAATGCGATTGCGCCAGAAATTCAAGCGCCGATTTCTTCTGAAAATCTACCAAAGCCCGCAAAAACACCGAAGAAAAATAAACGAAAAACAAAAACACGCACACACGCCGCGGCCGCTCAAAAACCAAATGATGCGCTGAGTGTGGAACTACTAGCAGAATGGGCCAAGCATCCGCTTACTGAACCACAATTAATTCGTTTATTAAACGATGAAAAATCAGTCTATTATCTTTATGAATGCTGGTTTATCCATACACTGTTTGACGTGACATTTTTTCCTGATTTTTTGAATATCCTTAAAAAAAACATAGCGTTAGCGTCTCAGTTCTTAAATCAAGTCGACAAGGAACTGGGAATGTCTGGGTTATCCGGTTTATTGCAGCATGGGAAGGGTTTGAAATTCTTCAAAACCCTCTTGGCCATCCATTCTGATGCCTTAATAAGTAACATTTCCCCCGAAGCGCTTTGCCTCATTCGGCCCGAAACCACGGGAGAAGATGCAGGATCCTCTGCCTTATTTTGGCTTGCAACAGCTACGCCAGAAAGTCGCGCTACTTTACAAATGCTTTTAAAATTTAATTCTGAGCTGGCTCAACAGATAACAAGTGACGCGCTTTGCCACATTCGACCTAAGTCCGCGGGAGCGCCCGCCGGAACCTCTACGCTATATTGGCTTGCAGGCACTCCAGATGGGCGCGATATCTTGCAATTACTGCTAAAAAATAATCGCTCATTAGCACAACAAATAAGCAGTAAAACACTCTGTTACACACTTCCTGATACCGAAAAAAATAATCCGGGAACCTCGGCCTTATATTGGCTTACAGCAACTCCAGAAGGGCTCACTATCTTGCAATTACTGTTACAAGCTAATCCCTCATTAGCTCAACAAATAAGCAGTGAAGCGCTTTGCCATAGGATTCCTGATACCGCAAACACTAATCCAGGAACCTCGCCCTTATTTTGGCTTTCGGAAACTCCAGAGGGAGGCGCTATCTTGCAATTACTGTTACAAGCCAACCCCTCATTAGTCCAACAGATAGGCAGTGAAGTGCTTTGCCATAGGATTTCTGACACCGCAGAAATTAATCCAAGAACCTCTATCTTATTTTGGCTTTCAGGAACTCCAGAGGGGCGCGCTATCTTGCAATTACTGTTACAAGCTAGTCCCTCATTAGCCCAACAGATAAGCAGTGAAGCGCTTTGCCATAGGGTTCCTGATACTGCAAAAACTAATCCAGGAACCTCGCCCTTATTTTGGCTTTCGCAAACTCCAGCTGGGTGCGCTATCTTGCAATTATTGTTACAAGCTAATCCCTCATTAACCCAACAGATAAGCAGTGAAGCACTTTGCCATAGGATTCCTGACACCGCAGAAATTGCTGCCGGAACCTCTATCTTATTTTGGTTTTCGGGAACTCGAGGGGGGTGCGCTATCTTGCGATTACTGTTGCAAGCTAATCCCTCATTAGCCCAACAGATAAGCAGTGAAGCGCTTTGCCATAGGATTCCTGACACCGCAGAAAATATTCCGGGAGCCTCGGCCTTACTTTGGCTTGCAGCAAGTCCAGAGGGGCGCGCCATCTTGCAATCAATGTTACAAGCTAATCCCTCATTAGCCCAACAGATAAGCAGTGAAGCGCTTTGCCATAGGATTCCTGACACGGCAAAAAATCATGTCGGAACCTCTGCCTTATTTTGGCTTTCGGGAACTCCAGAGGGACTCATTATCTTGCAATTACTGTTACAAGCTAATTCACCATCCTCATTAGCCAAACAGATAAGTGGTGAAGCGCTTTGCCATAGGATTCCTGGCGCCGCAAAAATTGCTGCCGGAACCTCTGTCTTATTTTGGCTTACAACAACTCAAAAGGGATGCACTATCTTGCAATTACTGTTACAAGCTAATCCCTCATTAGCCCAACAGATAAGCAGTGAAGTGCTTTGCCATAGGATTCCTGACACCGCAGAAACTAATCCAGGAACCTCGGTCTTATTTTGGCTTTCGGAAACTCCAGATGGGTGCGCTATCTTGCAATCACTCTTACAAGCGAATTCCTCATTAGCCCGACAGATAAGTCGTGAAGCACTTTGCCATAGGCTTCCTGACAGCGCAAAAAATAATTCAGGAATCTCTCCCTTTTTTTTGCTTGCAGGAAATCCAGAAGGACGCACTATCTTGCAATTACTGTTACAAGCTAATCCTTCATTAGCCCAACAGATAAGCAGCGAATCGCTTTATTATAGGGTTCCTGACACCTCAAAAACTGCTGCCGGAACCTCTACCTTATTTTGGCTTTCGGGAACTCGAAATGGGTGCGCTATCTTGCAATTACTATTACAAGAAAATCCTTCATTAGCCCCACAAGTAAGCAGTGAAGTGCTTTGTTATACGCTTCCTGACGCTGCAAAAGTTAATCCAGGAACCTCTGCCTTATTTTGGCTTACAGCGCATCCAGAGGGGCGCGCCATCTTGCAATCAATGTTACAAGCTAATCCCTCATTAGCCCAACAGATAAACAGTGAAGCGCTTTGCCATAAGGTTCCTGACACCGCACATAATTCAGGAGTATCTCCCTTATTTTCGCTTTCAACAACCCCAGGGGGGCGCACTATCTTGCAATTACTGTTACAAGACAATCCTTCATTAGCCCAACAGATAAGCAGTGAAGCGCTTTGCTATAGGATTTCTGACACCGCAAATAGTCATGTCGGAACCTCTGCCTTATTTTGGCTTTCATGTGATCAGCAAGGTCGAACCACTTTGCGATTAATATTTGAAAAAAACCCTGATCTGAAACATAACATTGTGGAAAGAAACCCATTGCTGTCAGCAACCTCAAAAGACACTGAATTTTCTTTTGTAGCTACCTTAAGAAACTCTGAAGATGGCCGGCAAATTCTACTGGATTTCTTTCCTGAATATCTAACAGAAGATAGAACATCCTCCTCAGCGGCGCATGGCTTTTTTTCGAGAGCACCTTCATCTGGAGGAGACTCAAATCAAAACCCTCTTATTCCGTCTTTACCAGTGCCATGATCAATAGAAGATGGGCACTTATACCCAATCAACTTCAAACTGCTAATTGTATACTCTCAATTTTTTCGCCCATCCAACGTTTAAAAACTCGCAATAGGGCTTGCTATTACTTTTAAACGTTGGATGGACAAAAAAAATTGAGTCGTCTAAAAAAACATAGCATTTTGAAGTTGATTGGGTATAAATCCGAAGGGCCTATGCAGGCGCAAAACATCGTGACTCAGGCAATAACATTGCCTCAATAGCGCCTTTTCTGTTAATATATTCACCATTTTACTCCAAATCAGAACAAATCACTTATGCCTGTATATTACTGGCGCGGCATCATCGCCAAAGATGCAACTCTCTTCACCCCATACATGGATGTTATCAACCGTTTCTTGTCTAAAGATTGGCACGGTTTAAATGTCGAAAAACTCCGGGGCTGGACTGAGCCGATGATTGGCAGTGTTCGAGTCAGCAAAGCGGACCGTATTTTATGGACCACCGTGGATGGAAAGCTTTGCTTGCTGGATGTGGTTCTAAACCACGATTACGAAAAGAGCCGATTTTTAAAAAAAGGGGTCTTAAGCGCTTATCTCAACACACTGCGCGACAAAGAAAGTACGCCCGATGCATTGGAGTTTGTCGACCTAGATGCCGAGGCGCTTCCTTTGCCTCCTCATGCTCCGGAAGAAAATGCCGCTTTTATCGGTCTAGAGCCCTACCAACATCGCTTAATCCAGCTCAATACCGCGCAAGAAGAGGCCGTCCTAGCGCAATTGCCGCTCATCGTCTACGGACCCGCCGGCTCTGGAAAAAGCTGCGTGGCCTTTTCTATGTTATCGAACTATGTGCGTGAACAAGCGCATGATAAAAACGCGTTTCCTATCGTCTACATCAGCCAATCCTTGCCTTTAGTCAACAGCATGCAAACGATGTGGCAAGAAACGGGCGCTGAAGAA
>NZ_CAAAIW010000050.1 GCF_900640115.1 Legionella yabuuchiae
GAAGAGGAACTAAAACTTGGTAAAAAAATTCGGCTGAAGGGAATGCCTAGTGATTTTTATATGAAACTGTTTCGCGTGCCTGTTTCTACCAACAGGAATGATTATGTGGCCACTAACGACCCATCTCAACACTGCAGTCATGACACTCAAAATGTGTGTGCTATGCGCTGGTATATTGAGCAGTTTCATCGGGAAATTAAACAGCTAACTGGCGTCGAAAAATGCGAGGGTCGAAAGCAACGTATACAGAGAAATCATATTGCTTGCGCATTACTTGTTTGGGTTAAAATGAAACAAATAGCTTACAAAACAAAAAAAACTGTCTATCAGATAAAGAAAAGTCTCTTGCGTAATTATTTGATTCAAGAGCTTAAAAGTCCATCTGTTTTGATGAGTTTTGCGTAAGTCCTGAAACCTTTATACGGCGTAAAAACGGTATAATCCATTAGCTCTCTCTAGTAATTTTTTATTTCAAGAATAGGGCAAGAAATATAAATTTGCCATAGAAAATGAATGATGCGGTAATGCAGCCAGAAAACTTAGCCTCAGTAAATATTTAAGCCAATAACAGATCCTATTTTATTGTTTGGTGGTTATTTGCTCTTTTTACAGCTGGTATATACAAACCTGTAGGTCACATTAAACTGTGTTCTTGTTGCTTTACATGAGAAATAAATAAAAAAATAAACCGAGTATCAGCCATAAGATTGCTATTATTGCTGCTATAAATAAGCTTTTTTCTATTAAGCCCTTATTATTCAATTGAAATTTTTTGTAAGCCAAATTCCAAACTAAAAATAAAATAGACATGAAAAAGAAAAGGGCATTGAGAAATAAGGTGTAATCTATGGTAAAAAATTTGCGGTCGGTGACTTGCTTGGCTTGCCCACCTTGGGGCAATAAGTCAAATAAGGTAAAACCATAATGCAGAATTAAAGAAGAAATAACCAGTACTGATAGAAAAACAACCAAAATATACATAGCCATTTTCAATCCGTAATATTTGGTTTGAATTCGCAATACGGGAAAGACCACCAGATCACTAAAGATGAACGCCATAATACCTGCAAAGCTGACACCGTTACTAAATAACACAGCCGCCAAGGGTATGTTTCCCATAGAACCAATAAAAGTAAAAAATGCAGCGACAGGCCCAACCAGTGTCTGTAATAAGATTTGCCAAAATGTTGGGTTATCTGTAGAAGAGCCGACAAATAGAGTTTCAAAAAATACTTTAGGAACAAAAGCTGCAATAATACCTGCCACAGTAAATCCAATGGTGATATCTTTCCACACCATTTTCCATTCCATAAGATATTGATTGGATACCCGATACCAGCCTTTCTTGCTGACGATTAATTCACGCCACTTTTGAGGCGCTTCTTCTTTTTCTTCACCTTTCAATGATTGCGTATGTTCACGTGCATTTTTTTCCAAACGCTTTGGCAAGGTCAACTTAACTAAGATCCACATAAACAGTATGAGTAATATTCCTCCAAGATACTCTCCAACTACAAATTGCCAGCTTAAAAAAACCGCTATTACAATACCAAGTTCAATCACTAAGTTTGTAGATGCCAGCAAGAAAGCCAAAGAAGGAATTAATCCTGCCCCTTTAGAAAAAATAGCGCGAGTCGTTGCTAATGCTGCAAAAGAACATGAGCTGGATATAAATCCAAAAAATGTCCCTAGCGCTACGCTTTTTATGCCTGTTTTACCCATTGCTTGCTGCATACGCTGTCGGGTAACAAATATCTGAATCATACTACTGATGAGATATCCAAATGCAAATGCCCAAAATGCCATCCAGAATAAGCCAAGACTGGTTTGAGCGGATTTCCCCCAGAGAGTAAGAAAGTGATTCATTAGATAATTCCTTTTATCACAACTTTAATTAAGCTAAGTAAACATGTAGAATCCTACCCACAAGATAAGCAAGTGCCGCAGTTGCGGAGCCAAGTAAAAATGTTTGTATTCCTGAGTAAAACCATGGCTTCATGGACCAAAATGATTTTATCGACCCAATGATAAAAAAAGCCATCCCAGTACTAAAACAAGACCAGAAAAAAGGGGCTGTGAGTTGTAGAACATAAGGCATTAAAGGAATTAAGCCAAACAAAAGAAAGGAAAAAAATGTATACAATCCCGCTTTAATTGGATTGCGCGGTATTTGTGGCAATCCGTATTCTTCCTGAAGCATGGTTTTAATCCAAAGGTCTTTATTGGCGGTAATTTCATTAACCACAAAATCCAGGGGCTTTCCTGACAATCCTTTCTGCTTAAATATTTCTCTGATTTCTGCTTTTTCACCTTCAGGTACCATATTTATATGTTTTTCTTCAATTGACTTGTATTTATAATATTGGTCCTCTTCTGATTTTGTTCCAAGATAATTGCTAACAGCCATAGAAAAACCATCAGCAAGAAGGTTAGCAAATCCCAGAATAATTATCACAAGGGCAGTCAAACGTCCGCCTACAACACCAGAAACAATGGCAAAAGTTGTAACTGCCCCATCAATGCCGCCATATATCCAGTCGCGAAGATAATTTTGCTTGTAGGAGGTTGCAACTCGCTCCTTGATTTCCTTTTTGCTATGACCATGTTCTAAAGGAGAGTTCATCTCTCAACCTATGAAATAATCCATCGATTTTAAAGTAATAATTTGTCACGGGATACCACTACAATTGTCGTATAATGTACAACAGTGTCGTACTCAAACACGCAAATCTCACGCACGAGTATTTCTGGCATTCTATCCATTCTTAGCAGAGGAAGTCACTCTATTTTTATGAAAATGACTATTTGTGACGTTACAGTGTATATGCTATGAATAGGAAAAAACATTACAACACGGGTTATCGTGATAAGTTAAGAAAAAAAATCAATCATATCACGAGTCATGTATTTTCAAGGGATGACTTGACCCAAGATCATTCTAATCGCGAGCAATTAAGGTTAAACCGTGCGCTGCGTGCTTTTATATACCCGTAATCTTTCAAAATGCGTGTTTTTAGGCGCCTTTATTTTTTGTCCTGCCGCATTTTAAAAAGCGAGTAATGGCTCATTCCCTTGCGAGTTTTTTAAAATGCGGCAGGGCGAAAAAGAAAAAGCATAAATCACGCATTTTGAAAGATTACGGGTATAGATGAGGGTATCATCATTAAAGTGGCACATGGCTTATTCGCCAAGGCCGAACCGATTTCACTTCCTGGAAGAGAACCACAAGCAATGCTTACTGATTCTTTTGAGGTGATTGCTACGGAAGCACTGGATAAATTAGGTGTTAAATGGGAGTTAGGCAGTGCCATCCGTGATTATAATGAAGGCAAGACCACTCAAGTTCCTGCTGTCTTTAGTGTTCGATTAAAAAGCCGATACCGCGGTTCAATTCATGCTGAAGGACGAAAGCTGGTCTTTGAGGGTGGTATCAATGCCAGGTGAATTAAATGAACATCAAATCCGTCAAACCGCCATAATATTAGGTCTGTCTCCCGACTTTATTCGTAAAGATTATGATCCCCGGCAACACTTCCGGACACTCGGTTAAGTGAGTAAAATCACTAACCGAGGTACTTTATGACAACTAAAAAGATACGAAAAATCCATACCGAAGAGTTTAAACAAGAAGCAGTCAACTTGGCTGCTAAGCAAGGGGTTGCTACAGCCGCAAAAGAGCTAGGTGTTTATGAATCCCAAATCTACGATTGGCGTGGCAAACTGGCTAAGAAAGTCAGCACGAGCCAGCGTGAAGCAGAGCTTGCAGCAGAAGTGGCGAAGCTTAAACGACAACTTTCTGAACAAGCGGAGGATCTAGCCATTTTAAAAAAGGCGGCCACCTACTTCGCGAAGAACCAAAAATAAAACGATTCGAGTTTATGCTTGAGCATCAGCACTGCTTCTCTGTGACGCGTATGGCTATTGTGCTTCGAGTATCGCGAAGTGGGTATTATGATTGGCGTAATAATGGCTTTAAGTTAAGTAATCGCGCCTTGAAGCAG
>NZ_CAAAIW010000051.1 GCF_900640115.1 Legionella yabuuchiae
AAGCCGTATTTGAGTATATTGATATTGATTACAACCGTAAAAGAAGGCATAGTGCGAAAGGCTATATAAGCCCACTTAATTTTGAACTAAAGAACATAGCTTAATTGAGTGTCCAGAATTACTGCCAGGGATCACTGGGTGCCGGGGTGCAAAAATCCATCAGCGAGCATTGGCAGGTTGGTGTGGGTTATGAGTTTGCCGACTGGGGGAAAAGTGAACTGGGTCGCGCTTTAGGGCAGACAATGAATTCAGGGTTGGCGCTGAATCACCTCTACACCAACGGCGTTTTGTTTAACCTGACTTACGTGGCATAAGGACTGAAACCATGCAAAGAACCATCAAAAACAACACATTAGCGAACAAGCTAATGCTTGGCCTGCTTTCTTGCTTTATATGGACCGCATCCCACGCAGCCGGTCCATTGTGGACCGTAATGCCAGCCCCAGGAAGTAATCCCACTCAGACCGTGCCGGAGAGCAGCACTTCATTCATACAATATATAGTACAGAATCAGTCGGGCAAGCCTAAAAAACTAGTGATTCAGCCGATGCCTGGCATTACACAAACCACACCTTGTCAATTGGCACCCAAGGGGCAGGTGGGTAGTAGCTGCACTTTAAATCTTTCTATCATCGGCAGCGCCTTGCCCCAGGGCGGCGTTCATGGTGGACCTGCACTCTGCCTGGCCAATCCAGATGGCAGCCCAAACCTACTCCAATGCTATCAGCCAAGTGCAGTACACATTCTAAATATCACGAAAGGCAGCGCCGAAATTGCAGCACTTGCGGTGAGTCCACCGGCGTTAGACCTGGTGGCGGGCAGCGGCACGCCGGGTTTTTTAACGATCACCAATAATTCTAGCGTTATCACTGCACAGAATGTTCAGGCAACCTTACCGGCAAGTTGGACGGATGTGACCCAGGATGCCAGCAACTGCGTTGCCATTGCGCCTAATGGCGGCAGCTGTCAGTTACAGTTTACGCCTGGTGCTGCAACACATGCTCTGGAAACCATACCGATTTCCGGCAACAATACCACGCAGGTCAGCGCACAAATTGCAGTAAATGCTCCAGCGCAAGCCAGTCTGGCAGTCAGTGGTGCGCCGCTCGTATTATCGCCCAATTGCGGGACGGGAAGTACGCTAACGGTAACCAACACCTCAACTACCACTGCGGCTGAAAATCTATCGATTGATTTAGGCGATTTAACAGACAATGTTCAGATAAACAACGATAGTTGCACGGGCAGCGACCTGGCAGCCAATGGTGGTCAATGCACCTTTGAACTGCAAGGAACAAGTGCAGCAGCTGCTGATACTATTACGGTTGAGGCTGATAACGCACCGGCGGTCAGCTCCAGTGTGGAAGTCAGGCAATTAGCTGTAAACGATACCTACCAACAGGGCATTGTCTTTGTAGTAGACAACTGCAATAACGGCAAAACAGCGGCACGTCAGGACAGTCAGGACGCATCATCCAGTTTCCTTATTGTGTGGGGCGGCTTTAATGGCGGCGGAGCAGGCTGCATATCAACCAATGCCACTGACATTAATAATGGCGCGACCAATACAGCGACTATTTTTAACGTCTTGACAACCACTAACATGATAGCAGCTAATACCTACGCGGCTGGTATTTGTTATCAATATACAGTAAACGCCGATAGTAACTCACCATGTACCGGCAATCCAGGCGAGACCTGTTATTCAAACTGGTATTTGCCGGCAGAAGGAGAGCTCAATGATTTGTGGCAGCAAACAACATTTAATGGACGTACTATTGCTGGGTTTGATTCCCTCTTCTATTGGAGTTCTACCGAGGTTGGGGCGTGTGCCGCACGCGCTCAGTTCTTCAGCAATGGCTTCCGCGACTTCGACAGTAAGGGCAACAAGAATAGAGTTAGGTGTGTTCGGGCTTTTACCCCTTCAACCCTTTAACCCTTTTCTTTTGAGGCAGCGAAGCTGCCTCTTATAAACACCGCGCAGCGGTTCGATTTTATTTTTTTTGATGTTGGGCTTATGGCATTATATACGGAACTTCCAGTTTACCGTGATACCTACCAGTTGGTACTGAAGGTATTTGAGGTAACCCGCGATTGATCCTACCTCGATTAGCTGTACACCTTGTTTAAGAGATATAATCTCATCAGCAAGGAGTAGAAATGGTAAGAAATGTCTATACAAAAGAGTTCAAAGGTAAAGCTATTGAATTGTTAGAGCAAAGCGATAAGACTTTAAGACAAGTGGCAAGAGAGCTAGGGGTAGCAGAAAATAATCTCTATAACTGGCGTAAAAATTACAGAATCAACCATGAAAATGCTTTTCCGAATCACCCCAAGCTCACTGAAAAGGATTTGGAGTTGAGACGTTTAAAAGCGCGCATTGCTGAACTTGAAGAAGAGCGAGAAATCTTAAAAAAGGCAGCAGCGTTTTTCGCCAGGGAAGGCCAGCGAAATACGCGTTAATTAAAGAACAATCGGCTTTCCATTCTGTAAAAAAGCTTTGTCAGGTATTAGGTGTTTCAAGTAGTGCTTATTATACATGGCTAAAAGGAAGAGTTAGACTTCGCCAACAGGAAGATAAGCTTTTGTCAGAAATTCTGCGACATCAGTTTGACGAGTCGCGCCAAACTTATGGTGTACCACGCTTGCAGCAAGCATTACGTAAGCAAGGAAAATATCATGGGAAAGCTCGGATAAAGCGGCTTATGCAACAAGAAGGATTGAAGCCTAAAGCGGCAAGACGATTTAAAGTGACCACAGACAGTCGCCACTCAAAGCCTGTTGCCGAGAACTTACTGGGAAGACAATTTAATCCTATTGCCGCCAATATTTCCTGGGCTTCTGACATTACCTACATCCATACTGATGAAGGATGGCTGTATTTAGCCACCGTAATCGATTTATATAATCGAAAAATTGTAGGTTGGAGCATGGGAACACGCCTGGTTACGGAGCTTGTTGAGAAGGCTTTAGTTATGGCTATCCACCGCAACAATCCACCTAAAGGGGTTATTCATCATTCCGATAGAGGCTCTCAATATTGTAGTAATGCTTATCAATTCCTTCTTAAAAAGCATGGCTTTGTTTGCTCCATGAGTGGCTCAGGTAACTGTTATGATAATGCGGTCATGGAAAGCTTTTTTCATACCTTGAAAATTGAAGCGATTTACGGGGTTACTTTTAAAACTAGAAAAGAGGCTCAATTAGCTCTATTCGATTACATTGAAGTGTTTTACAATCGCAAACGCATCCATTCATCTCTAGGGTTTCAAACTCCCAGCAATTTTGGAATGGCTGCATAATGTTGGTGTCCGGTTTTTCGAGGCAGGATCATTCCTGAACTATCTCATATTTGAGGCGTTCTTCGGCATACATTTTCTTCAGTCGCCGGTTTTCTTCTTCAAGCTCTTTAAGACGGGACATCATTGATACGTCCATGCCACCGAACCTCGAGCGCCACTTATAAAATGTAGCGCTGCTCATTCCGTGTTCTCGACATAACTCTGCTACTGGCGCTCCAGCTTCTGCTTTCTTGAGAATATTAATGATCTGACTATCTGTGTATCTTGACTTTTTCATGCAGAATCTCCTTGCACATATAGTTGATTAAAATTTAAAAAGTCTTATATATTTGTTATAATTAGCGCTTTTTAGCTATGACATATTCATTAGATTTTAGGGAAAAAGTACTATCCCATG
>NZ_CAAAIW010000052.1 GCF_900640115.1 Legionella yabuuchiae
ATAATCATCTTTCTTGATTATGACTCGAGCGTTCGAATGCAGTGAAATCGCCGTTCGGATCAAAACCGTAATCACCGTTCGAATCAGCCGAAATACGCACCCGATTCCTCCTTTTGTCCAACTGGGCTTAATGAATAGGCAATCACCGTGCCAGGCCTCACTCCAGATGAATTTCAATGATTCCTCACGGCGCAACCCAAAAAGGATTTGAGCTTCAAGAGACAAACGGATGTATGGATCGGTGCAGCGACTTAAATCTAAATGGTGAATGGCTTTATTGTGGGTAGGTGCATAGGAACGCTTGTCGATTTGATAGCTATCATTTCCCTTTTTAATCAGTTTGGGCTTGTCTAATAAATCAGCCGTTTTCCGCAGTTTAGCCATATAATTTTTTATTGTTGCCGGACTTTTTTCCTGTTTTTTCCAATGTTCCACTAAAATATAAGCATGTTTTGACTTTAATCCTTTTAAATGACTGACTTTAAAACCCAATTCATGCAAGTCTTTCATACATCGGTTGAGCATATGGCGAGTATCGGCAAGGCTTGCATAGGAGCAACCTTGCATTTGTCTGACGAACTGATTGACGGAATAAAGAGCGCTGCGCAATTTATTGTTCATTTAAATAACTCCAAAGGGTAGTGCGAGACTTTAAGCCCATTTCATCCATAATGAGCAGATTTAATTTGTAAGCGCTCATTTGGAACTTAAGTTGTGCTTTTCTGAGCTTGGCATAGAAATAGCGGTAAGATTTATTAGGTGGCCAGCGCAAGCTTTTCATGGCGTTTTGCCAGTAAAAGCACACAACTCGATAACCATACGAGCCAATTAAACTTTTATCGCGTTTCGTTAATTGGTTGAATTCTTGAATGATGGTTCGCTGAATGGTGGTTTCAATCGGGATTTTTCGGTCTTGATGGTTAAAAGTCATTTCTCGGGTCAATAACAAGTGGTGGTGCTGTGCATGTACATCCGGTATGAGGCGCATGCTTTCGCTTAAGGTCAACCCAAAATGCATTT
Organism: Legionella yabuuchiae; assembly: GCF_900640115.1. GTDB lineage: Bacteria > Pseudomonadota > Gammaproteobacteria > Legionellales > Legionellaceae > Legionella_A > Legionella_A yabuuchiae. The sequence continues at coordinate 1,021 of NZ_CAAAIW010000052.1, forward strand.
GCAGCCCCATAAGCACTCGAGCGACTGGATTGGATAATTTGAGCCAGCTCTCAGGGATAAGATGAATTGTTTTGGGAGTGGTGTTTTTGTCTCTTAAACCAAAACTGAGATTATTTGCTTTTGATAGGTCATGGCCTAAAAATTGCAGAAACCGCCGTATGATGGTCATGTAATTCATGATTGTTGATGGCTTGAGCCCTTTTTTCTGCCAATGCTGGATCAGTTTTTCAAGATGAGATGCACTCAGTTTCTGCCAGTTGGCAGGGGCTGTACTAAGCGTAAATAAATCATCAAGCATTCGATTGATGACAAAATGGCGATATTGCTTTTCACGATGACTGCCGCATCGGTTTTGTTAGAGGTAATGATTGGCTGCTTGTCGTATAGAAGGTTTTTGCATTAATTCTCACTCAAAATGGGTTTGCCCTGTCTGGGTTTAGTGTTATTCGAGCGACTCATACCAGGATGATATCCAGCTTAAGCTGCAAGGCTCGAAAGTTGGGCAAATCAATGGTTGTAAATTTTCAAACGATTCTCTTGCTTAACCTCCTTATTTTTCAGACAGATGAGCAATTGGCGAAGCAAAGGCTTCACCACCAATCCATCAATACATGAAGAGTATTGTAAGGGCTGCAGAACAGCAGCCTATCCTTAGATTCCCGACTTAACGTCCAGCCACGGGGTTAGGGAATGAGGAGTGGCTTTGCATAAGACCCGAAGGTTTCGCCTGAATCGCACAGGCTCGTCAGTTATGCTTAAGAAAAATTTATCAAAACCTGGATCTGAGGGCAAGGTATTTTGTCGATGGATTTGTTCAATCCTGTGGCGCGGGATTGAATTATCTTAGATAACTGATTGATTTTTTGTTTATATTTTTAATCAGTTTTCTGCGTCACTGCAGGGAGAGGCAGTGACGCAGGAAAAATGTTATTGAGCTATAGTTTTTTTTGAGGCAATAATAATTTTCCACGAGGATCAAAATGAAAGCAAATAAAAAATTATTAGATCTCATTGACTCTGAAAGCAATGAAAATATGGATAAATTTTTTTCAGAAATTTATAAGGCCTATGAAAATGAAAATGATGAATTTTTAAAAAAATGGAAAAAAATTTATTTAGCCAGAGCAATAGGTGCATTCCATCGTGGATGGCTTAATCTTTGTAAATATTACCTTAAAAATGCTCTCGAAAAAGCTAATAATATTAGTCATGATAGATTCACTATAGATAAAGTAAATGAAGAGGCAAATATGATTGATGAAGAAGCCTTAAAAAATTATATCGCAACAAAGTAATATTAGAGCAGCAAGGTCGGACTTGGTGTCATCTAATTCATTTTAAAAATTATCATCGTCCCTTTTGTCTTCAGGAATAATTGATAATATTCTATCTTGCAATGACTTATTCCAACTCTCTGCATTGTTTAATAAGGAAAATAATTTGTCATGCTGGTTTTTTATATCAAAAATACATTTTTGCAAGGCAGAGACTCTTAGTTTTTTGCCTTCGTCAGATTTATATTCTCGATGATAAAATACTAGAGGAAAGCAGCTGTGTGTATGATCAATCAAAAACACTCCTGCTATCTCCTCATGATCAATAAATCTAAAAATACTAAAGGCATCACAGTCGAAACTTGCAGTTGGAAGCTCTTTAATATAATTCCAGGCTTTTGTTACTCTTTCTTTAAATTCTTCTTCAGTGCATCCAGATGTATACATGATATGATAAAAACTATGAAGTATTACCAATTTATAAGAAATAGGGTACTTCCCATTCAGAAACCATGTATCGTGGTTGGAATATCTTTTGAGAATTTCGAGTTGATGACTCACGATCGCTCTCCATAGCAAACCTATGTATATATTTTAGACTATTTACATCGATTGTTTGGGAAGGATTAAAAACCAATGAATAATCTGTCTAAATTACGTAAACATGAAAATTTCAATATCTTGCGAAAAAACACCTTGAACTAGTGATTCTAATGGTTGATCTTCTGTCATGGACTTGAACATTATGGGTAAAAAATTATGAATTCTGTAACTGTAAACTTCATGGCTTTTGATCTGGCAGCCTTGTATCAGCCAGCAGGCACTTTACGATTAAATTTTTTCGATTTGAACAGATTTCAATAAGACCAGCTCGCTCTAACGATTTGACCGCACGCTTCATTTGCTGGCGGCTGGGACTACCGGTTTTAACCCCTTTAATGGGGGCAACATAGAGCATTTCGCGCAGTGATTGGTAGCTGATTTTTCGGATAATGCCGACCATGAATGTTTTTCTGTCCATGTATGGGCGAATACCCATGATGTAAACAACTCGTTGGTTGAGGGGCAGTTCACTCAAAGCAGATAGCTCACAAGTATTGATGAAAATAAAATCCATGGTTTTGTTTTTCATTGTTCTGACTCCTATCACGGGCTCATCATTCATATCAAGCGGTATCATTGGGCATCAAATGGTGTTATCTAATAACACAAATTGTCATTGTTAATGACTTATATTTCGAGAAAAAAGAGCGTCGTCAATAGGTTTGAAGGGCATGTTACTAAATGATATTCAATGAACTTCAAATAATTTCTAGGTTGTGGATAACATGAAAAAAATTTGTTTGATCCTACCTCGATTAGCCGTACACCTTGTTTAAGAGATATAATCTCATCAGCAAGGAGTAGAAATGGTAAGAAATGTCTATACAAAAGAGTTCAAAGTTAAAGCTATTGAATTGTTAGAGCAAAGCGATAAGACTTTAAGACAAGTGGCAAGAGAGCTAGGGGTAGCAGAAAATAATCTCTATAACTGGCGT
>NZ_CAAAIW010000053.1 GCF_900640115.1 Legionella yabuuchiae
CATTTTTTATTCTCTTTCATTATCCAAATAAAAGAGTAGAAAATGGTTGGCCACTCCGCCAATCAAAAATAATTTACAGAACTAATGATGCACTAACAATTGCCCAATCGCCTGGATCTGAAACAGGACTATCTTCAAGCATGGCTTGAATATCCTCCATAATCGCACCTTCCGATTGATTTGCATCAAGCCATTGACCATGCAGATAGCCGTTATTATAAGATGCCAAACAAGCGACATAGATTTCCGGTTTGTCCATTGGGGTTTTTCTCCTTTAAATGATAATCAGAGAGCAAGCCCCAGCGGGAACTTACTCCCGCGATGGGTTATGATTAAAACGGTACGTCTTCTGAATCAGTTTGCAACATTTCCCGCATTTGAGCCATATGGCTTTCCGCGGTTTTGTTGGTTGTCTCATCAGTTGGTTTGGATTGGCTAAGAAGTTGAATATTACTTACCACAATACTGAGACTATGACGGGTATTGCCATCGCCATCAGTCCATTGGTTAGAACGAAGTTTACCTTCAACATACACTTGAGATCCTTTTTGTAAATACTCAACAACTTTGGCCAATTTGCCAAACATTACCAGTTGATGCCACTCAACTCTGGTTTTCCATTCGTCATTTTGTTTGAATGATTCATTGGTTGCCAGAGTGGCTGTGACAAAAGACTGACCGTTTTGGCTGGTGATTGTTTTTGGTTCTGCACCTAAGTTGCCAATCAGTTGTACCTTATTTAATGATGCTGTCATTGTGTTCTCCCGTTAGTGAAAAAATCCGCATAACAGGAAAAACACCGCATAAAGCAGTTTTTTTCCTGTTATGCGGTTAAAAAATAAGATTAAACAGCAGCAAGGGGAGTATGGCCTTGATACCTGTTTGAATGAGCAACCAGAAATTCAAGTTTACTCAGACTAAGTTCAACTTGTTTTCTATCTTCAATAGACAATTGACGATAAAATCCTTGCAGGTCATTCACACATCGGGCCAATTCAAACAGTAAATGGTCCACCTGAATGTTTGCAGAATCGAAATTTTGCATGGTATCGCTCCTTTGATAAAAGAGGGAGAGAGGCCCCAGCTGGGGACAAACTCATCCCCATTGGGTTATGCAATATCACCAACCATAAAAGTTGATTTGCCAAGTTTTTAAAGAATGAATGCTTAAAGCACATACGGTGAAGCACCGTAAAACTGTCCGTGAAAATCTTGCTTTCCATCCAAGATATTTTTCCCGACTTAACGCTCAGCCACAGGATTAGGGAAAGAAGGTGGCTTTATAGTAAGACCTCGGAAGGTTTCGCCAGGATCTCACTGGCTCATCAGTTACTTTCTATTTCAGTTTATCAACGGCACAAATAAATTCAACAGGTTGTTCTAATTGATATCAATTGTTATTGATTGTTATCGTTTGATATTAATTATCAATTCAGTTACAAGTAAATTTTGGTGATCGATATTCTAGAATGGCCGAGCTCACGACTGATGATTCCTCGAACTTTGCGATCAATTCTCTTTTCTTGTTGATTAAACATGCTTGTGTTAGGCCCTCCATTCATGGGGGATTGCCAGCCTTTATTGAAGGGATCAAACTGCTTTGTTAATTCAAAGTACCTTCGTTGTGCAAAGGCATGTCTTAAGCCATGCAATTTGTGAATCCCCATTAATTCAGTTTGACTTTGGTAATGCCTTAAATGCTGTTTGTAAGTTCTGTCTTGAGGAATTAAGGAATGTCCAGATGGTATTTGCTGAAGTGCCTTATTTAACCATTGCCTTTGGGCATCATTGCTTATCCATAAAGCTCTGCCAATACCGCCTTTTGTCCATGATGGCTTTATAGATAAATAGTTTCCTTGTAAGGCATTGGATAGCACAATTTTCATTGACTCTTCTCTTCGAAGACCAAATAAGGATTGCGCCTCCAGAGACAAACGTATTAATGGATCGCTGCATTTGCTTAAATCAATTTGATGGATTGCTTTGTTGACTGTAGTGACGTGACTTCGTCTTGGAATCTGATAATCATCATTCGAAGCTTTTACAAGCTGTGGCTTATCTAAAAATTTGGCTGTTTCTCTGAGCTTTGACATATAATTTTTAATGGTGGCAGGGCTTTTTCCTTGTTCTTTCCAATGCTCCACTAGGACAAAAATATGCTTAGGCTTTAATCCTTTGATATGCGATAACTTATAGCCTTTTTCGTGCAGGTCTTTGATGCAACGATTGAGCATCACTCGCATGTCAGCTCGACTGGCGTGAGAATACCTTTTAATCTCCTTCACCATCTCGTTAATTGAAAATTTGGCGCTGCGTAGTTTGTTATTGCCCATGCAGGTAATTCCAAACGGTTGTACGTGATGAAAGGCCCATTTCCTCCATAATCAACCAGGTTAATTCATAATTGTTTATAACTGATTGCAGTTGTTGTTTGAGATTTCTGGCATATAAATAGCGGAAGTTTCTTTTTGATGACAATTTTAATCGGGTTAATTCTTGTCTATAGCTACAAAGTAAAGTCTGATAGCCAATCGCATTAATCAGATTGCCATAACCCCCAACTAAGAAACTAAATTCTCGAAGTAGAGCGACTTGAATATCATTGCGTATTGGAATGAAGCGGTCGTGGCTGTTGGTAGCAATTTCGCGGGTAATCCATAAGGAATGTTCTTGGACATGAAAGTCAGGATTAAGGCGCATCGCTTCGCTTAACGTGAGGCCAAATTGAATTTGTAAGCCGGTTAATAATCTGGCGGATGGGGTGCTTATGTTTTGCCAAAAGCCCGGGTAAATCCTTGGCTTTTTCTTAGGTTTACTTGGTCTTTTAAGTCCAAGGCTCTTGTTATTGATTTCATTTGCAGTTGGACATTCAATTTCATAAAGAAACTTCTTGATGATACTTAGGTGGCGCATGATGGTGGCCGTTTTTAATTTCTTCTTCTGCCAGTGTTCAACTAATTTTTGAATATGGACTGGCTTTAGAGCCTGCCATTTAGGCGGCACATCGCCAACGACAAAAAGATCATCAATCATTTTATGAATGACATAGGATCGGCGTTTTCTCTCCTTGAAACAGCCGCGATTGTCAGTGCTTAAAAACCGGTTGGCGGTTTGTCTTAATGATTGTTTTCGCATAGCTTTTCTTCACCTCAATATTATTTGCCCTGGCTTTGGTTTAGTGTTGGTCGAGCGGCTCAGTGAGCAGTTGGTTGCATTCAGCTGTAAGCGCCGGGGCTTTTGCCCGAGTTGTGGTGCAAAGCGCATGGTAGAAAGTGCCGCTCTTCTTGTGGATGAAGTACTGCCAGAAAAGCCAATACGCCAATGGGTATTGAGTGTGCCATTTCCATTGCGTTGGTTGTTTGCAAGTAATCCTGAGATGTTGAGCAAGGCGCTTTTAATAGTGACAAGAGCCATTAGCACATATCTGATTAAGAAAGCGGGGTTTACACACAAGACAGCAAGGACCGGTACTGTGACGTTGATTCAACGATTTGGTAG
>NZ_CAAAIW010000054.1 GCF_900640115.1 Legionella yabuuchiae
TGAAGAGGAACTAAAACTTGGTAAAAAAATTCGGCTGAAGGGAATGCCTAGTGATTTTTATATGAAACTGTTTCGCGTGCCTGTTTCTACCAACAGGACCGATTATGTGGCCACTAACGACCCATCTCAACACTGCAGTCATGACACTCAAAATGTGTGTGCTATGCGCTGGTATATTGAGCAGTTTCATCGGGAAATTAAACAGCTAACTGGCGTCGAAAAATGCGAGTGTCGAAAGCAACGTATACAGAGAAATCATATTGCTTGCGCATTACTTGTTTGGGTTAAAATGAAACAAATAGCTTACAAAACAAAAAAAACTGTCTATCAGATAAAGAAAAGTCTCTTGCCTAATTATTTGATTCAAGAGCTTAAAAGTCCATCTGTTTTGATGAGTTTTGCGTAAGTCCTGTATTATTGTGAACGAGAAGTCATGCTATTAGAACCAGCTATTGCCGCGTTATTAGCTCAAAAAGAATTTACTTTTAAAAAAGGTAAGCATGTATTTCATAATCCCCGTACCAATAAGGCTTGGGAAACGGACCACCAAATCAGACGAACGGCATGGATGTATGCGCTTGAACGTGCAGGCGTTCGCTATCGAAACCCTTACCAAACTCGCCATACATTCGCATCTATGATGTTATCAGCTGGAGAAAACATTATGTGGGTTGCCAGTCAAATGGGCCATATGAATAAAGAAATGGTAATGAAGACTTATGGCAAATGGATCCCTGATAATTCACTCAGGCTTGGGTATAAACCCTTGAACAATTGGGGTGCGTTTTTTGGTGAAATAAACCCGCTGGAACCCCGCGGATCTATGGATATTGAAGAAAATTCAGAAAAATCAACAAGTTATATGGGGCAGCGGGAATTGAACCCGCGACAATTTTTGTAACTCATTGATTTATATAGTTCTAATTTCCGACTTACCAATTCTGGGGCGTAAATGGGGCATTTTTAATACTTCTTCTCTAACGCCTAGAATAACAGCCTGTGCTCTGATGTCTAAGCTTTTTTACTTTTAATAAATTATTTAATGTATATTATTATATACGCTAAGCACTTTAATGTTAATTATAATAAACATAAGAGGCTCAATGCTTGCTTTTCCCATTAATGCATCTTATTATTTACATTAAACCCTATAATGTAAAATATAACTTACGTTAAGCATTGAAATATGAGCAAAAAAACACATTTACCCATTCCAGTACAGAAAGTTTTAAGAATATTGGGCAAGAATATTAGTGATGCACGCCGTCGTCGTCGTATAGCTATGGAGCTAATGTCTGAGCGCTGCGGTTTTTCTCGCCTCACTTTATACAAAATTGAAAAAGGTGATCCAAGCGTATCTATGGGTGCGTATGCATCTGCTCTTTTTGTTCTAGGGATGTCTGATCACTTGGCATCCCTTGCTCATGCTTCTCAGGATATTGTCGGGCGTGAACTTGAAGAAGAAAACCTACCTAAAAGAATTAGAACGCCACAAGGCAATAAAGGAGAAGCAAATGAGTAGCCAGGAAATATATGTTTCAATTGAGCTTGGCGAAAAAACGCATAAGATCGGCAAGCTATGGTTTCATCAACGTGGCGCCAGGCAAAGTGCATCTTTTGAATATGATCCTGACTGGCTGAAACATTCGGAAAAATTTGCTCTTGATCCAGCGCTTCAATTAACCTCTGGTGCATTTCATACCACACCGGATCAGATATTATTCGGTGCTATTGGTGATTCGGCGCCTGATCGCTGGGGTCGTGTGCTGATGCGCCGAGCAGAAAGTGTGCGGGCAAAATCCATTGGGGAGGCAGCAAGAACACTGTCAGAAGTAGATTATCTGTTAGGTGTTAATGATGAGGCTCGTCAGGGCGCTTTACGTTTCTCGCTAAAAGAGGGCGGGCCTTACCTAACCCCCAAAGATAAAGAAAGCATACCCCCATTAATCGATCTTCCTAGACTACTTTCTGCAACTGAACATTATCTTAATGACGAAGAAACAGCTGAAGATTTGAAAATATTATTGGCACCTGGGTCCTCTCTGGGTGGGGCACGGCCAAAAGCATCGGTCAGAGATAAAGACGGTCATCTTGCCATCGCTAAATTTCCAAAAAAAGATGATGAATTTAACGTGGTTGTTTGGGAAGCGGTTGCGCTAACCCTTGCAGAAAAAGCGGGTATTAAAACAACCGATTGGCGCCTGGAAACAATCATGGATAAACCAGTGCTGATTCTGCGCCGTTTTGACCGTCACGAAGGTCAACGTGTTCCATTCTTATCTGCAATGAGTATGTTAGGCGCAAAGGATAATGACCCCCACAGCTATCTTGAAATCACTTACGCCATTACTCAACACGGTGCAAATCCAAACAGTGACTTAGAAGAGCTGTGGCGGCGTATCATCTTTACCGTGCTGATTTCAAACACAGACGATCATTTAAGAAATCATGGTTTTTTATATGAACGTCATAAAGGTTGGCGATTGTCACCAGCCTATGATGTCAATCCAACCCCCGTTGAAATGAAAGGCCGCATGTTATCAACTTCAATTGATTATGATGATCCAACGGCTTCTATTGATTTGGCGCTTTCCGTCATTGATGAGTTTCGGATAAAGAAAGCAAGAGCACTTGAAATTATAAAAGAGGTTGCGCTAGCAGTAAGTGAATGGCGATCGGTTGCTACCCAATTTGGTTTGACAAAAAGGGAGATTGACCGCATGGCTTCAGCTTTTGAGCATGAAAATTCAAAGAAATTAGAATCTAATTTGCATCGGAATCAAATTCCAATCAAGAAATAATAAATTATTTGCCTATTGTATTTAAAGGGTTTTGTGTAAATCCAATAGATTCAGGACTTACGCAAAACCCATTAACTTGAGAAATAGATCACACATCGAAGAGCGAATGGATCAAAGATTAGTTATCTGAGTCATAGTAATCTACTGTAAATTTTTACACCACGTTATACTCATGGGCCGCCCAAAAACTAATAAAGTGACACGCTTGGATT
>NZ_CAAAIW010000055.1 GCF_900640115.1 Legionella yabuuchiae
TAAGATCATGTTTGGGCACTTTAATCTCCTTTTGATCGCTAAATCAAGGAGTTAGTTTATACTAACTTGATTAAAGTGCCCCCTTAATTGTTGTAGACCCCTTTTTTAATTTGTTTATAATTGCTTTGGCCTCACTAGAACTCTCAATACAAGGTTCTGTCGCAAAAAAACCGTGAACTGGTTAGACTAAGCCCATTTCAAATGAATTTGGATATTTTATGATCAGCTTCAAGCAGCGGCACTTCAAAGACAGTGTTATTTTAATGCTGGTTCGTTGATATGTGGCTTATGCGTTGAGCTATCACGATATTGAAGAGTTAGCAGCAGAGCGGGGTTTAAAAGTAGACCATTCAACTATCAACCGTTGGGTGATTCGTTACGCCCCACAGCTAGAAGAAGCTTTTCGTCGGCGGCGTAAGCGTCCAGTTGGTGTATCATGGCGCATGGATGAAACCTATATTAAGGTCAAAGGGAAATGGGTTTATACCCGTAATCTTTCAAAATGCGTGATTTATGCTTTTTCTTTTTCGCCCTGCCGCATTTTAAAAAACTCGCAAGGGAATGAGCCATTACTCGCTTTTTAAAATGCGGCAGGACAAAAAATAAAGGCGCCTAAAAACACGCATTTTGAAAGATTACGGGTATATCTGTATCGCGCAGTCGACAAAGAAGGGCAAACTGTTGATTTCATGCTGTCAGAGAAGCGTGATGATCCTGCTGCATGGGCATTTTTCAACAAAGCGATCGACTCAAGTGGGCTGCCTGAAAAAGTTACGATGGATAAGAGTGGTGCCAATAAAGCCGGGGTCAACACAATCAATCTAGCGCTGGCTATGTTATGTATGTTTGGTGGATTGCCCTTGCAAATGACGGTAAGACAAATAAAATACCTCAACAACATCATTGAGCAAGGCCACCGGTTTGTGAAAAAAATCACTAATGGAATGCGGGGATTTAAAGCGTTTCATTCCGCAGAAGCCACATTATCAGGCATCGAGTTACACCACATGCTGCGTAAAAACCAGCATACGCACTCAAATGAGTTGACTATTTTTGAACAGTTTTATGCGCTTGTGGCATAAGCTCGCCCAGAATAAATCCGTTTGTCGCTCACGAAGGTTTTTGCGACAGAACCTTTTCCCGTGCATTAAGGCGCTAATGCGCACTACGTTTGGTGGATTTAATTATTACATGGGCAAAAATAGCTGCCTGTCACCCCATTGTAGTCGCTATTATTTGGGTTATTCCAGTTTGTTCCAGTTAAATTCTCCCAAAAACAAGTGCCAGGAGCAACAGAAACAGTTCCAATAAACGTTATATCTCCGGGAGATTCCTCTATTACGGGACCGGTATTTCCAAAAGCTGAGCATACATTTGAGGCGAGAGTTTCATTATTTTCAGGGCCAGGTTGTTGTAGTGTCAGCCCAGCACGGGTGCATACATCTGAGCACCGAAGAATTGTAGTAGAATTTATAATAGTTTCTTGTACCCAACATGCATTTGAACCGGACACAGTTTGTCCACCCGCAGCAGTACATGAAGCTCCATCTGAAAAATCCGCCGTATAATTTTGACAATTAAGTGGCGCATCGCCATTGGTGCAAAGCCTATAGGTTAATTGCCCATCACCTGTTATGGTCAACGTTTTTGGTTGCGAAGGGCTTACGGCAAAAAGGCAAAACCCACTGGATGTCGGCGTACAGTTTTGGTGACCTGGGTTTTGTAAGGTAAAGCCCGGTGATGTGATTTGAATGCCCGCGCTGGAGTAGAAAAAATTAACGTTAGGCTTGATGGTTAAGTTAGGCTTATTTGCGGTCACATCAAAAAGCAATCCCGTATTGGCTGCAAAGCTTACGGAGGTGATGAGTGATAACGTGAAACAAGTAATTTTTTTCATGTCCTTATATCCTTTTTAGGCAATCAATGTCAGGGTTAGCGCGTGTGCATCAGTATTTCCGGTTTTAAGATGATTTAAAACCTGAGGCCTTGGGTTTAGGTGGCCTTCATTTAAATAAAAGTATTTATATCCTACCTCAAGCGATTTATTGTTCCATACCTGATTTAATCGAAGCCCAATGCCTGCCATCGCACTTAATTTGACCTGAGTCTCCCCATGAAACGCCTGATTGGGAATGGTAACGCCCCCGTCTAAAGAGGTTTCTTGATAACCATGGGTTTTGATGAAATTAGGACCAACCCCCGCATCGACAACAAAGGATACGTGCTCGTCTTGTCTTTTCCAGGCCGCTTTGGCATTGGCATAGAGCGGTACGTTGGTGGTTTTGTATTGATAGCCTAAGTTTGGAAAGGTGCGCTCAAGATAAATGAGGCCATTAACGGTAGCAGGGCTTAAATAATAAACGCTGGTTCCGATGGCGACATCAATGGGTTGTGCTGAAAATGCATCAAAAAAATAACCGGCTCCGGCTAAAAAAACGGTGTCATTGTGTTGATTGACGGTATGGATGTTGCCAAAGGTGCTTTGGATATTAATCAGCTGTTCTTGGCCTTGATTGACATAAGCTCCGCCTAACGAAAGATTCAACTGCCCTTGAGGCAATTGATATGCGTGTGCGGGCATGGCAGAAAGCGCTATAAGGGCTGGCAAAAGAGGCTCAAATATCCGTTTCATAAAAACTCTCCTGGGTTAAAAAAGTGAAGTCCTTTATCTTACCAGAATTTTCATGCTAAATAATATTTTAATCAGGGCAAGATCACCAAAACCTTTTAAATAACTGGTAGTTATGATCAAATAGCGCCTTATTTGGAAATAAGGGGTTATTTAATGTCATGCAGTTTAATAGAACATTTTGATGGTTTACCTGATCCACGGGTAAGAGGCCGTACAGACTA
>NZ_CAAAIW010000056.1 GCF_900640115.1 Legionella yabuuchiae
GGCCCGCTGGTGTCAAGGAACACTATGAGGCTGTTACTGAGCTTAGCTGGACTGAAGAGGAACTAAAACTTGGTAAAAAAATTCGGCTGAAGGGAATGCTTAGTGATTTTTATATGAAACTGTTTCGCGTGCCTGTTTCTACCAACAGGACTGATTATATGGCCACTAACGACCCATCTCAACACTGCAGTCATGACACTCAAAATGTGTGTGCTATGCGCTGGTATATTGAGCAGTTTCATCGGGAAATTAAACAGCTAACTGGCGTCGAAAAATGCGAGTGTCGAAAGCAACGTATACAGAGAAATCATATTGCTTGCGCATTACTTGTTTGGGTTAAAATGAAACAAAGAGCTTACAAAACAAAAGAAACTGTCTATCAGATAAAGAAAAGTCTCTTGCCTAATTATTTGATTCAAGAGTTTAAAAGTCCATCTGTTTTGATGAGTTTTGCGTAAGTCCTGACTTAAAAACCTGCATGAAGCCAAAAATAGACTGATTGCTAAAGCTAAAAAACGGGGTCGAATCAAACGTGCTGCTTTGAAATTAACGAACGCATCCCGACGTCAAAAAAATTTCTTTACCAGCAAATCAGTAAAACGCTTTTAAAAGACCTTAAAAAAATACGCCAAAATTACGCCAAGGAACGAAAAAATCTGCTTGATTTGCATCAAAACAAAACTTGGGCTGACTGGTTACGACATCAAGCCGAACTTGGCGATAAGGATGCCTTAATGGCTCTTCGTTATCGCAACCGAAAAAACCAGAATCAATATTCTTTATCTGGCGTGTCATCCGCTTTTTCTTCGGCTGATGTTAAGCAAATTGATTCGATTACGAAGGAAGGAACTGAGATTTATAAATTGGGCCAATCGGTCATCAGAAACAACGGCCAAGAAATTAAAATATCGAAAGGTGTCTCCATTGCTTCATTAAAAAAAGCCATTGAAATGGCCAAGCAGAGCTATGGCGATTGCATTCAAGTGAATGGCTCGCCACTTTTTAAAACGATCATTCTTCAAATCACCGCCCAAAACAACATCCCAATAACTTTTGCTGATCCAGAGATGGAAACTCAGCGCAAAAAAATGATTTCAGAACAGGAGAAAAACGATGAGCCACCAAGACGAGACCGACTTTATGATGGAAGAAGAACTTCAAGAGGCGATGAAGTTGTTGGAGCAGCCATTGAAAGAGGCCAGTCAATCAGAAAAAAGCCCAACCCTGTCATCATTAGACAAGGCCCGCCAGCCAAAAATCAAAACAGCCTGCGAGACCTGCCCCAACTCGATGTGGTTCAGCTCTCCGACCGAGGTAAAATGCTACTGCCGGATCATGCACATGATCAGTTGGAGCGGAAAAGAATCCAATTTGATAACCATGTGCGACGGCCAATTTGTGGATTAAAGTCGAAGGGGAAAAATCACAAATGTTAAAAAACTTTAATGAATAAGTCTTTATAACTTTAGCTATTTATTGTTAGCGTAAAATTTTATTTATCCAAAGAAGGTTATTTTGGTGAAATCAAATTACCACCATAATGTGTAATTAAGATTCACAGGTTATAATAAATATAGGTTATGATATTGGTGCTATTATTATGCGAGTTAAAACAGATAAAATTAATTTGCCAAACCTAGGTGAAATGGATGAATTCGGATCATTAGATGCTGAAACACTAAAAGCTAATCAAGGGCAATTAAGTGCTTATATGAAAGAAGCCCGAGAGCATTTAGAAGCATTTAGAAGCATTAAAGCACGAGCTTTACCAGACTATTGATGCAGGATTTAATGACGCTAGTGGTTACAACTTGGATTCAGATAAACAATCTAACGTTGACTATACAACGAAGCCATCTGCGTTTCTTGAAAAAGCCTACACCATCCAGGCTTATGATAATAACGGTAAGTTAATTGAGAATCGTCACCAAACATATATTGATGCTGGCACGGAATTTTGGAAATATTGTGATAATCCCCCCCAAAAATCTACATTAAATGAAGATAAAGTCTTGCTAAACGATGCTGGTAGATTAGTTGGTGCAATCAATTCTGCACTGAGCCAAATAAACCATATAGAACAAAAATTAAAAGAAAATAATCATGATAGTGCCGCCGCGCTTTTGCCCGCGTTGAAGGGTAGTGCGCAAACAGTATTAGACTCGGCTAAGCAGTCAAAAATAATTGACGTCATTCCAAACCAAAATGTCTTTCAAAAGGCTCTCTCAGGCTTGAAGGATTTTGTTGATGGAATAAAGCAATTATTTGCAAATATTGGTAAAAATGAAGAAGAAATTAATAAAGAAAAATTTAAAGAAATAAAAGAAAAATACCAACAGGTTATTGCAACCCCAGTGGAAGGAAAGAAAAATGAAGATAAAGAACATAAAGAAGAGCCGACCACTGGCCCGACCAACCAATAGAACTTTATATTCTACACAATAGTTAAGTTAATTGTTGGTGTTTAGAAAAAAGTTAAAATCCTTCATACTTTCATCGATGACCGTACGTGCCTGACTGTAAAGTTTTTCAAGCATCTCACGCTGACCGGCTTTCCAATAACGCTCAAAATACTGGCAGGCCATTTTCATTTTTGTGGCACCAATGTAAACCGCACCGCCTTTGATTTTATGGGCCAATTTTTGGGTTTTATCGGGTCTACACCAATTAAGGGGGCACTTTAATCAAGTTAGTATAAACTAACTCCTTGATTTAGCGATCAAAAGGAGATTAAAGTGCCCAAACATGATCTTATATTA
>NZ_CAAAIW010000057.1 GCF_900640115.1 Legionella yabuuchiae
CATGGGATAGTACTTTTTCCCTAAAATCTAATGAATATGTCATAGCTAAAAAGCGCTAATTATAACAAATATATAAGACTTTTTAAATTTTAATCAACTATATTGGGTTTTTGAAGTGTTTTCAACTGCTCACCAGGAAGTATCCGAAAAACAGGTGTTTTCCGATACGATTGATGCAGGTCGAGAAAGCTAGTTTTTAGGACATCTCAATTAACCTTGCAACATCACCATTACATGCATTGTAATAACCCTTAATTAATAAATCTTGGCTAACGTTTTCGAAAGTTGGGTCTTTCAACTTTGTTGCACTTGAGCACTGAGAGCACCACGCGTTTTTTAAAAACATTTGTTGAACGGCAGAAGGAATACTATTCCATTTTTTTTTGGGCTTCTGGATCTGGAAAGTTAACGATATTGCTCATCAAATGTTTCTCTAAAATATAAAAGTAGGGAAATTTTAAATGAACTATAAATGGTTTGAAAGCATGTCTATTAAATCGATTGAAAGACAGCCGAGTCTATTAATTGAAGAAAAACGATTTAATAGACGGAAAATGATCAACTTCGCAACCGTCTATTTTGTCATGAATTATGAGACATGAATAACGTATTTCCATCGCTTGAAATTGTTGGCTATACATTGTATAATTAAACTATGTTTATATTTGGATTATAATAAATATGTCAACAGTCTCACTGAAAAAATGGGGAAACTCCGTTGGAGTTCGTATACCTTCAACGCTATTAAAAGACGCACACTTAGAACCAGGGGAAGTAATGGAAATTACTGTTAATAAAGATGGGGCTATTCTATTAACACCATCTAAAAGCAAGCAGGAAGGATGGCTGGAAAAATTCAATGTGATCGCTGATTCTGCACAGGAAAGTGAGGTAGTCGATTTATCTAATCAATTCGACGAAGATGATTGGACATGGTAAAAATAAAAAGATTCGATGTTTGTTTGGTAAATTTAGATCCAACGGTTGGTTCTGAAATAAAAAAAACAAGACCGGCAGTCATTATATCGCCCGACTCAATGAATTTAAGCCGCCTTAAAACGGTTATCATCGCTCCATTGACTAGTACTATTCGTGAGTCATTTCCAACGAGAGTTAGAACAATTTTTCAAGGCAAAGAGGGGCAGATAGCCTTAGACCAATTGCGTTCAATTGATCGCTCCAGGATTGTAAAAAAAATTGGTAAATTAGAATCTAAATCATCTGATGAATCCCTAAATATTTTATCCATTATGTTTGCTCATTGATTTGCTAGATTAATTAATCTCGTCAAAGCCGATAATTTCTTAATTTTGAAAACTTAACCAGACTTCTTAACCGATTCTTTATTGAGTTTCCGTTGTAGGAGAGAGTCGAGAAAGGTTGTAAAGTGATCCCCAGCAACACTTCCGGACACTCAGTTAAGTGAGTAAAATCACTAACCGAGGTACTTTATGACAACTAAAAAGATACGAAAAATCCACACCGAAGAGTTTAAACAAGAAGCAGTCAACTTGGCTGCTAAGCAAGGGGTTGCTACAGCCGCAAAAGAGCTAGGTGTTTATGAATCCCAAATCTACGATTGGCGTGGCAAACTGGCTAAGAAAGTCAGCACGAGCCAGCGTGAAGCAGAGCTTGCAGCAGAAGTGGCGAAGCTTAAACGACAACTTTCTGAACAAGCGGAAGATCTAGCCATTTTAAAAAAGGCGGCCACCTACTTCGCGAAGAACCAAAAATAAAACGATTCGAGTTTATGCTTGAGCAACAGCACTGCTTCTCTGTGACGCGTATGGCTATTGTGCTTCGAGTATCGCGAAGTGGGTATTATGATTGGCGTAATAATGGCTTTAAGTTAAGTAATCGCGCCTTGAAGCAGCAGACTAGAGATATGCAAATCAAAGAATTCTTCGATGATAGCAAAGGGTGTTATGGTGCGACTCGAATTCAACAAGATTTAATTGAAGATGGATCACCTGCTGCGATAAAAACAATCAGTGACAGTATGCGCAGACAACAGCTTATTCCCAAAGCAGCCAAGAAGTTCAAGGTGACTACTGATAGCGAGCATCAAC
>NZ_CAAAIW010000058.1 GCF_900640115.1 Legionella yabuuchiae
GCTGCTGTTTCTCCATTCGATGGCTGAGGATGTTCAGGGGGAATCGGAGCTCTTGGGGTAAAAAAGCTATGGGGGCTTGAGTACATGGGGTCTTCTGTGGGTTCCAACATAGGCGATGCGGCTGATGCACAAGGGAGTTCACTGGCTGCAGGGTGGGGCATAGACCCTCTTAATGCGAAGTCCCTTTTGAGGCCCTCAACCATGGCGGCAATATGATGTAATTTTTCATCGTTGATTCTCATTTTCTCACTAAGAGCCGCGTCAAGACGAACCAGCTCCTGTAATTCTGCACGTTGACTTGCGAATTCCGCGTCTGACCTTGCGAATTCCGCGGCTGACCTTGCGAATTCCTCACCTTGCCTTTCTAAGTGTTCTCTGATACTTTCTATTCGTATGTTTAGTTTGTCTACCATTTTCGCCATTTTTTTTGCATCAGCGAGAGTCTGTCGTGCCTGGACCGATGTTTGCCCGATTTGTTCTGACAGACGTTGATAGTCCGCATCCATTTTTGCAAGTTCTTGTTTCATTTTTTTTAATTGAGAAAATAAAGAATCATCTGGCGTAAGATGTGCGCTCTCTGATAAGGCTGATGTTTCAATGAGTGACAGGAGGTTCTTATAAGCGCTTATTATCGCAACAAAGGCTTCATGGTCCCGCTCATTTTTTTTATCTGGATGGGTTTGCAAGCAAGCTTTATGATAGGCCGCTTTTATTTTGGCAAGTGAAACGGGAGTATCGACTGCGGCCTGTACTCCCAGCACCTGTAAAAATTTAACCATTTTTGTCGTAACAATAAAAACTTGGCTTGAAGGCGCGCTAGGGATTGTAGGGCTGGCTTGTTGTGGTAATGAGGCCGTGACCAACGGTACAGAATTGACTTCACTGGGCATCGCACTCACATCGACTGTAACAGGTGTTTTAAAGTAAGCCAACATTTTTTTGCTAAACCAGGCCAGTGATGGTTTTAGATAAGGAATTAACCATTTTGCCACCAGGCTGCCCGCTGCTGTGGTCACTATAAAAGCACCTGCGGCATGAATACGTTCTTGTTCGGTTTCTGAAAGCATAATAACCCCTTTTTTATACAGTTGGTCAGCGTAATACGCTTGAAGCTGATAATACTGTGTACGATATTGGCTAATATTAAAAAACCAATAAAACGCACGGATAATCCAGGTTCGCTGAATAATCCGCGCTATTTTTTCTTCACAGCGTTGACGTAAGGCAACATCTTTTTCCAAATCTGCCGCCGCTTTGCCAAGATTGTAGTGACAGGAGATGTCCGCGCGTAGCCCCCAAAACCAGTGGTGGCTAAAACGCGATAATTGCTGTTGATTGAGCGCCAGATAGTGCATGTCATGTCCTTAGTGAGATGTAGGAGCTGCTGTTTCTCCATTCGATGGCTGAGGATGTTCAGGGGGAATCGGAGCTCTTGGGGTAAAAAAGCTATGGGGGCTTGAGTACATGGGGTCTTCTGTGGGTTCCAACATAGG
>NZ_CAAAIW010000059.1 GCF_900640115.1 Legionella yabuuchiae
GATAAAGCAACTTTTCTTCTGTAAATTTCTCTACTCTTTCCGGTATACCCAACGCAAGAGGTCAAATTCTTGCGTCACCCAATAATAACACCTGTTAGCTGACGCGCCTGGGAGCTTAAACAGATATTCAAACTTTGTAGTGGGCTTGTCAACCTGCTAAAGCAAATAGTCGACCAGGCGATTCTTTTCACGCTTAACCTAATCAAAGTCGGCTATTTACTTTAGCAGGTACTATTGTAAAGCTAAGTACGTCTTACCCAACAACCATTCTTCAGAGGTTTCCATCACAACTGCTGTGACCAAACGAAGACAAGCAGCTTCATTTGGAAACAAACAAGCCGTGCGAGTTCGTCGCTTTATCTCCCTGTTCAACCGCTCCAGTGGGTTGGTTGTTCGTAATCGCTTCCTATGATTTTTGGGAATGTTACCACTAAAGACAGCAAAACCCTCTGGTATGTTTTGCTCTAACCACTCTGCCAGCTTTGGATTTCCCTTTGAATAGTGTTCAACAGCGGCTTTTAATAACCGCTCAGCGTCACTCAAAGAAGCTGCATTAAAGATATCACGTATTTTTTCGCCAAGCTCAGCTCGCTGTTTCAAGCTGTTAACATAAGCCTGGGCATTTTGCTGAAGATGAAATTGACAGCGCTGCCAACTAACCCCAGAAAAAATACTTCGTCTAGCAGCGCGCAGCCCTTTGTGTGCATCAGATATGATTAATTCCAGACCGTGCAAGCCACGCTGAAGCAAAGACTGTAAAAAATTTCTCCAATGAACTTCTGCCTCTGATAAGCTTACTGAAACACCAAGTATCTCGCGCTTACCTTCTTCATTCACACCTTTAGCAACAAGCACCGCACAGTCTATAATATGGCCATCATGACGGACTTTTTCATACCGTGCATCGAGCCAAAGATAACGATATTTGCCAAGCGGACGATTTCTCCAACGCTCAAATTCATCATCTAGCTCTTTAGTCAGCCTGCTAACGTCACTACTAGTGATTTCAAAACCACAGAGCTTTTCTGTAATTGCGGCCATTTTACGAGTTGAAACCCCCTGAAGATACATCTCGGCTAAAGAAACCTTCAAGGCTCGTTCAGAGCGCAATCCTTTATCAATACAGCTAGGATAAAAACCGTCTCGTGTTTGTGGAACTTTGAGCTCAAGAACACCAGAGCGCGTTTTGAGGCTTTTGGGCTTAAAGCCATTGGCATAGCCTGTTCTTTCGTCACTGCGTTCATAAGCACTAGCGTTTAAGTGCCGCTGACGCTCTAAAAGCATCGCTTGATTAAAAACTAGCTCCAACGCACGCCCTATAGCGCCGTCCTCTCCAGATAATAGTTCCAAAAGTTGGCTGGTTAGACTAATATCATCTTGTGGCTTAATCATTTTTTATTCTCTTTCATTATCCAAATAAAAGAGTAGAAAATGGTTGGCCACTCCGCCAATCAAAAATAATTTACAGAACTAATGATGCACTAAC
>NZ_CAAAIW010000060.1 GCF_900640115.1 Legionella yabuuchiae
CCTAGCGACCATAGACTATTGGCAATAGCTTGCACATCGCCACCTTTCTTTGAAACGAGCTGTTGCAATAATATCAAAACCTCTTTTTTCAGCTCTACTCCATTCAAATGCCCGCTTTCAGCGACTTTTCCTAGCGCCCATAGACTAATGGCAATTTCTTGCGCGTGGGCATCTTTCTTCGAAATGAACTGTTGCAATAACATCAAAACTGTTTCTTTCAGTTCTACACTATTCAAATGACCACTTTCAGCGAGTTTTCCTAGCGTCCATAGGCTATTGGCAATTTCTTGCGCGTGGGCATCTTTCTTTGAAACAAGCTGTTGCAATAATATCAAAACCTCTTTTTTCAGTTCCACACCATTCAAATGACCGCTTTCAGCGAGTTTTGCTAGCGCCCATAGACTATTGGCAATTTCTTGCGCGTTGGCATTTTTCTTTGAAACGAGCTGTTTTAACAACATCAAAACCGTTTTTTTCAGTTCTACACCATTCAAATGACCGCTTTCAGCGAGTTTTGCTAGCGCCCATAGACTATTGGCAATTTCTTGCGCGTTGGCATCCTTCTTTGAAATGAACTGCAATAATATCAAGACCTCTGCCTGCAGTTCTATACCTTTCAAATGACCACTTTCAGATAGTTTTCCTAGCGCCCATAGACTATTGGCAATTTCTTGCGCGTGGGCGTCTTTCTTTGAAACGAACTGTTGCAATAACATCAAAACGGTTTCTTTCCGTTCTATACCTTTCAAATGACCGCTTTCAGCGAGTTTTCCTAGCGCCCATAGACTATTGGCAATATGTTGCGCTTGGGCATCTTTCTTTGAAACGAGCTGTTGCAATAACATCAAAACCGTTTCTTTCAGTTCTACACCATTCAAATGACCGCTTTCAGAGAGTTTTCCTAGCGCCCATAAGCTATTGGCAATTTCTTGCGCGTTGGCGTCTTTCTTTGAGAAGAGCTGTTGTAATAACCTCAAAAGCACTTCTTCCAGTGCTACACCATTCAAATGGCCGCTTTCAGCGAGCTTTCCTAGCGCCCATAGGCTATTGGCAGTATGTTGCGCGCGGACATCTTTCTTTGAAACGAGTTGTTGCAATAATATCAAAACCTCTTCTTTCAGTTCTACGCCATTCAAATGACCGCTTTCAGCGAGTTTTCCTAGCGCCCATAAACTATTGGCAATATCTTGTGCGTTAACATCTTTTATCTTTAACTTGAGCCCTCTAAGCAAAAGCAAAACTTTCTCTTGTAAAGCATCGAGTTGAACATTGGAAAGAGTTAGTTTAGCCATTCGATGTAACGAGGTGGATGCGTCTCTTGGAGCAAAGGAATCAATGGTACTGCTATTAATTAAGGAGGTCGCATTTTTAG
>NZ_CAAAIW010000061.1 GCF_900640115.1 Legionella yabuuchiae
CTTGCGAAATTGCTGTTGATAACCATTGGTCTGCTGCATCAAGAAAGTTTTGTCCTTTTTCTTTTTTCACAGGAGTTAATAGGATAATATGTTGTTCTTGATGAATTGCTTCAGCTCCTACTTGATAGGCCTTATCAGCGTAACACTCAAGCATATTTTCAGGTCATGCAGGTAAAATTTGCTCAAATGCTTTTCGGTCATGCATCCCCGCCTCGGTTAATCCAAGACAGACAGGAATAGGTAAGGAACCTTTTAGTCGGGTAGCAACCACGTGTAATTTAACACCGTAATAGTACCGTTTTTTAGTTGCACAATAGCCACTTTTGGTCGCGATTTCTGGGGCTACTTTCGCATGGAATCGCCTTCCTCGCTGCGCCATAATAATGGGCATAGAATCTGTGAGACCTATACCCAATCAACTTCAAAATACTAAGTTTTTAGCAACTGGAAGTTGTCGTTAATTCTGCCATCCAGTGCATTTTCAATGCTTGGCAAAATGTCATCAAAAAAGCTATTAATTGCCTCTTTAAAATCCTTTGCTCCTTTGAAACATCGGTTGTTTCTTACTTTTTCGTTCATGACCTTCCATAGCCGTTCTATTGGGTTGAGATTGGGGCTATAAGGCGGTAGAAAGTGCAGTTTTATATTGAGGCTTGAAGCATGCTCAGCAACCAATAACGACCTGTGGTATCCCGCTTTATCTAAAATTAAATGAACCGTTTTTGAGCCATATTGGTCACGAACTTTTTCCATAAAATTGATGATCGATCCTGCATTAATTGTTTCATATTGTGCGGTAATTGCCTTTGCAACATGGCCTAGTTGGATAGCACCAACAATATTCAAGCGGGTACGACTGGCCGTTGTTCCTACATGTTTTGTTTTACCTGTTCTAATCCACCCATAAGCTAATTTTGTTGCTTGTGTTGGGTGTACTGAATCCATAAACAAAATAGGTTCTTCATTCCCAATCTCTTTTTTCAATTGTTCATATTCTGCAACAAATTGTTTTTGTAACTCAGGATCTGCCTTATGAGGCAGGCCTTTGGGCTTTTTATAGCTAAACCCTTGGCGGTGGAGCCATTTATGCAGTCCTGCAACGGTATAAGTAACCCCAAAATGTTCTTTGATATACAGGACAATTTGGTGATTATGCGCATAGGTGTGCTCTTCCAAATGGGCAATAAGCTCCTGTGTTTACTCGTCTGTTAAATTACTAGATGAGCCGCCACTTTGATTTTTTAACTTGCCTGATTTGTATTCTTCAATATGACGAATGATCGTTGATTGATGTAAACGAAGCGCTTGGCTTATTTGAGGAACCGTCCAGCCTTCTGAACGCAACAAAATTGCTTTTATGCGATCGCCTTCTTTCCTGTTTTCACAGCTATGATGAGCTGCTTCAAGAAAGGCTTTTTCTTC
>NZ_CAAAIW010000062.1 GCF_900640115.1 Legionella yabuuchiae
TCACAATCATTTGAACGGTAACTTTCTATTAAATTAACAGCGTTTTCTTGAGCTGCTTTTTGCTGTTTTTTAAGATAATGAGTCCCAAAAAAACCAATGCTTAACGAAGATGTACCAGTAACAGTCAAAGCGCCTCCGGTTGTCGCTACAATTGTGGCCGATATTCCAGTCAAGCTTAGGATAACTGCGCCTCACTGGGTAATCCCCCCATTTTTAACTGGCGTCAAAAGTAGAAACCTAGGCCACTAGAGCCAATTTTCTTTTGGGTGGAATTCCTCCTATTGCTGAGTTAGGTCTTTCGTTGTTATAAAACCAAAGCCATTGGGTTGCTTGTTCTTGAATGTCTTCGATAGTATCAAACAAGTTTTGCACTAGCCAGTCATACCTCACGGTACGGTGATACCGCTCAATATAAGCGTTTTGCTGAGGGTTACCTGGTTGTATAAACAGAAGCTTTATCCCATGCTTCTCTGCCCAATTACCAAGCTCCTTGCTAATTAGCTCAGGGTCGTTATCTACGCGAATTGCAGCAGGCTTACCACGCCACTCAATGATTCGGTCTAAGGTTCGAACAACCCGATTGGCTGGAAGGGAAAAGTCTACCTCTATACCCAATCCTTCACGACTAAAGTCATCCAAAATATTTAGCAGCCTAAAGCTCCGTCCATTTTGTAACTGATCATGCATGAAATCCATTGACCAACACTGATTGATAGAGGCGGGCTCTGCAAGTGCATCTGGTTTTTCCCTGATTAACCGTTTTTTGGGTTTAATACGCAAATTGAGCTCCAGCTCACGATAAATTCGGTATACTCGCTTGTGATTCCAAGGAAACCCCTTAGCATTACGTAAATAGTCAAAGCATATACCAAAGCCCCAGTTTTTTTGATTATGAGTTAGGCGAATAAGCCAGTCGGCTATTTCCATATTTTCATCACCAAATTTTGCCTGATAACGGTAGCATGACTCACTTACACCCACTGCCTGGCAAGCCAAGCGTATACTAACACCTTTGTTGTTCACGGCATCCTTTGCCACTTCTTTGAGGCGAGATGCCTTTACCACTTTTTTTGTAGTGCTTGCGTATTTCGGCTGATTCGAACGGTGATTACGGTTTTGATCCGAACGGCGATTTCACTGCATTCGAACGCTCGAGTCATAATCAAGAAAGATGATTAT
>NZ_CAAAIW010000063.1 GCF_900640115.1 Legionella yabuuchiae
CCCGTTCGGATGTTGCCGAAATCAGCGTTCGGATCAGAGTGAAATCACCGTTCGGATAAAACCGAAATGGCCGTTTGAATGTTGCCGTAATCGGCGTTCGGATCAAGCCGAAATACACAATCGAGAATCAAAAGCTACAACAAGCTGAAATGGCTCGGTTAAAGCGGGAAAATGCAAGGCTTGCGGAAGAGAATGCATTTCTAAAAAAGGCGGCCGCGTACTTTGCGAAAGAGTCAAAGTGAGGTACGCCATGATTAAGGAAGAATCAAATCAATTTTCTCTCAGACTAATGTGTCGATTATTGTCTGTGTCGGTCAGTGGATACTATGGTTGGCGTGATAGAACACCATCGCGTCGTGAGGAAGAGAATCGTCAATTGGCGATTAAAATCAAAGAGATTTTTGATGATGAGAAGGCACGTGCTGGAGCACTTCGAATAACTAAACGATTAAATAATGAAGGAACTCCGGTGGGTAGACACCGTGTTGCAAAAATCATGCGCTCAAATGGTTGGCGTGCGCGTGCTGCAAAGAGATTTAAAGCAACTACAAACAGCAATCATTCGCTGCCGGTTGCACCTAATTTATTGCAGCAAAATTTTTTAGCGCATCAACCTAATAAAAAGTGGGTAAGCGATATCACGTATGTGTGGACAGAGGAAGGATGGCTTTACCTAGCGGTTGTGATGGATTTATATTCACGCAAGGTTGTTGGATGGGCCCTGTCTGAACGAATGACTAAACAATTAGTGATTGATGCTCTGAACATGGCTGTATGGAGTCGAAAGCCTCCCAAAGGCCTTATTCTTCACTCAGACAGGGGCAGTCAATATTGCTCGCATGAGTATCAAAAGCTTTTAACGCTCTATGGGATTGTCTGTAGTATGAGTAAGCGCGGGGATTGTTATGACAACGCGGCCATGGAGAGCTGGAATCATAGTTTTAAAGTAGAAGCTATTCATGGGGAAAAGTTTGCAACACGTGCCATTGCTAAAAATCATGTGTTTGAGTACATCGAAATATATTATAATCGGAAACGACTTCATTCGATGATCGGCCATAAATCACCGGAATTATTTGAAGTTAAAAAAGTTGCTTAGCAAAGTGTCCGTTTTTGCGGGGCGGGATCA
>NZ_CAAAIW010000064.1 GCF_900640115.1 Legionella yabuuchiae
AAAAGTACTATCCCATGTAGATTCAGGAGCGACAATTGAATCTACCAGTATATTATTTTCAGTTGGCACAACGACAATTAAACAATGGAAAAGATTAAGAAATCAAACGGGTCAATTAATGGGTTCTGGTCGTCCGCACAATCCCTACAAAATAGATTCAGATAAATTAAAATCTTTTATTAAAGAGCATCCTGATTCATTTTTAAATGAAATAGCTTCTCACTTTAATGTGACTGCTCCTGCTATTCATGCGGCATTGAAGCGGTTAAAAATAACTCGAAAAAAAAGACTTCGCTCTATATGATCCCTGGCAGTAATTCTGGACACCTAATAAGGAAAAATATTTGGGATTAATTGATTTATACCAAACCCCAGAGTTCAGGAAATTCTATGATAAACATCATCCTGATTTGCTTGATTATTTGGTAAAGGCTATGCATTTTTATGCCCAAGGTAAATTCAGTTAAGCCGCTCTGTACTCTAGAATAATAAGTTAACATCCATCAATCAAATTAAGTGCTTTGGGGAAACCCCAAAGCACTTAATTTTTTAAAGGAACGTGTATAATTAACTTCTGCTCTGAAATGGGGTCTGGTAAATTTTCGTGCACAACAAAGGCAGGTTTTTCTTTACTGATTTCAAAGGATGAGGCGCTTGCCCATTTACCATAGATATAATGGTAGGCCAGACCTAAATTATTCGGCTTACCTCTATAATGAAATCTAGCATAGAGTCCACCTGTCAGTTGTAAACGGGCTATCCCCAAATCTATGTTCACCAAGGAAACACCCGCACTAAACCTAACTTTATCTTCAGCTACCTGTCCATCATGGGGATCATCATGCCCAATGCCTACAAGCACACCAGAAAAATCATCATTTTTAAGATCACTTAACTTGGATCTTAGCTTCTCCCAAGCTTTTGGCGCAGACTCAAAATACAATCCTTGCTCAGTACACACTTGAAGATTGATATCGTTTAACTCCATGATATCGGGTTCTGCTAATTCAACGGAGTCTAATTCATGCACAATATTTAATTTTGCCCGTGCCTCTTGTGTATTTCGGCTTGATCCGAACGCCGATTACGGCAACATTCAAACGGCCATTTCGGTTTTATCCGAACGGTGATTTCACTCTGATCCGAACGCTGATTTCGGCAACAT
>NZ_CAAAIW010000065.1 GCF_900640115.1 Legionella yabuuchiae
AAGCCGTATTTGAGTATATTGATATTGATTACAACCGTAAAAGAAGGCATAGTGCGAAAGGCTATATAAGCCCACTTAATTTTGAACTAAAGAACATAGCTTAATTGAGTGTCCAGAATTACTGCCAGGGATCACTGCTCGGTCAAGTCCAAAAAGGGTACGATCTAGAATATTTTATTCAATTGAATAAACTGACACAATTTGTGAAAGTTTTACGCCAAATTATTTAAAAAAAATAACATTAATATACTAGGGCAACGTCCCTGAAATTCATTCATTAATCAGTTTTGGAAAACCGCTTTACTCAAAACGAACACTTTTGGTGCGCTTCTGCTTTTAGCAGGAATTTTAGCGTTAACTGCCGCAGCCATCCCTGTGGTGAGGCAAGTTATCTTAAGCTTGACTGTGGAAATAACGACCAAATTGCAGCAACAGCCGGTGACGCCTTAACTGTTACTGGTTATCTTCGTTAAGCATTGATAATTTAATACCAATCCAACGCCAAAATTTAAACAACAAGCCTGGATTCCAATAAATGTAGCACTTAAAATCGCATGTTTGGGTAGCGCACGGCATTTTTGCCGAAATGTTTTATAATTAACATTAAATGAACACCCATAGCGAGAAAAGACCATGCGGATTTCATTGACCGAGCCCTCATCGTCAAGATATCTCTACATTAATCCCAATACCAATCAAGTGCATCTCCTGGTTCCTTTCATTGCAGGGCAGGACATCAGCACAGACAATACCTGTAAGTCAAACTTGGAGTTAAAAGCTTTTTTTGAGGGCGGCGCCGCTTACAAGGAACTGGAATCTTATAAAAGCGCACTTGAATTTGACCTGTCATTGCTGGAAGAAGGAAACCCTCTGCGTCAAGCGAAAGAAGAACGTTTGGCTCAAATCAACATCTACCTAGAAGCCGTAACAGCGATGAGAGATAGCTATGGGAGCTCTGTCCGACATTTTCTCGCCAACCCCTCGAACTTATACAGCATTCAATTGCGACCACGTATACAAGACCCATACTCCACGGTGGTGAATCCGGTATTTAATGTCAATCGGGGCAATGATGAGGCAGGGAGTCCATTATCTTCTTTATATAACAGCATGCATCGTATTTTCC
>NZ_CAAAIW010000066.1 GCF_900640115.1 Legionella yabuuchiae
GGTGGATGGCTGAGAATCCGCCCCGGATTTTTGTAAATATTTAAAACATGTTATTTTTGAAAAATGGCAAAAAGGTGGTTTAAAATACTTATACCCCGGCATTCGGCGTGCATCTTAATCCTGAAACCCCATCTTTATCATCAGAATGCCTACTGAGCTATATTCAGTCTTATGCTTTATTAAGTGACTGGCTTCGAAATGATATTGAAGTGGACATCAGTCGGGTTGCCTCGACCTTTATTAATGAATATCCGTCTAAATATAGCCAGTTGATTTTAAATGAGGATTACCATCCAGAAATGAAAACATTAATGCGTGATTATTTAATTTATAATGCAACAAGAAATCGCGCCTTGGACATGCTGCCTTTGTTTGCTCGTATCGATGAAAAAATGGTAAATAACCATGTCAATTCAAGTCTGGTTAAAGCCAGACCTACGTTTCATTATCGACTAGCTAATTCAAGTTTATCCAAGCCTGATTGGGATTTTACTACAGAATGGAAGCGCTGGCTGCATGTTGAAAAACTAGCTAGCAATGACGCGTTACGTTTAAAGATGATCAAGGATTTTAACCATTTGAACTCCACACAGTGGCTTTTTACTACTAGCACTTGGGTTAAACAAACTGAGAAATACCTAAAACAATTATGACTAAATCCAGGCCCTTAATCGGCATCACGCATTCAGTTCATCAATCATTCATCGTCATTTGGGCAATGAAGCTAGTGGTATGGCTTGCAGGCGGTATCCCGATGTCCATTACTACAAAACAAAATGCATCGCGCTTTGATTATGCCGGGTTAATACTCGGTGGCGGTGTGGATATTAATCCTGAGCGATATGGAAAAGAAAAAAAGCTGCATTATGCTTATGATTTAGAACGCGATCAGTTGGAGTTTGATCATTTTGTTCATGCTGATAAAAAAGGCCTGCCTGTATTAGGGATTTGCCGAGGAGCTCAATTGATGAACGTGGCTCGTGGCGGTACATTACATATCGACGTTGAGAAGTTTTATGAAAAGATAAAGCAACTTTTCTTCTGTAAATTTCTCTACTCTTTCCGGTATACCCAACGCAAGAGGTCAAATTCTTGCGTCACCCAATAATAACACCTGT
>NZ_CAAAIW010000067.1 GCF_900640115.1 Legionella yabuuchiae
TTTAAAAAGTATTGGTTTACTAAGAATGGATAATCAATTGGATGTGGAAGTTTTAAGTTCTTTGATAAAAAGCTGTAAACCTCAAAGCATGCTGCCCCCTAGGATCATTCAATCGTTGGTTCCCCACGGAAAAGAATATGCGTTGGAGGCGTTTGTCGACGGGTTTTTTGTTGATATTTTGATCCCGGAAACAAAAGAAATTATAGAAGTAGACGGTAAGCAACATGAAAACCACTGGCAGTCTTGTCTTGATCAGTTTAGAGATAAGGTATTAACAAACAGAGGATATAAAATTCGACGAGTCTCTTCAAACTATTGTGCTACAAATATTTCCGAAGAAAACGCGCAGAAAGAGGCTATGGGCGTTAGCAGAAACCCAAGATTTTTTGATTCGCATAGGTCGTCAGAATCTGGGCGTGTCCAATTATCTGAGTCCCCCCGTCATTCTACAACTGGATATCGCAGATAAACTGCGGCACGTTGGCATGTTGTATTGTCAACTAACACTTAAGGCTAATTGCAAGCACCTGACTCGGATGGCGCGATGGGAGTCACCTCTATTGCCCTCCGAGTCATAACAAATGTTCATCCCAACCAAGCAGTCCTTACTAATGATTTATCTATTTTGCCTCATTTGTGCTATCATCGAGTCCAATTTGATTATTAAATGTGGTATTCGTGAGTATACTTGACCAACTGTACGTCCAAGATTCTAAAAATTTAAATATAGCGTTCATAAAAACGTTGTATCGTTCTCGCCCTTTCAGGGACGATCGAAGTAAACAATATCCTGGCAATGTAATTCAGTATTTATTAATGCATGTTGAGAGGATAAATCCTGTTCTTAGCGCTAAAGAAGGAGAATATACAACAGCAGAATGGATAGAATACAAGCAAGTTTGTGCTAAAAGAGCGATCTCCTTAATTAATAGCAGTACCATTGATTCCTTTGCTCCAAGAGACGCATCCACCTCGTTACATCGAATGGCTAAACTAACCCTCTCCAGTGTTCA
>NZ_CAAAIW010000068.1 GCF_900640115.1 Legionella yabuuchiae
GCACGACAACATCCAAGCGCCCACACAGTTTGTTTTCACGCAAGCAGCCCTATTTGGCGGAACTTGCGTTAAGGTAGATTTTTAAAATACTCACATACGGTTGTATGCTTTGTTTTTCTAAAATTTGTTTTAACCCAATCTGCGCCCAAGTCAGATCGCTTGCGAGCTCTAGAAAGAAGTGCAAAGAAAAAGCAAGATGGCATTTTGCGAAGATTTTTTCCTTAGGCGAGGCGCTGACAGAAGCGAGCGAAGGAGCATACATCAGTATGTGACTGAGCGAGCGCATGTCGACAACGAAGCGTAAAGAAAAAAAGCTGAAGCAAAAAGTTTTTGCGAAATTTTTTCCTTAGGCGAGGCGCTGACAGAAGCGAGCGAAGGAGCATACATCCGTATGTGACTGAGCGAGCGCGTGTCGACAACGAAGCGTAAAGAAAAAAAGCTGAAGCAAAAAGTTTTTGCGAAGATTTTTTCCTTAGGCGAGGCGCTGACAGAAGCGAGCGAAGGAGCATACATCCGTATGTGACTGAGCGAGCGCGTGGCAGCAACGAAGCATAAGGGAAAAAGCTGAAGCAAAAAAAAGGGGGTCGTAGCTCAGCTGGGAGAGCATCTGCCTTGCACGCAGAGGGTCGGGAGTTCGAATCTCCCCGGCTCCACCAACACGAGTTCGACTCGTGTGGCCCGGATTAGCCAAGCTAAATCCGGGGTAGAGCAAGATTGTCCAGATGAAAGGGCTTTGAAGAGTTTTTTCATCTGGTTAATCCAGAAGTTCATTAACAATTTGGTAGATATTAAGAGGCAGTTTTACGAACGCAAGTTTGTAAGACGACACAAGCGTCGTAGTCTGAGTTGAGAAGCTTGGAGCAAAACTACGAGAAAACCTAGATTGTATAATGTTCAGGTTGCTGAGGTTATATGGTCAAGAAGAGAAGCGCAAACGGTGGATGCCTTGGCAGTAAGAGGCGATGAAGGACGTGGAATCCTGCGAAAAGCTCTGGTGAGCT
>NZ_CAAAIW010000069.1 GCF_900640115.1 Legionella yabuuchiae
CAGGACTTACGCAAAACCCATTAACTTGAGAAATAGATCACACATCGAAGAGCGAATGGATCAAAGATTAGTTATCTGAGTCATAGTAATCTACCGTAAATTTTTACACCACGTTATACTCATGGGCCGCCCAAAAACTAATAAAGTGACACGCTTGGATTATTGCCAGTATTTATTTAGTAGCCAAATTAACTACACACTAACGAACTTTGCTGAGCATGTAGAAACCCTGTCTCATGATATGGTTAATCGATACTTGCGGGATGAAAAACTAACCCCCATGTTAGTTTGGGAGCATACAAAGAGAGATATTAAACAAAGCAAAAACGGATTTATTGTTTTTGACGATAGTATTTTAGACAAGAATCATTCTCGACACATTGAATCAGTTCGTTGGCAATATAGTGGAAATACACATGGGGTTGTGCGTGGTATTGGTCTAGTAAATTGCATTTATATTAATCCTGAAACTAAGGAATTTTGGCTTATTGATTATCGCATCTTTGATCCAGCACGTGACGGTAAAAGCAACGTTGATCATCTACAAGATATGCTTAAAAATGCTATATATTCTAAGCAGATAAGCTTTACAACAGTTCTGGTTGATACATGGTATGCAAGTAATAAATTCATGTTATTTGTCCATGATTTAGGAAAGTACTTTTACTGTCCTATTAAACGAAATCGTTTGGTAAGGCCCGCTGGTGTCAAGGAACACTATGAGGCTGTTACTGAGCTTAGCTGGACTGAAGAGGAACTAAAACTTGGTAAAAAAATTCGGCTGAAGGGAATGCCTAGTGATTTTTATATGAAACTGTTTCGCGTGCCTGTTTCTACCAACAGGA
>NZ_CAAAIW010000070.1 GCF_900640115.1 Legionella yabuuchiae
CTTGCGGGATGAAAAACTAACCCCCATGTTAGTTTGGGAGCATACAAAGAGAGATATTAAACAAAGCAAAAACGGATTTATTGTTTTTGACGATAGTATTTTAGACTAGAATCATTCTCGACACATTGAATCAGTTCGTTGGCAATATAGTGGAAATACACATGGGGTTGTGCGTGGTATTGGTCTAGTAAATTGCATTTATATTAATCCTGAAACGAAGGAATTTTGGCTTATTGATTATCGTATCTTTGATCCAGCACGTGACGGTAAAAGCAACGTTGATCATCTACAAGATATGCTTAAAAATGCTATATATTCTAAGCAGATAATCTTTACAACAGTTCTGGTTGATACATGGTATGCAAGTAATAAATTCATGTTATTTGTCCATGATTTAGGAAAGTACTTTTACTGTCCTATTAAACGAAATCGTTTGGTAAGGCCCGCTGGTGTCAAGAAACACTATGAGGCTGTTACTGAGCTTAGCTGGACTGAAGAGGAACTAAAACTTGGTAAAATAATTCGGCTGAAGGGAATGCCTAGTGATTTTTATATGAAACTGTTTCGCGTGCCTGTTTCTACCAACAGGACCGATTATGTGGCCACTAACGACCCATCTCAACACTGCAGTCAAGACACTCAAAATGTGTGTGCTATGCGCTGGTATATTGAGCAGTTTCATCGGGAAATTAAACAGCTAACTGGCGTCGAAAAATGCGAGGGTCGAAAGCAACGTATACAGAGAAATCATATTGCTTGCG
>NZ_CAAAIW010000071.1 GCF_900640115.1 Legionella yabuuchiae
CCAAATTGTTAATGAACTTCTGGATTAACCAGATGAAAAAGCTCTTCAAAGCCCTTTCATCTGGACAATCTTGCTCTACCCCGGATTTAGCTTGGCTAATCCGGGCCACACGAGTCGAACTCGTGTTGGTGGAGCCGGGGAGATTCGAACTCCCGACCCTCTGCGTGCAAGGCAGATGCTCTCCCAGCTGAGCTACGACCCCCTTTTTTTTGCTTCAGCTTTTTCCCTTATGCTTCGTTGCTGCCACGCGCTCGCTCAGTCACATACGGATGTATGCTCCTTCGCTCGCTTCTGTCAGCGCCTCGCCTAAGGAAAAAATCTTCGCAAAAACTTTTTGCTTCAGCTTTTTTTCTTTACGCTTCGTTGTCGACATGCGCTCCCTCAGTCACATACTGATGTATGCTCCTTCGCTCGCTTCTGTCAGCGCCTCGCCAAAGGAAAAAATCTTCGCAAAATGCTATCTTGCTTTTTCTTTGCACTTCTTTCTAGAGCTCGCAAGCGTTCTGATTTGGGCGCAGATTGGGTTAAAACAAATTTTAGAAAAACAAAGCATACAACCGTATGTGAGTATTTTAAAAATCTACCTTAACGCAAGTTCCGCCAAATAGGGCTGCTTGCGTGAAAACAAACTGTGTGGGCGCTTGGATGTTGTCGTGCTTTTATTAAGGAGGTGATCCAGCCGCAGGTTCCCCTACGGCTACCTTGTTACGACTTCACCCCAGTCATGAACCACACCGTGGCAAACGTCCCCCCGAAGG
>NZ_CAAAIW010000072.1 GCF_900640115.1 Legionella yabuuchiae
TTTTATCTGCCAACCGAACAATAGAATCGCACAAAAAATCCAGACCGTAACGAAACAGACTAACGGCAGGTCTGCCATGTTTTTTGATTTTTATTGGCTTTTGTTCATTCTGCCTTCCTCTTTTTAACGACCAGCGATTTGGTCTGGGCTCCAATCTTCCAGGATCTTAGCCTCAATGATGGATATCAGTTCAGGAGCAAGATTTTTTGGCGTTCGGCTAGCCTTAACGCGGCGTTCTTTTGCCATTGCATCTGCTTGCTTATAGCGATAACCTCTGCCGTCTGTATTGCGCTTAATCTCACGACTGATAGCCGATGCATCGTAACCCACTATACGGCCAATTTTTCTCAATGCTATTCCAGTTGCTTTTAAGGCGTAAATTTGAGACCTTATCTCTTGTGTCATGTGGTGATAGCCTTTGGCCATGATAATCTCCTTGGTTAGCACCTTGAGA
Organism: Legionella yabuuchiae; assembly: GCF_900640115.1. GTDB lineage: Bacteria > Pseudomonadota > Gammaproteobacteria > Legionellales > Legionellaceae > Legionella_A > Legionella_A yabuuchiae. The sequence continues at coordinate 455 of NZ_CAAAIW010000072.1, forward strand.
TTATCAATCTTACGTGACTCACTCTAGCTTTTGATGGGGTTTTACTCACTGTTGCAGTTCGCACTTAAAAGGGCCATGTTTAAACTATCCTTCAACTCGCTGATACACTCCATATACCCGTAATCTTTCAAAATGCGTGTTTTTAGGCGCCTTTATTTTTTGTCCTGCCGCATTTTAAAAAGCGAGTAATGGCTCATTCCCTTGCGAGTTTTTTAAAA
>NZ_CAAAIW010000073.1 GCF_900640115.1 Legionella yabuuchiae
ATAATCATCTTTCTTGATTATGACTCGAGCGTTCGAATGCAGTGAAATCGCCGTTCGGATCAAAACCGTAATCACCGTTCGAATCAGCCGAAATACGCAAGGGGATCGTTTAAATTTTAATTCACTATACATTACGAGAAAATTCTACTTTTGACATCAATTATTTTTAGGGAGGATTACCATTCGGCGCTCTAGAGGATGCTAGCCTTTGATTTTGTACTCTACTATCGCAACACTTTTCCTGGAAAGAGAAAAACATTAAAGCCTCATCTCAGAAAGCCTAATGCACCTTTGCACGCTATACTAACCAGAAATAATACAAAGAAGGTAAGGCTGTAACTAAAACCATTAACTCAATAGGGATGCCCAACCATAGATAATCAAAAAACTTATAACCACCTGGTCCCATAACCAACGTATTATTTTGATGACTGATTGGGGTTAAAAAAGAGCAGGAGGCGCCTATTGCGATCGTCATTAAAAAAGGATCGACGCTTAAATTCATCAATTGAGCAATGTTAACAGCGATGGGTGCCATAATCACAGCCGTTGCCTGATCCCGCCCCGCAAAAACGGACACTTTGCTAAGCAACTTTTTTAACTTCAAATAATTCCGGTGATTTATGGCCGATCATCGAATGAAGTCGTTTC
>NZ_CAAAIW010000074.1 GCF_900640115.1 Legionella yabuuchiae
GCAATTTCTTGCGCGTTGGCATCCTTCTTTGAAATGAACTGCAATAATATCAAGACCTCTGCCTGCAGTTCTATACCTTTCAAATGACCACTTTCAGAGAGTTTTCCTAGCGTCCATAGACTATTGGCAATATGTTGCGCGTGGGAATCTTGCTTTGAAACGAACTGTTGCAATAACATCAAAACGGTTTCTTTCAGTTCTATACCTTTCAAATGACCGCTTTCAGAGAGTTTTGCTAGCGCCCATAGACTATTGGCAATTTCTTGCGCGTGGGCATCTTTCTTTGAAACGAGCTGTTGCAATAACCTCAAAACCGTTTCTTTCAGTTCTACACCATTCAAATGACCGCTTTCAGAGAGTTTTCCTAGCGCCCATAGAGTGTTGGCAAGACCTTGCGCGTTGGCATCTTGTTTTAAAAGGAGCTGTTGCAATAACCTCAAAAGCACTTCTTCCAGTGCTACACCATTCAAATGGCCGCTTTCAGCGAGCTTTCCTAGCGCCCATAGGCTATTGGCAGTATGTTGTGCGTGGGCATCTTTCTTTGAAACAAGCTGTTGCAATAATATCAAAACCTCTTCTTTCAGTTCTACGCCATTCAAATGGCCGCTTT
>NZ_CAAAIW010000075.1 GCF_900640115.1 Legionella yabuuchiae
GAAAAAAACCCTGATCTGAAACATAACATTGTGGAAAGAAACCCATTGCTGTCAGCAACCTCAAAAGACACTGAATTTTCTTTTGTAGCTACCTTAAGAAACTCTGAAGATGGCCGGCAAATTCTACTGGATTTCTTTCCTGAATATCTAACAGAAGATAGAACATCCTCCTCAGCGGCGCATGGCTTTTTTTCGAGAGCACCTTCATCTGGAGGAGACTCAAATCAAAACCCTCTTATTCCGTCTTTACCAGTGCCATGATCAATAGAAGATGGGCACTTATACCCAATCAACTTCAAACTGCTAATTGTATACTCTCAATTTTTCGCCCATCCAACGTTTAAAAACTGGCAATAGGGCTTGCTATTACTTTTAAACGTTGGATGGACAAAAAAAATTGAGTCGTCTAAAAAAACATAGCATTTTGAAGTTGATTGGGTATAAATCCGAAGGGCCTATGCAGGCGCAAAACATCGTGACTCAGGCAATAACATTGCCTCAATAGCGCCTTTTCTGTTAATATATTCACCATTTTACTCCAAATCAGAACAAATCACTTATGCCTGTATATTACTGGCGCGGCATCATCGCCAAAGATGCAACTCTCTT
>NZ_CAAAIW010000076.1 GCF_900640115.1 Legionella yabuuchiae
CAGCAGCGATTAAGCGACCTTCTTGAACAACAAACACGCGCTGCTCAAGAAGCTACTCAAAAAACATCAGAACTTGAGACGCGTTTAAACACGACTCGAAGAGAAAATCAGGCATTACAAGAACGAACCAAAATACTTGAAACAGAAAATGCTGGTCTCTTAACCAAAGTCGGTGGATTAGAAGAAAATCTTATAAGAATCCGTGCAGAGCTCGAAGAAACCAAAACTAATCTTGAAACTCAAATTGCACGGGCTGAAGCGAGTGAAACGCAGCAACATTCAATTCAAGCTGAATTAGAAACTGCCCAAACAGAACTTCAGCGTCTTAAAGCCGAAGCTTTATCGCTTACTACTGCTCATACAGCGGAAGTAGAGCGCTTACAAACGCAAATCCAACAAGTTTCTGGACAAAATGAAGCGGATAAAGCAGAACTAACCGCTCAATTAGACGCATTAAATGCTGCACACAAAATAGCCCAAGATGCCATTACTGCTCAACTTCAAGAGGCCAGAGATCAGGTTGGTGGCCTTGAAGAAAAACTTGAATCACAAGCTGCGCAATTGGCTCAAAGTCAACATGAAGCCCGCGCTT
>NZ_CAAAIW010000077.1 GCF_900640115.1 Legionella yabuuchiae
GGTTTATTATGAAATTCATTCTGATGTCTACGAAGCAATAACCAGAGAAAAACGCATCAAGAAGTGGAACCGACAATGGAAAATAAACCTTATCGAGCAAAACAACCCCCAGTGGCTTGATTTGGCATCGGATTATTTTGATGGATGGTTGCCCGCCTGCGCGGGCATGACCGGTTTTTTGTCATGTACAGAGATGTACATGTCAAGTCGTGTTTTATGACCGTATAACGTAATCAGCAGAAGGTTCTGTAGTGTTTCACGTGAAACAAAAACATGCTTCACAATCACGTCTGGTTAACCTTCAGACAATGATATGAAACGATGTATACCCAATCAACTTCAAAATGCTATGTTTTAGACGACTCAATTTTTTTGTCCATCCAACGTTTAAAAGCGAGTAATAAAAAGCCCTATTGCGAGTTTTTAGACGTTGGATGGGCGCAACAATGGATAGTAAAAAATTAGCATTTTGAAGTTGATTGGGTATATACCCATCGGAAATCAAAATCCGAAAAAAAATATTGAAATCATGGATCTAGTATGATCAAATGCGCACATGAAGAGAAAATTAGAAGCAACTGAGCGCGAAAA
>NZ_CAAAIW010000078.1 GCF_900640115.1 Legionella yabuuchiae
TTTTTTGATGACATTTTGCCAAGCATTGAAAATGCACTGGATGGCAGAATTAACGACAACTTCCAGTTGCTAAAAACTTAGTATTTTGAAGTTGATTGGGTATAAAATTATAAGATAGAGGATAATAATATGTTTTCGTCAAAACGTAAACCATCAATTACATCATTGGAAATACCTCGAGCAGTACTTGAAAAATGGAGTCAATCTAGTAATGCAGAGGCTCTATTAAGAGAAATAAAGGTAAAAACTGAAATACCTAGTGACTGTACTAAGATGCAAATCAATCCGATGGGCACGCTATATATTTTCTTGCTTTATGCAGAGAAAAACTCACCGGAGCTAAAAGATGCATTTTTATTTACCATTCGCTATCTGCATAGATTGGCGAGTTTACCATCGAGACCACCTTTTGAAACCCATATTCTTGGACTTGAGGAGGTATTAAAAGGGTATATAGCCATTACACTTCAAAATCCGAAATTAGGTTCACTGACAATTTGAAATTTATCAGTGAGCCTAGCTCTCAATAATTTCTTTTTACGCCCAATTTGTTTGAAGAAAGTAGTTATG
>NZ_CAAAIW010000079.1 GCF_900640115.1 Legionella yabuuchiae
TGATCAAGACAAGACTGCCAGTGGTTTTCATGTTGCTTACCGTCAACTTCTATAATTTCTTTTGTTTCCGGGATCAAAATATCAACAAAAAACCCGTCGACAAACGCCTCCAACGCATATTCTTTTCCGTGGGGAACCAACGATTGAATGATCCTAGGGGTCAGCATGCTTTGAGGTTTACAGCTTTTTATCAAAGAACTTAAAACTTCCACATCCAATTGATTATCCATTCTTAGTAAACCAATACTTTTTAAACATTGGTCTTTTTCAAAAAATGTAAGTTTATCCATATTTTTGAACATGTTTGTTAGTAAAGAAAAAATTCCAATTTGTAATTCCTCACCGACTTCCTCTTCCCAAAGGAGAATACCTAGCGCCCATAGACTATTGGCAAGAGCTTGCAAGTTTGCATCTTCCTTTGAAACGAGCTGTTGCAATAATATCAAAACCTCTTTTTTCAGTTCTGCACCATTCAAATGCCCGCTTTCAGAGAGTTTGCCTAGCGACCATAGACT
>NZ_CAAAIW010000080.1 GCF_900640115.1 Legionella yabuuchiae
ATCAGTTTAGAGATAAGGTATTAACAAACAGAGGATATAAAATTCGACGAGTCTCTTCAAACTATTGTGCGACAAACGTTCCCGAGGAAAAAGCTCAGAAAGCGGCTATGGATGGTAGCAGAACCCCAAGATTTTTTGATTCCCGGCCGCCAGAATCCGAGAGTGTTCATCCATCTGATTCCCTCCGTCATCCTACCACTGGATACCGCAGATAAACTGCGGTACGTTGGCATGTAAAACTTAAGGCTAATTGCAAGCGCCTTACTCGGATGGCGTGGTGGGGAGTTACCTTTATTGCCCCCCGAGTCATCACAAATGTTCACCTAAACCAACCCAACCCAACCCAACCCAACCCAACCCAACCAGTCCTTCTAATGATTTATCTATTTTACTTTATTTGTGTTATGATCGAGTCCAATTTGATTATTAAATGTGGTATTCGTGAGTATTATTGACCAATTGTATTCCCAAGATTCTAAGAATCTAAATATGACGTTCATAAAAATGTTATAT
>NZ_CAAAIW010000081.1 GCF_900640115.1 Legionella yabuuchiae
AAGCAATACATTGAAATCATAGAGCCATTAATCTCTGAAAATATCGTATACGTTGATGAGTCAGGTATCGATAGCTTTGTATCCAGGGAGTACGCATGGAGTGAACGAGGAAAAGAAGTTGTTAGTGAAAAATCAGGTAAACGCTTTGCCAGAGAAAGTTTTGTAGCAGGTTTAATCAATAAAAAATTAGTTGCTCCGATTTGCTATCAAGGCACTATGGATAGTGTTTTATTCAATTTCTGGTTAAGTAACTTCCTCCTACCCGAAATTGGAAGTGGTAAAACCATTGTAATGGATAATGCAGCTTTTCATAAATCTCCAGATACGGCTTCTATTATCACTAATGCAGGTTGTGAGTTGATCTTTCTTCCACCTTATTCACCAGATCTAAATCCAATTGAGAAATGTTGGGCAAATTTAAAAAAGAAAATTAAGAATGAAATTGCTAATTTTGATTCTTTAGCTCAGGCGATTGATCATGCTTTTCAGGGG
>NZ_CAAAIW010000082.1 GCF_900640115.1 Legionella yabuuchiae
ACGCGGCCGCCTTTTTTAGAAATGCATTCTCTTCCGCAAGCCTTGCATTTTCCCGCTTTAACCGAGCCATTTCAGCTTGTTGTAGCTTTTGATTCTCGATGGAATCACCACCTTTATTCCGTTGAGCTTTCCATGAATATAAAAGAGATTCTGCTAGACCAAGATCTTTAGCCACTTGGGGAACACCTTCTTTGGCTATTCGCTCAAGTGCTAGATCCTTAAACTGAGGACTATATTTCTTTCTGACTACTTTTTGTTCTGATTTATTATTGTTCATTTTTCACCTCTGCTTTAGATTTTACTCTCTTAGCAGGGTGTCCGTCATATTAGGGCAGGTTCAAAGTGAAGACGCCCTATAAAAATGGAACCACCCATGTGGTATTTGAGCCGCTGGATTTTATAGCAAGATTAGCAGCTTTGGTACCAAAACCGCGAGTAC
>NZ_CAAAIW010000083.1 GCF_900640115.1 Legionella yabuuchiae
ATAATCATCTTTCTTGATTATGACTCGAGCGTTCGAATGCAGTGAAATCGCCGTTCGGATCAAAACCGTAATCACCGTTCGAATCAGCCGAAATACGCACTCATCCGCATTTAAAAACATATTTTATGAATTTAGCTGTGCCAGAACAAATAGATTCTTTTGTTAACCAAGTAACTCAAGTTGATGTTTTGATTAATAATGCTGCTGCTGTGTTGTTAGAAGATTGGACCGAACCAGGAATAAATATAAAACAGCTTCGTGAAACATTTGAAGTTATAGTGAATTAAAATTTAAACGATCCCTGAAAAGCATGATCAATCGCCTGAGCTAAAGAATCAAAATTAGCAATTTCATTCTTAATTTTCTTTTTTAAATTTGCCCAACATTTCTCAATTGGATTTAGATCTGGTGAATAAGGTGGAAGA
>NZ_CAAAIW010000084.1 GCF_900640115.1 Legionella yabuuchiae
ACGACGCTTGTGTCGTCTTACAAACTTGCGTTCGTAAAACTGCCTCTTAATATCTACCAAATTGTTAATGAACTTCTGGATTAACCAGATGAAAAAGCTCTTCAAAGCCCTTTCATCTGGACAATCTTGCTCTACCCCGGATTTAGCTTGGCTAGTGTTCTAGTTTGCTTGCGGTGGTGGGTCTGGGTGGACTTGAACCACCGGCCTCACCCTTATCAGGGGTGCGCTCTAACCAACTGAGCTACAGACCCGAGCAGCTCTGCTTTATTGCGAGCTCAAAGACATCTTAGGAAAACAAACTGTGTGGGCGCTTGGATGTTGTCGTGCGTTTTATTAAGGAGGTGATCCAGCCGCAGGTTCCCCTACGGCTACCTTGTTACGACTTCACCCCAGTCATGAACCACAC
>NZ_CAAAIW010000085.1 GCF_900640115.1 Legionella yabuuchiae
CAATTAAGGGGGCACTTTAATCAAGTTAGTATAAACTAACTCCTTGATTTAGCGATCAAAAGGAGATTAAAGTGCCCAAACATGATCTTATATTAAATTTGCCTGGTTTTTCCATACAAAAAATCAGTGGTTACCAGCCTTTATTAATAGAGGCTAAATATAATCGAATAGCTCGCTGTGCGCATTGCGATAGCAAAGCCGTTCGTAAAAAGTCATCTTATATTCGTACGGTTCACCATGAATTAATAGGACACCGCCGAAGCCTTTTAAGGTTTAAAGCGTACAAGCTGTTTTGTAATGTGTGTCGACGCTATGGAAATCAGCAGTTTCCTGGTATTCATAAACATCAACGC
>NZ_CAAAIW010000086.1 GCF_900640115.1 Legionella yabuuchiae
TCTGTACGGCCTCTTACCCGTGGATCAGGTAAACCATCAAAATGTTCTATTAAACTGCATGACATTAAATAACCCCTTATTTCCAAATAAGGCACTATTTGATCATAACTACCAGTTATTTAAAAGGTTTTGGTGATCTTGCCCTGTGCTTTGCCCTTATCAAACCGTTTTGATAGGTCTTTTTATGATATGCCTCGTGTATGCTCGTGATAAACAGCCGCTTGCAAGCGCCAAGTTGCGCGTTGATGTTTATGAATACCAGGAAACTGCTGATTTCCATAGCGTCGACACACATTACAAAACAGCTTGTACGCTTTAAACCTTAAAAGGCTTCGGC
>NZ_CAAAIW010000087.1 GCF_900640115.1 Legionella yabuuchiae
AAGGCCAAATGATGCTCGGGCTCTTCTTGTAATAACTCGCCCAGCGCCTCGCCTAGGACGCGAATGGTAACGATATTTGCCGCATCGCCTGTTAGCTTTACGTCCGCGGGAAAGGCATCAACTAAACGATGTAGCGATGCCAGTGATGAGCCCAAACGATGGCAAGCGCCACCGGCGCAACTGTGGCGGCCTTGGCCATAAGCTGTAGCGTTATCATAAAGCGTATTTAAAAGCGCTACTTTTCTTGCTTCAAGGCGCAAAACGCCATCTTTATCATCGCTGTCTTCAGGAAGTAGGCGTTCTTCTTTTTCATTGGCAGCTAGCCAGACGAGACT
>NZ_CAAAIW010000088.1 GCF_900640115.1 Legionella yabuuchiae
CGGACCGTATTTTATGGACCACCGTGGATGGAAAGCTTTGCTTGCTGGATGTGGTTCTAAACCACGATTACGAAAAGAGCCGATTTTTAAAAAAAGGGGTCTTAAGCGCTTATCTCAACACACTGCGCGACAAAGAAAGTACGCCCGATGCATTGGAGTTTGTCGACCTAGATGCCGAGGCGCTTCCTTTGCCTCCTCATGCTCCGGAAGAAAATGCCGCTTTTATCGGTCTAGAGCCCTACCAACATCGCTTAATCCAGCTCAATACCGCGCAAGAAGAGGCCGTCCTAGCGCAATTGCCGCTCATCGTCTACGG
>NZ_CAAAIW010000089.1 GCF_900640115.1 Legionella yabuuchiae
TTGATTAAAATTTAAAAAGTCTTATATATTTGTTATAATTAGCGCTTTTTAGCTATGACATATTCATTAGATTTTAGGGAAAAAGTACTATCCCATGTAGATTCAGGAGCGACAATTGAATCTACCAGTATATTATTTTCAGTTGGCACAACGACAATTAAACAATGGAAAAGATTAAGAAATCAAACAGGTCAATTAATGGGTTCTGGTCGTCCGCACAATCCCTACAAAATAGATTCAGATAAATTAAAATCTTTTATTAAAGAGCATCCTGATTCATTTTTAAATGAAATAGCTTCTCACTTTAATGTG